>CAWJDG010000032.1:0-158522 GCA_963841365.1 uncultured Acidobacteriaceae bacterium
CAATTCGCCCGAGGCTCGCCGCGCGCGGCCTGAACTGAACTGATAAGCGCATGAAACGCTCCATATCGTTGGCGCGCGATCTCCAGGAATTATCATTGAGGCCGTTCAGGCTTTCCATTCAAAAAGCACGCTCATCGCGCCGGATGGGGCGGTCCAATACTTCGCGAGGGGCCTTGGGGAACTGATTATCCCAAGCGGTAGCCACATGCAAGCGCACAAGGGTGGGGAAGCAGCGCAGAATGAATCCAAAGCGCGGCTGGTACGCCGTCCTTAGTTTCATCAGATCTTCAAACGCGATGCGAGTTCCGATGCGCTGCTGAAAGAAGGCCACCTCTTCGGCGAGTTGCGCCGGACGCAAGTGGTAGCAGTAATAGCAGTTGTGGATCGAGCGCTTCAGCGTTTCCATTGCGTACTTCGTAGCCCCTGGAGTTAGCGGATACCCGACGGCCGTGAAGAGCAACTGATTGAAGAAGGAGAAGAACGCCTTGCCGACATCAAGCCGGCGGATGGGCAGCAGTGGAACCTGAGTGATCAAATCTTCACCCCAAACGGTGACGCCCGATCCAACAATGCTAGGAATCGCCACACGATCCACAAATCGCGCCTGCATGGCGGAGATGTCGAGAATGCGGCCCGGGTCTCCAGAAAGTAAATCACTTCGCGTGCAAACGAAGAATGAACGAACGTTTGCCGTGATGCGATCGGCAATTCGGTCCCACACGCCGCGCTCGTATGGGTATCGCTTCGCAACGCGGCAGCTTGCTTCAAGTTGCGAGATCGTATCACGCAAGCACAGCTTGTCTTTTTCTGTCGCGCTGTCGGCAACGACGATCAGGAGATCCACGTCGGAGATTGCAGGCGCGTAGCTACCCGTGGCCACACTGCCGAACAACACCACACTGACGACTCCGCGATCCGGCCGCGAGCAGACAGAAACAACCGACGAGACATAATGATCGACAACTAGCGCCGGCAGAGCCACGGGCGGAGTATACATATGAATCATGCTTTTCGCCACGCCCCGGTAGGCCGGACGCCTGCGGTGAGCGCGGATCGCCCCCGTCGTCGGCCTCGCCCATTCCGGCCGGTTGACCGGCCACTCGGAAATAACTCCCGAAAGCGGCGGGCCGTGCGTGGGGTTGCGTTCAGTCGCCGGGGCAGGCGGCGAGGATGCGGCTGGCAACGGCGCGCGCCTCGTCCCACATTTGGCCGCTGTCGGTGAGGGTGCAGATATCCCAAAGGTCGGTTGCGGAGTGGTGAAGGATGCGGGCCAGCCGCGCGGCCGGCGCGGGCTGGCGGACGAGCGGGCCTTGGACTTCGGCGACGGCGTTTTCGATGGGGGCGCGTTTACCTTGCTCTGCCGCACGAGAGCAGCAGGCGCATCCACCGGTCGTATCTGCCTGGCTCCGACGAATCGTCGTGTGCTGTGGGGTTTTGCAGCCAGTGGGCCGCACCAGAAGCGGTCGCCGCGTCCGCGCCCTCTGTGCGGCATTCACCGTCGCCAAACAGAAACAAGCTGGAAGGCACCAGCCGCTTCCGCGCCACCTGATCCCGGCAACGGAAGTCCGTCATCTTTGCCATATACCTAACCGGGATATAGTAGAGTCCAGTAGGCCATACAAGGCCCGTGGCCCACCTCAGCCGACCTGAAATCTGGGTGCCTCATCCAGGCTCCTCTTGGGTGGGGTCTTTGATGTCAAGCCCCCGCCCCAGAAATAATCCCGCACCCCTCCTCTAAGTCGTTGTTTTCTCGGCCCCTTGTTCCCTCGTTCCCTTGTTCCCTGTTTTGCATACTATTTCCGCCAATTCGCTATATTGGTTTCAGGTCGCTTGAGGCCGGTACGAATGCGAGCGTTTCGGGGAGTCTTGAACAAGCCCGCCTCCCGTCGCGCCCGCTCCTCGCCGCATAGGCGCGAACTAAGCCCGAAAGCAATCTTTAACTCCTCTGGAAACAGGAATCTGGCTTCTAAATTCCTGATTCCGGGTAGATTTAGTGGTGAACCCAGCCGCTCATCTCGCTGAAAACAGAAGAATTGCTATAGCACCCCGGGGGAGGGGGGCGGGGGGTAGGGGTCTGTGAAACAGGCTTGTGCCCGGCCGTACCAAACTATGAGGCGGCGGAAGGAAAGCTGCTAACTCCACCCACTCCGCCAACTCCGCTGCCTCCTGCATCCCTTCGCCGAGCTCTCGGCTATCATCACCCTGTGAACCCACACCCCAGCCTTGGCGACATCCTGGCCAACGCCATCACCCATGGCGTCGGCGCCGGACTAGCCATCGCTGGAGCCATTTATCCTTATCGCCGCCTCCAACCGCGGAACGGCAACCGTCATCGTAAGCTGCGCCATTTTTTCCGGTTCGCTCATGTTCGTCTATCTCAGCTCCACGCTCTACCACTCACTGGTGCGCACCCGTGCTCGCCCCGTCCTTCACGTCCTCGATCACTCCGCCATTTACGTGCTGATCGCAGGAACCTACACGCCGTTCACGCTCGTCTCGCTGCGCGGCACGCTGGGATGGATTGTCTTTGCTGTTGAGTGGTCGCTGGCCGTTGCAGGTGTCCTCTTCAAGACCCTCGCCATGGAACGGCTCAAAGAGCGCCGGTTCGCCGTCCTCTCAACGATGGTCTATCTCTTTCAGGGTTGGTTCATCGTCTTCGTGGGCCGCGCGCTGCTCCATGCCATCGGCTGGCACGGCGTCGCCTGGCTGGCCGCAGGCGGCGCAGCGTACACGCTCGGCATCCTCTTCTTCGCTTTCGATCGCGTTCCTTACTTCCATGCCGCCTGGCACCTCTTTGTCTTAGCCGGCAGCATCGCCCACTACTTCGCAATTCTCTTTTACGTGGTTCCAACAACAGCGTAATGCCTGACCACTGATCACTGACCACTGTCACTCGTTCTGCCGATTCGTCAGCGCCTTCTTCGTGACCAGCCCACGAATCTGGTTCACCGCCACGACCCACGGCACAGCGACCGAGAACGCGAACCGCGCCAGCACCGCGCCTCAATCCGAACCGTCCGATGTGCCGCCAGTCCATTCTGAAAGGCGAACCACAACTCCAGCGCAAGAATCACCAGCAAAGGAATGAAGCTCCAGCGCAGGCTCGCCAGCGCCAGCACCTCCAAAAGACATCGTGCGGCATTGCGAAACAGCCTCGACCAGCGACGCGTGCCTGGCCGTCGCTCACAGCGTACCGAGCCATCTGCCTGCAAGCCGAGCGGAAGGTATTCTGCGGCCGATAGCGCGCCTTCGCGTTGCTGACGAATGCAGGTGTCGTCAGTTGCCGCGCCCTTAGATCGAACAACGTGTCCTCACCCACAAGCACCTGTTCCGGAAAGCCACCAATGCGTTCCCAAAGCTCCTTCGTAAACGCCATGGACCGCGCGGTGCACGACTTCGTCGGCTCCTTCGGCGACAGCTTGATGCTGAAGAACGGCGCTGACGCCACGTCCCACACCGAGCACCCATTCGCGTCCAGGCACGACCCACCCAACGCGTACTCGGCAGATCCAGCGATCAGCGGCGCGGTCAAGTTCTTCAGCCAATCGGGAGCGTACGTGCAGCCGGCATCAGCACAGGCAATGATCGGCGACTTCGCCGCTGCAATCGCCACGTTTCTCCCCCGCGAAACCGGCCCTGCCGAGTACTTCAGGCTGCACGTCTCGTCGTGTATCGCCACCAGCAGTGGATCTTGCTTCTTTGTCGCGGCAAGCCACTCCCACGTCCCATCTGTCGAACCCCCGTCCACCACGATCACTTCGGCCGCCGGAGGTTCCTGCCTCAACAGGCTGGGAACTACCCGCCCGATATCCTCGGCCTCATTCAAGACCGTGGCGATTACACTGACACGCCGCATGGGGGAAGTATAGCGGCGCCGGTTCAAGGCGCCCGGCGCAATCCCAAGAGAAGCGAGATAAGCCAACTCTGAATCCAGCTAAACGGCAGATGAGTATCGAGCTCATGTCAATACCGTTTTTTGTGGACAGACATATAATCGGTAACGATAATCGGTTCATGCATGCCCGCAAGTCTCTGACCTCCACGATCCTCATCACGCTCATCGTCGGCATCTCTGGACTGGTAAACATGTCGCACAACACGCATTTTTCCGCCATACGCGGTGTCGATGCTCTTCAGCTCATTGGATCAGGAATGTGTTTTGGTGTGGCACTTTTCGCGTTTGTTCAGCTCATGCGCGCACAGCGAAATGGCTAAGTTTGGCGCTCCGGGGTCCAGAATTCCCCGAATCGAACCTCTAGAGCCTGTCGTCGAGAAGTGCTTGATTCGCACGAACCTTGATTCGGTAGTTTGCCTGACAAGTCGAAGATCCTGATCGCTCGCCGCCACTCACAGACGAAAAACCTGCCAGTCCAATCAAAGAACGGAGAACGGATCCGCCACGTGCGACGTCGGCGCTTTGACCCGAAGCGCGGATTAACGATAGAATTAAGCAGTTTGGCGATGCGCCCCGTTGAGGGGGCGCGCGGGATGGATTAGGGTTCTCCGCCGTGATTGGCGTATGTGCGGCCCGCTTCCCGATGCAGTTTCTGTTCTGTATCCGCCCCAATCGAGCACACGGATTCTTGTCGTAAGCGCCTCTCGCAAGGCTCAGGCGCTGGAGGATTTTTATGTACGCAGTTATTCGCACCGGAGGCAAGCAGTACCGTGTCGCTCCAGGTGACGTGTTGAAGATTGAAAGCGTCGTGTCCGGCAGTCCGACCATCGAGTTCAGTGATGTCCTTGCGGTTTCCGGCGAGCCTGGAACCTTGGCCAAGCCGGCGGCCGCCAAAGTGACGGCTGAAATTCTCGGCGAAGGCCGCGGCGACAAGATTCTTGTTTTCCACTTCAAGCGCAAAAAGCAGTACAAGAAGCTCCAGGGACACCGTCAGAACTTCACTCAAGTGCGCATCAAGGCCATCGAGGCCGATGGCGTTACGTACGCTGCGAAGTAGATCGCAGAAAACCAGAAGGGGATTCGGCAATGGCACATAAGAAGGGTGGAGGCAGCTCCACAAACGGACGGGATTCTAATGCACAACGGCTGGGCGTCAAAGCCTTCGCCGGCCAGTTGGTCACAGGTGGCTCCATCATCACGCGCCAGCGTGGCACCAGGATCAAGCCTGGCGTTAATGTGGGCATCGGCTCCGACGACACGCTCTTCGCCAAGGTCACTGGCCGCGTGAAGTTCACAGATCGCGGCCGTCGCGGGCGGTTCGCCTCCGTTGACCCGGTTCCAGCCGAGTAAAGAACCACACCCAAATTCAAAAGGGCCACGGCAACCGCCGTGGCCCTTTCGTCTTGCTGGCCGTTGTGCCTAGTCCTTTTCTTTACGTCTCAGATTCTCGGCCCTTCATATTCCGCGCGAGCACCTTCTCCACAACTCGCTCCACATCGGAGAGGAAGAAGCTGTTGGCGGGCTGCTGCACGGCAACCTTGGTTCCCGTGTGGCCCAGTGCGGTGGCGATCTCGTTCCAGCGGTAGATGGTCGAACTTGCGGGCATCAACACCGGCTTACGAACCGGTTCCGGCAAAATGCAGTAAGCCATCCAGATCGCCAATGTCACCAAAATCAGCGATTCGTACACGAACTGCAGTGGGTCGGCCAGTGACGCAATGCGGGAACTCCACGACGCGAGAATAAAGTCTCCGGAGGAAAGCAAGCCAAAACCAAAAGCGACGCCAAATGACAGGTCCCGCACCGTCAGGCGAAGTGCATTCATGCTCAAACACAGGAACGCCAGCAGGCATAGTTCGAGGACGCTCACTGAGTGCATCAGGCCATAGGAGACATCGGCGATAAGGAAGAAGCCTTTGTGCGCATAAGAAATTGAGGTCAAGCTCACGATGAGAGAAACAACAGCCGCCCAACGGAAAATGACGATCGCCAGATTGGTGATCCCGGGGAACGCCGACAGTGCAGAGCGGAAGACCTCAATGCAGACGAAGTACAGTAGCACCGCGCTTGCAATGTAGGTTGCAAAGAACCCGAAATAGTAAACCGCGCCAGAGTGGTACTCTCGTCCCCACGGTTGTGATTCCGCGTGGAGCACAAGCACTAAGAGCGGTGTGGAGATGGCATGCAAAGCCAGGTAATAGCTCATTGCCTTGAAGCGGCGATGCAGTCCCTTGCTCCAGAAAAGCAGGGCGAGCGCGGACCACAAAACAAACTCGACTGCGTTCATAGCCGACATTGCATGATTCAAGGGCATAGAGACAGATCTGTTGCTCTTCGAATGCCCTCAGGATAGCGCCAATATGCCCTATGGCTCAAACACAAAAGGGTAACGCGCTGCTGGCACTTTCGTGCTATGCAGCGCATTTTCGCGATGTTGGTTCACTGTGCCGACGTCGAGGATGCAAAACATGTGTTGTCCAATTGGCAGGGGACTGGGCCCGGAAGATTGATCGTCGGGCCCGGCCCACTCGCGGTCATTGAAACGTGCGTAGAGACCGCTTTCGTGGTAGCCGGAACAAACGAAGCTGAAGCCAGCCCAGCGAAGGCGATGAACAGAGCGAAAATGCGAATGGCGACTTTCATCTTTAGTAACCTCATGGATTCTAATCTGAAGGGAAAACTCTCTCCCTTTCAATAAGCATAGTACGCAGATATGATCGTCAAGTCCATCTTTTTCATGTAGATACTATTATCAAACCAACGATGATTACTAACGTCACATTTGATCGTCTTTGTGGAGCCATCGGTAACCGTTTGCGAGGCGGCTTCCCGCCCAGCTTCAACACCCTCTCGCATGGTAAAATAAGCCTAGTAAGCACGCTTGATAGCTCCTCTTTTTTCAAGCGGTTAGTCCCGCTTCAGCGTCCGGAATCAGCTCCGGGCCACCCTCAATGCGGAAGACATTGCGAACGGAATTTTATGGCGACTGAAGTCCTCAGCAGCACGGCGATGCACGGCGACAACGACAGCTACACTGGCGAAAACATCAAGGTTCTGGAAGGTCTCGAGGCTGTGCGTCTGCGCCCTGCCATGTACATCGGATCGACCGGTGAGATGGGCTTGCACCACTTAGTCTACGAAGTGGTAGACAACTCCGTGGACGAAGCTCTCGCCGGATACGCCAAGAAAATTGATGTGGTCATTCACGTTGATAACTCGATTACCGTTGTCGACGATGGCCGCGGCATTCCTGTCGACATGATGGATTTGCCCGGCGGCCTGCATATGCCGGCCGTACAAGTCGTGCTTACAAAGCTGCACGCCGGAGGCAAATTCGACGCCTCCACCTATAAAGTCTCAGGCGGCCTTCATGGAGTCGGAGTCAGCTGCGTGAACGCGCTCTCTCAGGAATTCAACGTTGAAATCTGGCGCGACGGCCACACTTGGGAGATGGATTTCAGTTGTGGGCTCCCCACCTCCGAACTCCGCCAGGCTGGCACCAGTAAGCGCCGTGGGACGCGCGTGCATTTTCTGCCCGACAAAACCATCTTCGCGGCCACCGAGTTCAACTACGACACGCTGGCTCAGCGTTTGCGCGAGATGGCCTTCCTCAACAAGGGACTTGAGATCACGCTCACTGACGAGCGCACCGCTGACTCCAAAACCGGCGAAGCCCGCCGCGCCGAGTTTCGCTACGCCGGTGGTATTGCTGAGTTCGTCAAGCATCTCAACCGCGGCAAGGCGGTGCTCCACGATAAGCCCATCGTCATGGAGGCCCTGCGCGACGCAGTCGAAATCGATATCGCGCTGCAGTACAACGACAGTTACTCCGAAACCGTATTCAGCTTCGCCAACAACATCAATACCGTCGATGGCGGCACGCATCTATCGGGCTTTCGCACTGCGCTCACTCGCACCATCAACTTCATTGGCCAGCAAATGGGGCTCTTCAAGGACGTCAAGGAGAATCTTTCCGGCGACGACGTGCGCGAGGGCCTGGTGGCTGTAATTAGCGTCAAACTCTCGCAGCCCCAGTTTGAAGGCCAGACCAAGGGCAAACTCAATTCTGATATCGCAGGCACCGTCCAGGCATTTGTCAATGAGAGGCTGGGCATGTATCTCGAACAGAATCCCCCCGTTGCCCGCCGCATCATCAACAAGGCCATTGAAGCCGCCCGCGCCCGTGAAGCAGCCCGCAAGGCCCGCGACCTCACTCGCCGCAAAGGCGCGCTTGACGGTGGCGGACTGCCCGGCAAGCTGGCCGACTGCAGTGAGCGTAATCCTGATCGCTGCGAGTTGTATCTGGTCGAGGGCGAGAGCGCCGGTGGCACCGCCAAACAGGGCCGCGATCGCAAATTCCAGGCCATCCTCCCGCTCAAAGGCAAGATCCTCAATGTAGAGAAGGCGCGCTATGACAAGATGCTTGGCCACGAAGAAATCCGTGCCATGATCACCGCGCTCGGCTGCGGCATCGGCAAGGACGACTTCGATGCGGCCAAGATTCGATACGGCAAGATCATCCTTATGACCGACGCCGATGTCGATGGCTCCCACATCCGCACCCTGCTGCTCACTTTCTTCTTCCGCCACATGACGGAACTCATTAAACGCGATCACGTCTACATTGCCCAGCCCCCGCTCTATAAAATCAAGAAGGGGCGATTCGAGCAGTACATCAAAGATGACCGCGAGTTTGTGAAAGTCATGGTCAAACGCGCCGCCGAAGGCATGGTCGTTCGCCACGGAGAATCCGCCAGCCGCATCGAGGGTGCCGACCTCACACGTTTCATGGCCACTCTCAACGAGTATCTCGGCTTTGTCGAGAAGGTCGACAAGCGCATTCGCAACGAAAAGCTCACTGAGATGCTGGCCCGCGCCGAGCTCACGCACCGTGCCGACTTCGCCTCGAAAAACGGCGGCGAGGTTCCGGAGAAGCTAGCCGTGCTGCATGCGCAGCTTGTCGAACTTGCCGACGAGTTCCAATTCAAAGTGAGCAAGCCCGTTGAAGACGAGGAGCACCACACCTGGTCCATCTGCTTCACCGATGCGCAGGGCGCTACACGCTGCATTGACTGGACTCTCGCCTCCAGCCCTGAATTCCGTCAGATGATGTCGAAGTACTCGCTCATCAAGGAATTTCTTGAGCCGCCATTCCTCGTCGAGTACGCCGCCAAATCCGCTGCTGCTGTCTCTGACGAAGAGGAGGAGAGCCGAAGGCGGTGAGGCCAAGGCAGAGGCTAAATCGTCGGGTCGCTCTACCCGCATACTCCGCGAGCCGGTCGAAAAGCAAACCGCCCGCGAGCTTTTCGCCTATATCGTCGAGCAGGGAAAGAAGGACTACCAGGTACAGCGGTACAAAGGTTTGGGCGAGATGACGGCCACGCAGCTCTGGGAAACTACGATGGACCCCGAGCACCGCACACTGCTCTCGGTCAAGCTTGAAGACATCGCCGAAACCGAGGCCATCTTCACGACTCTAATGGGCGAAGACGTCGAATCCCGGCGTAAGTTTATTGAGGACAACGCCCTCGACGTCAAAAATCTTGACATCTAATGTTTTCGGGCGTCCCTGCGACGCCCTTCGCTCTTTGCCGGTGGTCACCTCCCCTACTTCCCCCCAAGGAGTTCGCGTCATGAATTTCCATCGCAACTTTATTTTCCTTGCTGCGCTCGCGGGCACCTCGATGCTCGCGTGCAACGGATGTAAATCAAGCACGCAGCAAGGCACCGTCAGCGGGCAAGCCTCACAACCCGCCCAGCCGGCCTCCAGCTCTTCGCCATCCGCGCCCGCTTCAGCACCTGGCGCAGCTCCCGGCTCCGGTCAGGCCAGTACGCCTCCTCCGCAATCGCCGCCTCCGCCCTCCGTCGTCGATCTTCCTGCCGGCACCCGCCTTCACGTCCGTCTCGATCAGGATCTGGGGTCGAAGATCAGCCAACCCGGTGACTCTTTCAGCGCCACGGTCGCCGACGATGTGCTCGTAAATGGACAGACAGTCATTCCCAAAGGGGCGCGCGCTCAAGGTACAGTGATCGATGCCAAACCCCTGGGCCACTTCAAAGGCGGCGCGTTGCTTCAGGTGCGCCTGGAACGTGTGCGCACCAGGTGGGGCAGCTACCCGGTTGCCACCAGCTCCGTTGATCGTGTTGAGAATGGCAAAGGCAAGCGCACTGCGGAATTCGCCGGCGGTGGGGGCGCCTTTGGGGCGCTCGTCGGCGGACTTGCCGGCGGTGGCAAGGGTGCGCTCATTGGCGCGCTGGCTGGGGGAGGTGCGGGCACGGCAGGTAGTGCCTTCACGGGCAACAAGCAGATCTTTCTTCCTGCCGAAACGCTCCTCACCTTCCACCTCGAGCACTCGGTCCACATAACGGAACAGCAGTAAACGGACTGAACCTTGCCGGCCAACAATCTGTGTGCCCCATGCTCCGAGCGTCTATTCTCGAAAGGATGGGGCTTCACGCCTACGTCTACGATCTTCCCCTTTAGAAAGGAAGCGCATGAGGTCCGCTACCCTTCCTGTAATACTCCTTGTGCTTGCATCCGTCGCCGGCGCGCAATCCGCTAACCCCAACCCGCTCGCCAACTCGCGTGTTTTCGCCTACGACCAGATGACCGCGAAAGCCGCGCCCAACGGCGCCCTCGGCCGCAAAGTCTTCGTCGGCACACTGGCTACCGGCGAAGCCGTCGGCGCGCATGAGACTCTGCAGCCCGCCGGAACGGTGCCGTCCGCACTCCACCAGATCCATCACTCCGAGCTGATCGTCGTCCGGGAGGGCGCCCTCGAGTTTGACCACGATGGCAAAGCAGAGCATGCTGGCCCGGGCAGCATCATTTATGTGGCTTTTGGTACGCTACACGCTGTGAAAAATGTCGGCGATGGTCCGGCCCAATACGTCGTCATACAGATCGGCGGCGACACGAAGAGATAGCTGCGTCCCCAAGCGCTCAAATCGAAACTGGAGCATTCCATCTCGATGCAGAAGAAGCCGCTTGTACTGGTGCTTTCGAATACCAATGATCCCGAACTTGGCCTGCTCGTGGATCTGCCGCATGTTGTTGTCAACTCCCCTGAAGCTCTGGCCGCATCAGGCAACGGCGCCGAAGTGATCCTGCATTGGGCAGGCTCGCGCGATCTGTTGCGTTCGGCGTTTCTGGCTAACCCGCGCGTGCGCTGGATTCATTCGCGTGCCGCCGGTCTCGACAAAACCCTGTTCCCCGAGCTCATCGAGAGCGCTGTTCTTCTCACCAACGGTACTGGAGTTTTCTCGCCATCTCTCGGCGAGTTCGCTCTCGCCGCGATTCTTTATTTTGCCAAGGATTTTCGCCGAATGCTTCGCAATCAAGAAGCGGGCCGCTGGGCTCCCTTCGAAGTAGAGGGGATCGCCGGCCAGACCGTTGGGATCGTCGCTTATGGTGACATCGGCCGTGCCGTTGCCGGCCGCGTCCACGCCATGGGGATGCATGTTCTCGCGCTCAAGCGCCACGCCCCCGCATCTCCCGACCCGCTGATCACCCGGTTCTACGGGCCAACCGAACTCCACTCAATGCTGGCTCTATGCGACTATGTCGTGGTCGCTGCGCCTCTCACTCCTGAAACCCACCACATGATCGGCGATGCCGCATTTGCGGCGATGAAGCCGAACGCGGTTGTCATCAACATTGGCCGCGGACCGGTGATCGACCAGGCGGCCCTTGTACGCGCGCTGGCTGACAGGAAAATCAAAGGCGCCGGTCTCGATGTCTTCGAGCTGGAGCCGATACCACCCGGCGACCCCATTTACAAGCTTGAAAATATCCTGATCTCGCCCCACTGCGCCGACCACACCCGCGATTGGCTCAATCACGCGATGCGCTTCTTCCTTGCGCAATATCAGCGCTTTTCGAAAGGTCAGCCCCTCGCAAACATCATCGACAAACACCTGGGATACTAGAGAGGCTGCCCATTCTGTATGCGTCGATCTAGGCCCCACGCACATTTCCGCGCCCGTTGATCTTCACTTCATACATGCGCGCATCGGCAGTCCCGATGATGCCATGCACCGCCGTGCCGTCGTCTGGGACAGAGGCCAGGCCAACACTTGCGCTCACTTTCAGTTTGAGCCCGTTCTTCATTTGGAACTGCGTCTTCATCAGCGCGCGGTCATGCGTCGTCGCCAGGTCCAGCGCGGCTTCAGCATCGGTCTCCGGCATCAGAATTACGAACTCGTCGCCGCCATAGCGGAAGCACATGTCCTGCTTAGCGGCTCAGCTCCTGCAGCCGCCGTCCGGTTTGAGCCAGCAATTCGCTGCCCACCAGGTGCCCGTGCTCATCGTTCACCAGCTTGAAGCGGTCCAGGTCGAGAAACGCCAGGCTGAGCGGTAGCTTCGGCTTCTTGCATCGCTTCAATTCGCGGTCCAGCACATCGTAAAGATGGCGCACGTTGTAGAGGCCGGTGGTGTCGTCGGTGATCGTCAACTGCTGAATGCGGGCCACGTCGCGTGCATTTTCGATGGCAATGGCCGCATGATCGGCCAGAATGTGCAGAAACGCAATCGTGTAGTCCGACATCTCGGCGCGGGGGTTGAAGATCTCGATCACGCCTTGCGTGCCTTTGCGCCCACGCAATGGCAGGGCAATCGCCGAACGGACTGGCGCGTGTCCCGGTGCCGGTCTGTTGCGTCACGCGCGGATCGTCAAGCGCTTCGGGAACGATGAGCGTCTCTCCGTGCTCGTAACACCCAGCCGGCCACTCCCTCGCCCGCCTTTACCCGCAGGCCGCGAAAGGCTTCTTGTTCTTCGCCCGCGGCAATCGCGTAGTAAAGATCCTGGCTGGCTTCGTCCAGCATAAGAAGCGCCCACAACTCCGCCTCCACCATGCGCTCCATGTGTTCCAGGATGGTGCGCAGGATCGTGTCCAGATCGAAGCTCGAGGTAAGCGATCGCGCCAGTTGATGAAAAACAAGCAGATCGGCGAGCGGGATGCGCCCTTCCGTCTCGTTTGGCATGTCTGGGACCCTGAGGGGACGTCTTTCCATCATTCTGCCACACCACTCTGCACGCAGACGGCAAACTGCCAGCCAGGATCGGCCGCAAATTCATTGAGTCGCAAGCCCCGCCCAATCAGCCGCCGATGTGCACCATCGACCGCGACGGCTTCAGAAACTCCGGCTCACCGATGTGGTGCCGGGCTTCCTTTCCCTGAACCGTACGCACGATGTAGGCGCGCAGTTCCTCGTCGCCGGCTCCGTCGCGCAATCGCCCATAAAGATCGTGTTCCACCTGCGAAAACAGGCAGGTGCGAATCTTGCCGTCGGAGGTGAGCCGCACCCGGCTGCACGCGCCGCAAAAGGCCTGGCTCACCGGCGCGATGATGCCGATCTCGCCCACGCCGTCCGCGAAGGTATAGCGCCGCGCCGTTTCGCTGGCCTCGCGGGCAGGCAATCTCGACCAGAGGCATCGTCCGGCCGATGCGTTCCACGATCTCTTTGAGCGTCACCACGATCTCCGGCGTCCAAAGCCGGCCCTCTTCGAGGGGCATGAACTCGATAAACCGCACCACGACGTCCTCTTCGCGTGCGAAGCGCGCGAAACCCTCGATCTGATCGTCGTTGAAGCCGCGCAGCAGCACGCAATTGATTTTGAGCGGCGTAAGCCCCGCGGCGCGCGCAGCGCGAATGCCTTCGAGAACCGTCGGAAAGCTGCCCGCGACGCGTGTGATCCGTTCGAAGGTGGGCGCGTCCACGGCGTCCATGCTCACCGTCACCCGGTTCAGTCCGGCCGCCTTGAGCGGGGCGGCGAGCGACTCCAGCAAATGGCCGTTGGTGGTGAGAGCCAGGTCCAGCGGTTCGCCCGCCGGCGTGCGCATGCGCGCCAGTTCCCTGACCAGCTCCACGACTCCGCGGCGCAGCAGCGGCTCTCCGCCTGTAAGCCGCACCTTGGTAATGCCCAGGCCGACAAAAAGCCGAATCAGCCGCAGATATTCTTCGATGCCAAGTTCCGGATACTGCGCGCCCACCTCGCCCGTGCGGCAATACACGCATTTGTAGTTGCAGCGGTCGGTGATGGAGACACGCAGATCGTGGATCACGCGCCCATGGCTGTCCGTCAGCGGCGGGTGCGGCGCCACGGTGGCAAGAGCGGGAGGGGAAGCTGTGGCCATCGGCATTTTCAAGCCTATACCTTTCTCGCTACGGCTTGAAGGGCCGTGCCGCGCAACAGCGGCGTAAGCAATTGGTCAGATGAAGGCTATAGCATGAGGAAGCGAGCGTGTTTTGATTGGCTCGCAGCTTCTTGCAGTCGGCGAAGGGGACAAAGAGATGCTGGCAACCGGGGCCAGGCCAGTGGGCGCGCATGACGAGGCATCTGCGGCTGATGCTGTGCGGCAGATGTTCGACTCGATCGCGCCGCGCTATGACCTGCTAAATCACCTCCTTTCCGCCAACGTCGACCGCCTCTGGTGGCGCAAGACGGCGCGCAGGTTTCGTGCTGTCCTTGCACGCCCCGATGCCGCAATTCTCGACATTTGCTGTGGCACGGGCGATTTGACCGTGGCGCTGCTCAAGATTCGACCGCGCGGATCCCACCCGGTTCTCGCCGGTGATTTTTCGCGCGCCATGCTGCGACGCGGAGCACAGAAGTTCGGCTCGCCTCAGATTCACAATTCGGGTGACATTACGCACGCAGGCGTGGCACCCTACGCAGTGCCCCTTGAAGCCGATGCGCTGCATCTGCCGTTCCCATCCGAATCGCTCGACTTGATTGTTACGGCTTTCGGTTTCAGAAACCTGGCCAATTACGATGCTGGGTTGCGAGAATTCCACCGCACACTCAAACCGGGCGGTCAATTGGGGATTCTGGAGTTCAGTGAGCCCGGCGGCCTGATCGGTAAAGCGTATGCGATGTACTTCCATAGCGTGTTGCCGGCTATCGGGCGCATAATTTGCGGCAAAGATGGTCCTTACAGTTACCTGCCAAGTTCAGTTGGCGACTTTCCACCACCCGGCGGAATGCTCAGCATGATGCGTTTCGCCGGTTATGAACACTGCGCATGGCAGCCATATACCTTTGGCATTGCCGGGTTGTACACCGCCGTGCGGACCCCGGTACTCTAGACACATCATGAGCTCCACCACCTCCCGTCCCCGCGCAACCAAGCCGTCTCTGCCGGCTTTCTCCGCGGAAAAACAGCGGGTGGCCTGGCGGTCCATGGCGGCCGCATCTGTTATGACGCTGCTCAAGCTGGCAGCCGGCCTCATGTCGGGATCTCTGGGCGTGCTTTCGGATGCGGCACACTCGGGGCTCGATCTGGCTGGCGCGGCGCTTACTTTCTTCTCCGTCCATGTCAGCGACAAGCCAGCGGACGAAGATCATACCTACGGTCACGGCAAGATTGAGAACCTGTCTGCCTTCAGCGAAGCAGGTCTGATGGCTGTTTCCTGTGGGTGGATTGTTTGGGAAGCAATCCAGCGGATCTTTTATCGAACGGTAGCGCTGCATCACTCGCTGTGGCCCGTACTGGTGTTGGTCACTTCGATCGGGGTGGATTTCTGGCGCTCGCGGCAGTTGCGTGCTGTGGCCAAACGCACAGGATCGCCCGCGCTGGCTACGGACGCCTTCCACTTTGCTTCAGACATCTGGGCAACTCTGGCGGTCCTGGCCGGCTTAAGCGCCACTTGGGCCGGTGCGCTCTTTGGCATTGGCGCGCTGCGCTATGCTGACCCATGCGCGGCGATTGTCGTTTCCGTGATGATCCTTCGCATGGCGATCCGGCTTGGTCATGAAGCGGTGGATGCACTAGTCGACGAGATTCCCGCCGAAACCCGGCGGCGCCTGGTGCGCGACGTGGAGCGGGTCGACGGGGTGCTGGCTGTTGAGCGGGCACGCGTGCGGCGGGCCGGGGCCGGTTACTTCGCCGATCTCACGTTGGCCCTCCCGCGTCGATTTACCTTCGAGCACTCCGGCGAACTGGTGCAGGCAGCTACTGCCGCAGTACATCGCACTCTTCCCGGCGCGGACGTCGTCATCCACACCGTCCCCCGCGAAACCAGGGCCGAAAGCATCTTCGATCGTGTCCGGGCCGTGGCCGCACGCAACAACGTGTCGGTGCATGAGCTCAGCATCCAGTCGCACCATGGGCGCCTGCAAGTTGAACTGCACGTTGAAATCGAAGAGAACCGGTCACTTCGCGAAGCCCACACCTTCGTCACCACGCTTGAAGCGGAGATTCTCCGCAAAGTTCCCGAGATTGACTCGGTGCTAACGCACATCGAAAGTGAGCCTGCCACCATCGAGCAGCCCGAGGAGGTAGCGATAGAAGACCGCCGCATCGAGCAGGCGCTTCGTTGCGTGGCCGCTGGTTTTCCAGAGATTATTGACGTGCACGCCATCGCCGTAGGGCGCACGCAGGATCACATTTCGCTCACCTGCCATTGCACCTTGCCCGACGATCTTCCCATGCATCGCGTCCACGAAGTCATCACCGGGCTCGAGGACCGATTCAAGCTGGAGTGTCCTGAAGTATTCCGGGTGACCATCCATCCCGAGCCGGTGACCGATAATACCCGATAGAGTGCAAGATTTCATTTCTGCGGGGTAAGCCGCAATCATGAACACGAGCGGTATCGCCAGTTTCTTTCGTGTGGCCTCGTTGCTGATGCTCCTGTTAGCCGTTGCACTGCTAGCCGCCATCACCACCATGCACTTCGCCATTCATGGGGCCGAGGTGGACGTGCCTGCCCTCAAAGGAATGACGGTGTCTGACGCGCGCAGCGTGACCGCTGGCCTAGGCTTGAACCTTGACGTGGACAATCGCTACTACTCTGAAGATGTTGCCGCGGGACACATCCTGTCGCAGTCGCCATCACCCGGTACGATCGTGCGCCGTGAGTGGCGCGTCCGAGTTGCTGAGAGCCTTGGGCCACAGAAAGTCGACGTGCCCGACACTTTGGGGACGAACGAGCGTGTTGCCTCGCTTGAGTTGCGTCGCGCAGGTATGGAAGTGGGTGAAATTGCGCGGCTGCCCTATGCCGCCGCCGGCGAGGGAACAGTGCTGGCACAGGATCCGCCCGCGCACGCCCAAGGCATCGAACAGCCCAGCGTGAACTTGCTGGTTGCAGCGCCGGACGACGAAGCGCCGGACGGGTATGTGACGCCCGACTTTACCGGATGGCCGGTTGTGAGCGCGGAGGCAGCATTGGCTAAATTGGGCATCAAGACGTCAACACCCAGTTATGTTGATGTCTCGGTTGCGCCGGTAGGCAGCGGCAATGCTTCGCCCAGGCTGCCCATCAAGCCGGGCTCGGTGCTGGTGCAATCGCCGATCCCCGGCTCGCAAGTTGACGAAAACTCGTTGGTGAAGCTGACGGTGGCCAAGTAAGCCAGGACCGGAGACGAATCCGCATGGGACTGAGTGACGACCTGGAAAGAGTTGCAGTGCAGGAGCGGGAGCTTCGCTTGCCGCGCGTCGATGCGCAGGTTGCGTGGGACCTTGGCTCGCTGATCCGAACCATGGCGCTGGAACGCGGCCTGCCGCTGGTCATTGACGTCCGGCGCTTCGGGCAGCCGCTGTTTTACGCTGCGCTTGACGGCACAACCCCGGATAATCCCGAATGGGTGCGCCGCAAGAGCAACGTGGTTGCGCGCTTCCATCGAAGTTCCTATGCGGTCGGGCTCAGTCAGAAGATGAAGGGCACTTCTCTCTCGGAACGCTGGGGGCTGCCGGTTGCCGACTATGCTGCGGACGGTGGATCGTTTCCTCTGATAGCGGAAGATGCGGGCATCGTAGGCAGCGTTACCGTCTCCGGCCTTCCCCAGCGCGACGATCACAACTTCGTGGTTGAAGCTCTGTGCGCCTTGCTCGGTCGCGACTTCGCAATATTGCGCCTGCCGCCGGAATCGGCGTAGGCATTTCATTCACTGCGCGGGAATGCTCACTAGACGGTTCGCTCGATCAGCGCGACAAAAAAGCCATCGGTGCGCGAGTCGCCAGGCAACAATCGCAGTGCACCCTCCGGCGTGAGCCAGTTGTGCAACCGCTCTGCGCCGATACGAGTCAGGATACCTCTGCCGAGCAACGATTCGATGCTGGACGTAAACGAAACCTGTCGGCCGTTGTTCCCCTCGGCAAGCACATTGGCGACAACCTGCTCGTTTTCTTCGGGCTCGAGGGAGCAGGTAGAGTAAACAATTCTCCCGCCGGGCCGAACCGCGCGCAACGCCTCACGCAAGATCGCCCGCTGCCGCTCAACTTGCCGCGGCAAATCCTCGGGGCGGAGCCGGTGCCGAATCTCCGGATTACGCCCCAGCGTGCCCGTACCGCTGCACGGCACGTCCGCCAGCACCACATCAAAAGCTGACTCAACCTCGAGCGCTGTTGCGTCGGCGAGCAGGCATTCCACATGGTCAGCGTGTGCGGCGAGGCGCTCTCGCAAATCGGCAAGCCGCCGTGCATTCGCTTCGTAAGCCACGATGGTGGCCTGGGGATTTCGTTCGGCAAGGATCAGCGTCTTGCCGCCTGGCGCCGCGCAGGCGTCCAGAATACTCTTCGCATTTAGTCCCAGAGCCTCGCCCGCGGCCAACTCGCCGATTAACTGCGATCCCTCGTCTTGAATCCGTACGCGACCTTCGCGAAAGGCTGCCGTCGCGGTAACGTCTCCTGAGATCACCGTGCGGGCAGCCGTGAGCATCTCGCCAGGCTCAAGCCCGATACCAGCCTGTCCAAGCTCGGCTTCGACGCCGGGGCCCTCAATGCGCAGTGAAAGAGCCGGTTGCTCCTGGCCGTGACGGCAAATTCCACGCGCAGCAACCAGACCGTAGAAGCTTATCCATCGCTCCACCATCCAAGCGGGATGGGCTTGCGCCAGCGCTAACTCAGCAGACACATCCGAAGACTCAAGGCGCTGAATTCCGCCGCGAGCAACGCCGCGGAGTACGGCATTCACCATGCCGGAGGCGAAGCGATGGCCCGCCTGCTTCGCCAACTCCACGCTCTCGCCGATCGCGGCATGCGCCGGAATCCGTTCAAGAAAGAGAAGCTGAAATGCGCCGAGGCGGAGGGCGATCAGCACTTCTCGGTCGAGCTTCGCGTTCGGTTTCTTGAGAAGGCGCTTGATCTGCTCGTCCAACCAGATTTGCCGGCGCAAAACTCCGAGCACCAGAGCCGTGGCCAGGTTGCGATCAGCGGGCGACAGGGCTTCCGCTGCCTTGCCGCGCAACAGATCGTCGGAATGCGCTTTTCCGCGCTCAACGGCCATGAGAATTTCAAACGCGGCTCTACGCGCAGGAGAAATCGCGGCCACGGCCATCAACCTAGCCGCGCATCCGCCGCCAGCGGATTTCCGCGCAGAAACTCGGCGGCCTCTAGCCGCCTTTTACCTTCAAGCTGCACCTCTTGGAATTCGAGCCAGGTATTGGCGGCGCAGGCAACCAATAGGTGGCCTTCTTCAACAAGAATCCAGCCCGGCTCCGCAAAGCCCAATCCCCCTGCATAGTTTGAGCGGGCAAGCGCCATACGATGCACAATCAGTTTCTTCCCGTTGAGAGCGGTGAACGCGCCCGGCCAAGGTTGAAAGCCGCGCCAGCGATTGTAAAGTTCTGTTGCCGTTCGCGAGGTAAAATCCATCCGGCCGTCTTCGCGGTCCAGTAACGGGGCGAAAGTTGCCTCCTCGTAATTTTGTGGCTGCGGCTGAATCGTTCCGCTCACAAGGCTCTCAAGACTTTTCACAACCAGCGGCGCACCCAATTTGGCCATCACAGGAAAAAGTTCCGCCGCGGTCTGCTCGGGCCCAATCTCCAGAGTCTGCTGCAGAAGTATAGGCCCCGTATCCAGGCCCTCTTCCAGCAGCATGGTGGTGTTGCCGGTATACGCATCGCCCATCGCAACCGCCCATTGAATGGGAGCCGCACCACGATATCTGGGCAGCAGGGAAGCGTGCAAGTTGATGCAGCCAAGCCGGGGCAGCGCCAGCATCCAAGGCGGAATGATGCGTCCATAGGCCACCACAACGATCGCGTCTGGCGCGATCGCCTCAAGCTGCGTCCGGAATTCGGCGTTCCTGCGGATCTTTTCGGGTTGCGCAACCGCCAGCCCGGCTGCAAGTGCTGCTTGCTTTACGGCCGGAGCAGCAAGTTGCTGATCACGGCCCATTGGCCGATCGGGCTGCGAGACCACCAGCGCGACTTCGTGTCCTGCGTTCAGCAACGACTCCAGAGTGGGAACAGCGAACTGCGGCGTGCCGCAGAAAATCAACCTGAGGGGATTCGCCGCGTTCGTCATACCAGCCTTACCAGGTGCCCTCATTTTGCATCTTGCGAATCTTGCGCAGATTCAGGTTGCGCTTCAGCGCGCTCATGCGAAAAATAAACAGAACTCCGTCGAGGTGGTCAATCTCGTGCTGGAAGCAGCGCGAAAGCAATTCTTCGCCATCCATCTCGAACCACTTGCCGAATTCATCTTGGGCGCGGATGCGGACCTTGTACGCACGAACCACTTTTTCACGGATCTCGGGAAAGCTGAGGCACCCCTCCTCTTCGTATTGCCTTCCCTCGCTTGAGATCACCTCTGGGTTGATGAGCACGAATTTCTGCTCAGGGTCTTTGCCCTGGCTCAGGTCGACGACCGTCAAGCGCTTTGGTACGCCCACCTGCGGCGCGGCCAGCCCGATGCCCTGCGAAGTGTACGCGGTCTCAAACATGTTGGCCACCAACTCGCGCAGCTCCTCGTTGAACTCAGTCACGGGTTCGGCGGGCTGCTGAAGTACAGGGTCAGGGTATTTAACAATCTTCAAAATCATCGTGCCGCTAATAGCTCCGTAATTGTTCGATGTATCCCATGAAATTCCGTTTCAATTCCACCAGAGAGTCCCCGCCGAATTTCTCGTGTGCCAGATTGGCAATCACCAGGGCGACCATGGCCTCCGCGGCCACGCCTGCCGCCGGCACCACGCAAATATCGCTTCGCTCATAACTTGCGCTCGTCGATTCGCGCGTGTCGAATCGCACCGATTCAAGGGGCTGGCGCAGTGTGGAAATGGGCTTCAAGTAACCGCGGACGACAATGTCCTCGCCATTTGAGACTCCACCCTCTATGCCGCCGGCGTTGTTATGCGGACGAGTGAAGCGTGTCGGCCTGTCAGCCGGCTCTTCAGCTGCATATTGGATCGGATCGTGGACTCGCGAGCCAAACGACGACGCAGCGGCTACGCCACGGCCAATCTCAACCGCCTTCACCGCCTGCAAGCTCATCACGGCCCAGGCAAGCTGTCCGTCGAGACGCTCGTCCCAATTTGCGTACGATCCAAGGCCCGCAGGAACACCGTGCGCCACCACTTCAAAGATGCCGTTCACTGTGTCTCCGGCGCGCGTCGCCTCTTCCACTTCCTCTTTCATGCGGGCCTCGGCTGCGGGGTCCACACACGCCAGAACAACCTCTTCCTTTCCCGCAAGCGCAGCAATCTCTTCCCAGTTCGCATTGCGGTCCAGCTCCGTGCGGCCTACACGGATCACGTGGCTTGCTACTTCGATGTTCAGGCTGCGCAGCAGCAACTTGGCAAATGCTCCAGCTGCAACCCGCGCGGCCGACTCGCGCGCCGAGGCTCGCTCCAGCACATACCGTGCATCAGGGAAGTTGTATTTCAGCGCGCCGGCCAGATCGGCATGACCCGGCCGTGGCGATGTCACCGCCCGATGCTTGGCGGGATCTCCAGCCTCGACCGGCAGTTTCTCCTGCCAGTTCTTCCAGTCTCGATTGATGAGCTGAATCGCGATCGGCGAACCGATGGTCTTGCCATGGCGTACCCCGGAAAGAATATGCGCCTGGTCGGTTTCGATCTTCATCCGCCCACCGCGCCCATAGCCCTGCTGTCGCCGCCATAACTCGTGGTTCACGAAATCGAGATCGACCGGTACGCCCGCAGGCATTCCAGAGACGAGCGCAATCAAAGCCTCGCCGTGAGATTCGCCTGCGGTGGAGAAGCGGATCATATAGATTCCATTGTAAATGTGAGCCCTGCGCCGATAGCGGCAGCTCGCCATCTTCCCCGGCACGCCAACGGCACTACGATTCCGAAAATACCAGCCGTGCTCCCTTCACGAGCGACGAATGAAGAACAGACGGCCCGAGAACCGTCGCTCCATCGAGAGTGACGTGGTTCAGGAATCCTCCCGGCGTTTTGCTCCGCTTCTCAATCTGAATCTCACGGCCATCCGGAAACTTGATCTCGGCCTGCTCGAAAAGCGGTGCGCCCAGCACCCACTCCGGCTTGCCAGGGCAGAGCGAAAAAATTCCAAGCGCGCTCAGAACATACCAGGCGCTCATCGAGCCAGTGTCCTCGTCGCCGGGGAAATCATCGGGAGTGTAGAGCTCATTCAGCACCCTGTGCGCCCAGTACTGCGTGCGGTCGCGTTGCCCGGCAACTGTAAACATGTAGAGCACCTGGTGCACAGGTTGATTGGAGTGCGCATACTGCCCGAAGTCGACAGCCGCCATCTCCGACATCTCGTGAATCTCTCGCCCGTATGTGCCCACATGAAAAACCGGAGCCTGCGCCAGCATCTCTTCCAGCGCGGCAATGAATGCGGCTCGACCGCCCATCGCGTCCATTAGCCCGTCCGGATCGTACGGCACGGCGAATCGATATTGCCATGCGGCACCCTCCACATAAGCGCCGCCCCAGGTGTGCGGGTCGAACGGCACCTGCCACGATCCGTCAGCCAGCTTGCCACGTAAGAACCGCGTGCTTTGATCGAAAATGTTTCGCCAGTTCCGAGAACGTCGCTCAAAGATCGCCGCCTCATCCGGCATTCCCGCCGCGCGAGCCACCTGCGCGATGCAGAAGTCTCCGTAGGCCGAGTCCAGCGTCTCCGCAACAGCGCCGGACACGGCTTCGTGGGGAATGTAGCCCAGTTTCGTGTACTCGGCCACAGCAGGCCGGCCATAGCCAAGCCCCGGCGCAACAGGCTCAGTGGCGTGCTTTTTCAGTCCCTGAAAAGCCTCACGCACGTCGAAACCCGTGATGCCTTTTACCACCGCATCGCCAAAAACAAAATCGATGGGGCTGCCCGTCATGCAATTGCGATATCCGGGGCACGGAAATTGCGGGAACCAGCCTCCCTCTTTGTATGCATTCACCCACGCTTGAAGAATCTCGCTCAATCTCTCGGGATAAAGCAGCGCCATCATCGGATACCACGCGCGATAGTCGTCCCAGTATCCGTGGTCCGCGTACATCACGCCCAGCTCAACCTTGCCGCTATAAGGGCTCATGTGGACGAGGTTGCCGTCAGCATCGCGTTCGTGCCAAATGCGAGGGAACAACAAGCAGCGATAGAGGCAAGAATAGAAAATCTTCTGCTGTCGTTCCGACGCCCCATGTATGAGCACCCTGCCCAACGACACTTCCCACGCGGCCGCCGCTTCACCTTTCACTTGCTCGAACGATTTGTCGCCGCCGATCTCGGTCTTGAGATTCTGCTCCGCTTGGCTTGAGGAGATAAACGATGTGCCCACGCGCAGCATCACCGGCTTTCCTGCTTGCGCTGTGAAATGCAGCACGGCAATCCGCCGGCCGCTCAACTCCATCACATCGGATCCAGTGATCTTCGCGTCGCAGTGAGCCACGAAGTAAGTTGCAAATCCCGCCGGAACTCCGCCGTGATTCAAGCTTGTCTGCGCAATCAACAAGCCCTCTGCTTCTGTTATCTTGGCCTTGGCCTCCTCGCCGGGGAGGTCAATAAAAACCCCCGCAGGGCCCGATTCGTCAAACGTGAATCGCATTACGGCACAGCGCTCCGTCGGGGTCAGTTCGAGTTTGCAGCGGTAGCGCATTAATTGCAGCGCAAGTGCATGCGGCGCAATCTCCATTTCCGCGGCTCTGTAGCTCGATGCGCGCCCTGCAGCCTCCGGCGAAGGTGCCCCACTGAACGGCAGAAAGGTCGCGTAGCCGTAATCGCCCAGCCATGGGCTCAATTGGTGTGTGCAGCGAATCCCTTGCAGACGTTCGTCGCGCGGCTGAAACATCCAGGGACTTCCGTCGCCCGATTGCAGCGCCCAATGGGCCATTGCAAACGGAACGGCAACGATCGGCAGCGTGTTCCCCCGCGAGAAGAGCGATGTTGAATTCGTCCCCTGTAATGGATTCGCCAATTCCACCAGCGATCCGCCTGACGCCTGGCTGGTGCCAGCGCCGGCTGCTTCCTTCTCTCCGGCTTGCAGCGGTATGCTCTCCGCGGCCGCATCCATCCGTTCAAGCGAAGTAACCAGCGCTGCCGCCCCGCCCGCCATCTTCAGGAAACTTCGCCTGCTCGATCCCTTTCTGTCTTGCATCCTTCGCTCCCCAGGGGCTCCCCAGCCGCCCCGCAGCAGACCCGGTCCCGACTCGCGGATACCGGTCTCTCCGCATGGTACTTGCTCCTTACCGTTATGCGCAATGGCAGCCGATGCAATGAACTTCAGCGGGGGGTTCGATCCGATCCGACTTGAAGGGTCGCCCGCAGCCACTCGCGAAGGAATTCTCGCAATTCCTCTGGCGGCCGCAACCATACGTTGGCGGCAGTGTCGCGTCGTTCGCGCCTCACCAGCACGCCAAGTCCACGTCCCTTGAGCGCTCGAAACGCCTTCTCGTCGGTGATGTCGTCGCCTAGGTATGCAGTCGGATGCGGTCCACCGCCTTTTGTCTCTTCGAGGAGCACCTTGACCACTTCGCCCTTGTCGCGGCCAGCACGCAGTTCCAGGCCCGACTCGAACTTCAGGAGCGCTAGGCCATCCAACTGCGCCAGCGGTTCAAACAGAGAGCGCGTTCTTGCTTCGATTACATTGGCTTTCGCAGGCGAAACTCCGCGCCAGTGCATTACAAGCGCGTTCGTTTTTTTTTCCACGAGCCCGCCGAAGGAGTCCCGCCGGAGCCGCCTGTAAAGTGCATTGAGTTGGGCGCGGATTGCGGGCGGAGGCATCTCAAGCTCACACCGGCCATCCGCGTGCAAGTGCTCGGAACCGTGCAACCCCCATACTTCGGGAGTCGGATTCATTCCCAGCAGCGGCACGATCTCTGCGGCCGGCCGGCCGGTAACAACAACCATTCGCGTTCGGCCCTGGTTTTGGATGAGCGTCAGCAATTCCCGGACACCGGCCCATGGACCCGCTTTGAATCGGTCGACGCGAAATGGAGCCAACGTCCCGTCATAGTCCAGTAGCAGCAAAGGCTTGGCCGCGCCCTTGAAGCCGCGAAAGAATCGCCCCAACGTTTTTGCTTGCGCCCCAGTCAAACGCTGCTCGCTTTCAGGCAAGTTTTTCCACTGGAATCTCCGTGCTGCGGACGCTGGATGGTGCTACTCGGCTCAACTCTGTACCCTCCGCGGTTTCCAGGCGTAATTCGCGCAAATCGCCCAGTACTTTGGCTGCCCACATGTAAATGTTCTGTTCCATCACCTGCCGCCGCATCCTCTGCATCCTCTCGTGGCGCTCGGCTGGGCTCATTTCTAGGGCGAAGTGGATCGCCTCCGAAACGCCGACGATGTCGTACGGATTCACCAGCAAAGCATCGCGTAACTCCACCGCGGCGCCGGTAAACCTGCTCAGCACCAGTACACCGTCCTCATCATCGCGCGCGGCCACAAACTCTTTCGCCACCAGGTTCATGCCGTCGTGCAGTGAAGTCACCAGGCATATTTCTGCGGCGCGATACCAGCGAGTCACCTCGGCATGGTCGCACTGGCGCTCGATCAGCACGATGGGCTTCCAATGTGCCGTTTGATAGCGTGCATTAATGCGCTCCACCGTCGCATCAACGCGGTGGCGCAGGTCGACATAGCTCGGGATGCGCGTTCGGCTCGGCGCGGCAATCTGCACCATGGTCAACCGCTCTTGGTGCCAGGGATGAGTCTCGAGCAGTTGCTCGATCGCTTCAAGCCGTTCCACAATTCCTTTCGTATAGTCCAGTCGGTCGACGCCCACCGCCAGGCACTCGGCGCGCACACCAAACTCACTCAACAGCTTCTGCCGCGCCGCGGCGCGTTCCTGTTCCATCTCTGCCCCCGGCAAAGGTGCAGATAGCCCCGCAGCCCCATCGAACGCAACACTTACCGGATAGGGCCGAACTGCGCTCAGGTGTCCGTTGCGTAGCACCGTCATTTGCTCGCGTACAGTGCGCGACTCCACCACACGATCTACCGTCGCCAGAAAATTGTTGCAGTGCAGAGGAATGTGGAATCCGATCAGGTCCGCGCCCAGCAAGCCGTCAAGTAGCTCGGCCTGCCACGGACAAATCCCGAAAGCTTCCGGGTTGGGCCATGGAATATGCCAGAAGATCGCCACGCGTGCATCTGGCCTTGCCCTCTTCAACATTTGAGGCAGCAGCGCGAGGTGGTAATCCTGCACAAACACGACCGGCTCGGCGCTATCCCGCATCTCTTCCACTAGGGCATCGGCAAATCTCTGGTTTACGCGTTGATAGCACTCCCAATCAGCGGCGCGGAAGATAGGACGCGTATGTGCAATGTGACAGAGGGGCCAAAGTCCCTCGTTGGCGAAACCATCGTAATATCGCGTTTCCTCTTCTTCTGAAAGCCACACCCTTCGCAGTGTGTAGCGTGGTTCGTCCGGAGGCACGCGTAGCCGGTCGAACTCGTCCACCGTCGTCGCATCGGCGTCCCCGCTGCCACTCGCCACCCACACGCCGTCGCACGCGCGCAGCACCGGCTCAAGCGCGGTCACTAACCCGCTCGGCGGCACCACACAAACCGTCTCCCGTCCCTGCCTCATGTGCATATACGGCTCGCGGTTTGACACCACGAAGATGCGGCTCGAGCCCGCCCGGTTGCGAATGTGTACGGCTAATCGCTCGGCGGTCCACAAATGCTCACCCGCCTCGCGCAGACGAGCCTCTGCTGCGGCGGCAGCCCGCGCGGCTTTCAGGCTCTCGGCCATTGTCTCCAATTCGCGCGCCAACGGAGAAAACAAGCCGAGTTCCGGAGCCGCCGGTCCCATAGATTTTTCCGCGTGGCCGGCGCGCAGGTGGCGCAGGCGCTCCGCCACCCGGCTCATTGGTCGCAGAAGAAACCAGCGCACCATCCCCAGCGTGATCCCCACGATCAGAATAACTAGCGCCACAATCCGCCAGAAGCTCCGCCGCCAAAGATCGTTTGCTTCGGTTCGGATATAGCTGGCATCCGCCACGATGGCCATGGCGCCTTCCAACTCGTTCCCGTTGTGGATAGGAAATGCCTCTTCCAGCCATTGCCATTGCCCCGCATGCCCGAATGCACCAACTTCAATTCCCCTTTGCAGCGATTTCTCCACCACGCCGCGAGCCAGTGCCGCCATCACGTCTGGCGGACCGCTGCCCGCCATTAGATTTCCGTGCGTGTCGAACACCGCAAGGCCCAATGCCCCCGTACCCGACTTGAGCAGCCCCATCAGACCGGGAAGAGCAGAGCGATCACCCGTCCTCAGCGCGCCCAGCACGTCTGGCTGGATGCTGATTCCCATCCACTTCGTGCGGCGCTCCAGATCCTCGCGCAAAACGTGCCGGTGGGCTAATACGTCGAAATATGTGGAGGCGAGTGACACCAGCGTGACGCTCGCGATGAGAGCAAGAATCAGCCGCACGCGAAACAGATGCATCGTCCCCTCCTGAACTCAGGGTATATATAGTTAGATGCCGTCCGAGGCAAATTCATTGCCTCATGAGCTCTACCCAAGCACTTTGATGCGGCTAATCCATGAAGAAGAAAGCATTTGGGCACACTAACTTGCCTTAAGAAGTTTACGAATTCGTGCTCGCTAGAGCGCGAACACTGGGCGTTTGCGACCAATTCCAAATTCAACTGCGTGTTCCGCTCGGTGCAGGCGGCCGAGCCGCCACGCCCACTTAGCTTGACCCCGTTGCAGAATGCCCCCTCCTTCGTTCGCGCCTCCTCCATGCGCTATCCTGTCCTCTGAAGCGCCGCATGATCTTCAACCGCAAGGCCTGCACATCATGGCGATAATTTCGATCGACCGTACCGCCAGGCAAATCGTACTCACCGTCCAGGAATATTCCCTGTTCGCGGGGCGCGCCTTTCTCAATCTTTTTCGCCCTCCCATCTATTGGACCGACTTTCTCGTTCAGTCCGATATCATCGGCGTTGGCTCGTTGCCCATCGTAATTCTCTCGGGTTTCTTTACTGGCGGCGTGCTCGCGCTCCAGTCCGCGTCCACGCTCACCGAGTTCGGCGCAGCGGCCGTCACAGGTCAATTCGTCTCGCTAACCATGATCCGCGAACTCGGCGCGGTCCTCACCGGCATCATGGTTGCAGGCCGCAACGCATCCTCCATGGCCAGCGAGCTTGGCTCCATGGTTGTTACAGAGCAGATCGATGCCATGCGCGCGCTGGGCGTCGACCCAATGCGCAAGCTCGTCACCCCTCGCATCTTCGCCAGCATTGCCATGCTGCTCCTCCTCACCATCGTGGCCGACGCATTCGGCATTACGGGCGGTGCCGCTGTCACAGTCTTCCTCAATCATCAGAACGGGACTCAGTACTTCCACATGGCCTACGAGCATCTTCGCTATCCCGACATTATTCAGGGCTTGGTCAAGCCGCTCTTCTTCGGCTATATTCTCGGCTCCATCGGCTGCTTCTATGGCATGAGGACCACCGGCGGCACCCAGGGCGTCGGCCGCGCCACTATTTCGGCGGTGGTCAACTCCTCGGTGATCATCATTGCTGTCGACTTCCTCATTACCCACGTGCTGCTCTCGCTGTTCCCCACATGAGTTATGCTGCCGCAGCTTCGCCTTCGCCTCCGGCTCCGCAGTCGGGCGGGAGTCCTGTTGTCGACTTGCGCGGCGTTTCCGTGGCGCTCGACGGCCGGCCCGTGCTCCAGGACATCACTTTTTCCGTCGCGCCTGCGGAGACACGCATTTTGCTTGGGCCAGCCGGTGTGGGCAAGAGTGTGCTTCTCAAACTCATCATGGGGCTGCTTCCGCCGCGCAAAGGCACTATCCTTCTCTTTGGCGAAGACATTTCCCACATGCCTGAAGAGAAACTTTTTCCCGTGCGCTCTCGCGCTGGAATGGTCTTCCAGGAGGGCGCGCTCTTTGACTCCCTCACCGTACGCGACAACGTCGCTTACCAGTTGATCCAGGAACGAGTGCCCGATGAAGAAATCGACAGCCGCGTGCGCGAGGCGCTTAGCTTTGTCGGTCTTCAAGAAACCTTTGATATGTATCCCGCAAGCCTTTCAGGCGGCATGAAGCGGCGCGTTGCTATTGCTCGGGCACTTATCCACCAACCCGAGCTCATCCTCTACGACTCGCCCACTGGCGGCCTCGATCCCGTTACTTCCACCACTATCATCGAACTTATCGTCAAACAACGCGATGTCCATGCGACGCCCTCCTTGCTTGTCACCCATCGCCTGCAGGACGCCTTCACTCTCTGCGATCATCGCTTCGATGCCGATCAGAATTGCATGGTCCCCCTCCCTGCGGGTCAAACCGACCCCAACACAACCTTCCTCATGCTCGAAGAGGGTCGCCTCATCTTCGATGGTCCACTCCACCAGTTTGTACACAGCCAAAACGAGTTCGTCCGCGAATTCCTGGAATAAAGCGCTACTTCCTTTTCTCTATCCCCTCTTGGTTGTTCCTCGCTACAATCTGATCCGTGACTACGGGTCTCTTCGATCTCTTCAAAATCGGCGTCGGCCCCTCAAGCTCGCATACCATGGGGCCAATGCGCGCGGCATTCCGCTTTGCGCACGGCCTTCAAGACTCGGGTCAACTCGATCGCGTGGCGCGCGTCCGGGCCGATCTCTATGGCTCGCTGGCTCTCACCGGCATGGGCCACGCCACAGATCGCGCCATCCTCCTCGGCCTGGCCGGCAACGAACCGGCCACCATTGATCCTGGCGCCATTGGATCCACGGTTGCTGCAATCCGTGCCTCCAGGCACATTGATCTCGCCGCAAAGCGGTCCATCCCGTTCGACGAACCAGGCGACCTCGTTTTCCATCGGGATCAGATGCTTCCTCCCAACGCGCATACTCAGCACCCCAACGGTTTGCGGTTTACCGCATTTGACTCGGACGGTGCCGTCCTGGGCGAGCGCACATTCTTTTCCATCGGCGGTGGATTCATCGCTGAAGAGGGCGGCGCCAATTCACCAGGCAGCGATTCAGACGTCCATCTTCCTTTTCCATTCCATAGCGCGACCGAACTCCTTGAGGTCGCCCGCGCGCACTCTCTCTCCATCGACAGGGTGATGCTGGCCAATGAGTGCGAACGCTTTCGTGCCGCAGATCGCAACGCACCCGAGCAATCGCTTGAAATGCGCGTTCGCTCCGGGATCGAAGCCATCTGGCAGACCATGCAGGCATGCACTCAGCGAGGCATGGCCGCGGAAGGTATTCTCCCCGGTGGGTTGCAGGTCCGCCGCCGTGCTCGCCGTTTGGCCGAGCGTCTGCGCGCTCGCGACGTCAGCGAAGCCACCGGTGATCCCTTGGCGCCGCTCGACTGGGTGACCGTCTACGCAATGGCCGTGAATGAGGAGAATGCCGCCGGCGGCCGTGTGGTCACCGCGCCCACCAACGGAGCCGCGGGAGTGATCCCGGCTGTTGCCCTCTACTATCGCCGCTTCATTCCTGAGTCAAGCGACGAAGGCATCGTGCGCTTCTTCCTCACCTCCGCCGCCATTGGTTTGCTCTACAAGGAAAATGCCTCCATCAGTGGCGCAGAGGTTGGATGTCAGGGCGAAGTCGGCGTGGCCTGCTCCATGGCTGCGGCGGGACTCACTGCGGCGCTCGGCGGAAACAATGGCCAGATCGAGCATGCCGCTGAAATCGCCATGGAGCACAACCTCGGCATGACCTGTGACCCCATCGGCGGTCTCGTGCAGATTCCTTGCATCGAGCGCAATGCCATGGGCGCGGCGAAGGCTGTACAGGCTTCGCGCCTGGCCCTCAATGAGCCTGAGACACACAAAGTCTCGCTTGATCAAGTCATCCGCACCATGTACCTCACCGGCCTCGATATGCAGTCGCGCTACAAGGAAACAAGCCTCGCGGGGCTCGCGCTCAACATCATCGAGTGCTGAGCGAGCAACGGCAAACAGCGTTTCGCATCGCCCGCTCCACAACCATTTCATCTGCGCGAGTGTTCATCGGATGCGATCCGATCGCGTTGGAATTTTGATCCGCGCATCGAATTTCATCCCGAACTTCGTCGCATCTGCCGATTCATCCCCGGAACGATGTTGATCTTTTTTTCACTCATGTGTCGTTTTTTTCTTGACATCGATGATTCATGAATCTATACATTCTTCAACTGCAGTTTATTAATTGCAGAATCGATGCAACCCATCGAAAAGGGAGAATAGGCAAATGGCAACCAAGAAAGCAGCCAAGAAACCAGCGAAGAAGGCAGTCAAGAAGACTGCAAAAAAGGCCGCGAAGAAAAAGTAGCGGACCGAATAACCCAAAAGGCAACACTCAAGGGGGACGCTTAAAAGCGTTCCCCTTGGTGTTTTTGCGGAGGAAAAATCACGCCCTTTAAATGAGTAATGCGCCGCCATATCAACTCACTCAAACCCGCGCAGGACGCGGCGATTGGCCATTTTCAATAAAAACGAATCCCGGTGCGGCAGCTCAGGTCACATCGTACACTTCATAAGAAGAGATTGCCCGAAAGGGACCGATGACTCGTCGCCGATGGATTGCCGAACGCTGGGACGAAGCTACCGCCACCATTGCCGGCGCGCAGGCTGAACACCTGGCGCGTGTCCTCCGGGCGCAGCCAGGCATGGAAGCGGAGGTCGTTGCCGGCGGTCACGTCTTTCACGCCCAGATCGTCACCGTCACCCTGGCGGGAGAGAACAGCGAAGTCCGCTTCAACCTCGCCGCGGAGCTCCTCGCCGACCCCGCGCTCCCCGTTACTTTGGTGATGGCGGTCTATAAGTTCGATCGCATGGAGTGGGCCATTGAAAAGGCTACCGAGCTCGGCGTTGCCGCCGTCGCGCCGGTCGTCGCGCAGCGGACTGAAAAGCATCTGGCCCAGGCTGCCGCCAGGCGCGCTGAACGATGGCGTCGCATCGCGCACGAAGCATCGCAACAGGCGCGTCGCTCCGACGTGCCCTCGATCCACGACCCCATTCCACTGGCTCAGTACGTGCGCATGGCCTCCGCATCGACGCGCATCGTGCTCGCAGAACAGGAGCGCACGACCACCCTTCGTTTCTCTGTGGAGGAAGCTATCGTGGCCGCCAGAGAAGATGCACCCGCGCTTGAAATTGCAATCGGGCCTGAAGGTGGATGGGCTCCCGCGGAGGAAGCCATCTTCGACGCCAATGGCTGGCGCACTGCTTCGCTCGGGCCTCGCATCCTGCGCGCTGAAACTGCGGCCATCGCCGCGCTGGCCGTCGTCGCTTCTTGTTTGGAGTGATCGCTCAAGGCCAACCGAAGCAGAAATCAATCAACGCGCCGCACTTACTGTGGAAAAGGCGGCTGGAATTCAATTTGCTCACCGCCATCACAGGTGCGCGTAGTGCAGCAGCAACCCCGCCAGCGCCCCGCCGGCTAAATCGCCAATGATTGGAATTGGAGCATAGCGCCAGTTCGAACTGCCCTTGCCGGGAATCGGCAAAAGTGCATGAACGATCCGCGGGCCCAGATCGCGCGCCGGGTTAATCGCATAACCCGTCGTTCCGCCCAGTGAGAGCCCGATGCCCCACACCAGGCTGCCCACCAGCCATGGCCCGAGTCCCGCCGCTGGTCCGTTCATAGCCACGCCATGCGAAAAAATCGCTCCCGCCACCAGCACCAGCACAACTGTGCCCACCATCTCGCTGAAGATATTTGCCAGCGGGCTATCAACCGCTGGCTTCGTGCAAAATACGCTCAGCTTCGCCACCGGATCGGGCGTCAATCGCCAATGCGGCGCATAATGAAGGGCCATCAATCCCGCGCCGCACATCGCGCCTGCTAATTGCGCCGACCAATAAACAAGCAACAGCCCATAACTGCCGCTGCTGATCGCCGCTGCCAGTGTAAAGGCTGGGTTGATGTACGCGCCCGGACTGCCGAATGCCTGCGCCACCATCACGCCGCACAGCACCGCCAAAGCCCAACCTGTCGTGATTACCATCCATCCCGCATCCGCCGCATACGTCTTGCGCAAGGTCACGCCGGCGCAGACACCATCGCCTAACAGCACAAGCACCAACGTGCCCATGAACTCCCCAAACCATACAGAATGCATCAAACCTTCCTTATTGGGATCTGCACAGCAGTCTCACTGTTAAAGAGAGAGTAGGGCGCGACCCAGACCCAATTTGAGGGACGAAAGCATTCTCCACTGCCGAGCCTGCCTTCGCCAAGAGCGGAATGCGGACGGTCGAATCCCTCGGAAAACGAGCCAACCAGCAAAGCGGAGACTCTAAAATAAGAGCAGGTGGAATCCGGATGGAGCAGATCATTCAATGACGCGCGGCATCTTTGTAGGGCTTTCGACCATTGACATCGTTTACGGCGTAAACGAGTTTCCTGCGGCGAACACAAAGGTCGTTGCGGAGAGCCAGAGCGTCTTCGTGGGAGGGCCCGCAACCAACGCTGCCATCGCATTCTCGTGCCTTGGCGCCAATCCAACGCTTGTCACGGTCGCGGGGCGCAATGCCATCGCGAATGTCGTTCGCGAGGAATTGCAACGATACTCCGTTCAACTCGCCGATTTGAATCCGCAATTTGAAGGCGATCCCGTCATTTCGTCCATTTCCGTTGACAGCAGCGGCAACCGCAACGTCGTCTCTGCCAATGCCATGCGCATGGCAACGCCTGCCGCGGAGATCGACAAGAGCCTTTGCGAACAGGCGCGCATCGTCTTGGTCGACGGCCACTATATGCAGGCATGTCAGGCTTGGGCCGCCGCGGCCAAGGCCCGAGGTACGCCTGTTGTTCTCGATGGCGGAAGCTGGAAAGAAGGGACGGAAGACCTTCTCAAGAACGTCCACACCGCGATCTGTTCCGCCGATTTCCTACCCCCCGACTGCGTCACACGTGACGATGTATTCCAATTCCTCAAGGGCCGCGGAGTTACGAACATCGCGATCAGTGACGGCGCAGAGCCGATCCAGTTTGTTTCAGGCAAATCGTCAGGAACATTGTGCGTCCCGCGGGTCGAGGTGGTCGACACCATGGGGGCCGGAGATATCCTTCACGGGGCCTATTGCTACTTCGTGGCCACTGGGCGTGGGTTCATTGAATCGTTGGCTGAAGCAGCGAAAATTGCGGCAGAATCCTGTCGCTACGCTGGAACCAGAGAATGGATGAAGAATCCCTCTGCATTCGACTTCGAGACAATTCCCGAGGGTTCTGATCCGCGTCCCTGACATTCCTCGGCCTGCTGCAAAGCGTCGCCCGATTCTTGAACAACCGCTCGCTGCGTTCTTCGAGAAGATTCGTCAGGGCCTCATTGCCCCTGCCGGTTCATCGCCCGGGGTCGTCCCTTCATATCGCGTCCAATGGCTCAAAAGCTCGCCCACCACAACATGTCCAACGCGATAAGCAGCCTCCAACGATGGCAGGTACGCCGAATACGATCCAATCCTTTGTTCGGCCAAGCTCTGGGTCGCGCTCAAGCCACGTGGTTGCCGGTCATAGTTGCTCACGGTGCGTAACACCAGCACCCGATGAATGTTCACCCGTCCCGCTCGCGCCAGGAATTCCAGGGACTGCAGCGTTCCCGTATCCTCCATCGCTGTGGTCGCAAACACTCCCTTGCCGCCCGTGAAATACGGCACCCACTCCGCCGCCCACGCATCCATCAACTTCCCGTGCCAAAACGTCGAAGAAGAAATTTCATCGCCCATGGTCACAAAGGGCGGACGCTGCGCGGTGGCGCCATCAAAGTGGCTGCGAATCTCCTTCAGCTTGTCCGAGTCCTCGAGTGGCATGGCGCGCGTCAAATCGAAAGCCCACTCAGCCAAGCCCCCATTCAAGGCATACGCCTGCCCATCCTCCGGTTCGGCGGGCGCTTCGAAAGGCCGGGTCTTGTGGAACGGAATATAGCCCGTCGTCCAGTCCGGAGGAATTTCGCGCGCATCGATCTCGTATCCCAGATCGCCATCCACCACCCAGCGCGCCCACGCCGCTGATCCCAGCGAAACCCGGTCCGGACACCCGCCCGCAATTCCCGCAATCATCCAATACGCACGGCTGAAGTCAAAGCGCGGATCCAACCCCACCGCCATGATCGTCGCCGCTGCGTGTGCCGTCCCACGGCCCGTTAGCACCGCCATCTCGCCTTCCCCGTTCATGCGCACCGCATGGTAGCCATCGGCTATCGGATACACCTGGTTCAGGTGGTCGCGTTCCACCCAATACTGCAACTCGCCGGGAGCATCGCCCGTGTCGGCGCCGACTTCGAACATCGTCACCACCACGACCTTCACTGCGATCGGTTGCGGCTGGGCCGCCGCCATAACTGCAGCAGACACGAACAGAAGCAGGGAAGAGAAGAGGCGCAGGCTCGGCATCATGAATGCGATGGTAAATGACAATTGGAGGGCAGTGAACCGTACGGATCAGAACGAGGTCTTCTGTTTGTAATCGAGATGCGCGGTGTCGAGTTTGTCCGCCGGCACCCGCTCCTCCGCGCACGTGCTGCCTGAACTGAATGGCACGATAAGGCGATAGGATGTTAGCAGCGGAATTGCGCTGGTGCACCTCACGCTTCGTCAAGATGCGCCAGCGCGATGAAGGCCAGGAGGTTACTCAGCGATGAAGACCATCCGCGGAATATTCTTTGGAGGCATCATGATGGCTGCAGTTGCTTCGGCACAACAGCCTCAGCCTCGCCACTGGGCGATCGTCGTCCACGGTGGCGCGGGTGACATCGCTCGCGCCAAGCTGGGCTCGGCGGGCGATGCGGCCTATCGCGACTCCCTCGCCAAAGTTGTTCAGGCTGGTGCTGCGGTGCTCGCCCGCGGCGGTTCGTCGCTCGACGCCGTTGAAGCAGCCATCCATGTCCTCGAAGACGATCCGCTCTTCAACGCCGGTCGCGGTGCGGTCTTTGCCTCCGACGGCACGAACGAGATGGACTCGGCCATCATGGACGGTGCAACCCTCCGCGCCGGGGCTGTGGCCGACGTTACGCGCACTCGCCATCCCATCAGCCTGGCGCGCGCAGTCATGGAAAAGACCCCATACGTGCTCCTCGTTGGCCCGGGTGCCGACGCTTTTTCCGTTCAGGCCGGTTTGGAACAGGAGCCGCCCAGTTTCTTTTTTACTGAGAGCCGCTGGCAGTCTCTCGTAAAGCAATTGCAGAAGGAAGGCAAGCCAATTCCGTCGCGTCCAACCGGTGCTCCGCCGCCGGGCCTCCCTGCGCCGGTTGCACAATGGCAGGAGTCGGCAGATACGCACAACTACGGCACGGTCGGCGTGGTCGCGCTCGATAAGCAGGGCAACATCGCCGCGGGTACTTCGACGGGCGGCTTGCAGGCCAAGATGCCGGGCCGCGTGGGCGACTCGCCTCTCATCGGCGCCGGCACCTACGCGTCCAATCAGTCCTGCGCCGTCTCCGGCACCGGCGTCGGCGAATACTTTATTCGCTACACCGTCGCCCGCGACATCTGCGGCCTGGTCCAGTACAAGGGCCTCACCTTGCAGCAGGCCGCTGACGAGGTCATCCACACGAAACTCGCACCCATCCATGGCGATGGCGGCGTTATCGCCATTGCACCCGACGGCCAGCTCGCCTGGAGTTTCAACACTCCCGGCATGTTCCGCGGACGGCAGGTGGAAGGCGGCAATATCGAGGTCCACATCTACAACGACGAGCCGTAATTCGGGTTGTGCGCCCGGACCGGAGACCTGCTGCATTTCAGAATCGCGACTTCGAATAAACTGAGTCCATGGCGCTTCAGTTCACCACTTCCTACATCGAAGACGCTGTCTCCCTCTTCCGCTATTACAAGCGGCTTGCTGAGCGTGCCATGGAACAGGTCAGCGATGAACAGCTCTTCACCGTTCTCGACCCAGAGGCCAACTCCATCGCCGTCATCGTGAAGCACATGGCAGGCAACATGCGCTCTCGCTGGACCGACTTTCTGACCGCAGACGGCGAAAAACCGAACCGTGACCGAGACACCGAGTTCATCGATCCGCCCGCAATGCGCGAGAGCCTGATGGCAGATTGGGAGAATGGCTGGAACTGTCTCTTCGCAGCGCTTGAGCCGCTCACCGATGCGGATCTCAGCCGGACCGTCACCATCCGCGGAGAAGCGCACTCCGTCATGCAGGCTATCAACCGCCAGTTGGCGCATTACCCCCATCACTTGGGGCAGATTGTCTTTTTGGCGAAACATTTTGCGTGCGACCGCTGGCAATCCCTCAGTGTGCCCCGCAATCAGTCAGCCGCGTTCAACCGAAGGGTGGCGGCAAGCGAGGCGAGCCAAAGGTAAGCTGTCGGCAATCTCCGCGCACTGCGAGGTCGCTGCAACTACGCATTTTCGCCCGGCCCCGGATCGTCACCCGCTGATCCCGCCCAGTGCTACTCGACCGCCTCAAACCGTTCTTGCGAACAGCGGCACACCGGGCAGATTTCATCCTCGTGGGCCGTCTCCGCTGTGTATCCGCACACCGGGCAAACAAAGAACTCCCGGGCGACCTCGATCCATGAGTCCCTCCTACCAGCTTCGAGCAGAGCGATGACTTCCGCATACAGCCGCGCATGGGCCTTCTCTGCCTCCAGGGCCCAGGCGAAGGTGCGAGTCACGGCTAGGTTCCTGCGTTTCCTCGCTTCCGCAAGAACCCCGGGATACATTGCGGTGATCTCATGCTCCTCGCTTTCGAGCGCATCAATCATGTTTTCGAGCGTGCTCTTCACCTTGAATTCGATCGGCTTGCACCGCGCCTCCACGCCCAGTTGCCTGATCGCGCGGGCATGACTGGCGGCATGAAAGTGCTCGGAACGCGCTGCTGCCCGGCACAAGCTGGCGGCGCCATGCAGTTCTTCCGCATCGGCCTTCTCGGCAAACGCAAGATACTTCGCCTGCGCGTTCGTCTCGTCTTCAAAAGCTTCCAAAAGATCCTGAACCGCGAATTCGTTTTCAGCCGAAATCTCTAACACCCGGTTTCCTCCCCGTTCTGGAAGAGTCCTCGTTCTCACGTTGCTCCAAAGGCTACGCGCGCAAGTCACCTGCGGCTGTGATCTAGCCCACACGCCTCCAGCCCGCCCCAATCGCCGGCCATACAGCCACTTGCGCCGCGCGTCCCTGTAGAATGTTTCGAATGGAGACCATTCAATACAACCTGCCGCAGAGCAGCATTCCCCGGGCCTGGTACAACATTCTTCCCGATCTGCCTAAGCCCTTGGCTCCGCCTCTGCATCCAGGCACCCTTCAGCCCATCGGTCCCGCTGACCTCGCGCCTTTGTTTCCCATGGGTCTCATCCTTCAGGAAGTCAGCGCCGAGCATGAAATCGAGATTCCCGAAGAGGTACGGCAGATTTATGCACAATGGCGCCCTTCGCCGCTGATGCGTGCGCGGCGCCTTGAAAAAGCTCTCGATACGCCGGCGCGAATTTATTACAAGTACGAAGGCGTCAGCCCGGCCGGCTCGCACAAGCTCAATACTGCCGTCGCGCAGGTGTATTACAACAAGCAGGAAGGCGTCAAACATCTTTCCACTGAGACCGGTGCCGGCCAGTGGGGCTCCGCGCTCGCCATGGCCTGCGCCTTTCTCGGCCTCGACTGCAAAGTCTTCATGGTGCGCGTCAGCTACGACCAGAAACCCTATCGCCGCGCCCTCATGGAAGCCTTCGGCGCGTCGGTCACCGCCAGTCCAAGCACGCAGACTGACTCAGGCCGCGCCATTCTCGCTGAGCATCCTCATTCCAACGGTTCGCTCGGCATCGCCATCTCTGAAGCGGTCGAAGTTGCTGCCAAAGATCCCCATACAAACTACGCTCTCGGTAGCGTGCTGAATCACGTGCTGCTTCATCAAACCGTCATCGGACAGGAAGCCATCGAGCAGATGTCCCTTGCTGGCGACGAACCCGACGTCATCATCGGCTGCACCGGCGGCGGCTCGAACTTTGCCGGGCTGGTCATGCCCTTCTTGGGCCGCAAGATCAAGGGCAAGTGCAACGCGCGCGTCGTCGCCGTCGAGCCTGCCGCCTGCCCCAGCCTCACCAAGGGCCGCTTCACTTACGACTTCGGCGACACCGGCCACCTCACGCCTCTGGTCAAAATGCACACCCTCGGCAGCACCTTTGTGCCTCCGGGAATTCACGCCGGCGGCCTGCGCTATCACGGCATGGCGCCACTCGTCTCGCACGTCATCGATCTCGGCCTCGCTGAAGCCACGACCGTCCAGCAGTTGGACGCCTTCGCTGCCGGCATTCAATTTGCCCGTGCCGAGGGCATCGTTCCCGCGCCTGAGGCCAACCACGCCATCGCCGAAGCCATTCGTCAGGCCCTCGAAGCTAAAGCGGAAGGCAAGTCTCGGACCATCCTCTTCAACCTCAGCGGGCATGGTCATTTTGACATGCAATCCTACATCGACTATCAAGCAGGTAAACTAGAGAATTACGACTATCCGGAGGAAGAAATCGCCATGGCGCTTGCCGGCCTGCCCGCAGTCCCTTGACCCGCAGCAGTTCTGTTTTCGTGTTTGCTCGTATCTGCTCCCGGTCAGGGCCTATCCATTCGACTTGTGTCAACGTCCAAGAGCGTTGAAGATAGCAAAGGGCAGATTTACGGCATGCGTCGCAACTCAGCGCAATCAACCCAGGAGGGTGTGTTTCGGATGAAGATTTGGATGCAGGGCGCGTTACAGCAGTTTCGGAAATTGTGCAGTGTATTCGCCTTATTTGAGCGGACGCCATCCCAGGGAGCGACGACCCTGACTGCTGCTGTGACTCACCACATGATTTCTCGAACTGCGGTTGTCGTCGTCCTGGTCGCCGCAATGTGCGGTGCAGGAGCCAAGGCGCAGACCGATGCAGCGTTGAGCGGTTTCGCGACCTTCACCAGCGCCACCAGCGGATTCGGCACCCAGCAAACGCCGCACAACTCCGAGGGCGCCCTGCTTGAAGTGCGCCATATCGTCAATCCACTTGTCGGCTTCGAATTCGCTTACTCCTTCAATCTGGCGAATCAGTCCTATGCTCCAAAGGCCGGTGCCTGCGGATTCGTTTGCGGCCAACCGCCGCTCACCGTCAATGGTGACGCCAGCCAGGTCGGCGCAAATTGGGTGGTCTCAGTCAAGAAAGGAAACTTCCGGCCATTTGCTCTAGGCGGTGCAGGTTTTCTCATCACCTTGCCCACCGGAACCAGCCCGTACACAATCAACACCGTCGTTAGACCGGTCTTCGTTTACGGTGCTGGTTTCGATTGGAGTTTTACCTCGCATTTAGGCCTGCGGCTGCAGGTCCGGGGCAACACGAGCAAGGCTCCCAATCTCTCTAACCTTTACCCCTCCACCACTGCGTATACCCAGATCTACGAGCCAATGGGTGGCGTGTTCTACCGCTTCTGACACCGTAGCTTAAAACTCCAACTGTTCCCCGAAACGCGCTCTCGCGCGGCCTGAAGCAACGCTCGTGCATCTGGGCGTGGATCTCTTGCTTTTTCTTCGGGGCGGTCTAAACACCTCGTGCTCACCTGCGCTGGATTCCCGCATCCAAAACATCAACACGCGCGGCCAAGAGCAGATCGCCCGGCCGCGAGATCCCAATGATCGGAGGCAATGTTAGATATGAAAAAGAAATCCGCATTCGCGATCTTGTTCCTCGCCTTTTTTCAGTGCGGCGGCGCAGCCGCAAACGCGCAGACTTCCGTCGGCGTAAGCCTCTATGGTGCTTTCAGCGGCACAACCAACGGAAATGGCGTCCAGGAGAGCCCATCCAACTCCGCGGGTGGTTTCTTCGAGTTGCGCCATATTTCGAATCCTATCCTCGGATGGGAAGCTACCTATTCTTACAATCGAGCCAACCAGACCTATACGGTCTGCGGCACGATTAACCCGCTGTGCCAAAGACAATCGATTTCGGCCGACGCCCATGAGATTACCGGCGATTGGGTCCCCTCGATTCATATTTCAAATCTAAGGCCCTTTGGTGTCCTCGGTGTGGGTCTCCTGTTGAGCGAACCAACGGGCAGCCAAAGCAATACCACCAGCTCGAATCAGGCGGTTTACGTTTATGGTGCCGGTCTGGATTGGGGGCTGCTTCCGCACCTGGGTCTTCGCTTCCAATATCGCGGCAATCTTTATAAGGCGCCCGATGTCGCCAGGCTCTACACTTCGACAAATGCATTCACACACACCGCAGAACCCATGATCGGCGCCTACTTCAGTTTCTAGCTGCCCCGATCCGCAACTTCAGATCTTCCATCGACGCAAGAAACCAGACGTCGTCACGCTCGTTTGACTCGCGGATGAAGTCGCGCAAGGCCTTGCTCTCGGCCGCAAGAGCGGATGTGTCGCCAATAATCGCGATCGGAACCTGATAGGTCACGAACTTCTGCAGGAATCCACCAGCCACGCCGGTCCGGAGCTGAAAAAACTCCGGATCGAGCCTCTCCACCGGCACAACCACCATCTCCGCACCAGCCGAGCGCACTTCGCCGATCAGGTCGATGGCTGCCTGCGGGCCCCGCAGCAAAGCCCCCTCGGCAGGGCAGACAAAAACTCTCCGCCTTTCGATGGCAACCAGATTCTGTGTCATGGGTTTTCGTTTCGGATTTCTCAGCGCCCGGAGATCAGCATCAGCGGATCGGGTCTCACCCGGCATGCTTGTCCCTCGGCGATCTTCCATACCGAGCCGTCGCTGTAGACCATCGATTTCAAATCGATCCTTTCCACCGCGCTCATCCCCGGAACCCAGATCCTCGCAATTGCAGTCTGATCGGGTCCAGCAACAAACGAAACGTCGAGCGTCTGCGTTGCATCCGGTGAACCCGCTCCCTTTGACTGCGCCTGTGTCATGCGTCCGATGGGCGTCAGGCCGTTAACCGTCACCGTCGCCTTCGCAATCTGTTTCGCATCCCGGCTCGTGAGCGATAAATTCAACCACTGACCCATTCCTTTTGGGTGAGCATTGTTCGTCTTCACCATGCTTCCGTCGGCAAGATGATCCGCACGCATCGTTACCGGGCATCCATCGTTTGCTTCCCGCGGCTGAACGATGGCGACGGCGTTCGTTTGATGTCCTGCTCCAGCCGGCGTCGAGTCATGGAACTGGATCACGTGTCCCGAAGTTTGGCCCGCGCCTTGCGCACTCAGCGTCGCCGCGCCCAGCATCAGAGTAATGACAACCACGAATCCGGTTTTCATTCGAGCCTCCTTTCCACTTGCACGTCACGAAATCAAGGCCACTCTATCGACGTTACGCATCCGGTTCCGTCGCGTCTGATCCCGCCCCGGCCTCATTCCATGCGGTGAATGCACATCACAACACTCGCCTTCAGCACATCAACAAAATACTCCCGCGCCTTGCCCGAAGCAACTGGTGCCTTCCGTCTCGCACCCATTCCAGATCATTCGGACTCCTCCGCCTCGCTGTGTTACCGTTTCAATACGGCGTCAGTGGGCCGGACGAGCCTTCCCGCGTCCGGTGACAACGGTCGGCGATGGACGGCAAGTGATTGCGATGCACAAACATCGGGGACGGTGGACAGAAGCAAACCAATGCGCCAGCAGCCGGATTCGTCATCGTCGACGCTCGCTTTGAGCCCGGCTCCCGCGCCTGAGCAGTCATCGGACTCTGCGCCCGACGCCACACCCTCTCCGCAAGCCGACGCCAACCACCCCCATCGGGTTCCTCGCTGGCTTGAACGCACAGAATTGTTTCTGCGCGTCATGTTGCGCATGTATATCGGAATCGCCATCTGCTACGCGCCGTGGTCGCACACATTCTGGGATCAGAATCCGATCTTCCTGCAATACCCTATGGTCGGCAACATTGCCGCCAACGGCGCGGTCCGCGGCATCGTCTCCGGGCTAGGTCTTTTGAATTTGTGGATAGCGTTTCACGATGCCATTCGTCATCGGGATGGTTGAGAGATGAACGACAGAGAAAAACCAACAGGCGCGCTCGCCGGTTCCGGGACCAGCGAACAGAAAGCAGATCATGCTGCCTCAGCCAAAACCGTTGCTGATGCCGCGTCGTCGCCATCAATGGCTTCCGGCCCAGCGCCTCGCGCCGTCATTCCGGGAAATGGTGCGCCTCCGCCCCTGGAGTGTGCGCCGCTCGCCTATGAAAATTCCGCGTTCCTGAACAGCCCCGACGGACGCCTCATTCGCATCGTGTCGGAGTTTCTTGAACCGCTATCTCGCTTCCGCCGTGAGCAAATTCAGGACACGGTTGTCTTCTTCGGCTCCGCGCGTTTTCGTGGACGAGAAGAAGCCGATCATGCGCTGGAACTTCTCGATAACACTGGCTCCACGCAACCGGCTCCCAGCGAAGAGCAACCCGCTAGGGCTCTCGAGATCGCGGAAGGCAAGGCCACCGATCTGCAGCGCAAACGCGCTGTGGCCGCAGTCGAGATGGCCCGCTACTATGAGGACGCGCGGCGTCTGGCGCAACTCCTCACGCAATGGGCCAAGACCATTCCCTCGCGTAAACATCGCTTCGTGGTCACCTCCGGCGGTGGTCCCGGCATCATGGAAGCAGCCAATCGCGGCGCCTATGAAGTCGGCGGCAAAACCATCGGCATGAATATTTTGCTGCCCTTTGAGCAGAGGCCCAATCCCTACATCACGCCCTCGCTCAACTTTGAGTTTCACTACTTCTTCATGCGCAAGCTCTGGTTCGCCTACCTTTCAAAAGCGCTCGTCGTCTTTCCGGGCGGCTTCGGCACGCTCGACGAGATGTTTGAGATCCTCACGCTGGCACAGACTCAGAAACTCGCCAAAAAGATCACTGTGCTTATCTACGGTCCCGAGTACTGGAAGAAAGTCTTCAACCTTGAAGCGTTGGTCGATACTGGCGCAATCTCACCCAAGGACATCGACCTGTTCCAGTATGCCGACTCGCCTGAGCAGGCCTTTGAGCTGCTCAAGAAAGGCCTCACAGAGAACTATCTGGCCGCTGAGGCAGCCACCGCTGCGGCTGCTCACCCCGAGATCAAAAAGAATGCTCGCGAAGAAGATCTGATGGCGGGCTGGAACGCAGACGATTTTCTCGGCCCGGAACTCGCCAAAACCCGGAAGTGAATCAACCCCCGCCCTAATCGTTACTCTCACACTGCATGTCGCGTGTAAGGTCTCGCGCAGACGCCCGTTCGACGTTTTCCCATTTCGCTTCGTCATTTCACCGATAATTCACACAGCACGCCGGGCCTTAGAGTTCGTTTGGAAACCGACGTGTTCAGCGCACGCAAGATCCCAAGCCAAGTACGAAATTTCGTATTTCAGAGATTCCGCACTATCCCCTGAAAATCAACAGACTTTTGCCTATACCTCCCGGTATTTTGGTAACTTCTTTGATTCCATCCCGGCATCAATTGAAGGGCATTTCGCACGCTCTTAACCGGATATTCACTACTCAAACCAGATACTAGCTGTGGAAATCCGGACAGATTGAGAGCCGAAAGATCGAGGAGCGCAAATGCCTGCTTCATCCATCTCGTATCTGTGGCGCGACACGGATGCCCCCAGGGGCTTTCGGACCGGTGTTTCGCTGCACAGCCATACCAATCAGTCGCGCGAGACTCTTGGATTTCCTGGCCAACTTCGGCAACCAATACCCAGTGATGCGTCCCCTGCTCTCGCGGCTGGAGCGCCGCGCCGAGCAGATGCATGGCATGCGCATCAATTACGCCGCCAGCTACTGGACGCCGCCCATGACTCCCAAGCTGGCCTTCGATCTTGAAACCCGGCAGATCGAAAAGCTTGACCTGGCGCCATGGTCTCCATCACCGACCACGACACCATCAAGGCCCCCATGCTTCTGCGCACCGTGCCCAGCGCGCGGCAGATTCCGGTCTCGGTGGAGTGGAGCGCGCCCTACGGTGGCGTGCAGTCCTTCCATCTGGGCGTGCACAACCTGCCCAGCGCTCGCGCGGCCGAGTGGATGGCAACGCTCGGGGAGTTTACCGGCAATCCCAGCGATGCGCGCCTCACCGAGATTCTCGCCGCGCTGCACCACGAGCCGAACGTGCTGGTGGTCTTCAACCACCCCATGTGGGACCTCTATCTGGTCGGCAAAGAAAAGCATCAATTCCTGGTCAACGAGTTCCTGCAGAAAAACGGCGCGTTTCTTCACGCGCTGGAGCTGAACGGTCTGCGCCATTGGGATGAAAACCGTGCCGTTCGGCGCCTGGCCGAAAAGTGGAACATGTTGCTCATCGCCGGCGGCGATCGTCATGGCGTGGAACCGAACGCCAACATCAATCTGACGAACTCCTCCAGCTTTACAGAGTTTGTCCACGAGGTGCGCCGCGAGAAAAAGAGTAACGTCCTCTTCCTTCCCCAATATGCCGAGCCGTGGAAGCATCGCATTCTGCAGTCGACCATCGATGCCGTGCGCCACTATCCGGAGTTTCCGCAGGGCTCGCGATCATGGGACGACCGCGTCTTCCACCCCGACGCCGATGGTGTGATTCGTCCTCTGAGCGAGATTTGGCCGAAACGATCGGCGCCACGAGCCATCAGCGCCGTGATTGCCATGGTGCAACTCATGGGGCAAGGACTGGTTGCCGGTGGTCTGCGCATGGCGTGGAGCGAATCGCACCAGCTGCGTCTGACCTTGGGCGAGCCCGAGTTTTGAATGGGTGCGCATTACGCGCTGAATCAGAAAGAACGGCCGCGGAATCCATGCGCCCTCTACTAACTCCGCGAACTCCGCTGACTCGCTGACTTGCCAACTTGCCGTCTCGCTAACGTGATGACCCCTCCCGTCCCGCGCGTCGCATACTTCCCTGACTCGTTCCATGAAGTCAACGGCGTCGCGCACACCAGCCGCCATTTTGAAGCCTTTGCCCGCCGCCGGAATCTTCCCTTCCTCTGCGTACGCGCCGGCGGCCGCGCTCAGGCTGTCATCCAGGACGGCAATGTGTGGACTCTCGAACTACCGCGCGGCTTTCTCTCTTTCCCCCTCGAAAAGGATCTCCGCCTCGATCCCGCGTTCTTGCGTCACATCCCGCTGATCGGCCGGGTGCTCAAGCAATTCCACCCCGACCTGATTCACATCACTGGCCCGAGCGAGGTAGGAATTTTGGGAGCATGGCTGGCGCACCACTTCCGTCTGCCACTCGCCGCCAGTTGGCACACCAACGTCCACGAGTACGCTGCCCGCCGCGCCAATTGGTTCCTGCGTCTCTTGCCCAGGCAACGGTCCGCCGCCACAGGCCAAAAAATCGAAGACCTGGCCATGGCAACCGCGGCCAAATTCTATTCCATCGCGCAAGTCCTCTTTGCTCCCAATCCTGAGCTCTGCGCGCTTCTCGAGCGCATTACGGGTCGGCCCTGCCACCTGATGCCGCGTGGCGTTGATGCGGAGCTCTTTCATCTTGCCAAACGCGATCGTGATCCCCAGGACAGCGACCGGATCCTCGGCTTCGTCGGTCGACTCTCCGTTGAAAAGAACATCGGCCTTCTCGTACAAATCCAGCACGAGTTCGATCGCATGGGTGTGACGAACACAAGGTTCCTCATCGTCGGTCACGGCGGCGATGAAGCATGGCTGCGCGAGCACCTGCCGCAGGCACAGTTCACCGGTGTCCTGCGCGGAGAAGCTCTTGCCACCGCCTACGCCAACATGGACCTCTTCGTTTTCCCCTCGCACACCGACACCTTTGGCAATGTCGTGCTTGAGGCGCTGGCTAGTGGCGTTCCCGCCATCGTCACCCCCGACGGTGGCCCATGCACCTTCACCCGCGACGGCGTCACCGGCCGCATCGTGCGCGACGATCAATTCACCGCCGCCATCACCACCGTCCTCGCCGATCCTGGCCGCCTCACGCGGATGCGCCAGGCAGCCCGCGCCTACGCCCTCACCGCCAGTTGGGACTCTGTGTTTGAAGGCATCTACGCAGCGTACGAGGGACTCGTACCGTCAGCCAATCGATATTCGGCTGCGGATTGACGGTGCGCTGAGCTGTATAACGCTGACTTTGTAACGCAGGCGATCCGCTTCAACACCCGCGCCAATGTCCTAAAAATTTAGGTTGACAAATTTCCGCCGCAAAGTCATACTCCTATTTGTTTAGGAGACACTATGGCAGGACGAAGAAAAGGCGCCATCTCCCTCACCCCCCTCGAACTCAAAATCATGCAGGTTCTTTGGAGCGAGGGACCGAGCAATGTGCAGCGCGTCCAGCAGAGCCTGCCGTCCGGTGAGGCCCTCGCCTACAACACCGTCCAGACCATGCTCAACATTCTTCACCGAAAAGGCAGAGTCCGGCGCAGCCTTGTGGGGCGCGCCTACGTCTATCGCGCAACAGCTTCGCGCGACAAGGTTCTGGGTCAGGCGGTTCGCGATTTCGTCGAGCGAGCTTTCGGTGGATCGCCGGAAGCGCTCGTGATGAGCCTGGTCAAGAGCCGCCAGGTCGATTTGGAGCGGGTTGCCGAACTAGGCCGAAGGTTCGAGGCCGAGGAAAGGAGTGAGAAAAGTGAATAGCCTTTTCGTTTTTTCGGTTTCTTACCTGGCGAATGCGGTATGGGAAGTTGCCATCATTGTCGCCGCAGGATGGCTGGCGACCCGTTTGCTTAAACGCCTCGGCCCGCAGGTTGAACACTCCGTTTGGATCTCCACTCTGATGATCGCTGTCGTCACGCCCGCGCTGCCCTTTCTTCGCACCCTGGCGACATCGCTGATCGTTCCATCGACTGCGGGTCAGCATTCGTCGATCGCTCTCGTCGCTGCCCAAGGCGCCCCGAACTGGCGCCCGGCTTTCGTTCTTCCCGAAACCATTCTCTGGTCATTCCTGGCTGTCTACGTCTCCGCGATTCTCTACTTTGCCGCCGGCATGCTCACATCTCTTCTCGGCGCTCTAACGCTGCTTCGCAGGGCAAAGGCTGCCGCGCTCACTCCAGACCAGGAAGAAATCTGGCGTAACTGCATGCGATCGTTCTCTCTGCGCAATGCGCGGATTCTGGTGTCATCGAAGGTCTCGGGTCCAGTTGCGCTAAGCTTTGGGAACCCGGCGCTGCTGCTGCCCCCCAATTTTGCCGCCCAATGCGCGCCGCACGACTTTCTCGCCGCCGTGGCCCACGAATGTGCGCACCTCAAGCGGCGCGACTTCCAGAAAAATCTCTTCTATGAGGCTGTAAGTCTTCCCCTCGTCTTCCACCCGTTAACGTGGCTGCTCAAATCTCAAATCGCTCAAACGCGCGAGATGATCTGCGACGCTGTGGTCAGCGAACGGCACATGGACTCGCACAGCTACTCCAGGTCACTGCTGCGCCTCGCAACCATGGTGGCCCTCGCCGCGCGCGTTCCTGCAATTCACCCCATCGGCATCTTCGATGCCAACATTCTGGAGAAACGAATCATGAGAATCAACATGAAAAAGCATCGAGTCGGCGCATGGTTGAAGTACGGCCTGCTCTTTCCCGCGGCACTTATTCTGCTTTCCGCAGCGCTTTGCAGTGCGGCGATGGCAGTTGTCATCGAGCCGCAGTCGTCTGCTAAATCTGCGGACCACGCAAGTCCATACGGGCACGTTTACAAAATTGGCGGAGATGTCAGCGCGCCGGTTGTGCTCAAGTCCGTCGAAGCCGAATTTCCAAAGTCAGCCCACGACACCAAGGCGGGCTTTTCTGCCATCGTTCTGGTTCACCTCGTTGTGGACGCCGGCGGAACGCCCCGCGACGTGCACATTCAGCGCTCGTACAACGCCGACTTCGACGCGGAAGCGACCAAAGCTGTGAAACAGTATCAGTTCAAACCGGCGCTGCACCAGGGGAAGCCGGTCGCCGTTGCAATCACGATAGAAGTGAATTTCAAGAAATACTGAATACGCGAGGCACGCTTAACCGCGAGCGGGCGGGATACACCGCCCGCTCCGCAGCTCCAGAGCAAATCGCGTGTCACGATCGCTCTTCATCTCCCAACCCACTCCGCGAAGCACGCCGCCTTCCACTGCCGTAATCGTTACGCCTTCGTCCGAAAGCTTTTCCGATTCCCACGCCCGCCCTTCACGTCCCCATGCCAGGATCGAACGGTGGCCGCCAAACAACAGCAAACCCTCCGCCACCACAGGCCGGATCTCAAACACCGGCCGGTAAGGAATCATCGTGAAGCGTTCCGGCGCTGCGGTGTCGATCAGGTATGCATACCCTCCTGAGACCGCACAAATTTCTTCTGGATTAGGAGTCGCCCATAGCCCGGTGGGCGCCGTCTCGTCGCGAAATCCCAGCGCGCATGTCGCCAGGAAAGCCTGCGCATCCAACTCGCCGGGCCGGACCAGCACCTCCAGAGCTCCGCGTTCCACTTCTTCGGCCTCGCGCGGATAAACGAAATGGCGCTGCGGCAAAATCATCGGCCGCGTCGCAAGCACTTCGGCCTGCCAGCGATGCGCAAAGCTGAGGTCAACGATGGTCCGGCCTGCCGTCGCAGTCACCCTTCTGCCTTGTACTTGAGAATCCAGCGCCGCTGCTCCTTGGTGTCGGGTACGTTGCAGCCGCGCGCCGCCTCAATGGCGGCTAGCGCGTCCTTCGCCTTCCAACCGAAATGAATGAGCGTGCATGCCGCCGTCACCGTCGACCTGCCGATGCTGCCCCGGCAGTGCACGCCGATCCGCTCGCCCTCGCGAAGGCGATCCGCCAAGCCCGCCACAAACATTCTGAAACTATCTCTGTCATCCGGCACATGCACGTCGAGAATGGGGTAGGAAAGAAAGTGCATTCCAAGTTCTTCGGCGAGCGGACCTTCTTCGGCTAGGCCAAGCCAACGAGCCTCATTCGGTTCCAGCAGCGAAACCAGCGTTTCCACTCCGCCCTGCCTTATGGCCGTCAATTCGTCCTTCAACCACTCGTCTCCCTGCGGCCGCAGCACAATCGCCATACCTGCGGGCGGCGTTCCTTCGATCCACAAAACACTTTCTACTTGCTCAAACTCCCGCAAACCGTTCCCCCTGCTCGCTTATACTCTGTTGCTGGCCCTGTCAGTCTTGATGATAGACGGTAGCTAGGAATCATTGCTTCTGCCGCGCTCCCCGGCCCGTCACGCGCCTCCATGGGCGTCTTGGGGCAGGTCTCGATCGCGCACTTACGGCGGGAACAGGGCAGGATAAACAACTCCCCTCTCACCCATCGCATCGGAGCAACTGTGTGCTGTTTCTCGCGCTTGACCATGGGCGGAGAGACAAATGCGGCAGTTCCAAATTGCGCGCCACACATTGGGCCCCAAGCCGGGGTGGGGCTCGGCAGTTTCCTCTGGGAGCGACAAATTTTTCGCGTCCCCGGGGTTTCTGCCGGTTTCATTTGGCCCTCCCCAGAGCACTTTCGGGAAGCAAGTCGGCGGCTCTTGAGAACCGTCGGCTTGCAACTCGAACCGCAACTCGATCTCGAGCGGCCCTCGACGCGCGCACCATCCCGGGCAACACACTCCTGCTCATAAACCCTTGCAAAGATGCGAGAATGGCAGTATGGACCGGCTCGTGTTTCCCTCAGATCCGGTGCGAGGGGCCTCGCTATCATGCTGCGCGTCTTATCGACTCATCTCTTTCTGAACCATCGCCTGCACCCAGGCCTGCTTGAGCTTGCCAGTCGTTCCGGCGCGCAGGCGATCGAGATCTTTGCCGCCCGCCGACACTTTGACTACACCAGCCGCGAGCATGTGGCCGAGCTGGCTGAGTGGTTCCGTTCCAACTCTCTTGAGGCCTTCTCCATGCACGCCCCGCTTTATCCCGACCGCGAGATGGGCCGCGCCGGCGCTCCCGGAGTAAATGTCTTGCACCCGGAAAAGGCTCGCCGCATTGATGCCATGGACGAAATCAAACGCGCGCTTGAATCCGCCGAGCACATCCCATTCCGCCACCTTGTCGTCCATCTTGGCGAGCGAAACGATACGTGGTCGCCGCGTACCATCGAGTTCGCGCACACCGCACTCGAACACTTGGGCGCCTTTGCTCGCCCGCTCGGCGTCCGCCTGCTGGTTGAAAACCTGCTCAGCGAAGCCACAACTCCCGATCACCTTGCCCTCATTCTTGAATTAGGGCACCTGGACAGTATCGGCGTCTGTCTCGATCTCGGTCACGCGAACATCACCGTCGGTACTGTCGAAGCAATCGCAAGTCTAGGCAGCCGCATAGCCTCCGTGCATGTTCACGATAACCATGGTGCAAAGGACGAGCACTTGTGGCCTGGCGACGGCACCATTGACTGGCCGGCCACCATTGAAGCCCTCAAAGCACTCTCAACCGCTCCCGCAACCGTCCTTGAAATCAGCCACACGGTCCCCGATGACGCCGCGGCATTGCCCGCCAGAATTGAGCAGTCCTTCGCGCTTTTCGATTGAGGGTTCGCCGCGCGAAGGCTTCTTAACAGATGCGCGGCAACTGCTCGCCGATCATCGTAGGAATTACGCGGTTCGCACCCATCGCGGTGCGCGCCACCAGCATGTGCTTGTGCTCGGTCGTCACCTGGCCGATGCGCGCCGCTTCGCGGCCCAGCGGATGCCCGCGCAGCGCCACGAGCACTCGCTCCGCCGCTTCGGGCGCGACGAAAAATACCGCCTTACCCTCGTTAGCCACATAGACCGGATCGAGCCCGAGCAGCTCGCAGGCCGACTGCACCTCAGTCCGCACTGGGAGGCTCGATTCGTCAATCACGATGCCCACATCGGATGCCTGTGCAATCTCGTTGAGTGTTGATGCCAGCCCTCCGCGCGTGGGATCGCGCATGGCGTGCACCGCGACGCCGGCTGCAGCCAGCACATCCGCGATCATCCCGTTCAGCGCGGCGCAATCCGATCGGATCTGGCTCTGAAACTCCAGGCCCTCCCGCACGCTCATGATCGCCATTCCGTGGTCGCCGATGGTTCCCGAGACGATCACCGCATCTCCGGGCTGCGCGCGGTGCGGGCCCACCTGAATTCCCGGTCGCAGCACCCCGATGCCTGCAGTGGTGATGTAGCAGCCGTCGCCATGCCCGCGTTCCACAACCTTCGTATCGCCGGTCACGATCTGTACGCCTGCAGTGGCCGCTGCCTTCGACATCGCGTCCACAATCGCGGCCAGTTGCGCCAACGAAAAGCCCTCTTCCAGAATGAAGCTCGCGCTCAGAAACTTCGGCTCCGCGCCGGAGACCGCCAGATCGTTCACTGTCCCATTCACTGCCAGCTCGCCAATCGATCCGCCGGGAAAGAACAGTGGCTGCACCACAAACGAGTCTGTGCTCAGCGCCAATCGCGTTCCCGCCGCTTCAAGCACGGCCGCGTCGCCCAGGTTTTCGAGAGCAGGATTGCGAAATGCCGGCAGAAAAAGATGCTCGACCAATTCGGTGCCGAGCTTCCCGCCGCCGCCGTGGCCCATCACGATGGTCGGGTAGTCGGCCAGGGGTAACGGGCAGGTCCACTTGGAAAAGTCGGGTGCCGCGGCCGAAGCATTCTCAGGCATGTGCCGCTCCGGCCAAATCTTTGCTTAGCGCCGAACCCGCACCCGCCAGCTCTTCGGCCGAAAGGAATCTACCGTAGTTGTAATACGCCGCGCACGCGCCTTCGCTTGAAACCATCGTCGCGCCCAGCGGATGCCGCGGCGTGCACTCTTTTCCAAATGCCGGGCACTCGGCGGGCTTCATCACGCCCCGCAGCACCTCTCCGGAGTGGCACAAGGCCGACTCCTGCGTGTGGATGCCGGTGATCTTGAATCGCAATTCCGCGTCAAATTCGCGATAGTCGTCATTCAGCCGCCAGCCGCTCTTCGGAATCACGCCGATACCACGCCACGCGCGATCCGTCACCTCAAAAACTTCGCCCAGAAGCTTCTGCGCGGCGCGATTTCCTTCGAACGTCACCACGCGGCTATACGCGTTCTCCACTTCATGACGTCCGGCCTCGAGCTGGATCACCGTCCTCCGGATTCCGTCGAGCAAATCCAAGGGCTCAAAACCCGTGACCACAATCGGCACGCCAAACTTCTCTGCCAGCGGCGGATACTCCCAGTAGCCCATCACGCTGCACACATGGCCGGCGGCCAGAAATCCATCAATCTTGTTGCCGGGTGCCTGAAGGATTGCCGCAATCGCGGGCGGCACCAGCACATGCGACACGAGCAGAGAAAAATTCTTCAATCCGCGCCGCTTGGCCAGATGCACGCTCATGGCATTGGCTGGTGCGGTCGTCTCAAATCCCACGCCGAAGAAGACCACTTGTTTGTCGGGATTTTTGACTGCCAGCTCCACCGCGTCCAACGGCGAATACACCACCCGCACGTCGCCGCCGCGGCCCTTCACTTGAAACAGGTCGCTGTCGGTGCCTGGAACGCGCAGCATGTCGCCGAAGGAGCAGAAAATCACGCCAGGCTGCGCGGCGATCGCGAGCGCCTTGTCAATCAGCTCCAGCGGCGTAACGCAAACCGGGCATCCTGGCCCGTGAATCATCTCGATATTGGCCGGTAACATCTGGTCGATGCCATTCTTGATAATGGAGTGCGTTTGCCCGCCGCACACTTCCATGATCTTCCACGGTCGCGTTGCCACTTGATGAATCTCGCGCGCCAGCGCTCGAGCGATCTCGCCGTTGCGAAACTCGGTGAGGTACTTCATTCCCCGGAACTCCCGCCGGAGCAACTTCCGTCAGGGCATGGCGATTGTTTCGCATTGGCAGCGCGCGCAAATGCCTCTTCCTCGCTGCCCAACTCCTCGTCGAGCATGCCGAGCGCGCGGAAGTCGGCGAGCGTTTGCTCGGCAGTTTCCACGTCGATCTTCGAAATGGCAAAGCCAACGTGGACAATCGTGTAATCGCCCACTTCGACTTCGGGCACGTAGTCGAGGCATACGTTCTTGACCACGCCGCCGAAGTTCACTCTGCCCACACGGATCAACCCGTCGGAGGTAATCTCTTCCACTTTTCCTGGTATCGCCAGACACATAGCAACCTTCTTATACCTCGGGGGAGCACTGGTCAAATGTGATTTGGATCACCTGCAACCTGCGAGGCAGGTCAGCACGGCGGCGCGCGCAGTTTCACAGTTCCACAGTTGCGTTTCGGTTGAGGGGACACCGGCTTGCAGAGGAGACGACAGTCGCACAGTTTCACAGGGGGCACCCCCCCTCCCCTTTTTGGGGCCAAGTGCTTTCCTTTCAACGGCTTGTGGGTTTGATCTCTGGCTGCAACCCGATGACACCAAAGGGGTTAGACCGTAAAATTCGAATCTAAAGGACTTACGAGACGTTTTCGGGCCATTTCCCGGTTCCGTTGGTGTTTTTCACTTGGAAACCGGGTTCGAAGCGGATTGTCACCGCCCGGAAGATGGCCCGGATGAACGCCTATGAAATGATTGTGCGCCAAGAGCGATTAATTGACTGCAAACGGAAAGCCCAGGGACATAGGGACTTACGGAGATAGGGACTAGACAGGCGAGCAGTTGGATAACGGAGTTAGCGGCGTTAGCTGAGCCAGTTTAGGTGCGGACGCTAGTCCGAAACCATCACTTCGCCCGGCAGAATGGGCCGTGTGCGGGGGAGCTTGCCGCTATACGACATCAATCCCATCTCCACCAATACCCCAACGAAGACAATCAGCTTGAGCCAATTACCGGATTCAGTCGAGATCGAGGTGTGAGGAAGAACCTTCCATAGCACCAGGCCAGCGGTATGCGCAGCGGCCACTGCCCAAACAGAACCGTAGAAATATCGCCGCTCGCTGCCCTCGCCTTTCGTGGACGGTCCCACGCGTGGGAGCTTGCCGAGTATCCCCAGAAACAGAATGAGCGCGCAGAGCGGAGAGTAGGTGTAGAGATAGAGTTGCTTCATCCGCCACACCCCTTTCACCACGGCGGTCAGTAGCCCGGCCAGGTTAATCAGCGTGTAAGTGATCACCGCGTTCCACGCAAAGGTATAGCAAATGCGACGGTAAAGCGGATTGGGCTTGTCCTCGTCGAAGCGCAGAATGTAAGGCGCTGGCTCAACGCCCGGCAACTGGCCGTACAGCCCGGCAACGCCGGTGCCAACGAGAACCGCTGCCAACCATGCCCAGTTTGCCCAATGGAGCCCGTGAGCAAACAGGCCAAAGGTGAGCGGCCCAGGCGCCAGGAAAAAAACCCAAATCCAGATAGGCCAATGTGCCAGCCGGTATAAGCGCTTGTTGCGGACGCGAAGCTTGCGCTCGGCGGCGTATTCAATCTTTCCCGTGTACCCCATTGGGGTGAGTCTCGCAGAGCAGATATGAACGAGTCAACCCTTGCCTCTGGTAGTCGTTTCCGTGAGGCGCAGCTCGCCTATTGCCGCACGAAATCCACCACCTTCGGCCCCATCTCGCTGGCGCATTGCAACGGCGCCAGATGTCCGCAGCCGGCGACGACGTCCAGCTCGGATTGGGGAACGAGCCGATGGATTGTCTCTGCCTGATCCAGCGGCACAATCCTGTCGAGAGAACCCCACAGGATGAGCACCGGCATCTTGAGTTGCGGCAGCATTTTGTCGGTCACATCCTGGGCAGTCATCATGGTTGCCAGCGCCCGCTTCACCACCCAGCCATTTTTTTGCGAGAGGCGCAGAATGTCGCGCGCCACATAGGAGGGAACCCGCGGCGGGTCCGGCATCAGTAAAGCATCGAGTTGGTCAAGCTGGGCGGCTGTCATTGGAGTGAACAGCCCGGTATCCCAATTCGGCTTCACGTCCAATCCCACCGCATCAAAAAGCATCAAACGCGTGACTCTTTCCGGATGCTCCGTCGCAGCCAGCTCCACAATCCACGCGCCCATTGACCAGCCACCGAGATCCACCTGCTTCAACCCCAGCGCATCCATGAAGCCCATTACCACCCCGGCCTCGTCGCGCACGGAATAGGAAAAATCCACCGGCTTCGCGCTTCGCCCGTATCCCAGCAGGTCAGGGATGTAGACGCGAAAGCCCGCCCCGGCCAGATACGGCGCCAGATTGCGCCAGTCCTCGGCGCTGCCACCCAGCCCGTGCACCAGCACTACTACCGGCCCGCTCCCCGGTCCCTCAGCAAGGTAATGCACGCGATACCCCTCAACCTGCACCGTGAGGCTTTCCACTCCCGAGAGATCTTCGTTCAAGTACATCAGTGCGTTGAAGTAGCTCACCGGGCGCATAAGGAATCCGATCCCCACGATCGCTGCCAGCACGATCGCGACCCAGAGCACCCTTTTTGCCAACTTCATCTTTCTACCTTCTTTCCCATTGCCTGCGCCCTTTGCCAGCCTTTTTCAATCACCCGCACCGTCACCGGATCCACAATCAGGGCGCTATGGCTATTCCATTCCGCGCGTTCCACCCAGCGTGCCGCGTCCGCATCCGACGCCGCGCACAGTTCTCCGCCGGTCACGCGGCACAGGTAATCGGCGATGACATAGTGGTAGCGGACGCGCTCACCTTCGCGGTGAATCCGGTCAAGAATCTCGATCAGTTCGATTGGTTCCACTTCCAGGCCGGTCTCTTCCCTCACTTCGCGCACAACGCCCTCGGTGAGCGCCTCGCCCACCTCCAACATGCCTCCGGGCAGCGTCCAATGGCCTTTTAACGGCTCGCTTCCGCGCCGCACAAGAAGCACCCGGCCCTCCTGCTCTACCACCGCGCCAACGGCCAGCAGGGGAGCCTGCGGAAACTCGCGTTGCAGCTTGCTTTCCATGTCCTACGCCTTTCTTTCACATTGCGTGGGCGTTTTCTGGATTCACGGTCCGCTCCCGAATCCCTCTTAGCCCGCTATCATCAAATAAACACCAGAGGGAGATAAGAATGCCCGAGTTCATGCTGAAAATCGACGGAATGCACTGCGCCTCGTGTGTGCGCCGCGCGAGCCAGGCGCTTGCGGCCACTCCTGGCATCGTGGTGAATGAAGTCACTGTGGGAACGGCCAAGCTCAGTTCATCGGAGCCACCCGCTCCCGCCGATAACGCCATCGACCTCGCCATCGCCGCTCTCGCCAAAGTTGGCTACAGCGCGCATCTGGAATCATAACGCTCGAAATCTGGCCGCATCGTACACTGGCCTTACGCTGGACCCCATTTGGATAGCTCCGTGGCATCGCACGCGACAGAATCGCTCACCCTCCCCGTTCTGGGCATGACCTGCGCCAGTTGCCAGCACCATGTGGAGGAAGCGCTGCGCTCCACAGCGGGAGTGGAGTCAGCGCGCGTGGATCTAATGGCGCATCGCGCCAACGTGGTGTTCGATCCCGCACTGGCCGCGCCCGAGCAACTGGTCAATGCCATTCGCGGTGCCGGATACGATGCTGTTCTGCCACGGGCCGGGGATTCCGGCCCGCAGGCTCGCGACCGCGTAGCAGAGTCGGCCTGGAAAGCTTGGATCACGCTCGCCGCCGGCGCGCTGGCCATGCTGCTGGCTATGCCGCTGGGAACGGAGATGAGCAGCGCGCCTGATCGCTTCCTGATGCGACTGCTGCCGTGGCTCTATGCGCTGCCCGCAAGTCCATTGCGCTGGTTCTTGCTGATCCTCACAGCGGCCGTCGTGGCCTGGGCGGGGCGTGGCATCTATGTGAGCGCTGTTCGCGCCCTGCGCCATGGGTCCACCAACATGAACACGCTGGTGAGTCTCGGCACCGCGGTGGCCTTCGTCTATTCCGCTTACGCCACCTTCGCCCCCGCTCCCGGGCGCGACGTCTACTTTGATGCTGTTCTGCTGATTCTTGGCTTCCTTCTGCTGGGCAAAGACCTTGAGGGCCGCGCCAAGCGCCGCGCACTCGCAGCGCTGGATTCGCTCTCGCGGCTGCGGCCCGTCACCGCGCGCCGCATGGTCGATGGCGTTCAGACCGTCGTCCCGCTCGAAGAAGTGCGGCCCGGAGACAGCATCGTGGTGCTGCCCGGTGAGCGATTTCCCGTCGACGCCGTGATTCTTGAAGGCCGCACCACGGTCGATGAGTCGATGCTTACCGGCGAATCCACGCCGCTCGATCGCGAGCCTGGTGGCCGCGTGCTGGCCGGTTCGCTCAATTACGACGGAGCAGTGGTTTGCCGTGCCGAGTCACTGGGCGAGGCTACGGTGCTTTCTCAAATCGCCCGCATGGTCGATCAGGCGCAAAGCTCGCGCGCGCCCATGGAGCGGCTTGCCGATCGAGCCAGCGCTATCTTCGTGCCCATTGTGCTCGCGCTCGCCGCGATCACATTTGCCGCATGGCTCATCACCACACATTCGTTGCCGCTTGCTCTTGCCAACACGGTTGCTGTTCTTGTGGTCGCGTGCCCCTGTGCCATGGGCTTGGCCGTGCCGGCTGCGCTTACTGTGGCTGTGGGCCGCGGCGCGCAAATGGGCGTGCTCTTCAAAGGCGGCGAAGCGCTGGAGCGCCTCGGACACCTCGACGCCGTTGTCCTCGACAAGACAGGCACGCTCACTATGGGCCACCCGGTCCTCCAGGATGTTCACGCGCTCAACGGCCACACGGAAAACGATCTCCTCCGCATAGCCGCTGCCGCCGAAGAACGTTCCAATCATCCTCTCGCGCACGCTCTAGTCGACCGGGCGCGTGCGCTCAGACTTACATGGCTGCCTGCCGACGATGTGCAGATTTTTCCTGGCCGCGGCTTGACCGCCCGCGTGGAAGGCCGCGACTGCCTGCTTGGCAATGAAGCGCTTTTCCGCGAGTTCACGATCGCGCTCCCTGATGGTGTGGCATCACCGGAACCCGGGGTCACGCGCCTGTGGATGGCCCTGGACAACAAGCCCGCCGGCTACTTTGACGCGCGCGATGCGCTTCGCCCCGACGCAGCTGAAGCTGTCGCCGCATTGCGCCACGCGGGCCTGCGCATGCTGATGCTTACCGGAGACTCTGCCGCAGCGGCCGCGCCCATTGCGCAGCAAGCGGGAATCACGGAGGTCGAAGCCGGCCTTGACCCCGCCGGAAAGCTGGCTCGCATTCGCGAACTTCAGCAATCCGGGCTGCGCGTGGCCATGGTGGGCGACGGCATCAACGACGCCGCCGCGCTGGCCCAGGCCGATGCCGGCATTGCCATGGGCACCGGCACCGATCTTGCGCAGGAGGCCGGCGACGTTCTGCTTCTGCGCACGCAGCCTTCCGCCATTCCCGCTGCGCTTGCCCTCGCCCGCGAAACGCTGCGCATCATGCGCCAGAACCTGGGCTGGGCTGTGGGCTACAACCTCATCGGCATTCCGCTGGCCGCTGGGCTGCTCTATCCGGCCTTCCACGTCCTGCTCACACCATGGCTGGCGGCGGCGGCCATGGCGCTGAGCTCGGTGTGCGTGCTGGCAAACAGCTTGCGGCTGCGGCGATGGCAGCCTGCCGCTCTCGCCGGGGAAGGCTGCGCGGCACCAAGCTAAACTAGCGTGAAGGCTTCTCTGTGCGCATCCTCACCCGCTACATTCTCGGCGAGATCCTCTCCCTCACATTCATTGGTTGCGCCCTCTTTACTTTCATTCTCTTCATGCCCCTGCTTCCTCACATCCTTGAGATTGTGGTGCGCAGCAGTTCTACGTGGTCCGACGTGGGGCAGGTCTTCCTCTTCACCCTTCCCAATCTCTTCAAGGTCACCATTCCCATGGCGGTGCTGTGGGGCATTTTGCTCGGGCTTGAGCCGCCTGGCCTCCGACAGCGAGATCATCGCCATGCGCGCTTCCGGCCTGGGCATCGGCTATTTTGTTCGCGTCGCCTCCATCGTCGCCGTCAGTGGCACGCTGCTCGGGCTGGGCAACTCACTCTATCTCATTCCGCGCGCCAACCAGGCCATCATCCAGATGGAGCAGGCTCTTGAAACCTCGCAGGCCTCCTATGAGATTCAGCCGCGCGTTTTCTATGAGGATTTTCGCAACTACGTTCTCTATGTGCAGGACGTGCGCGCCGGCGCGGGCGCGGCCAACTGGGGCCAGGTTTTCATGGCCGATGTCAGCGATCCCGGCAATCCAAAGGTCACCACCGCCGAATCGGCCACCGTGGTCAACGACAGCTCGCAGGAGCTGATCATGCGCCTGCGCAACGGTCTGCGCGACGAAACCGTCGCCGACCAGCCGGGGCAGTCCAACATCTCCACCTTCACTACCACTGACATGCCGCTGCTTCTGGGCCAGCAGAGCGACGTCCACCTGGGCCGAATGGACCAGGCCCTCTTCGCCATGCCCGTCAGCATGCTGCTGCAGCGGATTCACGGTCCCGACAGCAAGCGATTTCTCATTGAGCTGCACAATCGCTTTGCTTATCCCGCCGCCTGCCTGGTGCTGATGCTGGTAGGCGTTCCTCTCGGTGTGGCCTCGCGCCGCGGAGGCAAAAGCTCGGGATTCGTCTTCACCATCCTGCTGGTCTTCGTTTACTACTTCCTCTCGTCCACCGGGGTTGCTCTTGGACATCAAAGCCGGCTCCCGGCATTTTTCGCGGTGTGGTCGGCGAATCTGCTCTTCGCCGCTGCCGGCATCTTTCTGTTGTGGCAAATGGCCACCGGCGGCCGCATCCTGGCCGCCATCACAGCATGGATCTCCCGATTGCCCAAGCTCAAGGCGCCGCCCAAGCCCAATGGTTTTCCCCTCGCCGGTCTTCTCGATCGCTTTCAGCCGCGCGTACCGCGCAACAAGCCTCGCAGCATCTTTCCGCGCATCCTCGACGAGTACATCGTGCGCGAGTTTGCCACTATGTTTTTCCTCGTTCTTGCCGGCTTTGTCCTGCTCATGATCGTCTTCACGTTCTTCGATCTGATTGGCGACATTCTTCGCAACCGCATCGCTCTCGGCATCGTCGGCGAGTATCTGTTGAACCTTACCCCGAGCATGATCTACCAGATCGCGCCCCTGGCCGTCCTCATTGCGGCCCTGGTCATCTTCAGCGCGCTCAATCGCAACAGCGAAATCGTCGCCATGAAGGCAACCGGCATCAGCCTTTACCGGCTGGTCATTCCCATCGTCGCCATCGCCGTTTGCCTGTCCGTGAGCCTGTTTGTCTTTGCGCAGTACTATCTGCCTCAGGCCAACCGCCGGCAAGAGGGGCTGCGCAACATCATCAAGGGCCGGCCACCGCAAACCTACCTCAACCCCAATGAGAAATGGATTTTCGGCCAAAAGCCGCTTCCCGGCGAGCCAGGCAGCATCTTCTACTACGAGTTCTTCGATCCAGACAGCAATGAGTTTGCTAATATTTCCGTCTTCGAGTTCGATCCCTCCACCTTCCAACTCACGCGGCGCATCTTTGCCAAGCGCGCGGTCTGGAATCCGGATTCCCTGGATGGCTCTTCGAAAGCGGCTGGGTGCGTGACATCCAGGGCGCGAACGTGAAGGCGTACCGCACGTTCCTTAAAACATCATTTTCTGAAATTCACGCGGGGCCGGATTACTTCAAGAAAGAGGATCTGCAATCGCAGGAGATGAACTTCGGCCAGCTCGACCACTATATCCGCGACCTGCGCCAGAGCGGATTTGACACCAAGCGCCTTAGCGTCGCGCTCTGGGACAAGCTCTCCTATCCGCTGATCGCGGTCGTCATGGCGGTGCTTGCCATTCCCTTCGCGCTCTCCATGGGGCGCCGCGGCTCCATCACCGGCGTCGCCGTAGCCATCGCCGTGGCGCTCGCCTACTGGGTCGTGAATCTCATGTTTGAAGCCATGGGCAACGTGAATTACCTGCCCGCATCCATGGCGGCCTGGTCTGCCGACGTCCTCTTCGGCCTTGTCGGCGGCTATCTGCTGCTGCGCACGCCGACGTAAAGCAAAGATCTGGGAACTGGGATTAGAGACCAGGGAATAGCCAGTAGCTTGTAGCCGGTAGCTGGTAGCGAGTGTTTGGGCGAATTTCGAGCTCCAATCGCGCTCCCGGTACAATAAACCTATGCTCGGCGACCTCGGCCCCCTCTACCCCTACATGCGCCGCTACCGCTGGGGATATGTCCGCGGCACGCTGGCGTGCGTAGCCACAAACATTGTTGCCGTCCAGTTTCCCCGCGTACTCGGCATGGCCGTCGACAGGATCGAGAAGGGGACCACTCGCGAACTGATCCTGATCTTTGCCCTGATCCTGATCGGCATCAGCCTGGTCAAGGGCATCTTCCTCTACGCGCAGCGCTGGGTTCTCATCGGCATCTCGCGCGAAATCGAATTCGATCTGCGCAACGACCTCTTCCTCAAGCTCGAGACTCAGGACTCGGGCTTCTATCAGCGCTATCGCACCGGCGACATTATGGCCCGCATGACCAACGACCTGAACGCCGTGCGCATGCTTCTCGGGCCGGCGCTCATGTACAGCGCCAATACAATCTTCCTCTCTGTCTTTGCGCTGTTCTTTATGCTGCGGATCAGCCCTTATCTGACCATGGTGGCGCTGGCGCCCATGCCGCTGGCCAGCATCGTCATTCAGTATCTCGGGCGCAAGATTCACGACCGCTTCGAGCGCATCCAGGCCAGCTTTTCCGATATCTCCGCGCAAGCCCAGGAAAACTACTCCGGCGTCCGCCTCATTCGCGCCTTTGCCCGCGAGGAGTCTCAGATCGGACTCTTCGAGCGCCTCAACCGGCAGTACATCGGCCGCGCCCTGCGCCTTGTGCAGTTGATGGGCATGTTGTGGCCTACGCTCGAGTTCATCCTCGGCATCTCCATGATCATCACCCTCTTCGCCGGCGGCCACCAGGTCCTCGCGCACCGCATCACGGTCGGCCAATTCGTAGCCTTCAGTACCTACATGATTCTGCTTATCTGGCCCATCATCGCGGTGGGCTGGGTCATCAACATCTTTCAGCGCGGCACGGCCTCAGTCAAGCGCATTGATGAACTGCTTAAATCCGAGCCGGCGATTGACGACAGGCACTCCACGCCCTCAGCCTTTGGGCCGGGTTTCAGGCTCAACGGAGAGATTGAATTCCGCAATCTCACGTTCAGCTACGACGACACGCCCGGGCAAACACCGGTCTTGCGCGACGTCTCGCTGCACATTCCTGCCGGATCGAGCCTGGCCATCGTCGGCCCCACCGGCTGCGGCAAAACCACGCTCGTCAACTTGATCCCGCGCCTGTTTGATGCGCCCGAAGACATGCTTTTCATTGACGGCCGCCCCGTGCGCGAATATCCGCTGGAGGTTTTGCGGCGCAACATCGGCATGGTGCCCCAGGAAACTTTCCTTTTCAGCGAGACCATCCGCGAAAACCTGGCCTTTGGCGCGCCGAAAGCAAGCGCCAAAGAGCTTCTGGAAGCGGCGCAGGCGGCTCACATTCGCGTGGAATTCGAAGAGTTTCCGCAAGGCTTTGAAACCATGGTCGGCGAGCGCGGTGTCACACTCTCCGGCGGGCAAAAGCAGCGCGCCGCCATCGCTCGCGCGTTGTTGCGGCGGCCCGCCATCCTTATCCTCGACGACGCGCTCGCCAGCGTTGACACCTACACGGAAGAGCGCATCCTCGGCGGCTTGCGCGCTTACACAGCCGATACCACGACCATCCTCATCTCGCACCGCGTGTCTACGGTGCGCAATGCCGACCGCATCGCCGTGCTCGACAAAGGCCGCATCGTCGAAGTGGGACGCCACGACGAACTGCTCGCCCTCGACGGCTACTACGCCAGCCTCTACCAGAAGCAGCAGCTCGAAGAAGAGCTGACGGTGGCGGGATAACGAGCCGGTTGCTTCATCCTGGTTTTGCTAGGGCGCGACGCTTCTGAAAAAATTCTCCCATCGCGTTCAAGACCTCGCAAAAAAACATTGCATCTTCACGCATTTCGATTTATGCACCAACCTTGGTGAAATCCACAAATTTACTTGTTTTTTGCACTTGCTTCCACAGATTGAACGGACGTACTGTCTCATTCAACTGATGACCTTGTAGGGCATTAGGAGTTGGTTGCCGGAATGGTTGGCGGAACGAAAAGCCGATGAGAATCGGAAAATGGACGCCAGCCCGGCCAGAGGGTGAAACCTGAGGCGAAAGCCGCAGAGGGATCGCTGGTCGCGCCAGACATTGCAAAAGCCGACGCAAGTCGGAAGTTGTTAAGCTGGCAGATCCGGAGGGTGCGCGAACCGGTGGATACGGAATACTCATCGGCGGCTCAGCTGCCGATGCAAGGTTCGGTTGAAGCAAGGGGTGCATCAAAGGCCCAGCCGGAGGTAGAAACATCCGACGCAAGTCGGGTGAGTCGAAACCGGTAAAGCTGGAGGAGGAACAGCCGATGCGAGTCGGAGGTTCGCCGCCGGTGTGGCAGACGGGCGACAGAAGGCGCAAGCTGGAAGTCGCAGCAGCAGTCAGCGCAAGCTGACAGGTTGCAACAGCAGCCGGCGAAAGTCGGAGGCTGGACACGAGCCGAGCTGAAGGATCAACGCCAGGTGCGAGTCGAAAGTTAGTCGCCGGCCTTGCCGGAGGAAGGATCGTTCGACGCAAGTCGGATGGATCGCCGCCGGTCGAACGGAAGCGCGCAACAGCCGATGCAAATCGGAGGTTCGCCACTGGTCGAGCCGAACGATGGAACGCCGATCCGAGCCGGGAAAGTTGGCCGCCGGTCGAGCCGGATTGCAGAGCAGTCGGCGCAAGTCGAAGGTTCTCAAGCCGTCGCAGCCAGAGGATGTGACGCCAGCGAAAGCTGGAGGTCAGCCGCTGGGGTAGCCGGAGGACGCAACAACCGGCTGTACTATGAGTTATCAAGATTGAAACGCCAGAGGCTTCGGTCTCTGGCGTTTTCAATTTACGGCCATTTCTCCCGAACACCTGGCCGCTGCATCCCCGCCGTGCTCCTCGTCACCGCGCCCTCCGCCACACTCCGCATTACACTGGCCGTGGAGAGTCACTCATGTCATCCGGGTTCATCAGAAAGAGCGCGACCGCCATCGCCGCCCTCGCATTCGTGTGCCTTTTTGAATTACCTCCGCGCGCCATCGCCCAATGGGCGTCGCCGCAGCCGGCCAGCGCAACGACCATTCCGGCCGCCCAGCTCATCCAGCCCGAAGCGCTCAACCGCCTGCTTCACTCCCTCGGCGCTGACAAGCCCCTCATCCTGCAGGTCGGCTCGCGCATGATGTTCGCCCAAGCCCACATTCCCGGCTCGGAGTACGCGGGCCCCGGCTCGCAATCGGAAGGACTGCAGCAGTTGCGCGCCCGCGTCGCCTCGCTCCCCCGGTCGAGCTTCATCGTCCTCTACTGTGGCTGTTGTCCGTGGAATCGCTGCCCTAACGTCGGCCCTGCCTACAATCTGCTGCACGAAATGGGTTTCGCCCGTGTCAAAGTTTTGTACCTCGCCGACAACTTCGGCACCGATTGGGCCGGCAAAGGCTACCCGATTGAGAGCGTTCACTAGCGCCGTGACTTCTGCGCCAACAGAACGCCGCGGTCTCCTCCGCGCACTTTTTGTCGCGCTCATCACCGCGTCTCTCGCCACTGCGGCCAAGCACGCCGCCACCACTCAAGAAACCCTCCTTAACCACCCCGCGCCCCAGTTCTCCCTGTCTGACCTCAACGGCCGACCGCTCTCGCTCGAGCGCTACCGCGGCAAAGTCGTGCTGCTCAACTTCTGGGCCACCTGGTGTGCGCCGTGCCTGATTGAGATGCCCACCTTCGCCGCGTGGCAACGTCAATACGGCCCGCAAGGCTTGCAGGTCATCGGCATCTCTATGGACGACACCGCCGCGCCTGCGCGCCACACCGTCCATCGCCTCAACCTCAACTACCCCGTGGCCGTGGGCAATGCTCGCCTTGGCGCTCGCTACGGCGGAGTCCTCGGCCTGCCGCTCACATTCCTCATCGACCGCCGCGGCATAATCCATGCGCGTTTCCAGGGTGAGACCGATTTGAAATTGATCGAGGACGGAGCGAGTGCGCTTCTGGCCAAGCCTTGACGGCAGCATGATTCTCGAGCCCGGCCGCTGCGCATTCTCGCACACGCCCGCGTAGCGCAAAAGTTAGAAATTAATCTCTCTACACTAGCCTCTCAGTAAAGGCAGTCCGGCGCGTGCCGCAATCAAGCGCGCTACGTTCTTAGCGCGGTAAAAACAGTGCGATGTGAACGTGACGGTGTTCGTGTCCGTGCCGAGAATAGTGAATTTCCGCGCATTCGGCGCGTTCTTGTAATGCACCGCGGCAATTCCGTTCCACGGCATAAACACTTCCTCCGTGTCATTCCTGTCGCCCAGCTTGAAGTGCGCTCCAAGGTTGTCCAGCAGCACCGAGCAATGGGCCAGCAAGCGTCCTTGCCTCCACAAAAAGACATTCGATGCCGCCATCAGCCATGCTCCTGTTGCCCACACGAAAGCGGCGGCGGCCTTTTCGAGGTTGATCGCGTGCAGCGGGAAGATGGAGGAAATGGCGAGCGCTGCCATGCTCAGGCATATTACGAGTGAAGCGGCGCTCCCCAGGAATATCAATCCGATCAGGATCCGGCCGTTGCGAACCAGCGTCGGACGCACCCGTGACAACTCCTGCTGCCGGCCCATTCCCGCTGCCCGGGCCAGTGCGAAATCTTGTGCTTCGATCATGACGCAAACTCCTTCACAACGGGATTCGGTGGTCTGCGTAGAGAGGCAGCCCTGCTGGCGGAATCCCGTCTTGCTTTTCATGCAGCCGCCGTCGCGGCAGCGCGCGCGAGGCAACTTTCGCTCGCGCGACTTTATGCCCAGCCTGGGCAGGAATTCACGAATTCTCAGGGGGGAGATAGGCCGCCAGGGGGAAACAGCGGCAGGTATTCGAAAGTACACCATCCTGCAATCTCTGGCAAGTCAGCAATCCATAGTTTCGTCGGTTTTTCGCCGCCCGGCAGTAACCGTTGCGTGCATTACACTGGCGCAGGGCAAACATGAACCTTGGCTTGGGACTCTATCGGCACATGCTCAACGACGAGTACTACTCCTTTGCCGTGCAGGCCGGTTGTACGCACGTCATCATTCATCTTGTCGACTACTTCAAGCAGGGAGAAGCCAACCCCGCGCACAACCAGCCCACCGGCGGCAAAGACAAGCCCTGGGGTGTGGCGGGCGACCCCGACCGCCTGTGGACCGCCGCCGAGCTCATCGCGCTCCGAAAGCAGATCGAAACTGCTGGCCTCAAGCTCGAAGGCATTGAGAACCTCGACCCCGCGCACTGGTACGACATTCTCCTCGACGGCCCCAAACGCGCCCAGCACATGCAGAACGTGCACGCCATTCTGCGCGCCATGGGCGAAGCCGGCATCGGCACCCTCGGCTACAACTTCTCCATCGCTGGCGTCGCTGGCCGCACCAGCGGCCCCTTCGCACGCGGCGCCGCGGAATCAGTCGGCATGGACGGCAACGTCGACACCCCCATCCCAAACGGCCAGGTCTGGAACATGATTGTCGACCCCGCCGCGCCCGCCGGCACGCTCCCCTCCATTGCCCACGACGAGCTCTGGCGCCGCGTACAGCGATTCCTTGAAGAAGCGCTCCCCGTCGCCGAGAAATGCGGCGTCCGCCTCGCCGCGCACCCTGACGATCCGCCCACTCCCACCATGCGCCGCCAACCGCGCCTTGTTTATCAGCAGGCCATGTACCAGCGCCTCATTGACATTTCGCCCAGCCCCAGCAACATGCTCGAATTCTGCCTGGGAACCCTCGCCGAAATGACCGAAGGCGACATTTATCAGGCCGTCGAGCGCTACAGCGGCCAGCATCGCCTCGCTTACGTCCACTTCCGCAACGTCAGCGGCAAAGCGCCGCACTATCATGAAACCTTCATCGACGATGGCGACGTGGACATGCTGCGCATCCTATGGATCCTGCACAAAAACTCATTTGACGGAGTCATCATTCCCGATCACGCCCCGCAAATGACCTGCTCCGCGCCCTGGCACGCCGGCATGGCGCACACGCTGGGCTTTCTCCGCGCAGGCATCAACGCGGTCGAGCGCGGCTTTGTGCCGGCTCCGCTGCTGCACGACGCCAAGGCGCCGCGCTCAGCGGTGTAGGCTCAGCGAATGCTAATTCGGCGATGGCCTGTCAGCATGGTCGATCACAATCACATCCACCATTGCCTTTGTAGCCTCCAGCTTTAGCCCGAGCTGTTCTCCAACGGCCACGAAGACTCCAGGCGGTGCATTTGGATCGCTGGTAGTGGCTCCGTCCGGCGTCCATTTCAAAGTGAAATCGTATCTGCCCGCAAGACCGGTCTGATCGACCACCGGTCTCTCCACCAGGTAGCCCATCATTTCCGCAAACTCCTGTATGGTGGCATTCGTCTCTTTCAACTCAATCAGTTGAGAAGTCCAATGCGTAACGGTCTGATCGGGATTGCCGTTCGGGTCACCTAGACTCTTCGCAAGTTTTGGACCGCTCTTTCCCACCTGGAGGCCGTAGACGGAAATCTCGCGGGTTTCATGGTGCAGCGTTAAGTTGAATCGGGAGGTAAGCAAACTGCGATACATGTCGCGCATCTGCTTCAGATTCGGCACCCCAATCACATCGGGAAAGCCATTCACATCGTATTTGTTCGTATTAAGCCACGCTGGTCCGCCTACAATCTGTTGTGCGTGAACTCCGTATGCGAACGAGATGATGTCGTCGACCGTCTCGTTGAAGCAGACGATGTGTCGTTCCCCCCTGGTGCCGAAGCCCTGCGAGGTCTGGTTGGGGTCGGTGGGCTTGATGGTGGCCACTTCAAACTCCGGCGTTGCGCCCGGCGGCATGTGATCTGTCGGTTTGGGAACTTCCCAGGCAGTATCAGATGTGGCGCGCGCCAGGGAGATCGCATAGGAAGCCCCGCCGTACTTTAATGTTCCAGTGATCGATTTGCCATCCGCCCCGAGTTTGCCGTCAAAACTTCCTTCGGAAGAAATCTCAAACCGAAGGATCGATCCTTCGAATGTTATCGACGGCACATCTGATTCTCGTGTCCCTCCAACGCCCATGCTGTAGAAGATGCCTTGCAACGCGCCCTTCCCGGCCTGGCTCTGATCTGCCTGCGTGATTTCCAGTATGATCCGAAACCCTCGGCCAGCCTCGACCGTCCCTTGCCAATTGCCCGTAATGTCCGGCGCATTCTGGGCTGGAAGAGGCCGGTTCGACAGGCTCAAGGTGATGAATGCAGCGAAGATTGCGATTTTCCAGACACGGTGCATCAGGAGTGCGGTCGAACTTACTCTTTGAGGCTCACTTTTGCTCGCCATTGCAGCAAGCCTTTCTCGACCTCGGCATACATGGTTGAACGGCTCGATCCGAGGCGGTAAATAGGGGAGCCTGCCGACACTTTCCCGGATCGATATGAATATATACCCGAAAATGCCGCCTGGCCTGTGCCGCGCGTGGGCCTCCGTGGCGCGCAGGGCTTCTGCCGTGCGGCACACTTCCGCCTTTCAAAGCCGACTGCTACCTCTCCGCAATTCGCTCAGACATAATAAGGAGAGACAGACCTACGCCCTCGCATCATCCCGAAAGGACCTCATTCCCCTGACTTCCGAAAAGACAGTCCTCGACAAATTCAAACTCACCGGCAAATCTGCGCTCGTCACCGGCTCGTCGCGTGGCCTCGGCGCCGCCATCGCTGTCGCTCTGGCCCAGGCCGGCGCCAGCGTCGCTGTTCACGGCTCCAGCACTGCTCCCAAAGCCACGCAACACAAGATCGAGGCCCTCGGCGTCAAATCGGCCGCGCTGGTCGGCGACGTCGGCGACGCTGCGGTTTGCGCGCGCCTTGTCGCTGAGACCGTCCAGCACTTCGGCACCATCGACATTCTCGTCAACAATGCAGGCATCATTCGCCGCGCGCCCGCCGTCGACTACTCCCAAGAGGACTGGAAGGCCGTCATCGACGTGAATCTGAACAGCGTCTTTCACCTCATGCAGCATGCCGGCCGTCACATGCTCAAGCGCGGCTCCGGCAAAATTATCAACATTGCCTCGCTGCTCACGTTTCAGGGCGGCATTCTTGTCCCCGCATACGCCGCGGCCAAGGGCGGCGTCGGCCAGCTCACCAAAGCCTTTGCCAACGAATGGGCCGCCAAAGGCGTCAACGTCAATGCCATCGCGCCCGGCTACATGGATACCGACAATACCGAGGCGCTCAAAAAGAATGCCGAGCGCGCGCGGCAAATCCTCGAGCGCATTCCCGCCGGCCGCTGGGGCCATCCTGACGACCTCGCCGGTGCTGCGGTCTTTCTTGCTTCCAGCGCCAGCGATTACCTTCACGGTCATGTGCTCGTAGTAGACGGCGGCTGGCTCAACCGATGATTTCGCCACCTCCGATTCCGAATATAATTCTGGCCGCGGTCCGAGGAAGTGAAATGCTCGATAGTACTGCGCAAGTCCACACCGTGCTTGCATCCATCAATGCCGCTTGGCGCAACGGTCGTCCGTCGTCGATGCGCGAGTATCTTCATCCTGAAATCGTCATGGCTCTCCCGGGATTCAAAGAGTTCATTCATGGTCGCGAAATCCTGATCGGCAGCTTCGAAGAGTTCTGCAAAAACGCAAAGGTCATCGAGTACGAAGAGAGCGACGAGCACATCGATGTGATCGAAGGCTGCGCGATCGTCACCTTCAAATTCAGAATGCTCTACGAGCGGCCCGCCTATCGTGAACTCTCACAAGGGCGCGACATGTGGGTCTTCCGGCAGCAGCAAGATCGCTGGATTGCGGTCTGGCGTGCCATGATTGAATTGTCGGCAGAACGCTCGCCAAAGCAATAGCTCCGTCCGGCAGGGATTCCTGCGCCAGGTTTACCCGGCGTCTGCAGGCTTTTCACCCGTAGATCGACACTTTATGAAGACCTTCAGGGGAAAGAAATGAAAGATGAGAGCGTCGTTTACACGGCAACCGATGCCACCCGCGTCACCAGCCCCGAGCCCGGCATGCTGCGCCAGGTCCTGGCCTGGAACCCGCATCTCATGCTCGTTCGTCACACCTTTGAAAAAGGATGGAAGGGTGCACGCCATAGCCATCCGCATCATCAAATGGTCTATGTCGTGCGCGGCCACATCGTCTTTCAGGCCGCAGGCAAAAGCTGGCAGCTCCGCGCGGGCGACAGTGCGGTGGTTGACGGCGGCGTCGAGCACGAAGCTTCTGCCCTCGAACCCTCGGAGGTGCTCGACATCTTTACCCCTTATCGCGAAGACTATGCATAATGAGCAGTCTCCCGCCTGTTCGCAATGCCATCTGCGTCAAACGCTTCATGCTATGGAGGTTTAGGAGATAACGATGAAGATCCGTTGGATTGCAACCTTGGCGCTGCTTTGCGCCTCCTCGATCACCTTGCTTGCGCAGCCGCCTGCACCCGATTCTGGCATCATCGGCATTGCGCACATTGCCTTCCGCGTCAGTGATCTGGATCGCGAGATCGCCTTCCTGGGCAAGCTCGGTTACGAAGAGTCGTTCGCCATAACCAACGGCGGCAGCACCACTGAGGTCTTCATCAAGATCAACGACCGCCAGTTCATTGAGCTTTACCCGCAAACCGCCCCGACGCAGCCCATCGGTTGGATGCACGTTTGCTATGAGGTCGGTGATCTCAACATCCTCTACAAGTTCTACGACTCTATGGGGCTCAAACTGAGGCCGGTACAAAAGGCCGCGGCCGGCAATCTCATCTCTTCTGTCAACGACCCCGAGGGCCGTGTCACCGAGTTCACCCAGTACATGCCCGGTTCGCGCCACACACTCGACCGCGGACAGCACCTCGGCGTGGGCCGCATCTCCACCGAACTGATGGGCTTTGACCTGCCGATACGCGAGGGCGCTGCCATGAAGGAGTTCTACACCGATCTTGGATTCGAGGCGGAGAATGTAAACGGCAATGTGCGCTTGACCGCTCCCGCAGCTCCCGACTTGCACATCGAGATCCGCGCGGTAACCCCCAACTCCCAGCCCGAATTCCTCTTCCCGGTCCCCGACGCGCGCAAAGCTGCCGATGAAATGAAGCAGGCAGGCCTCAAGGCCACCCGCCTCGACAAGATTCTCTTTGTCCACGACCCCGACGGTAATGCTTTTGTCTTCCTCGAAACCGGTCCGAACAAGTAAAGGCTCGTTCCCTCAGTGAATCGTCTTCGACTTATGCTGCATGTAATCCATCAGCAGATACTGTCCCAGTGTCGCCGGAGTCGTGAAGTACGCCTTGCCCCTGCACATTTCTGACACCTTGTGCACGAACTGCACCAGGCCGTAGTCCGAAGCCAGCATGAACGTGTTGATCATCACGTTTGACCGCTTGCAGCGCGCTACTTCTTCCAGCGTCTCGCTCACCACCAGCGGGTCCAGCCCATAAGGATTCTTGTAAATCCTTCCGTCGGGCAGCGTCAGAGCCGAAGGTTTTCCGTCCGTGATCATCACAATCTGCTTCATGTCCTTCCGCTGTCGCGCCAGTACGCGCTGTGCCACGCGTAGGCCTTCGCGCGTGTTCGTATGCCACGGTCCCACCTTCACACGCGCCAGGTGCGACACCGGCATCTCCTCTGCCGAATCGTGAAACAGCACCAGCGACAGCGAATCGCCCGGATACTGTGTGCGGATCAGGTGCGACAGCGCCATCGCCACGCGCTTCGCCGGCGTAAAGCGGTCTTCGCCGTAAAGAATCATCGAGTGCGAGCAGTCCAGCATCACCACCGTCGCGCACGAGCTCTGGTAATCGCATTGGTGTACCTGCAGATCTTCGTATTCCAGGTTCAGCGGCAGCCCCAGCCCCTCGCGCGAAATCGCCGAGCTCAACGTCGCCGTCACGTCCAGGTTCAGTGTGTCGCCGAACTCATACCGCCGCGAGCCGCCGCTGGTCTCAATCCCCGTCGCCCAATGTCGCGTGTCGTGCCGTCCAAAGCTCGACTTGCCCAGCGACCCCATCAGATCGCGCAGCGTCTTGAAGCCCAGAAAGTCTAGGCTCTTGTCGGTCACTTCGAACCGCACCCGTCCCTCCGCGTCGCTCGAGTGTCCATTTACCTCGTCAATGCGTGTCGGACCATCCTGCCGCATCGAAGAGATATAGTTCTCCTGCTCCATCCGCTCCATCAACTTATCGATCAACTCATCCAGCTTGCCTTGCGCCTCCAGTTGCTTCAGTTGCTCGCGCATCTCTTCGTCGAAAGCGGCGCCTGATTCCAGCACGCGGCGCAGTGCCTCTCGCAGATCGTCGAGATTGTGGTCCAGATCCTCGAAGCCGTTGTATGGATCGTAGAATCCCGAGTTGAGCAGGTAGTCAGACAGCGCCTGCAGCAGCCCCTCGAGATCGACCTCCGAGGCCAAGTCGCCGTTATACTTCGTGTAATGAACCCGCTTCATCCCACTCCCAGTCCCTGCCTTAGTTCAACCCCTGCCCCCTACGCCTGCGCCGTGCTCGTTCCCAATCTTCATACTCTGTTTCCAGCTCCTGCCTCTCCTGGCCTTGTACCTCGAGTTCACGCTTGCGTGGGCTTTCTTGGGCGGCAAAACCATGCTGCTCATTGCGGCTCAGCTTGCGATGCGCCACCAACCCTTCCAGCAGAAACTCCGCTGCAGCCACCACCTTCGGCGCCGCATCGTTTGCTTTCACCCCTAGCGGCGACAGCTTTTCCAAAAGTCCCTGGATCCCCTTTAACTCTTTCAGCGACGCCGCGGCCGCCTGTGTCTCTTCGAGCTTCACCGTGCCGCCGAAATTGAACCACTCCTCAATCTGGTGCGTGTCCACGCCCGCAAAGTAGCAGTCGAAAATCTTGCCCACCGCCATGCGGATCAAGTCCCGCACCACCGTGTCGGCGCCCTTCATCTCGCCCTCGTACTCCAGCTCCAGCTTTCCCGTGATACCCGGGATCGCGGCGTAGATATCGCTCACGCGCGGCAGCACCGGCGTTCTCGCCCGTAATCAGCGCACGCCGCTCCGCGTTTGAAATCACCAGCTCCGTGGTCGAGATCGGCAGCCGCTGGCTTACGCCGCTGCGCTTGTCCACTTTCTTGTCTTCGCGCGCTGAAAAGGCCACCTGCTCCACAATCTCGCGCAGATATTCGGCATCTCAATCGCCGTCCGCTCCGCGCTCTGCCCATGCCTCCTGCGCCGTAATCGCGATGCCCTCTTCGAGCGTCTCCGGATAGTGCGTGCGAATCTCCGATCCAATGCGGTCCTTCAACGGCGTAATAATCTTGCCGCGCGCCGTGTAGTCCTCGGGATTGGCGCTGAACACCAGCGCCAAATCCAGCTCCAGCCGCACCGGGTAGCCTTTGATCTGAACATCGCCTTCCTGCATGATGTTGAACAGCGCCACCTGGATCTTCCCGGCGAGGTCCGGCAGCTCGTTGATCGCGAAAATCCCGCGATTGGCCCGCGGCAGCAGGCCGTAATGCATCGTCAGCTCGCTTGAAAGATCGTCACCCGCCGCGCGCCGCCTTGATCGGATCCAAATCCCCAATCAAATCGGCAACGGTCACGTCCGGTGTCGCCAGTTTTTCCACGTAGCGGTGCTCTCGCGAAATCCACGCAATTGGTGTCGCATCTCCTCGATCGGCAATCAGGTGACGGCAGCGCACGCACAACGGCCGGTAAGGATTGTCGCGGATCTCGCATCCCGCCACGTACGGCATCTGCTCGTCCAGCAGCGCCGTAAGCGCGCGCAAAATCCGGCTCTTCGCCTGTCCCCGCAACCCCAGCAGAATGAAGTTCTGTTTCGAGAGAACGGCATTCACAATCTGCGGGATCACCGTGTCCTCGTAGCCCACAATGCCCGGAAATACCGTTTCGCGTGCTTTCAGGCGCGCCATCAGGTTTTCGCGCATCTCGTTCTTCACGCTGCGAGCTTTCAGCCGTGCTTCTGAAAATTGATTGCAGGCGCGCAGTTCGCCAATTGTGCGGGGAAGAGCAGTTGCAGGCATTCGTGACCTCCTGGCATCCGGCTCCCTGCCTGAAAGCCGGCCTTGCTAGATCATGTTTCAAAAATAGCTCAGTATCAGGGCACGGCATAAGCTGTGCCGTAAACGGAGCAAGAATCGATAAGGCCTTCAGCCCCTGGGGGAAGCTCTGGCACCACATGGATCGAGTTCGTGAGGCCACTCTAAAGAGACGTGCAAAGCAAAGAATTGGCGCGAAAGGGGGAAGTCTCTGCACGCAATCATTCAAATGCATCATTGCGCCATGCACGCAGTATGCACCCATTTGCCCAAATCGCAAAATGCAGCGAAGGAGTCGCATCGTCGAACGGAAATGGTGGGAAAACAGATGCGTCACAATGACAGCGGCACAAACGCGGCGGGATGAGCAAGAAGTGTCAGGGCTCGACTTTACTTGTGCTGAATTAGCCAAGAACTAACGTAGCCTTAAACCCCTGAGAAACGCATTTCTACTGGCAATTGGCTCGCCGCGAACAGCTCTAATTCCGTGCCGCGTGCTCCGCTGCCGCTCTTTCCTGCGCCAGCAGTTGCGCTAAAGCTTTTTCCGGACACATGTGATGCGCTTCCCGTGCGTCCAGCTCTTTTTCCGTCTCCACGCACGAGGCAATAGTCAAAAAGCAGTCGAGGCACCGCGAGTTGTAGCTGCCATTCTCGTTTTGGGTGCGGCTGTACATGGCATTCTCGAGGGAAATTACCCAACGATCGTAGCCGCATCTTGATTTTCTTGCCCGTGACTCGCATCACCTACGCATGTTCACGCGCTCTCCACACTCTCGGTGCACCGCCCAAAGCCTCGGTGCCCCATTCATGGCGCAGCAGTATCGCGCCATGAGTGGGAGACGACACCGTCCCATTCGAATCATCCCACCCAGCACGATCGCATGGGTGGGAAACAGGGTAGGAAACCTAGTACGCCGGCCCGCCCACATTCTCCCATTGATTGGGATTTCGCTTCAGATGCCAGCACGGATCCTCGCCCCCCTGCGGAAACAGCGCCACTGCGCACGAAACATCCGCCGTGCCCAGAAAGTCGTATTCGGTCTTTTGCCCCTTGAGCGGAATCACCATAAACCGGCTCACAGAAACCGTCGATTGCGGCGACCGGCGCAGCCGGTACACCGTCCAATCCGCCGCGTACGCCGTCAAGGTAATCGCAGCAATCGCCACCAGCACGCGCAACACCCACAGGCCTAACCAGCGCATCGTCTTTCCTCTTCCGATCCGGTCTGTTCGCAGGCTCCCGTTCCTAGGGCCCGGGGCTTTTGCTGAAAGCTGGAACCTTGCCCCGTTCCCCATTTAGGTCGCAGTTGTATCGAGCCATGAGTGGGAGACCACTGCCCTCAACCCTGCCATGACAGGAAAGCCGCCCTTCAGAACTTCACGCTCGCCGCCCTCGGCGAAATCCCGCTCAGCTCCGCTGCCCGCGCCTCGGCATACGCGGCCGCGCCAATCAGCGCCGTGCGGCTTTCCAGAATCACCCTCACGGGAATATTCACCAGCAGTTGGCTCATCCTTCCCTTGTCGGTAAAGGCCTTCATAAACGTCCCGTCCTTCAGCTTCTCCAGGATCCGTGGCGCAATTCCTCCGCCCACATACAACCCGCCCACCGACAAAATCTTCAGCGCCAGGTTGCCCGCCTCCGCTCCGTAGGCCGAAACAAACATGTCCAGCGTCTTCTCACACAGCTCGCTCTTGGCCTCCATAGCGCTTTCAGTAATCACCGCGTTCGGATCCTCGTGCCTCATCCGCTCAGCCAGCCACGCCGGCTCTTCCAGGCCGCGCACTTCGCGCAGATATTCGTAGATATTCGTCAGCCCCTGTCCGCTTACCAACCGCTCAAAGCTGATGCGCCCGTTGTACTTCTGCCACAAAAAGCGCAACAGGTTTATTTCCTCTTCACTGCGCGGCGCATAATCCGAGTGCCCGCCCTCTGAAGGGTAGGGAACATAATCGCGCCCATCCCAAACCAGAAAAGCCTCTCCCAGCCCCGTGCCCGCCGAGATCAGTGCTCGATTGCCCACCTGGGCCATGTCGCCCTCGCTTAGCGTGTAAATCTGGTCGGCGTCCAATTCCGCAATCCCGTATCCGTTCGCCTGCAAATCGTTAATCAAAAAAACGTAATCAATCTTCAGGTTCTTGGCCAGCTCGCGGCTGTCCAGGGTCCACGGCAAATTGGTCAGCCGCAACCGCCCCTCCCGCACCGGACCCGGCACGCCAAAACACGCCGCCGTCACTTTCTCCTGCAGCACAAACTCCTTCACAATCGCTTCCAGCCCGGAGTACTCCTTTGCCGGGTACTGCTTATCGCGCGCGTGCTTCAGGTTCCCATCCGTAAATTCGAACAGCGCCAAGTGAACCTTGGTGCCGCCTACATCTCCTGCCAAAATCATTCAATTCCTCTCTAACCTGTTAAAAGAATTGTGTCTCATGCCGCAGCCCATCCACCGCAACGAAAAATCATTGCTTTGAAAGTGTACGGCTGAATCGGGGGTCTCAGTCGTCCCGAAAAACACGACGCCTTCGAACGGCACGGCTCTAGCTGCGCCGAAAACGACGCAAAATGAAGATGGGCCTAGCCTCCGGGGGGAGCTCTTCCAGTCCGGCCTGCTACCCAATCGTGCTCACACTACCCTCGCCAATAGCCGGCAAAAGCGCCGCCGCCGACCGATCCAGCAGCAATGTCAGTATACCGTTCGCGGGCGAAATCAGTTGGCTCGGCAACCGCTCAGGGTCGCGCGGCCCCATGATTACCTCTTTTAGAATCTGCGCCTTATCCTCGCCGGCGATCAGAAGGAACACCTCCGCCCCACGGTTGATCACCGGCAGTGTCAGCGTAATCCTCCAGGCGTCCTTGGCCGACACGTGATTCGCCACCGCCAGCCGCCCCATCTCGTGCAAGGCCTCAGTGTGGGGAAAAAGAGACGCAGTGTGTCCATCTGGACCCATCCCCAGTTGCACCAGATCGAACCGCGGCGTCTCCGCCCCCTCCAGCCTGAACCCGTTCCGCAGCGCCGCCTCATACCGTGCCGCCGCCACATTGGGCTCCAGCTCCCCCTCCATGCGGTGAATCTGCTCCGGCTTCAGTGGCACATGATCCAGCAGCGCCTCACGCGTCATGCGGAAATTCGAATCGGGATCATCCGGCGGCACGCAGCGCTCATCCACCCACCACAAATCCAGCCGCTCCCACGGCATCCGCATTCGCCACGGCTGCCCATGATCGCCGAGCAGCGCAAACGCAGCCTTCGGCGTCGATCCTCCACTGATCGCAATCCGTGCCCATCCCCGTGCCGCGACCGCCTGCTCAACCTTCTCCACAAAATACTCGGCCGCCCGCCGCGCCAGCGCCTCCGCATCCGGCTCTACGCGATACACAATTTTCACGTTTTGAGGCATGGGGAATGTTCCTCTGTTCTTCAGGGTACGTGGCAGGAGATAACAATTGCGAGTGAAGTATGCGCGATCAGGCAATGATGGTCAACGTCCCAAATACACCCGGTACTGCGTCTCCAGCACGCCTGCCGCCCTCGCCAGTTGCAGCTTGGCCACGTTGTATTGGTACAGGCTCTCGACCAGAGTATTCTCGGCAGTAGCCAGCTCCGCCTGAGCCGTGACCAGTGGCAGATTATCGTCCACGCCGGCGCTCACTCGGTCGACCTCATCGCTCAGCGCGCGCTTCGCCAAATCCACATTGGACCGCGCCACTTCCACTAGCCTGGCATTCGCATTCACATCCAGCAGCGCCGCGCGCACCTGTTCGTCGATATGGTCGCGCAGGTCGTCGAGCTGCGCGTTCACAGAGTCCATCTGCGCCTTCGCCACGTCCGCATCCCCGCGCAACTTCGCCTCGCGAAAGATCGGAAAATTCAGCGTCCCCATGGCCACGAAATTCCCGTGCGTGCCCGCGCCGTTCACTGTACTGGTGCCGTAGTAACTCTGGAAACTCAGTGTCGGCAACCGCTCGCTGCGATACACCGCGTGGGCAGCCTTGTACTCCACCACCTGGTTTTGTAAATTCTGGTAATCCTGCCGGCTCGTGTAAGCCAGCGCCCGCACTTCTTCCGGCGTCTCCGTAGCCAGCTCGCTGTAGGGTGCCGCATCCGTCATCGTGATCTCCTGCCCAGGATCCACGCCAATCTCGCGCTTCAGCAGGATCAGGTCCTTCGCCTGCTGATTCTCGGCCGCAATCAGCGCTTGCTCCTGCGCCTGCAACTGCACCTTCGCGCGCAGCTCGTCCAGGTTCGCTGCTGTTCCCGCCTCATGCGCCGCGTGCTCGTGATCTTCGAGTACCTGCGCCTCAGCGACCTGCGCCTTCGCGTTGTCCACGTGGCTCGCGTCCGCAACTGCGCGCAAATATGCCGTCGCCACCTGCTGCACTACCTCGCCGCGCGCGCTCATCTTCGCGAAATACGCTGACCGCTCCGCCGCCCCCGCCGCCTTCCACCCTTCGATAACCGGCCCCGAAAACAGAATCTCACTGTAGCGGATCTGCCCCTGTGTCAAATCGTCGCGCGCAATCAACGACAAATTCGTCGGCACCTTGCCCCCGGGGAACAGCGACGTGAACTTTGAAACCACGTTGGGACTGAACCCCAGCGCAGCCAAATCGTGCATGTAGTAGCCGGTGTCGCCCTCGAGCTCGATCGTCGGCAAAAACTCCTGCAGCGCCTCATTCTTTTCGCCGTGCAGAATCTTCTCGCCGCTTTCGGCCTCTCTTAGTCCAAGATTGTTCCTCAATCCGCGCTGGACCGCGTCATCGAGCGAGAGCCTCAGCGCCTCGTCAGTCACCGGCTGCGCGGTCACGCTGCCCCAGAATGGATTGGCTGCCGACGTCGGATTCGGCATCTGTGCGAACGCCCGCGCGCCCGGGAAAACTCCCAATGCTGCGCCGCATAACAAAACAAAAAAGGCAAATGGTCCCGGCTCGGCCCACCGGAATACAGAATGATTCACTCGACTCACTTTCACTATTCTCTCAGATGCTCGCCGCAGCCTTGAGATTCACCCGTCATCAAAATCCACAGTAAAACCGCCGTAAAATCTCGCCAAACCCTGGTGCCTCATTCATGGCGCAGTTTTATCGCGCCGTGAGTGGGAGAGCACGATCCCAAACCAACCTGCTAAATTCATGCTCTTCGATTCACCAGACACTGCTAGCCCCTGCACCCTGGCCCATTCGCCGCCCCGCCCTACTCCACCTTATGGATCCACATCGCGTTCCCACCGCCTGAAACCATGTGTACGTCCAGCACCGTATTCCGGTCCACCGTCTGCTGCGTCAGCACCGTATGCGTGGCCTGCTCGGCCGCGTCCGGCGCGTCCTCATACATCTCAGCAACGTACTTCCCGTCGCCCAGAAAATTCAGCGGCACCTTCACATCGCGCGCATCCCAGTTTGTCAGCGAGCCCACATACCAGTCGCTTCCGCTGCGCCGCGCCAGCGTGACCCACTGCATCGGCTCGCCGCCAATCGCGCGCACTTCATCCCACGTGCACGGAACCCGCTTGATGAAATCGAACTCCTTCTGCCCCGCGTAGCGCTCCGGATAATCCGACACCATCTCCAGCTCGCTCTCGAACACCACAAACAGCGCAAGTTCGTGCGCCCGCGTGCCCAGCCCCATGGGCATAAAGGACTGCGCAACAAAGTTCTTCAGGTTGCTGTTCCCAAATGCGCCCGGCGTGTAGTCCATTGGCCCCGCCAGCATGCGCGTGAACGGCAGCGTCGCATTGTGCGCCGGCGTCGTCCGCGCGCTCCACCTTCAAATACTCCTTGCCCATCACGCCTTCGCGCGTCATCAGGTTCGGATAGGTGCGCCGCAATCCGTCCGGCGGGAACGCCCCGTGGTAGTCGATCATCAGGTGACACTCCGCCGCCTTCGCCACCACGCGTCGATACCACTCCACCATCCATTGGTCATTGCGGTTCATAAAGTCGATCTTCACGCCCGCTATGCCCCACTTCTCAAACAGCGGAAACGCCTCGTCCATATATTTATCAATCGACGTCCAGTGCGCCCACAGCCAGATCTTCACATTCTTTTCTTTCGCGTAGCGAAGCAGCTCCGGCATGTCGATGTTCGGCGACGTGTGCAGTGATATTCGGCTTGCCGCGGTGCAGCGTTCGACGCAGTCGGATCCCTGGCGCTCCCACCCCGCATCGATCAACATGTACGGGAACCCCGACGCCGACGCAAAGTCGATGTAGTGCTCCATCGTCGCGGTGTTCATGCCCGATTTTGACGTCATGCTCGGCGCGGCTTGCCCGCTCCACCAGTCCCACGCTGACTTGCCCGCCTTAATCCACGAAGTATCCGCAATCTTCGACGGCGGATTCAGATTCAGCACAATGTTCGATTCGATCAGCTTCGCCGCGCTCATCGGCGATCATCAGCACGCGCCACGGGCTCGTCAAACGGCGTCGTGGTCTCCACGGCGTAGCTGGCGTCGATATTCCCCGCGCGATCTTCATGCGGCGACAAATCCGCATGCACCGTGCGGCTCAGGAACGTTTCCTCCTTGCGCAGGTACATTCCTGAATAATTCTCGATGTCCGCCTCGGTAATCGCCACCCACCCGATCCCCGGCACATTGGCCAGATAGGGCAGCGCAATCAACCAATCCTTGTGCAGCCCGCTCACGTTCCGCAATTGGTACTCGTCCTCCCACGACGACTGATATCCGTCCACGATCAGCGGATACGTTGACCCGTCTTTCGCATACATAAATTCGGTCAATTCATGCGCAATGCGCACCTGCCTCACCGCCGCTTGCTCCGGAACTACATAGCGAAACGCTACGCCATCGTCGAAGGCCCGCACCTCAATCGTCAGCTTGCGCCCGCTTGCGTCCTCAAAGTCCACGCGCACGCCGTTGTAGTGGTTGCGCACCGTGCGCGTCTTGCCCACCGGAATCGTGTAATTCTCGTCGGCGCTCTCTGGCTGCTCGCCCGTCTTGCGCATTCCCGGTCCCAGTTCCGGTTGCCCAACAAGTCCCAGCCCTAGCCGCGCCCGCTCCATCAGCTGTTTTCCATGGAACTCCACCGCGTAGCCCAAATCGCTGTTCGCGCCGTCCGCCGCAAACAGTTCGAGCTTGATCTGCCCGTTGGGCGAACTCACCGTGGCAGCGGTTGCCCCTTCGGCCTCCGGAGTCTGTGCGGTCAAACATCCCGCGGCTAAAAGCGCAATCAGGCAAAGCGCAGCCCGGCGAAGAGTGGTCATGCTTCCTCCCTGCAGTCCGGATCGCACACGTCGACCTAACGCGCCTTTCCGGCCACGCGCCAGTATATATTGATGGTCTTTCGCGCCTATCCGGCCTGTGCGGCCGCAACCGCAAGCCCGTCCTCGCGCCTCCGCTGATCGTGATAGAGCACTGCCAGCGCCGCGCTGAGAGCCGAGTAGCACAGCATGACGTAGAACACTACGACGACCAGATAACCCAGCACACCCAGGCCCACAAGAACGAAGAATGTGGCAGATCCCACTGCCACATGAGCCATCATGGCCACCAGCACGCCCAACGCCGCAAACACCGCAAGAACGAGCAGGCACACCAACTGCATCGCGTACACGGCTGCGTAGACTACCAGGATCACCAGGAAGATTCGCCCCTTTGCGCCGCGAGTGAGTTGTGCGCTGCGCCGGAATGCCGCCCACGCCGTCAGACCTTCCTCCAGGCTCGCCGGGTAAGCCACCGCGAAGCGCAGCATAATGAGGATCGAGTAGACGAGAACGCATAGATAAAACAGCACCAGCAGCGGAATCAGGAAGAACGGAAAGCTGGAACCCGGGGCCATCCCCGCAGCATGGTGCCTCAACACAATCGAACCGCCAACCACTGCCGCGATCACTGCAATCGGCACAAACATGTAAAGGAAATAGAGAATCATCAGCCACAGATAGCGGCCATACCGGTTCCAGGCCGCGCTGTAGGCCTCATGGAAGGTGACCCTGACGCCGCGATCAGCTTGCGCGGCGGCAAAGATGGCCGCAGGCACATAAAGCGCGTAAACCAGGAGCAGAAGCGGCTCGCCAATGAGACAGATGGCGATAAACCACGCGGGCGGACCGGCTACCGCGCCTATGCCCGAGGATTTCCCGGCCAATTGCGGCCCGATGATTTTCACCATGAAGCTCATCATCGCCACAAAGAGCAGCAAGATCGCCGCTGCGGGCACCCCCGCTACGCCGAAGAAAAGCCGCCAGTGAGCCCGCATTAATTGGTAGGTCCGGTCCAGAATCTGTCCGAAAGTCAGCGGAACCACCGGTACTTGTTCGGAAGAAGCGGCAGCAAAAGGCGAAGGAGCGCCCTGGTCGTTCATAGCATCCCCCTGTTCGCTGTGTTTGAGACTCGCAGGGATACTAGCACAGCCCAGAACGCGCCGTAGCGCGGGCCGAATTTTTAATTATGGCTGCACCAGCCGCAATCTGCCCTCTTGTTTCTGCTCACGCAAAGTGCAGCGCCGCCTCAGCCCACGCCAGCGCCTCTTCGTACCAGCGCAGCAAATCGTACGCATTCAGCATGAGCCTCTCTGCAATCAGGTCGCACACGGCCCAGTCGCCACGCTCGTGTCCCTCCAGCCAGCACAACAAGGCGCGCTCAGGCGCTTTCTCGCCTTCAAGGGCCCGCCGAATCTCTTCGCGCAGCGGCAGTGACGGCGTCAACTCCTTCATCGGCATTCGCAGCATCGCCGGCAGCAGGCTGAGCAGCCCCAGCAGGTATTGCTCCGTCCCATCCAGCCCGCAAAGCCCCGCCCCTAGCTCGCAAAATCGCCCGCGCACAAACGCCATGCGCAGCAGTTCCATCGGATGACCCGCGTTCAGCTCGCTGGTAATGGCCAGTGTCGCCATGCGCCGGAACGCTTCCTCGCCCACTGCGATCAGCGCCGCCTGCACGCTGCGCACCTCCTGCCGCATGGCGCAAACCGGCGAGTTCATCAGCCGCAGCAAACGGTAGGTGAGTGAAGTGTCGCGCTTCACCAGGCGCGTCAGCCTGTTCAGGTCAATTGAGTCGGCCTGCAGCAGCCGCAGAATCTCCACGTGCGACAGGCGATTCGCCGGCACTTTGCGATTCTCCATCAAAACCGGCCGGCAAAAATAGTACCCCTGAATCAGCGTGAATCCTTCCTCGCGCGCCTCGGCAAACTCCTCCTGCGTCTCCACCTTCTCTGCAATCAGCGCCACCGTCACGCCGCTTAGCCGGTCCAGCAATTCTCGCCGCTCCTCGCGATTCATCGCCGCGAAATCTACCTTGATGTAGTCGGCCAACTCCACCAGCGGTTTCATGCCGGCCTTCCATGTGAAATCGTCCAGTGCCAGCCGAAAACCCGCCGCCTTCAGCCGCCGGCATGCGCCCATCACGGCCGCTGTGGGCTCGACGTCTTCCAGTATCTCCAGCACCGTCATGCCGGAGGGCAGCACGTGCACCAGGTTCCCCGTCAGCGCCTCTTCGGTGCAGTTCACGAATGCCGGCAGGCCGTACGTCAGCCTTCCCAGCCCGAAAAGCACTGTGTTGTCCAGCATCACCCGAGTGGCAAAGTCGCCATCGCCGCGAAACGCCTCCTCGGGACCGTCGCGAAACAGCAACTCGTACCCGTGGACCTTGCCGCGCAAATCCAGAATCGGCTGCCGCGCCACATAACGGATTCCATCCTCCGCCGCAGCCCCGCCGCGAAGGCAGCATTCGGGTGACGCAGTTTGAGTCGCCATGCACGCCGCTCCACATCGTCTATCGGCGCAGCGCCTATGGAACTTGAAAAGAAAAGCGCCGGAATCTCCGGCGCTCATCAAGCCTTTTCAGAAAAAGTTTTTTGAACGAGTGACGTACCCTCGCTGGCGTTCGCATGAGCTACCAGCAGAGAACTGTTTGCTGTTTACTGTCCGCTGTCAGCCTTTTACCCCCCCATGAACATCCCGCCGTTCACGTCCAGCACGTGCCCGGTAATATACGACGCCGCATCCGACGCCAGGAACTTCACCGCTTGCGCCACATCCTTGGCCGTCCCTCGCCGCCCGAGCGGAACCGTCGCCAGCATGGCCTTCGTCACTTCCTCGCTCAATACCGCAGTCATCGGCGTCTCAATATATCCCGGCGCCACCGCGTTCACGGTAATGTTCCGCGACCCGACTTCGCGCGCCAGTGAACGGGTCAACCCGATCAGCCCTGCCTTCGACGCGGCATAGTTTGCCTGTCCTGCCTGCCCCGCACGTCCTACCACGCTGGCAATGTTCACAATCCGTCCCCAGCGGTTTTTCAGCATCGGGCTCAGCAGCGCCTGCGTCAGCAAAAATGCTCCAGTCAAATTGATGCTCAGCACCAGGTCCCAGTCCGCGCGCTTCATGCGCAGCATCAAATTGTCGCGCGTGATCCCGGCGTTGTTCACGAGGATTTCCACCTTGCCGAACTTCTGAAGGATCGCCTTGGCCCCCGCCTCGATCGACTCCTCGCTCGACACATTCACCGTGAACGCTGTCGCATCGATCCCCTGGGCCTTCAGCTCCGCCACCGTCTCCGCCAGCTTGGCCTCGTTCACATCCGCCAGCGCCAGCGTCGCTCCGGCCGCGGCCAGTTCTTCCGCAATCGCGCGACCAATCCCCTGCGCTCCGCCCGTCACCAGCGCAATCCGTCCCTGCAAATCTCCCATCTGTTTCCTTGACCCCTCTACGCACCCATCAATTAGGGCGCGTCTTTCCATCGCCCATTATAGATGGGCCAGTTCCGTCGCATCATGCGCGATCAGGACGCATTGCGTACTGCCAATCGGCCCTCGTCCGCCACCTCGCTTGATCGAAGTGAGCAAAATATTTCTCGCAAGTCACGGGCTGAAACTCGTTCCCTATTAAGGGAATAGATTTCCGCGCCGCGATGACCTTTCATCTCGCTTTCGCGTCTACTCCAGCAGTCTCCTCCATCACGAAAGGGGTGTTTTGTGCGTACCAGCAAGTTTTTTCTTGCCGTTGTCTTTGTCTCATCTCTCGCCGCGCAGCAGTCTCCCAACCCTCCGCTCCATCCAGCGCGCCCGCCTCCGCCCTCACCATTTACAACGAGGACTTCGCCGTCGCGCGCACCACCATCGATCTCGACCTTCATCGCGGCCTCAACCAAGTCGCCACCAACCAGGTCACCACCCAGCTCGAGCCCGACTCCGTCGTTCTCCGCGATCTCAACAACGCCGGCCCAGCCGCCAAGCCGTCCTTCCGCATCGTCGAGCAGAACTACGATGCCGCTGTCGTCACCCAGGACTGGCTCCTCAAGAAATACGAGGGCAAGACCATTCATTTTGCGCTGGGCAACTCCATTGGCCCCGACGGCCACGTCGTCTCAGGCAACATCATCGAGGGTAAAATCATTCGCGCGCCGCAGCCCCCGTCGCCCTACGGCAATCAATATGGCATCTACCAGCCGAATCAGCAGCCCCTCATTGAAGTCAACGGCGAAATGCAATTCAATCTGCCGGGAACTCCGCTCTTTCCCGCCACAACAGACGGCCTCCTGCTCAAACCCACACTCCGCTGGCAAATCGATTCTGAAAAAGCGCAAAAGCTCTCTGCCGAGCTCGCGTACATCACCAGCGGCCTCAACTGGCAGGCGACCTATAACGTCATCACCTCCGGCGCGAATCTCACGCCCGGCAAAACAGCCACCGCTGCCCAGGCAGCCGAAGAAAAGGCCGACCTTGTCGGCTGGGTCACCATCACCAACCAGACCGGCGCCGATTTCCCTGAAGCCCGCATCAAGCTCATGGCTGGCGACGTCGCCAAGATTCAGCCGCGCAATTATGCCCGCGCCGCAATGGCCGGCCCGATAGCAATGGACGCCATATCTTTCGGAGCCAACGGCCAGGTCACGCAAAAGCCCTTCGACGATTACCACCTCTACGATCTCAACCGCACCGTATCGCTTCAGGACGGCGAAACCAAGCAGGTTCAGTTCCTCGATGCGCCCGGCGTCACCCTCGCCCGCAGCTACGTTTACGATGGCGCCGACACAAACCGTCAGCCCATCGCCAACTATGGTGGCAACTTCATCCAGCAGCAGAACTACGGCATCAGCCCCGGCAACACCAAAGTGCAAATCCAGCAGGAAATCAAAAACACTGAGGCCAATCACCTCGGCATTCCGCTTCCCGCCGGCCGCATCCGCCTCTATCGGCGCGATTCCGACGGCCAGATCGAGTTCGTCGGCGAAAGCACCATCAATCACACGCCGGCCGAAGACACCATCAAAGTCACCAGCGGCAGCGCCTTCGACGTAAAAGGCTCACGCCGCCAGACCGACTACTACGTCGATAATGGCCGCCGCACTCTCCAGGAGTACTTCGAGATCAAGCTGACAAATCAAAAGGCCGACCCGATCACGGTCAACGTCCTCGAACATCTGTACCGCGGCGATAACTGGGAGATCATGCAGAAATCCACCGACTACACCAAGCTCGACAGCCACACCATCGAGTTTCCGGTGCAGGTGCCGTCCAAAGGCGAGGCCACAGTAACCTACTCCGTCCGCTACACCTGGTGAGGCCAGGTGTTCCATTTATCACCAAAGCCTCGGTGCCCCATTCATGGCGCAGTTCCATCGCGCCATGAGTGGGAGAGCACAAAGGCCAACTCACCATGAACCGGGTGCCCCGCCTTCGCCACGTTTCTGTTTTTGTGGCTAAGGTGGGACCGTGCCGAGTGCCCGTACAAGCTCGGCTTGGGCGGGATCGCATCTGTTAGCTTTTAGCTGAAAGCTGCCCTCACGTCGGCGTCGCCGCCACCGTCACCGGGCGCGCCGCCAGCACAGGCCGCACCAGCTCCGCCGGCCAGATGTAGAGTGCCAGCCGTCGCGAATAGTGCAGCACCGGCTCCTGGTCCGGCAGCTCGATCCCCACCGCCGTCGCCAGGTCGTTCCGCTCAATTTCGGCTTCCGCCTCTTCCAGCGGCCACGGAACGTGGTGCAGATTCGCGCGGATCGGCTGTCCCACCCGATTGGTGCTGAACACACATGGCCGCTCCGTAATGAAATATTCAAGTGACCCCGGCCGTATCTCCGCCGTCTTCCGCGTCGGCCCCAGTCCCCGGTAGCGCGCATTAAAGATCACATCCGGCCGCGAAAATCGCCTGCGACTGTAGAATGCAAACTCCCGTTCCGATCGCTGCTCCAGGTGCATCTCCGCAAGCCTATACGGCAAGTGATAGAGGACATGCGCCGCCGCCACTGCCAAAATGTTGCTTGAATCAACTGAGAAGCAATAGAAGCCCGGCGTCCCCGTATAGCGGTCGCGGACATACGTGCGTAAATTCAGGTCAGGGAAGTGGCGCAACCCCGGAATCGCCGGCAATCCGCGGATCTTGATGCGGTCCAGCCAGAACGGAACCGCCCCCAGCCACGCCGACCCCTCGCACGTGTCGGCCTCCAGCCACTCTGGCAACAGCGCCTCTATCCGCGCCGCCGGGATCGGCCAATGCGCAAAAAGCAGGTCGTTCCATCGCTGGGTCATCGCCCAGCGTCCCGCCGGCAATGGCCGCGGTTTGTGCGACGTCCGCACCAAGTACTCCCGCATCAATGCTCCCGCGCGTTCCTGGGCTCCCGCTCTCCGGCGTTTTCTCTCCCAATTCAGGGGGTAGCGTTCACCGCAACGCGCGGCGGCTCCCTTATGACGTATTCTGTCCGCGAGACCATCCTCATGTCCAGTGAATCTTCGCCGACCGCCGATCTACGGAACCAAACTGAGGTCTTCGCCGTCCATGGCGCCGACCCTGAGATCCTCGCTTTCGCCATGGCCAAGTACTCCCGCTCCTCGCTCTCCATGCGGGAGTCGCTCACTGAAATCAGCTCCCAGCGAGCCGAGCAGTTCCTCAACACCTTTTATTTTCAATACGGCCACCGCTCCATCGCCGACCTCGCCCACATCGCCTTCGCCGTCGAGCGCCTCTCGCTGCTCGCCGCCATCGTCCTCGTCGACGAGCCCCGATGGGACGGCCAGGAACGCTCTACCCGCTACCAGAACTTCCTCAAATCCGGCTGGTATCTCCCCGATTTCGGCGCCGACACCGCCTCCGCCGAGCTTTATTCCCAGACCATCGAAAGCCTCTTCGCCGCCTACCAGCGCGTCAGCGCCGCCGTCCTCGATCTACTCCGCAGCCGTATCGCCCGCCCTGAAGCCCTCAAACCCGAAGCCTACGAGCGCACCCTCCGCGCCCGCGCCTTCGACGTTGCCCGCTACCTGCTGCCCCTCGCCACCAACACCTCCCTCGGCCAGATTGTCAGCGCCCGCACTCTTGAAACCCAGGTCTCGCGCCTGCTCTCTCATCCCGCCGCCGAAATCCGCCTGCTGGGCGCCAAACTCCGCGAAGCTGCCACCACCCCCGCCTGGGACATCAACGCCCAGGCGGCCCGTGCCTTCATCGCCAAACTCACCGTGCTCAATGACGACTCCGCGCCCAGCCTCGCCGCCGAAGCCGCCGCCCTCTTCACTCGCGACATCCGCACCGCTCCCACGCTCGTCAAATACGCCCAGCCCAACCCCTACCTCACGCAATCCCAAGCCGAGCTCGCCCAGGCCGCGGCTGAAGTCCTCGCCAACCACCCAATCGACACCGCCCCGCTCGTTGATTTAATTGAGCGCACCGAATCCCTCGAAGTCGAGCTCGCCGCAACGCTCCTCTACTCCGCCAGCCACCACCCCTACCGCCAGATCCGCGACCTCCTTACCGGCCTTCCGGCCTCCAAGGTTTCGCAGATCATTGAATTAGGTCTCAAGCCACCGCGGCCGCCACGACGAAATCCTCCGCGCCTTCCACGCCGGCGCCGCCCTCCGCTTCGATCATCCTCATGGACATCGGCGGCTTCCGCGACATGCACCGCCATCGCCGCTGCACCCAGATCATCCAGGGCTTTACGCACGAGCACGGCTACGAAACTCCCGGCTCCGGCGACCTGCCGCCTCCCGGACGTTCGACATTCTGGCCGAGGCCGGCGTCCTCGCCGACTACCGCTCCGCCATCGAATCCGCCCACGCCGCCGCCGCCCGCATCGCCGCCGGCGCCGCGCCGGAAGCACGCGCAATCGGCGCTCTACCTGCTCCCGCTCGGCACCCGCATCCGCGCGCTCTTCAAAATGGACTTCGCCGAAGCCTCAATACATCACCGAACTCCGCTCCGCGCCCGCCGGCCACTTCAGCTACCGCCGCGTCGCCTGGGAGATGTTCCTCGCCCTCGAGCGCCAGCACCCATCCCTCGCCCGCCACATCCGCGTCACCGACTTCACCCAGCCCATCGACATCTTCCAGCGCTAAATTCCCGTTCCTGCGCCCGAGTACGGCCCCACAATTTCTCCTTGCTCCCAAGCCCGGGCCGCGCTCATCATACCCTCATGACTCAAGCTGCACGACTCGGCAAATACAACATCATTGGTTTCGCAAGCATCGTCGACGTTGAACGCGCCAAGGCCTTTTATCGAGACACACTCGGCTTGCGCCTCCTTGATGAAGAGCCGCCCTTCGCGCTCGTATTCGATGCCAACGGCATCATGATCCGGCTCGGCATGGCAAAAGAGATCCCGCCCGCCAACGGTACTGTCCTCGGCTGGCAGGTGCCCGACATCGCTGCGGCCGTACAGGAGTTGCTCGAAGCCGGTGTCCGCTTTGAGCACTACAACTTTGACTGGATGAAGCAGGATGAACTCGGCATCTGGACCGCCCCCACCGGCGCCCGCGTTGCGTGGTTCAAAGACCCCGACGGCAATATCCTCAGCCTCTCCGAACACCCCGAACTGAAGAGGTGACCGCACTCGCAACATCCGCGTCACCGGCTTCACCCAACCCCTCGACATCTTCCCAGCGCTGACCATGCTTGTTCCCGCTGATTCACAACGCCCTCGTCACTGCAAACATGGTCCCGCAGAACGAATTCAGGAGGCGAACAATGAATTCACTCTCAAGCCCCGCACGCGCTTCAGCCAAGGCCATTGCTGCCACCGCCATCGGCGCCGCAGCCATCGGTGCCTTTGCCATTGGCAGTTTGGCCATCTGGCGCTTGCTCATCAGGCACGCGACCGTGGAAAAGGCAAAAATCGGTTCGCTCGAAATTGACAGCCTCTCCGTGACCAGCCTGCGCGTTGCCGAAATCACCGTCACGCGCTCGCTCAACCTGCCCAATACTCCGTCCTAGTCCGTAGCCACGGTAATACACTCACCCGTGACTGCAGTCACAGCGTCGCCCGCATCGCGGGTCAACCATCGAGGTCGGCATTCGGGAGCCGCTTGCCGTCCTCATCAGTTCGCCGGCCTTCGCGGCATCCCGCCAAGGAGAGATCTCATGGCGACTGTTCTCGACAAAAAAGCCGATCTCGCTGGACCCGGCATCGGCGACTATATCGAACTCGAAAAAATCCTGCCGCACGATTACCACTCCCTGCTCACTCCCAAAGAAACGCAGCAGGCCATCTTTCAGGTCAAGCGCTATATCGAAGACAACCTGTGCAAGGAACTCAATCTCATGATGGTCGAGGTGCCGCTCATCGTCGATGTCGAGAGCGGCGTCAACGACATGCTCGACCGCGACGGCTCGCGCACGCCCATCCAGTTCCACATCTCCAACGATCGCGGCATGCATCCCATCGATGCGCAGGTCGTGCAGGCCGCCACCAAATGGAAGAGGGTCGCGCTCAAGCAATTCGATTGCCGCGTGGGCGAGGGCATCTGCACCGACATGCGCGCCGTTCGCAAAGACTATTTCCTCGATCACGATCATTCCGCCTACGTCGATCAATGGGACTGGGAGCGCGTCATGACCGCCGATCAGCGCAACCTCGACTTCCTCAAAGAGATCGTCGGCAAAATCTGGAAAGTGATTGTCGGCGCGGAGAAATTCGCCCAAGACCTGTTTCCTCAACTCAAAGACGCACGCTACCCCAATCTACCCGAGCAGCTCACTTTCCTCCACGCCGAAGAAATTCTCGACATGTATCCCGACCTGCCGCGCAAGCAGCGCGAGACCGCCATCCTGCAGAATCATCCGGCCATCTTCATCATCGGCATCGGCTGGCCGCTCAAGGACGGCTATCCGCACGAGATGCGCGCCGCCGATTACGACGACTGGGTCACCGACACCAGCGATGAAACCGGCAAAGACACGCACGGCCTCAACGGCGACATCCTGGTCTGGAACCCGGTCACCAAGCGCCGCCACGAACTCACCTCAATGGGCATCCGGGTCACCGCCGAAACTCTCAAAGAGCAACTCGACATGTCCGGCCAGTTACGATTTCATGCAAGCTGCCCTATCACCAGGCAATCCTCAACGACGAGATCCCGCTCTCCATCGGCGGCGGCATCGGCCAGTCGCGCACCTTGATGCTCCTCCTCCGCAAAGCCCATCTCGGCGAAGTAAGCGTCACCGTCTGGCCGAAAGTGCTCAAGGAAATGTGCGCGAAGAAAGACATCTTCGTGCTGGATTAGTAGCTCTCCATCCCATATCGGCGCCCCATCCTTGCAACTTTTCTCTGTTGCAAGGACGGGGGTACCGGCAATCGCCGACCCATCGACCGCTTCCAGCGCTAATAACTGACGACTAACCACTGTCCATTGTTTCCAGGTGTATACTCAGCGAGTTCCCATCTCCCCTGCGTCCTGCACACGTCGCCCTTCTCGAAGACTCCGCACGTTCCCCTTGCTCGCGAAGGCCTTCATCCCAATCACGCCTGGCTGTAATGCCAGACCTTCAAATGTCGGGATCGCACATCCCGCCTGCACCACGGAGGTTATTCATGAGCTGGATTCAGAGAAAAGCCATCTGCCTTTGCATCTTCGCAATGGCCATTGCTGCGGTAGCGCTCGGTTCGCCCGCTTCCGCCCAGGACGCAAACATACGAAGCGTCACCTTCTACACCGTCAAGCCCGATCGCGTCGGCGATTTTCAGGCCGAAATCAAGGAGTACAACGCCATCCTGGCCAAAGCCGGGTCCACCGGTTATAGCTCAGTATGGGCTTCACTCACCGGTCCCCGCGAGTACCTGCGCGTCCAGATGTACTCCAAGTTTGCCGACCTCGATGCCGGGCCCGACCCGAAGACGAAGGATCAGGCCGCGGACCTGGCGCGAATTGCCCTGCGCATCATAGGCTGCACCGAAAGCTCGCACCGCAGCATCGATGTCGTCATGCCCGAGCGCAGCCTGCCCGACAGCAGCGATGTCCCTAAGATGATTCGGGTTCTCGTCACCCAGGTGCGCCCCGAAAAGGTCCACGATTATCTCGACCTCCAGAAAAACGAAATCCTCCCTGCGGTCCAGAAGGGCGGAGCCAAAAGCTACAGCTTCGCTGAAACTCGCTTCGGCGTCCCCGGCCCGCAATTTGTCTCCGTCACCGGCTTCAACAATTGGGCCGATCTCGACGACGCCATCGGCGCACAAAAAGGGATGAGCTCGGACGACTACCAGGCTCTGCTTACCAAGGTCCGCGCCCTCATCGTGCAAAGCCAGTACATCGTGTATCGCTACGAGCCCGACCTAAGCTATCTGCCCCCACCCGCCGCAAAGTAAGCACATCTGACCGCCAAAGCCACCATCCAGGAAGCATACTCACCCCGAATTTGGGTGCCCATTCTAACCGGCGCGCATCTCGCGCACCGGTTAGGGTGGATCGCACGAATCCGAAGATCGAATTGCTCTGTATGAGGGCTCGGCTTTAGCCGAGCCGCAAGCCCTCCCCACTCTTCCTGAAAAATAATCAGTGCGGCGAAGCCGCGCTCAAATCCCTGAGAAATGCAGCGAGAACGGCCCAGCGTCCCCGGGCGGGGCCACAATCGGGACCCGCAGGCTTTTCACGAAACGCGGCTAAGCGAACCAGTTTTCGGCAACGCCCGATTAGTCCCAAATTCCACCACATGAGACGAAGGAAGCGAGATATAGTGAAGTCTGCAGCCCGCCAGCATGAAATACGAATAGCCTCGCCCTCCCTCCGCTCCCTCCAACTGACCGCCTCCGCCGTGTCAACCCCCAACGCCTCCGACCTCCAGCACGAGCATCTGCTAACTCTCTGATTCGCCACCCGATCACTGGCCCCTGATCCCCGATCCCTGTTTGCATATAATTTCCCCCTTTAGGCGCACAATCTTTCCATAAGCGCTCATCCAGGCCTTCTTCCTGGCGGACAAACTGTGCCACGAAGCCGATGTCCGTGTGAAATCCAGCACCGGAACCGGAAAAATGGCCAGAAAACGCCCCCGTAAGTCCTTTAGATTGGGATCTTACGGTCTAACCCATTTGGAATCATCGGGTTACAGCCAGTGATCAAGGGTACAAACGATTGAAAGGAAAGCACTTGGCCCCAAAAAGGGGTGGGGGGGCCAGCTGTGAAACTGTGAAACTGTGAAGCAGTCAGTCCGCGAATGCCGTTCCCCTCGCGGTCCAGCGCCGAACCATCGTTTCCAGGCCGAAAGCTATCAGCGATTGGAAGAGTGAGAAATTGACCTCTGCTCGCTGTTAGCTGTCCATGTCCACTGTCCGTTGTCCACTGTCCGCTGTTAGCTGTCCGCTGTCAGCTGATCACTGGCCACTGACCACTACCAATTGCCCTGTGCGAAAATCAAACTTTGCACACGCAGTCCAACTTCCGGCTGCTCGTGGTTCGCCTCGGCGCCATGGGCGACATTCTTCACGCGCTTCCCGCCGTCACAGCCCTGCGCCTCGCGCATCCATCCTGGCAAATCGGCTGGGTCGTGGAACCGCGCTGGCAGTCGCTCCTCGCCGCGTCCAGCGCCGTTTCGCGCGACTCCGCGTCGCCCGTCCGCGACGCCGCAATGCCCGTTGCCGACCGTCTCCACTTCGCCGCCATGCGCGAGTGGAAGCGCCACCCGCTCACCGGCAAAACGGTAGCCGAAATCAAGGCCCTGCGTCGCGAACTTCGCGCCGCCAACTACTCCGCAGTCCTAGATCTGCAAGGTGCGATTCGCTCTGCTGTCATCGCCCGCATGTCCGGATGCTCGCGCCGCATCGGCGAAGCCAGCCCGCGCGAATGGCCCGCGCATTGGTTCTTCACTGAGCGCATCGTGACCCACGGCGCGCACGTCATCGAGCAGGACGTGGAGCTCGCCTCAGCCGTTGCCGCCGACGCGCTCGCGCCAACCGATCCCTTGCTCCCTGTCGATCCCGATGCCGAACGCTGGTGCGATGAATGGCTCGCCGCCGTCTTCCCGGGCGACGCGCGGCCCATCGCCCTTATCGCTCCCGGCGCCGGTTGGGGAGCGAAGCGCTGGCCGCCTCAGCGATACGCTGACGTCGCATGCGGCCTCGCCGATCGCGGTATGCGCGTCCTGGTCAACTCCGGCCCCGGCGAGGAAGCACTCGCCGCGCCCATCGTCGCCGCCGCCCAAGCAATCCCACTCGCTGTCAGGTTGCCGCAGTTGATCGCGCTCACCCGTCGCATCACGCTCTGCGTCGGCGGAGACACCGGTCCGATCCACCTCGCCTCCGCTCTCGGCCGCCCTGTCGTCGGCATCTATGGCCCCACGGACCCCAGCCGCAACGGCCCCTTCGGCACCCACGCCACGGTATTGCGCAGCCCCGGCAGCCGTCGCGACCACTCTCGCCGCGAGGCGCCCGACCCCGGCCTCCTCACCATCGCACCCGCCGACGTCCTCCGCGCCACCGACGAACTGCTCTCCGGGGAGCGTGTCCAATGATCCAGCACTCTACATCTCCAAAGGTCTGCTCCATGCAATGGTGGCAATGGTGGCAGAAGATTGCGCGCCGCGTTCGCGTCCCGTTGGGCTTTTTCACCGCCGTTGTCTATCTCGTCGAAGTCGCCCGCCGTGCACCCCACCCGCGCGCCATCGCTTGGAGCCTCGCGCTCGTTCTTCCCGGCCTGTCCCTGCGCGCAGCCGCTTCCGGCACAGTGAAGAAGAATCGCGAACTCACCGTCACCGGTCCTTACGCGTTCACGCGCAACCCGCTCTATCTTGGTTCCACGCTCATCGCTGCCGGATTTGCTGTGGCTCTGCTCAGTTGGCCAGTCGCGCTTCTGCTCGCATTTGGCTTTGCAGTCATCTACGTTCCGGTCATCGCCTCGGAAGAGCGTTTTCTTCGCTCCACATTCCCCGCGTTCGATGCTTATTGCCGCAGCGTCCCTCGCTTCCTCCCCCGACTCACCCCGGCCAGGTTCCCTTCCGGCAACGTCGAATCGCGCAGTTCCCAGGCAGTTACCGAAGAGCCTCGTGGCGGCTTTTCTATCGCTCTCTATCTCAAACACCGCGAGTACAATGCAGCATTAGGGGCCGTACTGCTTTACCTGAGCCTGCTCTTCCTGAGGCCGTTGCTTGAGAGCCTCCTGCACAGTGCCCGATAAGCGTTTTCCGAGTCCATGCAGTCCAACAAGATGGGTCAGGTCAATCCATAAGGAGCCGCGCCGAACATTGAAGATACGCGCGCACGCAGTTACCCTCCTTTGCGCTCTGGCGCTCGCGGCTTCCTCGAGCAGCCAGAACCCCGACGTCCTCGCTCCGCCGCGCTCCGGCTACAGCTTTCCGCAGCGGCAAACCCTCACCTACGCCGTGGATTGGCGTGTCTTTCCCGCCGGCTCGGCCGTCATCCACTTTGAACAGACTGGCGACCGCGAGCGCATCGCCGCCTCTGCTTACACCAGCGGCGCCCTCAACCTGCTCTTTCACGTCGCAGACAACTTCCAGTCCGACTTCGACCGCGACAAGGGTTGCTCTTACGACTTCGACAAACAAACCGTCGAGGGCCGCCGCCAGAACAACTCCACCCTCCACCTCGACTACGCCAACTCCAAATCCATCCTCGACGAGAAGAATCAGGTCAACGGAGTGACCAAGCACGTTGAGTCGCCGGTGCAAGGCTGCCTAACCGATCTGCTTACTGGCATCTTCTATGCTTCCTCGCAGCCTCTGGTGCTCGGGCACAACTTCGTCTTGCCCGTGGCCGACGCCCAGCGCACCGTTCTCGTCACCATGAAGGTCGAAAGCCGCGAAGAGATTAAAACCTCACTTGGTACCTTCAAAACCATCCGCGTACAGCCCACAGCTGACGCAGGTGTCGTCAAAAATCGCGGCAACATCTGGATCTGGTACACCGACGATGACCGCCATCTTCCTGTGCAAATGCGCGCGCGCCTCTTCTGGGGAACGATTACTTTCCGACTCACAGGGAATGAATCCAGGTAACCAACCTGTCAAGCCCAATAACTCGCACATTTCCGCAATCACATGAAAACAAGCACCAAAAACTCCCTCCTGCATTGCAGGTTTTCTCGTGCATTTCGCTATGCTGAATTCAGAATCAGCAAAAAGCAGGCGAGTTGACCGATTCGATCCCATTGGGTGCCCTGGACCGCGAACCGATGGGAGCACGGTCGCACGCGAAAAGGCGTGGCAGGGGCCAAGCTCCTTTGTTTGCAGGATTCTGAGATACAAGCTCTTGAAGAATAACTAACTTGGATGGGATCGAGGCTGGCTAACCCGTTTTTTTGAAGAATTTTGATTAAAGGTGCCGGGGGGAGGGGAGGGGGGCGAGCGCAACGGTACGGACCGGGGACATACCTGACAGATTGAACCGGGGACATGGTTGACACTGCCGAACGAGCCGAGGCGCGAGATAGAACATCGCCATGGGCTGGAAAACGAGCAGTGCGATGGAAGAGAAGTTGCGGTTTGTCTTTGAGTATGAGCGGGATGAGGAGTCGATGCGGGAGTTGTGCGCCCGCTTCGGAATCAGCCGCGAAACCGGCTACGTATGTCTGCGGCGCTACCGGCAGCAAGGTGCGGCGGGGCTGTTGGAACTGGACCGGTCGCCGCGCCATCATCCCAACCAGACTTCGGGGGAGATCGAGCAGGCAGTGCTGGAACTGCGCCAGGCGCACATGACGTGGGGACCGCGCAAGCTGAAGCGGATTCTGGAACGCGATCAGCCGGGGCGCCTGTGGCCTGCATCGAGCACCATCGGCGAGTTGGTGAAGCGGGCCGGCCTGGTGGTTCGCCGCAGGAGGCGGCGTCGGACCGAGCCCTATACGGAACCGCTGGGCCATGCGGTGGAGTCGAACCGGGTGTGGTGCGCGGATTTCAAGGGCTGGTTCCGCTCTGGCGACGGAGCGCGGATCGATCCGTTGACGATCAGCGATGCCTGGAGCCGGTATCTTCTGCGCTGCCAAGCGGTGGACAAGATGGACACCGAACGGGTGCGGGCGATCTTCGAGGCGGCATTCCGCGAGCATGGACTGCCGGAGGCGATCCGCACCGACAACGGAGCGCCGTTTGCCAGCTCGGCCATTGGCGGGCTGTCGCGTCTGGCGGTGTGGTGGATCAAGCTGGGCATCGTTGCCGAGCGGATTCGGGCCGGTCATCCGGAACAGAACGGACGGCACGAGCGGATGCATCGCACGCTGAAGCAGGACTGCGCAGCGGCCGCAGACCGGCGGGCGCAGCAACGCGAACTGGATCGGTTTCGTCATGAGTTCAACCATGTGCGGCCGCATGAGGCGCTGGGGATGGAGACGCCGGCCAGTGTGTATCAGCCATCCCCGCGGCCCTATCCACGGCAACTGCCGGAGCCCGAGTATCCTGACGCCATGCGGGTGCTGACGGTCAAGGCTCACGGACATTTCCGCTGGAAAAAGCATGATGTGTTTCTCTCCGAAGTGTTGTGGGGAGAGAGAATTGGTCTCACCGAGGTCGAAGACGGCCTCTTCACGGTCCAATTCGCAAATCTGCCCCTGGCACGATTCGACAGCAAAACCTGTAAGCTGGTCCCGCTGCCCAACCGCGGCCACGCCGAACACGACGCCTCAGGGCCGGGGCAAGCTTGCCCCGGCCCTGAAAGCAAAAACCAAAACCTTCCTGATAAGGGAAAAGTGTCAGGTATGTGCCCGGTCTAAAATGTCAGGCTTGTGCCCGGCCGTACCAAAGGACTGTGAACTTTGAAATGTGAACTGGTCGCTCAGTCCTAAGTTCCCGCAGCCTCTGCGCCGCTGACCCGTGATCCCTGAAACCTGACCCCTGTCTTTCAGGTGTACACTTCTTCTTCGCGCGAAGCCACATTCCATTCCGTGCCTGGGGGAATTCATGCGTAGACGTACTTTTGCCTCCGTTCTCGTTGCCGCTTTTTGTCTCGCCCCGTTGGCTTCAGCGCAGAGTGCGCCCGCAAAGCGCCCCATGACTTTTGAAGACATGATGCAGATGAAGCGCCTCGGCGAGACGGCAGTTTCGCCCGACGGCAAGTGGTTGGCCTACTCTGTCACCACCGTGAATCTGGCCGCGAATACCAAGACGCCGGAGCTTTGGCTGCAGGCGATCGCCGGTCCATCGGCCGAGGAACCGGCCCCGATCAAACTGGCGGTCGCCCAGCCCGGCGACTCCGATCCGCAGTTCTCGCCCGACGGCAAGCGAATCCTCTTCATCAGCGACCGCACCGGGGCATCGCAGATCTGGCTTGCCGATTTCGACATAGCTACCGCCGCGGCCACGCGCCCGCACAAGCTCACCAACCTCGACCTCGGCATCGACAACGCCAAGTGGTCGCCCGACGGCCGCTCGATTGTATTCACTGCATCGGTCTACCCCGACTGCCCGGCCATCGTGCCCAACGACAATGGCGTCGGCGCGGAGTGTAACTACAATCATGCCGCGGCAGCCGCTGACAGCAAAGTAAAGGCGCAGATCTGGACGCATCTTTTGTATCGCCACTGGAACCACTTCACCGGCGACCAGCGCTCCCACTTATTTCTGGTGGACGTCTCGAGCGGCGCGATGCGTGACCTCAACCCCGGCGACACGCACGACGTCCCGCCGTTCTCGCTCGAAAGTTCCGGATGCGGCTGTGACTTCGCGCCCGACTCAAAGGAACTGGCTTTCACTGAGAAGAAGGTGGACGACGAGGCCGTCTCAACCAACGCTGATGTTTTCACGCTGGATTTAACCGATCCTGCCGCGAAGCCCGTCAAGGTGAGCACATCTCCCGGCGGCGATTTGAATCCCGCATACTCGCCCGACGGCAAATATCTCGCCTGGCGCTCCCAGGCCCGCGCCGGCTACGAGGCCGACAAGTTCCGCCTCGTGCTCTACGACCGCTCCGCCAAAGCGATCAAAGATCTAATGCCGACCTTCGACCGTTGGGTGGATGAATTTGCTTGGGCGCCAAATTCGGGCAAGGTCTATTTCACCGCTGGCGATGCCGGCGAAGAGCCTGTCTTCTCAGTCGCTATTGATCGCGGTGAACACGATCTGCGCCAATACACGGAGCAGGGCGACTATGGGGAACTGCACCCGTTGAAGAACGGAGAGGCGATTGTAGCGGCGAAGATGACGGTAGCCGGCCCGTCTGAGGTGGTTGTGATCGGCCGTGAAGGACCGGCCACTTTTGTCGACCGAGTTTTCATGGGCACTGTCGCCGAGAGAAAGGCCTTCAACTTTGCATCGCAGAACTACGTCGCTCAGCAGCCAGTCACAGATCTGAATGCCAATTTGCTCGCCCAACTCGACCTGCCCAAGATGGAATCTTTCTGGTTCACCGCGAAAGACGGTACCAAACTCGAAGGCTTTCTCATCCGCCCGCCCGGCTTCGATCCCGCTAAAAAACACCCAGTCAAGTTTCTGATCCACGGCGGACCGCAAGGTGCATGGGGCGACTCCTGGTCCTACCGCTGGAACGCCGAGCTCTTCGCCGCCAACGGCTACGTCGTCATCATGATCAACATGCGCGGGTCGACGGGATACGGCCAGGCCATCGTCGACGGAGTGAACGGCGATTGGGGTGGCAAGCCTTTCACCGATCTGATGACCGGCCTCGACTACGCCGAGCAGCACTATCCCTTCATCGACAAGGATCGCGAGTGCGCTCTGGGCGCAAGCTACGGCGGCTACATGGCCAACTGGGTCCTGGGCCACACCAACCGCTTCAAGTGCATCGTCTCGCACGACGGCATGTTCAATGCCGAGTCGGCGTTCGGATCAACCGAAGAAGACTGGTTCAACATCTGGGAGTTCAAGGGCACACCGTGGGACTACTACGGCAAGCCCGACGATCAGAATCCATACCGCAAATGGTCGCCGTCGCTCTACTCGAAAAACTTCCACACGCCCACGCTCGTCATTCATTCGCAGCTCGACTACCGCCTCGACGTCAGCGAGGGCTTCCAGCTCTTCGACACCCTGCAAATGCTCGGTGTCCCCAGCAAAATGCTTTATTTTCCTGACGAGGGCCACTGGGTGCTCAAGCCTCAGAACTCCCAGCTCTGGTGGAAGACCGTGAACGACTGGGTCGACCAATGGACGAAGACAGCTACCAGCCGCTAGCCTCTGGCTATTAGCTTGTCGGTCACCCGAAGAAACGTGGGTGCCCCACTCTCGGCGCGTATTTGTTTTCGCGCCTAGGGTGGGATAGCACAAATTTAAAAGTTGTCATCCTGAACGAGCGCAGCGAACCGGGGTGAGGAGTCGAAGGATCTGCGGTTGCTTTTCGGGATGCACCGAATGCAGAGTCACCCGTCATGCCCTTTAACCGCAAACCCGCCAAGCCGCGCGCCCCCCTCACCGAGCCCGCTCTCTACACCTACGCCGTCAAGGCCCTCGGCCGCCACATGCGCACTGAAGTTGAGTTGCGCCGCCTCATGGCCTCGCGCGCTGAGCCAGGCCCCAGTGGTGCATCCGCCATCTCCGCCGTCATCGCCCGCCTCAAGGAGCATGGCTACCTCAACGACGTCGCCTTTGCGGAAACCTACGCTCGCCTGCGCCAGGAAAATGAGAAGCTCGGCGTGCGCCGCGTACGCCAGGATTTGCAGCAGAAGGGAATCCGCTCCGATCTGATTGCAGAAGCCCTCGAAGCTCGTTACGCTGCAACCAGCGAGGAGGCGCTAGCCCGCCAGCACCTCGAGCGCAAGCGCATCCGCAAACCGGAAAACGAAAAAGAAACCGCGCGCGTCATGCGGCGGCTCGTTGCCGCAGGCTTCTCCACCGGCGTCATCTACAAAATTCTCCGTCAATGGAACGTGCCCGACGAATCCCTCGCCGCCCTTGACAACCTCGATCCCGAAGACCTGGCTGGCGGCTCACACGAAAGTTAATCCTCAGTGATCCTGGCTCTGCACAACCGATGCAGTGACCGGCTTCCCAACCGGTTTCGTAATCGCCTCGCGCACCTTCGCCAGCGGCGCGCCTTTTTCAAACTCGATCCCATCCGAACTCGACTTAATCCCCAGCTCGCTCCACAGTTTGGGCAAATCCACCGGCACGGGCTTGTCTTTCCACTCGTCATACAAATCCGTCAGCACATGCGTGCCCGTCGCCTTATCGCCAATCGCCAGCGCCTGCGGCAGTTCCCAATCGTGGTCGATGGTCCCGCCTGCTTCAACAATCGCGCGCAGCGCATCCTGCAACCCTTTCCGATTTTTGGTCTCGCGCCGAATCTGCACGTCTGCCACGAGGCAAAACATGGCGCCGCCCCAGTACGTCCGTCCCCACGTGTGCGTGCGATCGACGCCTTCGTCTCCCTCGGCCGGCTCTCCCTTTGGCATATCGCGCACCATATCGGCCCAAATCTTCTGCGCCGTCAGCTCACCCGTCATCACGCGCGCAATCGGCTCGATGTAGGTTGCCAGGCCCTCCTCGATCCAGTGCTGATCATCGGGCATCGATGGAAACGCCATGTGCACCAGCTCATGCGTCATCGTCCAATCATCGGCCAAGTCGGCCACTGTGGTGTGTTCACCGATACGGATGCGCGTGAAGCCGGGAAACCCGCGCATATCGCCCCACGTGGTGCCTTGCAGTATGCCGTGCCGGCCACCCACTGGAATCATCAGCACTCGCGCCCTTGCCACCGGAAAGCTTTCATAGTAGGTGGCAACCGCGCTTGCCGCCGCCGCAACGTGATCGAGGATCACGGACTTCGGCAGATCGAGCGGCCCTTCGGCGAAGTCCACCTGGAGGGTTGAGTCACCCGCTTTGATGTCATCCGTTTCGGCAATCACCGCATTGCGCCAGCCCGGGCCTTGTGCCCGGGCAGATGGGGCTATGATCGGCGCGCAAGACAAGAGCGAGATCATGAGACAAACGCGAAGCCGGCCGATCATTCAACCCCCAATTAGGTTGGACGGACGATCAGGGTTTTGAGGCGAGAATTTCGAGCATTTCTAACTGCGGGGGCTTGGCGAGCAACTCACCGGCTTTGGCCATGAGCGCCTTGGCGATTTCGCCGGAGAGATGAGCCTGGCGGCCTGCTTCGTCCTGAAACGTATCGAAGATTCCAAAGCGTGCCGGCCCTAGCTTGACGGCATACCAGGTAGTGGTTGCGGGCTCGGCAACGGCCAGTGGCTGCGCCGATTTGAGAAAGACTTCGAGCTCTTTTTCCTTGCCTGGCTTGGCTTCGAGTAAGCCCAGAATCGCGAATTTATCCATGACAACCTCCGTGAGGCACTACGGTATTGGATGGATCAGAGGGAAAGGAGGTTTCCGGGGCGGAGCAGCACATTACACTGGAGTAGCCATGCAATTTCGCTCGGGAAATGAGATACGCGAGCTGTTTCTGCGCTTCTTTGAGTCGAAGGGGCACCGCCGTGTTCACTCTTCCTCACTGGTGCCCGCCAACGATCCAACGTTGCTATTCACCAATGCGGGCATGAACCAGTTCAAAGACCTCTTTCTTGGCGCTGAGCGGCGCGACTACTCCCGTGCGACTACGTCACAGAAATGCGTCCGCGCCGGCGGCAAGCACAACGACCTCGAAAACGTCGGCTTCACTCGCCGCCATCACACCTTCTTCGAGATGTTGGGCAACTTCTCGTTCGGCGACTACTTCAAGCGCGACGCCATCCACTTCGCATGGGAGTTGGTCACCAGCCCCGAGTGGTTCGGCATCCCCAAAGATCGCCTCTACGTCACCATCTTCGAAGGCACAGCCGATGTCCCGCGCGACGACGAGGCCCAGAAGTATTGGCTCGAAGTCGGCGTGCCCAAAGACCGCATCGGCGAGTACGGCGTCAAAGACAATTTCTGGCAGATGGGCGAAACCGGCCCCTGCGGTCCCTGCTCCGAAATCTTTTACGACATGGGCATCGAAGCCGCGGAAACTCCGGGAGTCGATCTGCCGTTTGGAAAAGACGACGCCCGCTACGTCGAAATCTGGAACCTTGTCTTCATGCAGTTCGACCGCTCCGCCGTCGCCGATGCCGCCGGAAAGGCCACGTACAAACTCACTCCGCTTCCCAAGCCCTCCATCGACACCGGCATGGGCCTCGAGCGCGTCGCCGCAGTACTGCAAAACAAGGTGAGTAACTTTGAGACAGATTTGTTTACGCCACTGATTTCTCGCGCCGAGGAACTGACGGGGAAGAAAGTCAGCGATTCCGCCATCGAGCGGGAGAGCCGGACCGCCGATGACGACGCTGCCAGCCTGCGCATCATTGCCGACCATGCGCGCGCCGCCACGTTCCTCATCAACGACGGTGTCCTGCCATCGAACGAAGGCCGCGGCTACGTCCTGCGCAAAATTCTTCGCCGCGCCATCCGCCACGGACGCCTTCTCGGCCAGGAAAAGCCGTTTCTCATTGAGATGGTCTACGCCGTCCGCGACGAGATGAAGGGCGCCTATCCCGATCTTGTCGACTCTGCCGCCCGCGTTGCGCGTGTCGTTGAAGCCGAAGAGAAGCAGTTCGATCGCGTGCTCAAGATCGGTCTCACACGTCTTGACGAAGAGCTGAAGAGCGATTTCACCGGAGCCAAGGCCTTCCACCTCTATGAAACCTTCGGCCTCCCGCTCGACTTCATGGTTGATGCCGCCCGCGACGCCGGAATCGCCTTTGACCAAGAGGGCTTCGATGCCGCCCGCGCCGAAGAGCAAGCCCGCGCCCGTGCCTCCTGGAAAGGTGGCAGCCAGAAATCCGCCAGCCCCGCCTTCCGCGAACTTGCCCAAGACCGTCTTCGAGGGCTACCGCCAGCTCAACTCCACTAACTGCGAAGTCCTCGCCATCGTCAAAAACGGGAATCGGCGTTCCCGCAGCATCCGCCGGCGACGAAGTTGAAGTCGTCCTCGACCACACCAGCTTCTATGGCGACTCCGGCGGCCAGGTCGGCGATACCGGTTTTTTCTTGGCTTTGGACGGAAATTCCACTGTAGCCGAAATTGTTGGCTGCGTTCTCCCGGTGCAGGGCGTCCGCGCCCACAAGGCTCTGCTCAAGCAGCCACTGGCTGTCGGTGACCAGGTCAACACCGTTGTCGATGGCGCTCGCCGCGACTCCATCCGCCGCAATCACACGGGCACGCACCTTCTCCACGGGGCGCTGCGCCAGGTGCTGGGCACGCACGTCAAGCAGGCAGGCTCGGCGGTTCACCCCGAACGCCTGCGCTTCGACTTTTCTCACTTCGCGCAGGTGGCCGATGAAGAGCTGCAGGAGATTGAAGACATCGTCAATCGCGAGGTGCTGGCCAACGCACGCGTCGAGACGCTCGAAGATGTGCCCATCGACGTAGCCGTGAATGAGTACCACGCCATGGCGCTCTTCGGCGAGAAGTACGGCGACAAAGTCCGCGTCGTGAAACTTTCCGACGGCTTTTCGACCGAACTCTGCGGCGGCACGCACACTTCAGCTACCGGCGAAATCGGTCTGCTCAAGCTCACCAGCGAGGAGTCGGTTTCCTCCGGCGTTCGCCGCATCGAGGCGATCAGTGGCATGGGCTCGCTCGACACGTTCCGCCGCGATTTTGATCTGGCGAAAGTAGCTGGACAATTCGTTCCTTCGGTCGACAATCTCTCCGAAGGGCTCCGCGCCAAGTTCGCAAGTCAGGAAGATGAGCTCAAGCGCCTCCGCCGAGAGCTCGACGAAGCCCGCATGAGGTCCGCAGCCGGTGGACTCGACGACGCAGTGGCGCGTGCCGTTGCGGTGAAGGGCGTAAAGGTACTCACGCACCGCGCCGACTCGCTCGAACGCGGGCAGTTGCGCACGCTCGTCGACAATCTCAAGCAGAAACTCGGTGAAGGTGTGGTGTTGCTGGCCTCAGCGCAAGCTGAGGGCAAGGTCGCGCTCATCGCTGGAGTCACGCCGGGCCTGGTCAAGCGTATTCAGGCCGGCAAGCTTGTTGGCGCAGTCGCCAAGCTGGTCGGCGGCTCGGGCGGTGGAAAGCCCGAGATCGCCGAAGCTGGAGGCAAAGATCAAGCCCAGATCGACGCGGCGCTCAAAGCCGCGCCAGAGATTATCGCGCAGCTACTCGGCTAGCTCCACCACGAATGTTGAAGTTATACGCAACGCCCACCGAGAAGATCGGGTAGAACCGGAACGGATTCAAATCGTTCTGGTACTTGGCAACCTGTGCCGCCAAGTTGGAGTTGATCTGCGAATTGCCCACCACATTCTGGCATCCCACCGTGCCTTGCGTATTGGCGCAAACCTGTCCGGAAGTTAGCGCCATGTTCACCGTGGGCGATCCGATGAAAGCCGCGCCGATTTCGAACGGGACCGAGAAGTGTCCCCCTCGGCGCGAAATCATATTGCCCCACCCGGTGGTGATGGTAAACGCCGGGTTCTGCTTATTCAGCACCACACTTGCCGTGCCGGTCACGGGATTCGCCTGCGATGAATAATACGTATAGCCGTCGAGAGTGAACGAAGTGCCGCCCGGTGCCGTCACGGATGCGATCACCTGGTTGTGGTTGTAGAACAGGGCGCCTGGACTGATGCGGAAGCCGTGATTCGGAAACGGATAAAAGTCCACCGAGGCTCCGGCTGTGGCAAAGTTTAATTTGGCGCTCGCATTCAGGCCGTTCGTCGAGACGTTATTGATCGAGTAGTTGAAAAAATTGCCGACGCCGCGCAGGTTCATATAGCGGTTGGCGATCACTGCAGCTTGCATGTTGATGCCCATGGCCGACACGCCGCCGCCGAAAGCAAGTCGCGAAAAAGGCGCGGCCGTGTAGCCTGGCTGTGTCCGCATGTGGGGAGAAGCCGAGGTGACCGCGTATCTGCTGTTGATCGGCACGGGTGGTTGAGCGTCATCGCTCGCGGTTTGTGTGTCTTGTGCAAGCAGCCCGGCAGGTCCGGCTGCAATGCTGAGAACCAGGCAACAAATCGTACGTTTCAAAGTGCCTCCAATAGGTTTGGCAATTCTGACCGGTAATTGAATCGGCCATTTTTTGCCGGGGATGAGGCAGAATGCCCGTGGCAACTCAACTGCTGGCGCATCGGCGCACCATCCCCAAATGGGATTCTTGAGCTCAAAATTACCAACGCGTTACTTTAGGCACAATACATAGTAAGAGGTATTGGATGACTATGGTAATGGAGCGGTCGTCCTCAAGCCGCCTCCCCTACCCAAATGCCTTAATCTGAGCCCATGCCAAGGCTCGACGACGATCCCGCAAAAATCGCCGCGCTGCGCCCGCGTGTGCTCGAGTGGTATGCGCACAACGGCCGCGACCTGCCGTGGCGACGCAGCACGGATCCCTATGCAATTTGGGTCTCTGAGATCATGCTGCAGCAAACGCGCGTGGCCGTGGTCGTCGAGCGCTATCAGGTGTTTCTCACCCGCTTTCCCACTCTCGTTTCTTTGGCCCTCGCGCCCGAACAGGAAGTGCTCGCGCTGTGGAGCGGCCTGGGGTACTATCGCCGCGCGCGTATGCTCCATAAGGCTGCCCAGTTTGTAGCCTCCAATCTCGCAGGCAACCTGCCGGTGCGGGCTGAGCAACTCCGCGCGTTACCTGGCATTGGCGCCTACACTGCCGCGGCGGTTGCCAGCATCGCCCATGGTGAGCCTGTCGCGGTGGTCGATGGCAATGTGGAGCGCGTGTTGTGTCGCGTCGCGGGCTGGGGAGCCGGCAGCCGCAAAGGCGGCGGTGCCATTTTGCGGCGCAAGGTTGCAGATCTCGCCGGGCGTCTCCTCGATCCCGCGCGGCCCGGCGATTTCAACCAGGCAATCATGGACCTCGGGGCAACTGTTTGCACTCCTCGGAGTCCGCAGTGCCTGGTGTGCCCGATGAAGGCCGAATGCAAGACGCGTGGCGAGCACAAAACTTCGCGGCGCGCCCGGATGACCAGCCGCGTCGTGGCATACGCTCTCTCCGCGCGCGCGAGATCGACTCACGGCAGGCGCCGCTCCTCCAGCGCCCGCCCTGGGACCAGCAACCGAGAAGTCTTACTGGAACAGCGCCCTGCCGAAATGACCGTGATGCCCGGAATGTGGGAACTGCCCACGCTTCTCCACTCCGATGTCCCCAACAAGGAACTGCGCATGACCTTGCGCCACGCCATCATGCAGGTCAACTATTACGTGCGCATCCGCACCGTCTTTGAGGACGATGTCGAGACAATGACGGCGTCATGCGGAAAGCGCCGCTGGGTTCCGCTCAGCGAAGTCGCGGGAATGGCGCTGACCGGCCTCACGCGCAAGGTGCTGACGCGCGCTCGCCTGCTCCCGACCGCAGCGCTGGATCCGATGCTTCCGCAGTTAGGGGCCGACGTACTCTGAACGCGTCGATTCTGGCAGTCGCGATCCGCAAGACCAACCAGACTCCATCGAAATACCACCCATTCGAGCCCCTGCTTTTCGCCCTCATCAACAGCGGACATTCTCCCCTCGCGCAGAGCCGCAATCGAATTTGCCTGGTGACCTGAATCACAATTGTTCGGAATTTCGCGTAAATCCCTTTCACAATTCAACGCCTCGGCATAGATTGGTTGCAACAAATAAATCGATCCTCCCATCGCATGTCCTCGCGAATGCGGCGCAGCCTAGCTTCGTAGTCAGCGGAGACATTCAGCGCAGTCGCCTTGTTGCGCATGCTGGCGAGGAACGCAACTGCGTTTGAGGAGACCCGTGATGCGGCGATTTCTGATTTGCACCCTCTGGCTGACTCTTGCTGTTAGCGCCAACGCGCAATTTGACGCGGCAACCGTGCTCGGAACCGTGACTGACCCCAGCGGAGCGGTGGTTTCGCACTGCCAGGTTGCCTTGCGCAACACAGCCACCGCTGCAGTTCTTACGGCCGCCACCGATGAACGCGGCGAGTTTCGGATTGTCGGCGTTTCTGTCGGTCCCTATGAGCTCAAGGTGACGGCCCAGGGCTTTCAGCCGGCTGAAGCCAACTTCGACTTGACGGTTGGCGCGCACCAGCGCGTGGATGTGCAACTGCGGGTGGCCACCACGGCCACCACGGTAACCGCTACTGCAGAGGCGACACAGTTGGAGACTGAATCCAGCGAGCGCGGCCAGGTGGTCAATGAGCGCGAAATCGCTGAGCTTCCGCTTAACGGACGCCAGTACTCCCAGTTGGTCGAGCTGACCGCAGGTGTCGTTCCCAGTCCCGCCGAGCTGGGCACCAACTACACGCAGCGCGAGGGATCGTTCGATATCAACGGCCTGCGCAGCGTCTTCAATAACTATCTGCTTGACGGCCTCGACAACAACTTCTACGGCACATCCAACCAGGGATTCTCGAATCAGGTTGTGCAGTTATCGCCAGACGCCGTCGCTGAGTTCCAGGTAGTCACTAACAACATGAGCGCGGAGTTCGGGCGCTCCGGTGGCGCCACCATCAACGTGGTTACCCGCTATGGCACCAACCAGTTCCACGGCCGCGCGTGGGAATTCCTGCGCAACACGGATCTGAACGCGAGCGGGTTCTTCAAGCCTGACGTGGGCGGCAAGCCATCGCTCCACCAAAATCAGTTCGGTGGAACTCTCGGCGGTCCGCTGCACAAGGACAGGATTTTCTTCTTTCTTGACTACGAAGGTTTCCGCCAAACCAGTTCCAGCACACAGGCGTCCACATTGCCCACTGCGGCCGAGCGTGGGCTCAACAGCACGGGCACACCTCTCGGCTATTACTTGATTGACGATACAGTCGATTCGAACACAAAGGCGACGGGCACCTTGCCGATCGATAACCCCTGCCCCTACGTCGGCCCAATCGGCGGCCCGCAGACCGTCGCCGCGAACGTAAACCCGTGCACCTCGACCACCTGGCTTGGCATCGGACTTGGAGTCGGCGGCACTGCCGCGCAGACCTTCTACGGAGGTACGCAATATTTGACTGGCCACATCCCCGCGTCGGCCGTCATTCCCTACGCCGCTGCAGTGCTTGCTTTGCTGCCGCCCACCACCAATACGAATCAGACCAATAACTACATCATTCTCGATCCCGACACGTTTGACCGCGATAAGGGCGACCTGAAGGTGGACTACGATCTGCGCTCCAACCTGCGTCTCTTTGCCCGCTACTCGCAATCCCGCTTCAATGCCTTTGACCCCGGAAGCATCGCCGGCCCCGCCGGAGCTAACGGCGATGGCCACGTCTATGCCCCGGTCGTTCAGATCGTAGGCGGCGCAACGTGGACCATCAGCCCGGTCTCCCTGTTTGAGGCCCGTTTCGGTTTTTCGCGCATGCAGGCGGGCAAGACGCCTCCGCTCGCCGGCGGACCCAGCATGTTCGCACAATTCGGCATCACTGGCCTGCCCACCGATCCGCGCTACACCGGAGGCATCACGTACGAGTATTTTTCCGATGGCGGCTTCACCAACCTGGGCCGGTTATGGACCAGCCCCCAGTACCAGAATCCGACGGTCTGGAATCCCAAGGTCAATTACACTCGCTTGCTGCCCGGCCACACTCTCAAAGCCGGCATCGAATACACCAACCTCCACGTAGCGCAAGAGGATTTGCATCCCGTGATGGGCGGCGATGTCTATGGTGCGCAAATGAGCGGCTATTGTTACACCGCCGGCTGCTATGCCGCATTAGGTTCCCCATTCTACGGAGCCGCCGACGCGGAAACGAATAAGATGTTCGATTATGCCGATTTCTTGCTTGGCTATCGTGCCGAGGTCGGCCTCTCCAACTCTCCCATCGCCCAGATTCGCGACTGGGGCTTTACCGGCTATCTCCAGGACGACTGGAAGGTGAACCATCGCCTCACGGTCAACCTCGGCCTCCGCTACGAGTTCTACACTCCCATCTACGAGGCCAACAACCAGCTCTCCAACTTCGATCCCGCCACCAAGTCTATGAAGCTGGCCAGTTCCAGCGACCGATATCTGGTCAATCCGAATACGAAGGACTTCGGCCCACGCCTGGGCGCGGCCTTCACTGTCACGCCAAATACAGTGGTGCGCGGCGGCTTTGGCATCAGCTATTCACATTGGAACCGCACCGGCTCCAGCTATCTGACCCTCAACGCTCCCTACGGCATCATCGCGCTGGCGAATGTCTACCCTGGTCTCTCCACCTACCTCAACACTGAGGCCAGTTTTCCGGCCAATTTCGTTAGCACCACAAACACCAACTACCCCGCCATGGCCCTCCAATACATGCCCGCCAACTCGCCAGACACGCAGGTGCGCAGTTGGTTCTTCTCAGTGCAGCGCGATATGGGCCATAGCCTGTTGGTCGACCTCGCCTATGTGGGCAACAGCGGCATCAACGAAGTCTTCTTCAACGACGTCAACCAGGCTTCGCCACAATCTACCGCCAGCGGCTCGGCCTCTTTGCAGTCCCGCATCTTCAGCTACCCTGGCTTCGGCTCGGTTATCGGAACTTTGCCCTGGGGCACGTCGAACTACAACGGCCTGCAAGCCAAAGTTGAAAAGCGCTTCACCTCCGGCCTCTATTTGCTGAATTCTTTTACTTGGTCGAAGGCAATCGATATTGCTGCCCAATCGCTCGACGGCGGCGGCAACTGCGACAACTGCGGAAATGGCATTCCTTCCGTGCAGAATATCTACAACTGGCAGGCCGACCGCGGCATCTCCGCCTACAACCATCCCTTTGTCAACGCGACCTCCGTGGTCTGGTCGCTGCCCGTCGGCAAGGGACAGTGGTTGCTGCACAACGCTGCCGGTATTGTGAACACCATCCTCGGCGGATGGCAGATGACCGATATCTTCCAGGCCCGCAGCGGCGATCCACTCACCATGGCCTATAGTCCAAACAACAACACGCAGGTTTCAACGCTGATCACGATCAATGGCCGCAATTCCTACCGCCCGAATCTGACCGGCCAGCCCATCATGTCGTCAAACAGGTCTTTCAATTCCACGTATGACGGCATCTTCTACCTCAATGGCAGTGCCTACTCCACCCCGCCGGCCAACGCTCCGTTCGGCAACGCGCCTCGCGACGCCGTCCGCGGCTTCGGCTTCTGGCAACTCGACACAGGCCTCACCAAGGACTTTCCCATCACCGAAAAAGCCCACCTTCAATTCCGCGCCGAAGCGTTCAACATCACCAACCAGACCAATTTTGGCGATCCGAATACGTCTCTTGGCACTTCCTTCGGCTTGGTCAACTCGGCGCTTCCAGCGCGCGAGTTGCAGTTGGCCGGCAAAATCGTCTTCTAGACGGGGCCAGGGTTGCTGCGCCTTATGGGCAGCAACCCTCGTCGATCTGCAATCCCAACGTTTGTCATGCCGAGTGAAGATCGCCGTTGCTCACGACATTTCCGAAGCTGCTCTAATTCGACGGCGGCGCTCCTGTCGGCGGCGTCCCTCCAGCCGGCGGAGGCCCTCCCGGCGCACCCCGCGGCCCTTCCTTCGGAATCACAAACTCCTCCGGCATCTCGTGCCCGCGATGGCATGTCCCGCACATCACCTTCATTCCCATTGCATCGGTATCGATCGCCGACGCCTTGCTGATGTAGTCCGCATTGATCTGCTGCGTCATGGTATACATGATCCGCGCAATCTGTTTGTCCGGCTTGGAGTCGTCGGCGTAGTTCAGCCGCGGCCGGCCGTTAGGGCCAACATTATTAGGATCGGCCATGTGGCAGGTATCGCAGTGGACGCCCAGCGATCCCGCCCAAGTTTCCATAATGTCGCGCACCTGTGCGCCGGTCAGGTCTTTGGGCAGCACCTTCAGGTTGGTCGGCGGCGGAAAGTTGCGCATCCGGCCCATTCCCCCGCCAGAACGTGCATCTGGCTGAGTACCTTGCTGCGGCTGGCCCGCCGCGGCTGGCGGTGCCGGCTGATCTTGTGGCGTTTGCGCTGCTGCTATGGCGGCAAACACGGCCGTGGAGAACAGGGCAACCACGGCGGCGGATGGGAGCAGGGAAGATAGCTTCACGTGCAGAGATCCTTTCAGTGTCCGAATTGAGCCTGTTTAAACGATCGAGATTGGGGACTGCTTTATTGTACGGACGGAGCCTGCCCCTGGAAAGATGCGCTTTCCCTTAATGTTCTTTGCTCCGGAGACGCATGGGTGCCCAGGCAAAGCAAAGCGCAGCGGCAGCTCCACTGCATGCCGGATGCCGATCCGCCGCGTCACCAAAACCTCTTCAACTCGCACCCCGTCGTCGCGCACCTGAAACGGCGATTCCGGGTCCAGCAAATCCATCCCATTGTGCGCCTGCCGCGTGAGGCCCATCGCCTGGCAAAGCCGGCTCGGTCCGCTCGTCAACTCCCGCACCGCGCCTCCGGGACCCAACCCGCGGTTGCAGGCCATCTGCTCTAGCCCAGCCACCGGCTCCAGAGCGCGGAGCAAGATGCACCCCGCTTGGCCCTCCTTCTCGCAGGTAATGTTCATGCAAAAGTAGCGCCCGTAAATCGCATAAACATACGCGTGCGCCGCCGGGCCAAAAATTACCTGGTTCCGTGGCGTTGGCCCACGATACGAGTGAGCTGCGGGGTCGGCTTGCTCATGGTGCGGGCCCAGGTATGCCTCAACCTCCACAATCCGCCCGGCCAGCACCCCGCCGCGCGTCCGCAGCGCCAGTACCTTCCCCAGCAGCCGCGGAGCCACCTTCTCCGGCGTTGCCTCAAAGAACGCGCGATCCAGCATCCGCCCTGGCATCCGCCGTATCTCGCCCCGCGCCAGGATCTTCATCGTCCGCCCATCGCGGTCTATCTTTTTGCCTTTTGGTGCGATTTGTTCCATTCCTCAATCAGCGCCAGGACCTCTTCGGCATGGCCTTGCGGAGTCACTTTCGGGTAAATGTGCAGCAGCGTACCGTCTGGACCGATCACAAACGTCGTCCGCTCAATGCCCATCACTTTCTTGCCGTACATGTTCTTTTCCTTCAACACGCCAAACTGTTTGCATACTTTCTCGTCTACATCAGCAAGGAGCGTGTACGGCAGGTCGTACTTCGCGCGAAACTTGGCCTGGTCGCGCGGCGTGTCGCGGCTGATGCCCAGGACGACGGCGCCCGCCGACTGGAGTTTCTTGAATGTGTCGCGAAAGCCGCACGCTTCGATGGTGCAGCCGGGGGTATCGGCTTTAGGGTAGAAGAAGAGGATAACCGGCTTCCCTGCAAAATCCGAGAGACTAACTGATTTGTCCTCGTCCGTTTGCAGTGTGAAGTCGGCCACTTTCTTGTTGAGTTCCATCGGGAATATCCTCGCTGTAGACGAGGCGGGCCAGTTGGCGCGCCCGCCAGATTTGACCTTCAGATTCGATTATTGTCGAGGGATGCGTAAGGTGTCATCGCGGGCTACATCTCGCTTGTGGATAACGGTGGCCGTCCTGGCTGTCGCTGCGCCCTTCGTCAACGCCCAGTACCAAGGCCAGGTCAACACCAACAAAAACAATTCACAGCTTCGCGCTGTCGGCGTGCTCGAGTGGACCGGCGACGAAGAACACCCAAAGACCAGCCGCCTCATTCCCGTCTGTGTCTACGATGGCCAGGATCTTCAGGACGCAAGCATCTATATGTCCCAGCCTGAGCCGCTGGCCCTCCAAAGCGAGGTCGAGTATCAACTCCTGCAGGACGGCAAGCCGGTCGGTTTCTTCGACATTTCGAGTGCTGCCCAGCAGCAGGGCTCATGGATCGGCCTCGGGAAGTGGAAGGCACTGCCCCATCCCAAGCCTGCGCCCGCGCACGTGGCAAAAATCGACGAAGACGATGCGCAAAGCGACGTGCCTGTCCTGCACCGCAAGAATTCTTCCGCCGGCTCAGGCAATGGTTCCGGCAACAGCTCCGGCGCAAACGAGCCCCCGCCTGATCCCGATCGTCCCACGCTCCACAAAGGCCCTGACGCTTCAAGCGGTAACTCCGGCGACAGCAGTGGGTCTGGCACGGACTCCGGGGGATCCGCACCCGATCCCGACCGTCCTACGCTCCACCGCAGCCCCGACAGCTCGTCCACCGGCAGCGCGGCATCTTCTGATTCTGATCGCCCCAAACTGAACAAGAAGAGCGGTGACGATGAAGCCTACGTGCAGGACGTCACTACCGTCACCGATCCCAACCGTCCACATCTCTTCCGTGGCAAGGCTGAGGGCTATGGCGCGCCCGTGCTCCCTACGCTCGTGGGTCTCCCGGCCGATATGCATCAGCAGGTCGCCGTCTCTGACGTGACGAATCGCCCCGTCCATATCTGGGTCTACTCGTGGGCCAACCCCGACGATGAGGCCAAAATGAAGGGCGACATGGAAGATCTGGCTCGCGCCGCGCTCGGCCTCAACCCACCTCCCGCGTCGGCAAAACCTACGCCCAAACGCACCACGACCACGGCTCACAAGACCGCCAAGCTCGCTCCGCCACCGCCTCCCGCTCCGCTTCTCGATGAGCAATTCCACGTCTTCGAGCTCGCCTATGGTTCCGGAGCCACCATGGTGCTCTCTGCGCGCGCCGACGTGCCTGGCGGCCAGCAGAAATTCGTCACTCTCATCGGCCAGCCTGACCTGTATGGCAACGTCGCCGTCTTGCTCAAGAATGTCACGGACGCTGCGCACCTCGATGACACGCCGCGCATGCGCCTCGTCGACGCTGTTGACGCCATGGCCGACAATCGCGGTGATCTCCTCTTCGAGCTCCGTGGCGCCACGCAGCGCCAGTTTGCCCTCTATCGCGTCCTCCGCGGCGACGCAACCCGTATATTCCTAAGCACTGCCGAATCAACCGGAACCCCAGTCACGAATTGAAAGTCGCTTTCACTCCCTCAAAAGAGTTATTGCTGCCCGGGACTTTGCGCGGTATCTCCTATACAATTGCCACATACAAGTGTGCACATCGGCACTTCCCAAGGATTCCCCACCGAATGGCATCCGTCACAGCTGTCCCTCCGCCCGACACCGTCGCCGTTGATTCATCCCAACCCATAGCAGTAGCTTCTGAATCGACTGCATCCGCCGTGGCGAAGGCAGTTCCCAAGTGGATGCAGATTCGCATGGGCCGCGCTAAAGCCGTCAGCGATGGCTTGAGCTGGCCTATGGTTTTTGTCATCGCCCTCTTTCACTTGGGCGCGGTGGCCGCGCTCTTCCTCTTCAGTTGGCAGCGCCTCCTGGTCATGGCCATCCTCTACATCCTCGCCATCAACGTGGGCATCGGCATGTGCTATCACCGACTGCTTACGCATCGCGGCTACCACGTGCCCAAGTGGCTTGAATACGTGATGACCGTTTTCGCAACGCTCTCGCTCGAAGGCGGGCCCATCTTCTGGGTTTCCACGCATCGCGTCCATCACCAGCTCAGTGATAAGGAAGGCGATCCGCACACCCCGCGCGAAGGCGGCTGGTGGGCGCACGCGGGATGGATCCTCTTTGGCCAGTCGTTGCACCTGCAGATCGAGGCGCTCTCGCGTTACTCGCCCGACCTCAGCCGTGACCGCTTCCATGTTTGGCTCAGCAAGTACCACTGGATTCCCATCACGCTCAGCGCCATCCTGCTGCTCTCGCTCGGATGGTACTGGGGCGGCTTCGTCAACGGCATCGCCATGTTCCTCTGGGGCGCGTTGCTCCGCGTAACGCTTGGGCTTCACGCCACTTGGCTCGTTAACTCGGCAACTCATATGTGGGGCAAACGGCGCTTTAACACCCACGACGACTCCCGCAACAGTTGGTGGGTCGCTCTGCTCACCGGCGGCGAGGGCTGGCATAACAACCATCATGCTCACCCCGTCTCCGCGCGCCATGGCCTCACCTGGTACGAGATCGATCCCAACTTCTGGGGCATCTGGATCCTCTCCAAGCTCGGTCTCGCCCGCAAAATCCAGGTCGCCAAGTTTGACCGCAACAACCCCAAACCCGCCGGGATGTGAGCGCAGAACCTAACCGCCTGTGGCGCAAGTCTGCCCGCGGCGCAGCTCCGGCTTTGATGGGGCACGACTTCACAGGCGGCGGAAAAACCTCTTCGAGGATGCGCCAGGTATCAGGGTGCGACCTTAGTGCCGGAGACGCAGCGTTCGTTAGCCCTCCGTTTCAGCGTGGGGAATGTGGGCTCCATTCATTGGCTCTGGAGTCCCGCAGGGACGGCGCATCGACATTTCTTTTGCAGGATTCAGTGGCCGCTACGAGGCGCTCAGGTCGTTCAGTCGATTCGTCAGCCGCGGCGCTACACGCTTCTTAGAAATCCGAGCAACTGCTCAAAGTAAACAGCCTGATCATCCCACAGCGCCAAATGGCTGCCGTTGGGACAAATGGCGCACGTCGCATTCTCCATCATCTTCGCCATCTTCACCATGTCTGCCGGGGCCATCTCATCATGCATCGCCCCCATGGTGAGCGTCTTCACGCGAATCTCGCGCAGCCGATCCCATCGCTCCCAATCCTTCAGGTTTCCGGTCACTTCAAACTCGCTTTTGCCCTGCATCTGGTTGTAGATTTTCTCGTTGGCCAGGCGAAACGCCCGCGTCACCGGTTCCGGCCACGGCGTCAGCCGGCACATCATCGTTGGATACAACCGCCCTTCGATAATGTGTTTGTACGCCGGATTCTCGTAGTCCTTCGCGGTTTCCATCGCCTTCAGTTGCCCACGTTCCTCCGCCGTCAGTAATTGTTCCGTCAGCGCCTCAATACGCTTCAGGTAAGACTGAATACCTGCCGTCATGTTCGAGATCACCAGCCCGCGTAGATGCTGCTGATAATGCAGCGCATACTCCAGCGCAAGAAGCCCGCCCCACGATTGGCCATAAAGCACAAAGTGATCCAGCTCCAACCCCCGCCGAACCTCCTCCACTTCGCTCAAATACCGCGGTAGCGTCCAGAGCGCAGGATCATCCGGAACATCCGAATTCCCAACGCCCAGCTGGTCGTAGTAGTACATCTCGATGCCGGCTTGCGGCAGAAACGACTCCATCGCCTCCAGATAATCGTGCGGAAACCCCGGCCCGCCGTGAAGCAGCAACACCTTGATCGGCCCGGATCCCATCCGCTTCGTCCACACCTTGTATTTGCCGCCACACACGGCAATCATGCGGATGCCCGCCACACGAATCCCGCCAGGATTCAGTGCGTCTCCGCTTTCGAGCGATTCAGCCTCAGCCTCTCCGCGCGCAAGCCCAGGCGCAACGACGCCGCTCGCAGCGGTTGCCAAACAAGCACTTGATTTTATGAAATCTCTGCGCCGCATGGCCCCAGAATAACCCGTGCCTCGGCACAATCAGCTAGGAAAATCTACCGCCCTCGATCCCACTACTTCCGCACTTTCGCCCGCACCCACAGAAAGCCAAAGTACGGTAGCGCCAACACCAGCACCAGCACCCCCGCTGGAAATCCGATATACCGGTACGTGTCCGCGAAATTCACCGAGTGCCCGCCCACCACATTCCACCCCAGCAGGGCGAAAATCGCAATGAACGTGGTCAGGAAGAACGTAAAAAAGGCCGCCGCCACCGACAACAGCACGCTCTGGAACAGACTGAATCCCTGCAGCGGAAATCCCAAAATCCTTCCGCCTCCGCGTCTGCTTTCGGCCGTTTGCATCATCATCCCGTCCTTTCATCTAGAATACAGATTCATGGCCGGCGCCGCACAACTCGACCTCTGGCCCGCGGATAAGGTCGCCACGCAAGTCACCGTACTCGAGGCCGCCAATGGCATTCATTACGGCTTCTGGGGCGAAACCCGCGTCTCCGACGCCGAGCTCGAGCGTCTTGTGAGCGCCGTGCCCTCTGCTCTTTCCTCGGCCCTGCGCCAGCGCGCTTACTACTTCGTTCCTCTCGCCATTGCCGACACGGGCGAGAACCTCATCGCGCCCGCTTACACGATTGAGCTCGGCGATCGCGCCGTCTGCCATCGCAACGCCGTCTTCGGCGCCACTCAAGCCGTCTTCCTCTCCACGCGCATCGTCGAAGACTTCTTTGGTCTCGCCTTCGAATTCTTCATCAACGTCGCTCACAACTTTGTTGAATCTACGGGCGTCCCCGACTGCTTCTCTCAGCTTGTTTGGTCGCAGGCCGAAGCCCAGGTCCGCGGCGAAACCAGCCAGGACGCGTGGGAAACTCGCCGTCGCGCTCAGGAGCCGCACCCCGGCGTAAAAACCATCGATGAGCGCGCCCGCAATGCCTTCTTCGAGTCGTCGTTCTCCGACGCTCTCGCCATCTACATGCTCTCGCTCGCCGTCGACTTCGATTACCACGACCTCCGCGAACGCGACTACCCGCTCCTCGCCGCTCCCGCCCTCGCCGAGCGCCTCCGCCAGGTTTCCGGTCTCTTTCCCGCCAACGCCGGCTACGATTTCCAAATCCACTACCGCCGCAAAGGCTGAGGCTGATCACTGACCACTGTCTTTACGTCACATACAAATTCGCGTTCACAAATTGGTTCCTGAACTTTCCCTCCGGATCGTAGTGCTCCGCCATCGCCCGGAACATCGGCAGTCGCGTGTAGCACGGCTCCAGCTCCGACGCCGGCAGCGTAAACAGCTTGCCCCAGTGCGGCCGCGGCTGGAACGGCTTCAACTGCTCCTCAATCAGCGGCAGCACCTGCTGTACCTCCGGCCACTCTGGCTTCCACGTAAAGTGGATCGACAGCGACGGCCGCTCATACGCCATGCTCATCCATAGGCGATCTGCCGCAATCGTCCTCAGCTCCGTAATAAGCAGGTGCGGCCCGATCTTCGCGTGCAGTTTCTCTACCGCCTTCACCGCGTCCCACCCGTTCGCGTACGGAACAAAATATTCCGTCTGCAACTCCTGCCCGCCTGAGGGCGTCTGCCCGATCCGGAAATGCGGCAGCCGGTCGTACCACGGTCCCGGAATCCCCTCCTGCTCCGTCACGTTGTCCGTCGGGTGCCCAGCCAGCGGGTGCAGCTTCACCGACGCCAGCTTCGCGCCAAATAGCTCTGGCTCCCACTTGCCTGCGGCGCCAATTTCGCCCTCATCGCCCTCCTTCAGGCGCCGCTTCACCCAAAGCTGCTCCGCCCGCCCCTTCTGCCAATCAGTAAAAACACTCACGCTGTAGCCGCTATTGAAAATCTCGTCAAAGTGCTTCTCCAACTCGTGGAATGACAAATCCTGATACACCGACTGCGCCACCTTGTACGTCGGTTGCACCTCCAGCGTCGTTCGCGTCACCACGCCCATCGCGCCCAGCCCCACCACTGCGCCCAAAAAGCGCTCGCCATCTCTCTCGCGCCTCAGCTCCAGCATCTCGCCGTTCGCCGTCACCAGCTCCACCGCCGTCACCGCCGTGGCCAGGTTCCCATTGTGTACTCCGCTGCCATGCGTCGCCGTCGCGCACGCTCCCGCCACCGTAATCCCTGGCAGCGACGCCAGATTGTGCAGCGCATAGCCCTTTGCGTCCAGCCACGGAGCCAGTTGGCTGTACGTCACCCCTCCGCCCACCGTTACCGTGCGCACCTTCTCATCGAGCGTCATCTCCGTCAGCCGCTCCAGCGATATCTGCTCGTGCGTGCTGTCCGCAATCGCGCTGAACGAGTGCCGCGCTCCCAGCGCCCGCAGTCCACTCGCGGCCTTTACCGCCGCGCGCACCTCATCCACCGTCGCCGGCGTCTGCAGATTGTTCGTGCCATACGTCAGGTTTCCCGCCCAGTTCGTCCGCACCGCAGCTGGGCTTGCAATTTGACCCGCCGCCTGCTCGCCGCCCGCCACGCGGCGCAGCATCGTGCCGGCCACCATTGCGCCGGTCGTCTTCAAAAACTCCCGCTTGTTCATCTCTCTTTGACCTCATCGCAGCCGGCTCGGAATCTCCCGCACTATCCAGCGTTCTGGCAACCTGCGATTCCCACCGCGCCGTAGGCAGCCCGTCAGCCGCCGCTCCAGAATAGGAGTTCAAACTCGCGCCACGCAACCGGCAAGCGCACGCGCCTCCGCTACCGGCTACCAGCTTTCCCTGTGACACGCGGGTTCCCGCTCCGATAGAATCACGCATCGTATAGATGTTGGTGCCAGATCGTAGTTGCTATGGCCGCTCGCATCGCCTGCTGGGGAGTTGCTCAGATGGCTGCCAATCCTAATCCGGGAGATTCGGAAAAGCTAAAATCGTGGGTCCATGCTGTTCAGGTTCTGCTCCTGATCGCCTTTGTCGTGGCCGTCTATCTGCTCGGCATGGGTATGGTGCATCACCGGTTCTTTCGCGGAGGCCGTCTCGACCAGTTCGGCCACATCCGCCAATAGCAGCAAATTCCGGGCGGTCGCTCCTCGCTCTGTATCAGGGCATGACTTCCAGTCATGCCGCAAACCGCGCCACTCTTTATGAAATGTGAAGAGCGCGGCGAAGCCGCGCATCCTCCGCTGCCTCACCAGGATCGCCCGCGCCGCTTTTCAACCCCCGCATAATGCGCATAAGATCAATGGGCCTTCAGGCCCGGAGATTAGCATAATCCCATGAACGTTCTTCTCTTTGGCGCCACCGGCATGGTCGGGCAGGGAGTGCTCCGCGAGTGCCTCCTCGATCCCGGCGTGCAGTCGGTTGTCAACCTCGGCCGCACCGCATCGGGCAAGGCCGATCCCAAGCTGCGCGAAATTGTGCTGAGCGACCTCACCAACTACGCGCCCATCGAGTCACAGCTCTCCGGCTTCGACGCATGTTTTTTCTGCCTCGGCATCACCTCCGCCGGCCTCACCGAGGCGGAATACGCGCATGTCACCTACGACATCACCATCGCCGCTGCGGAAACGCTCTCGCGTCTCAACCCCGGCATGACCTTCGTCTATGTTTCGGGAGCGGGAACCGACAGCACAGGGCGCGGCCGCACCATGTGGGCGCGCGTCAAGGGCCGCACTGAAAATGCTCTCCTCCGCCTGCCCTTCAAAGCCAGCTACATGTTCCGTCCCGGAGTCATCGAGCCACGCTTCGGAGCCACATCGCGAACCAGGTGGTACCGCATCCTCTACGCGATCACGCGTCCGCTCTTTCCCCTGTTGCTGCGCGCCTTTCCATCCCACGTACTCGCCACCGATGAAATCGGGCAAGCAATGCTCATCGTCGCCCGCCGCGGCGCGCCAAAGCATCTGCTCGAGCCCAAAGATATCCGGGCGCTTCTCAATCGCGCTTGATTTCCAGCTCTCTCTCCCCCGACCACTGGCGACTGACAATCAAAAACTGACAACTGTTCTGTATCAAGGCGCGGCTTGAGCCGAGCCGCGACTTCCCCCCACTCCCCGAAAACTTAAGCAGTGCGGCAAAGCTGCGCTCAAACCCCACTCCAAAATCTCCACCCAACATCCAATCAACCCCGCAATCGCGACCGGGAGCCGCTTTCGACAAGCCGACTTCGAACTACCTGCCGCGCGGACGCAGCCATTAACAACTGTATCGCGGGTCCGAACTTCATTGGATTCATCGTTACCCGGCTCTCGGCAGGTCAATGTACACGCCAGCGTGGGGATCCCCTCTGACGCCATAGGGTCGAAGCGTGAGATGCATCGTCCTCCTGCTCAATCTGGCGCTGTTCTACCGCACCATAGTGAGCCACCGTTTGCAGGTTCGAGACGGAATGCGGCACACGTGACATGGGGAAGAATGAGGTGCCGATTCGGCCGCGCTCTACGCAGTTGTTGGGGGCATCCTTGCGATAGAAATCCTTGCGCTAGCTGCATTTGCGAACCCTTGGGGATGATGATAAGAAAGGCGCCGGCACGCTGACTCCAGCAGGCGTATGCTTGATGGAGCAGCCCGTTTTTCCCTTCTCGCCTTTGGCATTCCTGGCTTCGCTCCAGACGAGTATCTTTCAGGCACGCAACCGAACCACTGGAGCCGCCATGAGCCTCGTCGAGAAAAGCGATGTCAAGGACCACTTGTCTCCCGACTTTCGCACAAAGATACATCTGTGCCAGCCAATAAGCCAGCCCGACGCAACCGGCTTTTCCGAAGAAGAGTCGGACGCAATCAAGGATAATCCACCGACTTTCTCTAACGATTTCACTGCGGAACATTCTTCCGTTGCCACACCCGTTGCATCGACCGATCTTCTGTCCGATTCGACTGACCCGCAGCTGCTCGCAGCATCGAAAAGCGCCCAAGCGTGAAGCCCCATTCTGTTTTCCTGCGCAAGGAGTGCGTCCTACCGGAACGTCTCGATCCCCTGAGGGACTCGGTTGGCGAAGACTGGACTCTTGTGCAAGAAATCACGGCGCCGGTTTTCGATACGATGATTCGCCGCATGGGCTGGCACTTCCTGTCGATGCACCGCCCGCACTCCCGGAAAGGCTTTGGGCTCACGCAGGAAGATGCGGCCGAGCGGGCTTTGACGCGTGCCCTGAAGGGAGCGGCGGGGCGATTCAACGCCGCCGAGCTGGTTTCCGTTCAGACCAGGAAGTACCCAGGGTTCCACATCGCCATCGTCACATTGCAACCCCGCCAGGTTCAGCAATACACCTCACTGGAAAATCCGCAAGGATGGCATCGGCTGGCAGTTCCCTTGAGTTAGCTCGGGTGTCGCAGTGCACGAGAGCCGAGCGTTGAATCACTTTCTCCGAATCCGCTCGTTATTGTGCAGGCCGCCTAAAGCGCCGACCAAAACATGATTGAAAGATTGAAAGAGGATAGGATGTCTTTCCCCGAAGTAATACGTTCCGAGACACAGGCTGGGAGACTTGATGCATCAGCTTCCTTGCCCATCGCGTTGAAAGCGAGCCGCCTGCCTTTGCCGACGCGCATCGCTTTCGTCGGGAATTACCTGCCGCGCGAGTGCGGCATCGCAACTTTCACCACCGACCTGTGCACCGCGCTCACTGCCGAATACGGAGAAGGGCGCCTGTTTGCCATTCCTGTCAACGATCCCGATTCGAGCTACGATTATCCGGAGCAGGTGCGCCTGGAGTTGACGCAGGAAGACATTGCCTCCTACGAACGTGCCGCTGATTTCCTGAACTTCAATAGCAACGACCTCGTCTGCCTGCAACATGAATACGGCATCTACGGCGGTGCCGCGGGCCGCTACATTCTGGCCTTGCTGCGCCGGTTGAAAATGCCGCTTGTCACTACGCTGCACACCGTTCTGCGCGAGCCGGACGCCAATCAGCGGATCGTGCTCGAGGAGATTGCTCAGCTTTCTGATCGCCTGGTCGTCATGAGCGAACTTGCCGCCCAACTGTTGCGCGAAGTGTATGCGGTACCCGACGGAAAGATCGATGTGATCCCGCACGGCGTGCCCGACATGCCTTTCATGGACCCCAATTATTTCAAGGACAAGTTTGGCACCGAAGGCAAGTCCGTCCTGCTTACATTCGGCTTGCTTTCTCCAAACAAGGGAATTGAAAACGTGATTCGAGCGCTGCCGGCAATTCTGGCGCGGCATCCGAACGTGGTGTATATCGTTTCCGGCGTGACACATCCCCATCTCCGGCGGCGCGAAGGCGAGCGCTACCGCGAAGAGTTGCAGGCGCTGGCCGAGGAGCTTGGCGTTTCATCCCATTTGATTCTGAACAATCGCTTTGTGAGCGCTGAAGAACTTGTGGAGCACGTGGGCGCGGCCGATATTTACATCACGCCATACCGGCATGAGGCGCAGGTTGTCTCCGGCACGCTGGCCATCGCGCTTGGGGCCGGCAAGGCAATCATCTCCACGCCCTATTGGCACGCCAGGGAGCTGCTCGCGGACAAAAGGGGAGTGCTGGTCCCGTTTGACCAGCCGGATGCCATCGCAGAATCGGTTGTCGCGTTGCTTGAGAACGATGCCGAGCGCCATGCCATGCGCAAGCGGGCCTACTTGCACTCCCGTGGGACAACGTGGCCGAAGACCGCGCGGGCCTACATGGCGACTTTCCAGCGGGCCCGCTTCGAGCGCTCATTGCAGCCCAGGGCCGCCCAACCCGAAGATGCCGCCGTGGACCCGATAGATCCGATGGAACGCCTGCCACTTCTGAACACTGGTCATCTGTCAACCATGACCGACAGCACCGGAATGTTGCAGCACGCCATCTTCTCCGTGCCCAACGCGCGTGAGGGCTATACCACCGACGACAACGCGCGTGCACTCATCGTATCCACCCGTCTCGACGAGAGTACAGGCCTCAAACTCGGGGACGATTATCTCAATCTCTCTCGCCGCTACCTAGCTTTTCTCTGGCTTGCTTTTCATTCCGATTCCGGACGCTTCAGGAATTTCCTTGGCTACGACCGCAAGTGGCTTGAGGATATCGGTTCTGAAGACAGCCATGGCCGCGCGTTGTGGGCCTTAGGATCGGTACTCGGTCATTCGCAGAATGCGGGATTGCGGGGAGCGGCGGGAAGACTCTTCGAGGCTGCAGTACCTGCGGTCTTGTCGTTCAGCAGCCCACGCGCATGGGCGTTCAGCATTCTCGGTTTGCAGGCCTACCTCGACTGGTTCCCCGGCGACCGGGCCATCCAGGGCGTTCGCAACACGCTCGCCAATCGCCTGTTGGATGTTTACGAGCGTAGTCACTCCGACACCTGGCATTGGTTTGAGAAGAGTCTTTCGTACTCAAATGCGAGATTGCCGCAGGCGCTCATCCTGGCCGGCGGGCGTAGCAATAACAAAAAGATGGTCGCGGTGGGAATCGAGTCGCTCGAATGGCTTGCAGCCGCTCAGCACTGCGCCGACCCGGAAACCTTTGTGCCCATTGGGTCCAGCGGTTGTTTTGCCGAGGGCGCTGAGAAGGCTCGTTTCGACCAGCAGCCTGTCGAAGCTTGTGGCACCATCTCGGCTTGTCTTGAAGCATTCCGGCTAACTCGCGACGAGCGCTGGAGCGACGAAGCTCAATGTGTCTTCAAGTGGTTTCTGGGCAAAAATGATCTCCAGGCGCCGCTCTACGATGCATCAACGGGCGGATGCAAAGATGGACTTCATCCTGACCGTGTGAATGAAAATCAGGGAGCGGAGTCAACGCTCTCGTTCCTGATGGCGCTCCAGGAAATGCAGGGAGCGAAGGCAGCCAACGAAGAAAAAACCTTTCATGAAATGAGCTTCTCGTTTTGAATCCACTCATGCATCCATCCCCTTCGCCAATCGCGATTGCTCCAGAGCAATCAAACCCGGGAGTATCTTCAGAACTTCCTCTGCTCATCCGCTATTCCGGAAATCCGATTCTTAGCGGGCGGAATTGGCCTTACGCCATCAACAGCGTCTTCAACGCAGGTGCCGTCCGGCTACCCGATGGAGATACGTTGCTGCTTTGCCGGGTGGAAGACCGGAGCGGTCTTTCGCACCTGTGCGCGGCGCGTTCTAAGAATGGAATCGACGGATGGCGTATCGACGCCGAGCCAACGCTGATGGCAAGCCCCAAACAGTATCCCGAAGAAATCTGGGGCATCGAAGATCCGCGCATCACCTATGTTCCGGAGCTTGGGCAATATGCGGTGGCGTACACGTCCTTTGCTCGCGGCGGCCCGGGAGTGTCGCTGGCGCTCACGTACGACTTCCTAAGCTTCAAGCGATTCGGCGTGATCATGCCGCCCGAAGATAAGGATGCTGCGCTACTGCCACGAAGAATCAACGGCTACTGGGCTTTGATTCATCGGCCCATGACAGCGCTCGGCGCTCACATGTGGATCTCTTACTCACCCGATCTGCAGCATTGGGGCAACCATAAAGTCATTCTTGAAGCGCGGCGCGGGGGTTGGTGGGATGCAAACAAGATTGGCCTATGCTCTCCGCCAATCGAAACGCCGAAAGGCTGGCTGATGATCTATCACGGAGTGCGGCAAACGGCTTCGGGAAGTATCTATCGCCTGGGCCTGGCGCTCTTTGATCTGGAGAACCCTGAGATCTGCCTGCAACGCGGAGACTCCTGGATGTTCGGTCCTGAAGCGCCGTACGAGCGCACTGGAGATGTGCACGACGTCGTGTTTCCTTGCGGCCAGACCATCGGCGAGGACGGAGACAGCATCAACCTGTACTACGGCGCAGCCGATTCGAGCGTGGCCTTGGCCACGGGAAGCATACGTCGTCTCCTCACATGGCTCGACGCGAATTCCAGCGCGGGAGTAGGATCTTCGCTGTGATGGATGTCGGCCTTCTATTGAAAGGAAGTTCCCGATGAGTGTTGCAACCATGACCTGGCCCGATTGGCTGCCGCGCGTACTGTGGATACGGCGAAGGTGCCCTCGCTGCAAATCCGTTCAATTCAAGCCCGGCGAGTTGCGCCCTTACGATGCCCTGCTGGGCTTGTTTTTTCTCCGTCCCGTTCGCTGCAAATTCTGCTGGCGGCGGTTCTACTGGGTTTCCTTGAAGGGCGCGGAATGAGCATCCACCAACGTAACTCTGGCCCCACCTCGAACGATCTTCTGGAAAGCCTGATCGCTGCAAACGCCTCGGCAGCCCTGTCCGGCCAAACAGCGAACAGCGAACAGAGAACCGGGCACGAGACGGCGGAGGTTGCGGAGCTGAACCGTAGCCGGTAGCAGGGCTAGTTCACAGTCTCACAGTTCCACAGTTTCACAGGAGGGTACCCCCCCACCCCTTTTTGGGGCCAAGTGCTTTCCTTTCAACGGCTTGTGGGTTTGATCTCTGGCTGTAACCCGATGATTCCAAATGGGTTAGACCGTAAGATCCCGATCTAAAGGACTTACGAGGCGTTTTCGGGCCATTTTCCGGTTCCGGTGCTGTTTTTCACGCGGAAACCGGCTTCGCGGCAGAATATCCCCGCCCCGGAGATGGCCTGAATAAACGCTTATGGAACGATTGTGCGCCAAACTCGCGGAATTATCTGCAAACAAAGTTAAGGATTAAGGGGCCAGTGATCAGGTGGCGAATCATGGAGTTAACGGGCGAGTAAATTTGCGCCCCGAGGTCCGTGGGGTTGACACGGCTGGAGTCGATTGAAAGGCGCGCGGTGCGGAAGCAGTGCGGGGATGGGGTTACGGGCTGACGCCCGTGTCTTTCAAGGCCCACCCAAGCAAAGCTAGGATGGGGCACCTGTGATTTTTCAAGAGGTTGTTCCATTTTTCTGAGATAAATTCGCCAGCAGTAGCCGGGACGGTTCGAAAGTGGAAAGCGTTCCTAAGTATTTCCAAGGCGCGGGTTTACGCGCCGCCTTTTGCACCGCCCATTGGGCTGAATTGCTATTTCGTCGGATCTTTCAGCTGGTACAACGTCTTGATCATCTACAGGCACCCGGCGGAGCTGAAGCCAAGCCCCGATACAAGGCGAAAGCAACCGCAGATCCTTCGACTCCGCTTGGCGCGGAAAGCGCGCCAATCTCCGCTCACGATGACAGATTTTTGGGTTGGCGATCGTCGTCGCATCCCACCTTAGCCACAAAAGCAACGACGTTGCGAAGGTGAGGGCGCGCGGCGGCTTGGGGGCGCGGCGAACTCTGTTGTTCTTTACTCCAGACTCGGGACCTTGGTTGGCTTGAGAAGGCCGTAGATGTCTCCAACCTTTTCGTCGAGCAGGTTCAGTTTTCGTGCCAGGCCCTGGATCTCTGTTTCGGAGCGGCGGTTCACGTCGAAGTCGAGCTCGCTGCGCACGCGGTCCTTGGTATCCTGCCGGTTCTGACTCATCATGATGACCGGCGCCTGAATGGCAGCCAGCATGGATAGAAACAGATTGAGCAGAATAAACGGATAGGGATCCCAGGCCTTTCCGCCAAGGAAAACGTTGATGGTCGTGTAAACGGTGAGGATGATGGCAAACGCGATGATGAACGTCCACGATCCGCCAAAGCCGGCCACCACGTCGGCCACACGCTCGCCAACGGTCTCCTGCTCTTCGATGATCTCGTTGGCGTTGCGGGTGGCGCGCAATCGCACCAGTTGTTGCGCGGCATGCAACTGATGGCCGAGGGTAGTGAGCAGGTCCATGCCGGCATGCGGTTTGCGCTCAATGAGAACGGCGATATCGCTTCGAGACACCTCGATGCAATCGCAGTCTTCAAGGGCGACGGCGCTGGTTTGATGCGCCGTTTCCTCAAGCATTGAGGCAAAGCCGAAGAAGTCACCCTTGCCCGGTGAATCGACCACCACATCCTGCTGGTCCTCGTCTACGGTCGTGACCTGCACGCTGCCCGAGATGAGCACATAAGCATGGATGCCCGGCTCCCCGGCCTTGTAGATGCGCTCGCGTGCGGCGAAGGTTTTCGCGTCCACCTGTCCGGCAAGGACTGCGGTTTCGTCGTCGTCAAGAAGAGAAAAGAGAGGAACACTTTTCAGCACTTCCGGTCTGCAACTCATGGCGATCTCCAATGTGGGGATGTTGATGCAAGTTGTTTCGCGGGGGACGTGTGGCGAAGCGGGAAGTCGATTTCGAAGCCGACCTGTCCGCCGATCGTTGGACTGGCGATGTGGCTGCCACCCAGAATAGCGAAAGTAACAGCAATACGGCTGTTGAGCTGGTACCAACCTCCAGCGAGACCTTGTAGCTGGTCTTTACCCAACGCATGATTGTCAGCGATGGCTCCGTAAGCTTCAGCTCCCAGGGTTAGGCGCGAGTTGAAATCGTGCTGCAGAGATAGACCTCCGGTGTAAACATGACCGCGAGTATTCTGGGTACCGAGAACGCCGGTGCTGGTGTTGCCGGCGAATAAGAATCCAAAATTGGCGTTGATCCTGGTCTTCTCCGTGAGCGGCTCCTGTGCGATTGAGTTGAGCCAGTAGTCAGTGAGTCCGGAACCGAGTTGCTGACTAGTATCTCCGGTGGGAAATTCAATGTAAAGGCTCGCGGAAAGAGCCGGAACGCTGAGGGGGCGGATGGACTTGTGGAAGTTCCACTTGATGCCCATGTCGGTATCGCCGGGCCCGTCGGAAGTCTGCGCTCCCGGCGCGCGGAAGATGGAGAGATACGGCGCATCGATGTCCAGTTCAAGGCAGTGTGGCAGGCCATAGTTTGCCTTGTAATTGAAAGTGTTCTGGCGGAGGTCGGGATATTGAGCGGACTGCAGACCGTCGAATTCGTTGAAGAATTCGAAGTGCAGGGTTCCCGTGTCGGTCACGTCCGCATTGTCAGTGTAGAAGGGCATCTGCGCTGAAGCGATTCCTATGCTCCATAGGGAACAGCAAAGCAGAAACGCGAGCTGAGTAGCGGGGCGCATCCAGGGGCATCCTCACTTTAATTGACCCCAGAGTATCGGACAGATGAATGGAGTGTGAAAACGGCGACTGTTCGCAAGTACGCCTTGAAAATAACCAGAGCGGTCAGGATCTGGAATGGATTAGGTTTCAGGAATTCGAGCGGGGCACCGTGGGACAGAGTACAGGGAACAGGGAATCGAATCTTAGCTAGGTTGCGCTGGTGTAGGCGATACGGCCTTCGCTTATTGTCCAGCGGACTTTGCCTTGCATTGGCCAGCCGTCGAAGGGCGTGTTTTTGGCCTTCGATTTCGATTCTGTGGCGCGGTAGATCCACTCGGCTTTGGGATCGAAGACTACAACATCGGCATAACTTCCGACGGCCAACGTTCCGCGTCCTTTTAAGCCGAGAAGCGCGGCAGGCTGCGCGCTGAGCAGGCTGAGCACGCGGCCGAGAGGCATCTTCCACTCCGCGTGCAGCCAGCGCAGGCAGAGGCCGAGCGCGGTTTCAAGGCCGGTGATGCCGTTGGGCGCAAGCTCGAATTCAACTTCTTTCTCGTGCATGGCGTGCGGCGCATGATCGGTGGCGATGGCGTCGACCACGCCGTCGAGAATGCCTTCGATCATGGCGTCGCGATCGGCCGCCGAGCGCAGCGGCGGATTCATTTTGGCGTGCGTGTTGTAGAGCCCAACGTGCTCTTCGGTGAGCAGGAAGTGGTGCGGCGCAACCTCGCAGGTGACGCGCAGCCCGTTGCGCCGCGCCTGGCGCACGGCCGCCAGCGCCGCCGCAGTGGATGTGTGCGCGACGTGGAGATGCGGACGCGCTTCGCGCAGCTCAGTGACGAGGCGAATATCGCGATCGACCATGCTCGACTCCGCCTCTGGCGGCATGCCGCGCAGGCCGAGCTTGAACGAGACAGGGCCGAGATTCATGCTGGCGCCTTGCGTGAAGCGCGTATCTTCAGCGTGCTGGATGACGGTGAGGCCAACGCGCGCGGCGGCGGCGAGGGCGGCGCGCATGATGCCGTCATTGAGGATGGGCCGGCCATCGTCAGTGACGGCGACGGCTCCGGCGGACTTGAGCGCCGCGAAGTCGTTGAGTGTTTCACCTTTTGACCCGCGTGTGGCGGCGGCGATAGGGAAGACGCGTACTTCAGCGCCGCGCTCAGGCGACTGCATCCAACGTGTGATCTCCACCGAGTCGTTGATCGGCGTGGTGTTGGGCATGGCAGCGACGCTCGAGAATCCGCCTGCGGCTGCGGCAGCCGTGCCTGAGGCGATGGTCTCTTTGTAGGCCTGGCCGGGCTCGCGCAGATGCACATGGATATCGATGAGTCCCGGCGCAACGACGAGGCCGGTGGCGTCGAGGACTTGGGCGTCTTCAGCATGCTTGAGCTTGCCGGGTCCGGCGATGTCGGTGACGCGGCCGTCGCGCAGCAGAATGTCTTTGGCGGTATCAACGCCGGCGGCGGGATCGATCAAACGGCCATTGCAGATGGCGAGAGCCGTCATGCCGGGCCTCCTTCTTCACTTGCGAGGAGCGCGCGTTCCATGACGGCCATGCGGATGGCGAGGCCGTTGGTGACTTGCTCGAGGATGGCCGACTGAACGCCATCGGCTACGCCGGCGGTGATCTCCATGCCGCGGATGATGGGGCCGGGGTGCAGGACGACGGCGGTGGGCGCGTGCGCGGCGAGGCGCTGCCCGGTGAGCTGGTAGCTGGCCTTGTAGTCGTCGAGGTCGAGTTGAAGGCCGGAGAGGCGCTCGGCCTGAATGCGGAGCATCATGACGGCCTGGGATTGGGCGAGGGCGGTGTCGAAGTTGCGCTCGATCTGGATGCCGGGACCGGAATGCGCGGCCTGCTCAGGCAGGAGCTCTTTGGGTCCGCAGAGGAGCACGCGCGCGCCGAGGCGCGGGAGAAGCAGCATGTTGGAGCGAGCGACGCGGCTATGGAGAATGTCGCCGACGATGGTGACGGTGACGCCGGAGAGGGTTTGCTCGCCGACTTCAGCGATGCCTGGGCGGAGGTGCGCGAGGATGGTGCGCAGGTCGAGCAGCGCCTGGGTGGGATGCTCATGCATGCCGTCGCCCGCGTTGACTACGGGCAGGCGGGTGGATTCCTCAAGCAGCCATGCCGCGCCGGAGGAGTTGTGGCGGAGGATGATGGCTTCGGCACCCAGAGCGCGGAGCGTGAGGCCGGTATCTTTGAGCGACTCGCCCTTCTCGATACTGGAACTGAGGTTGGAGACGAGCGTGGTGTCGGCTCCGAGGGCTTTGGAGGCGAGTTCGAAGCTGGTGCGGGTGCGAGTGGACGACTCGTAGAAGAGGAGCGCGATGCGGCGCTTGGCGAGGATGTGGTCGCGGAGGATGGGGTCGGCGTTCTCAAGCTCTGTGGCGCGGGCGAGGAGACAGCTGACTGCGGGCACGGTGAGGTCGAGGATGGAGAGCAGCGAACCGGGATGATAGGGAAATGGAGATGCGGGAGCAGGCGGCGTGATGAGCGGGCGGCGAATCGCGTGTGCGACTGGGTTCATACCGAATCTTTACCGAAGCACCGGGCTCCGGTCCGGTTGAGAGGCCTTGCCGCCGTGCTGGCGGCCGTGGTGCTAGAGCGCGCGGAATGCCCGCTGTCAGTTGAAGTGAGTTATGTTGTACGCTCTACGAGCAGCACCTGCTCCGTTGCGTCGACTTCCTGGAACTTTACTTCGATAATCTCGCGCTGGCTGGTAGGAACATGTTTGCCGATGTAGGTCGCTTCGATGGGCAGCTCGCGATGGCCGCGGTCAATGAGCACGGCAAGCTGCACGCGGCGCGGACGGCCATGGTCGAAGAGCGCGTCGAGTGCGGCGCGAATGGTGCGGCCGGTGTAAAGCACGTCGTCGCAGAGCACGACGTCGCGGCCTTCGACATCGAAGCCGATGGCTCCGGGCGTGACGACAGGGCGGACGCCGGCGGTGGAGAGATCGTCGCGGTAGAACTGGATATCGAGGACGCCGGTATCGACCTGGCGCTTCTCAATGGTGGAGATGAGCTTGCCCAATCGCTCCGCAAGCGGGACGCCGCGGCGCTTGATGCCGATGAGGGCGAGGTCTTCGCTGCCGTTGCTCTTCTCGACGATTTCGTGGGCAAGGCGCACGAGGGTCCGCTCAATCTCCGAGGCGGACATGAGCCGCCCCTTCACTCGCAAGCCGGCGTTACTTTCTGTTTCGCTCATTTTGATTGCTCTTCAGCATTTACAGGATAGTGGCTTCGGTCCGAATCCGTTCGAGGTCGCTGCTCACACGACCCCGACTACCAAGTTCTGTCGCCGGGGACCCCAATCCTGATGGGTATGCCGACTCAAGAATATCGGTTCCGCGGTACGGAGATCCTGGAAATGCTTCTGCCGGATGATACGAGGGGGCGGTGCTTCGGGGCAAGTTGTGGAAGACCGGGCGGCCGGGCAGTCGAGGTGCCTGAGCGTCGAGAACGCGGGCGTTGCCAGGGGCGCTCCTCGTATGGGCGAAAACGGCTGCATAATATAGATGCAGGCCCGGATGGCGAAATTGGCAGACGCAGCGGACTTAAAATCCGCAGGCCTTCACCGGCCGTGGGGGTTCAAGTCCCCCTCTGGGCACCATGGAATCAGTAGTTTGCGGAAGATAAAGAGAATCCTTGATTTTGGCGCTGATGATACTTTTGGTAATACTTTGCGCCTGACTTTCTACGCGTGTTCGGTCGCGTCAATCAAATGTTGTGGTTCGAAGATTCGCAAAGGCAAGAACTGCGAGAGCGCAAGATTCAGGACCACGATTTCAGTATTTTTGAAACCAATATATAGATCAGCCGGATATTTTCCATCCAGAGATCAGACCAGACTGCTGTATTTGCCTGGTCCGTTGACGATTCGATCGGGCCGAATGTCGTTTGCCGACTGAGTAAGAATTGCTAAAACCAGCCCGTCGAGACTGGAATAGACAAACGCCGTGCTGTCGCGATCCTGACTCATCGACGGCCCCAAGTGAGCGCCATTTATCCTGAGCTACCAGGTGCCCCGCACTCTTGGCGGAGACATAATTGCCGCCCGGGGGCTGGCGGGTGGGGAAGCTCGAGGCCGAGCGCCGCGTGATTTTCTTCCGCTGTCCAGTGGTTTGTCATTTGCCTTCGAATGTAACAGGCATCCGCGATTTCTCTTCTGCGCTCGCCCGGTCACGTTAGCATGGACCATTCCGCGGCTCTTCACGTCACGCTAAGCATGCCCGTATTTTTGAGCATGAAGACACAAGGCCGACAAAGTTGGATACAATGCTGACACAGTTCTCCGATGAGCGGCGCCGCGAAGTAATTTCCCTGAAAGCCTGATGACATCCTCTGTCGTTCAAATCGATTCCCGCCGGCCGAGCCCCGGCGCCGGGCCGCAGATGACGCAGAGTCTTGGCCTGTTCAGCGCCACCACGATCGTTGTGGGATCGATGATCGGAAGTGGCATCTTCCTCGTCGATTGCGATATTGCGCGAGGTACTGACTCGCCGGCGCTCTACCTGGCGGCATGGGTTGTGACCGCGGTCATGACCATGATTTGCGCGCTAAGTTACGGCGAGCTGGCTGCCATGATGCCCAAGGCCGGCGGGCAATACGTTTACCTGCGCGAATCACTGGGGCCGCTATGGGGATTTCTCTACGGATGGACGCTGTTTCTCGTCATCCAGACGGGAACGATTGCCGCCGTTTGCGTGGCCTTCGGCAAGTTCCTCGGGGTGTTCTTTCCCACGGTCTCGAGCACACACTGGCTCTGGCATATTGCGCATGTTCCGGCGATTCCTGTTGGGCCGATGGTGCTTGGCAATATGGAGATTGGCGTGAGCACGGCCAATTTCGCGGGCATTGTGGTGGTGGTAATCGTGGCCGCTGTGAATATCCGAGGCGTGAAGTTCGGCGCCTTGGTGCAGAACATCTTCACGGTGGCCAAAGGCGCTCTCACTCGCGGGTCTGATTGTGCTGGGATTCTCGGTGGGACGGAACAGCGCGGCAATTGCTGCGAACTTTGGCAGCCACTGGAGCGAGTTCTGGCGGAATGCGAGCTGGAGCTCGCTGCATCCGGTGCAGGTTGGCGCGCAAGGGCCGATCGTGATGGTGAATCTGCTGGTGATCGTGGCCGTGGTTCAGGTGGGGTCACTTTTTTCGGCGGACGCTTGGAACAACGTGACGTTTACCGCGGGAGAGATCAAGAATCCGCGGCGTAATGTTCCGCTTTCGCTCGCGTTTGGCGTGGGATTTGTGCTCGTCTGCTATATCCTTGCCAGCGCGGCTTACATGATGGTGCTTCCGCTGCACGGCGATCCGCACGGCACGACGGTTTTTGCGCGGGGAATTCAATATGCAGCGGAGGATCGCATTGGCGCCGCGGCGCTGCAGATGATGTTTCCGCAAGTGGGCGCTTATCTGATGGCGGCAGCGATTCTGATTTCGACATTCGGCTGCGCCAACGGAATGACGCTGGCCGGCGCGCGCGTTTACTACGCGATGGCGCAGGACAGGCTCTTCTTTCAGCCTGTGGGCAAGCTGCATCCGAAGTTTAAAACGCCCGTCGCAGGGCTTGTGGTGCAGGCGGTCTGGACGGTGATTCTGTGCGTCTCAGGCTCGTATAGTCAGTTACTCGATTACATTATTTTCGCGGCGGTGGCATTTTATTTTCTGACCATCCTCGGGCTGTTCGTGCTGCGCTTCAAACAGCCTGACGCGCCGCGGCCTTATAAAGCCTTCGGTTATCCATTCCTGCCGGCTGTTTACCTGGTGATGGCGGTGGGCATCTGCGCCGCACTGCTGCGCTACAAGCCGCAATACACGTGGCCGGGACTGATCCTGGTTCTGCTCGGGATTCCGGTTTATCTTTACTGGTCGCGGAGCGGAGGGGACGTGACGCAGCGGAGTTAGCGGAGTTGGCCTTTCGCCGGTTCAAAATGTTGGTTCATCGATTGCGGTCGCAGTCTCACAATTTGACAGGTGGGCATACCCCCTCCCGGTTAGGCCCCCCCCTACCTTTTTTGCGGCAAGTGCTTTCCTTTCAATCGTTTGTACCCCTGATCATTTTCTCTAGCCCGCTGATTCGAAAGGGGTCATTTCGTAAGATACGGCTTTTAAAGGACTTACGAGGCGTTTTTGGGCCGAAATCTGGTCAGCGAACCTTTATTTCCAATGTTTGATGATCGGTATCCTCCCGAGATTTCAGCAGAAACGACCCGGCTCAATAGTGATGGAACCATTATGCGCCGAGAGATGGAAATACTCTGCAAAGACAGCCTGGAGTCTTTATGGTTTGTTTTCAGTGTGTTGCGGCGGTTTCGTTCGAGCTTGGACTTGACTTTTCGGAATGGGTGTTTTCCTGTTACCGCGACGCCAAAGGGAGGTCCCCTTCGATTCAAAAGCCATACGGCAAAAACCACGGTCTGGTGCGGTCATAGCTCCTTGGTTTACCCCGGGCATTTTTCCCTTGACAAGCTTATATCGCCCAGCGTTATCGTTTACGACGACGATTCCGCGGGCCTTCCCGGCCACCTGAAATTGATCCAGCCCCGGAGGGAGTTCGAAGCCCGTATGGGCTGTGTGACGGCGGCAGTTCCGGCGGGATGATGAAAAGAACAAGGCTCCGGTAAATGATGGCAGTACTTGGCGATGGGCCAAAATGTATACGTATTCGAATGCATGCCTCTTTCACGGCTGTTCGAAGATGCCGATCAGCCTGAGATCGATCAGTTTCACTCAACGGATTCAAAACAAAATGTTTCGAGACAAAAAACGCAATGAATCGAGGACCATCGAAATGAAAATCATGATGAGGCTAGTAGCGGTTGCAGTGATGCTGGGTCTTTGCGTTCTTCCATCGATGGCGCAGACTTCCAGTGCCACAATCACCGGGCATGTCGTGGACCAGAGCAAGGGCGCCGTACCCAATGCTGAGGTGAGGTTGATCGATGAGCAAACCAGGGCACTCGTTTTTTCGGCGCGGACGAACGCGAACGGTGACTTCGCTTTCGCCAGCGTCGAGCCAGGCACCTACACCGCAGTGGTCTCAGCCAGTGGGTATAAAGAGCTGCGGAAGGTCGGGCTGGCCCTGTTCGCCGCAGTGAACCTGGACGCCGGGACATTCGTGCTTCCGGTTGGCACTGTGCAACAAAGTGTCACCGTTGAGGCAGACATTACGGCGCTGCAGACCACAAGTTCAGAGCGCTCGGCGGTGCTGGACACGACGCAGATCGACAACCTGCTGGCCATTGGGCGCGATGTGATGTCCATGACCAAGACCATGCCAGGCGTGGTAGAGAACAGCGACGGCGCCGGAAGCCTTAGTACGACAAGCGCGCCGGTGGTGAACGGCGTGAATAACGAGTATTCCCTGACCCAAGTTGACGGCGTGGTTTCCAACACGCGTGGACTCGCCACGATGGATACTCCCATCAATCTCGACGCCGTGAAAGAAGTGACAGTAAACCAGGGCAACTACCAGGCGCAGTACGGCGGCGAGGCAGGCGGCAATTTCAGCTTCGTCACCAAGAACGGCACCAGCCGGTTTCACGGCGGCGTTTACTATTACTTCCGCAACGAGGATCTGAACGCCAACCCGTATTTTGACAAGTACGGGCTCACGCCATCGACGTACAAGCCGCGTCCGCTCTACCGCTATAACGTCGCGGGCGGCACCATTGGCGGACCGATCTACTGGCCCGGACACTTCAACGCCAATAGAGACAAGTTGTTTTTCTTCGTGTCGATCGAGGACTCACCGATCAAGTCGCCGGACGGCCTGAAAAACTACATGGTGCCGACACAATTAGAAGCTAAGGGAGATTTCTCGCAGACTCATAACCAGGGAGTCTCGTCCTTTACATCAAGTAACCTTGTCAACATTGCCTATCCTGGGAAAAGCAAGAATTCGGGTGGCGGCACATGCCCGGTAAATGGAACTCCTACCACCGATTGCTTTACGGGCAATGTTGTGTCTGCACCGTACATTAACTCACAGACGCTCTATCTGTTGCAGTTGATGTATAACAGCACGCTGGCAAAGTATCCCCAGAACGCCTACACCAACCTCGCGGTCAGCAACAATAACTACAATTACCAGACCAACTGGTCGGCCGATAAGCCCGTGAACCAGGAGGTATTCCGCATCGACTACGTCCCATCGGAAAAGCTGCATATGTTCTTCCGCGGCGACCAGACAGTGGCCAACGACAACGACTTCTCTTCGCCAGCGAACACCATGAGCTGGCTGCTCAAGGTCAACTACCAGTTGGGCGAACCGAACTATGTTTACAACATTGTCTATGCGTTCACGCCCACTCTTGTAAACGAGTTCAACATCGGCACGGCAGGCTGGAGAGAGCTCCAACTCTACAATAAGTCGGATCTGGACCAGGTCACGCTCAGCAGCAGCGGATTCAATCTGCCCTCGCTATATTCGGGCGTCAATCCACTCAACCTTTACCCAGCAACATCGTTTGGCGGGCAGAATCCGGCGAACTACGGTTGGGATTCGCGATTCCCCATGACCGACCAGGTGCGGTCTTATAACGCCACCGACAAGTTGACCAAGGTGTGGGGCAACCATACGTTCGTGGTGGGTATCGATGCTGGAACCGACGCCTATCTGCAGGTGAACCACAATCGCGTGGGGACCTTCAACATGTCAGTCAATAGCAGCAATCCCAACGATACTGACTGGTTCTATAGCAATGCGGCCACGGGGGTCTTAAACCAATACAGCCAGACCACACAACTGGTGAACTACGATCCGCGCACGAACCGGCTGGAATGGTACTACCAGGACACGTGGAAGATGTTTCGCAACTTCACTCTCGAGTTCGGCATCCGCAACTCGTGGGCAATGGCTCAAAGACTGAAGGTCGGCAACAATTTTGTTCCTGAACTGTACAACGTGAACAATGCCCCGACCCTTTACCAATATGGTTTTGACAGCACCGGGAAGCAAGTGGCCGTCAATCCTGCGACTTCGGCCACGTACCCGCTGGCTTACGCCGGGCTGATGGTACCCAACACAGGAAATCTAAACAACGGAATCCTGTACGTGAACACGCCCGGGTTCCCGCAGGGAACCACTTACGGCAACGGAATCCTGCAGGCCCCGCGTGTGGGGTTCGCCTGGAACGTAGTTCCAAGCACAGTAATTCGCGCGAACTTCGGCTTGTTTTATAACGTTCGCGCGCGCTCAGGGCAGGAAGGTGACCTGACTAATAACGCACCTACGACAAACGGCCCCACCCAGTATTATTCCAGCGCGACCAGCACCGCTCCGAATTACTACGCGTCGGCCGGCATCAGTAACCTGAACGCGCCTTTCGGCATCGGTCACGGGCTGCCTCTGCACGGCAGCATTCCATACGCCGAAGAAACCAGCCTCGGCCTGCAGCAGGCGTTGCCATTTGGCACCGTTCTCGATGTGGCGTACGTGGGCACGTTCACAAAACATGCCAGCGAAACGAAGCCCATCAACGAGGTTCCCTATGGGGCCGAGTTTCTGACAGCGAGTCAATATTGCTCAACGGTGACAAGTGGCAAATGCTCGAAGAGTTCCACGCTTCCGGACAACTTCTTCCGTCCGTATCCGGGATTCAACAGCATCAGCCAGCAGTACTACGACCTGACGGCAAACTACAATGCTTTGCAGGTGAAGGTCACCCGGCGCTTCCGCAACGGGCTTGAATTCGGCGGCGCGTACACCTGGGGCCGGGCGATGGATTACATCGATAGCTACAACGGCGGCGGTCCTCTCTACCAGAACATTCGCCAATGGCAATACGGGCCGGCCGCGTGGGACTTGAAACACATGCTGGCGATCAATTATGTGTACGCCCTGCCCCGTGCAAGCCGAGCCTTCGGCGGAAACTCGGGATGGAACAATATCGCGACGCGTTCTGCTCTCGATGGATGGCAGATCTCCGGCTTCGTCACGTACTACAGCGGCGCGCCGCCAACCAGCCCCGTTACCCTGACCGTCAGCGGCAGTCCAAACATAACGGGCGGGGGCGACGGTGCACGTGTTGTCCTGACCTGTGACCCGTGGAAGCAAGCACATGGCACACGGACATTCAGCCAATGGTTCAACACGTCTTGCTTCGAGCCACCCATCGCCGGCAGCGTGGCAAACATCGTCACCGGTGCCACACCCAAGTTCTACTCCACGGGCACTGGGACCTTCTCGGGGAAGGTGAATTATTTCCTGCCTGGCGGCACCAACTTCGAGACCGCGCTCATCAAGAACATGCCGATTGAGAACAAATTCACGCTGCAACTGCGCGTGGAAACCTACAACACCTTCAACCATACGCAGTTCAACGCTGTGAACAATACGGCTACGTTCGCGAATGCAACTTCTCAGGGGGCAAGTAATCCGCAAACAGGCTCTGCGTTTGGACAGCTCAGCGGCACGCCAGGCAACGGCAGCCTTGGTGGTCCGCGAACCATGCAGCTCGCGTTGCGTATCGATTTCTAATTCCGATTCTTTCCGTAGCCGCCGGCTCGCTTGATCGTGCGCGCCGGCGGCACGGGGATTTCCACTCCACAACTCCGACAGGATAGACTCCGTTTTTTGGGGAGGAGCGGCACTCTTGAACAATCCAATCAAACAGGAACGCGAGAATCTGCTACTTTCACGACGCGATTGGCTGGGAAAGCTGGCTCTACCAGCGACTGGTGCGGTGATCACGGCCGGCCTGCTGGATGGGAACCCTGCGGTCGCTCGCACAAAACCCGCCGTAAACAACGACGATCTGGGTGTGCGCGTGTATAACATTCGCACGTTTGGGGCAAAGGGTGACAAGACCACGGTGGATACGGCGGCAGTGCAGGCGGCGATCGATGCCTGTGCAGGGGACGGCGGCGGGACGGTGCTGGTTCCGGCCGGAACGTTCACGATAGGCACCGTAGAGTTGAAGAGCAACGTGACGCTTCACCTAGCGGCATCGGGCACGCTGCTGGGCAGCGCCGACGGCAAACAGTATCACGCCGTAGATGCAATCCCGTTGCGTGGAGACACGACACTCAATGACGGAAACTGGGCACTGCTCTTTGCTGTTGACGCGAAGAATGTGACCATTGAGGGGCCGGGCACAATCGATGGCCAGGGCGCTCAGTTTCATTCTGCGGTGCGCGGCACGCCGCCGCCCAGCGGCCTGGGCGGAAACAAGCGCCCATATCATGTGCTGGTTTATCACTGTGAGAATTTCTCGGTCCGCAATATCTCGATGATCGATTGCGCGTACCACAGCATTCGAATTATCGAGAGTCAGCGCATTTTTCTCGACGGCATCTACATTCACAACCGCGTCAACGGCAACAACGACGGATTTCACTTTATCAGCGCCGAACAGGTACGGCTGAGCAACTGCACGGTCAAATCGGGCGATGATGCGTGCGCCATGTTCGGCTCGTGCAAATACATCACCATTACCAACTCCTACTTCAGTACACGCTGGTCGGTTTTTCGCTTTGGCGGAGGTCATCCCGAGAACATCGCCATCTCAAACTGCGTACTGCGCGAAGTATATGGATGTCCGATGAAATTCCAAGGTGATCCGGGGTCGGAATTCAGAAACATCTCGTTCTCCGACCTGGTGCTCGACGATGTTACGGGGCCGATTAGCATCAGCGTGGGAAAGGGGCGCCGGCGGGCGAGCGACCAGACTCTCCCAGAGGTCCTGCCGCCGGTGGTCGTCCGCAATATTTCATTCAGCAACATCCAGGGGACCGTGACGACCAATCCTCCCCATGAACTGTCGGAAGGTACGATCACCGTCGGCAGCAGGCCGGGCGAAGCTCATTCCGCCATCGTTCTGAATTCAGTGGATGATTCAGTGCTTGAAAACATCTCGTTCAACAATGTTCATCTCACTTTCGGAGGTGGCGGGACCGCCGAGGAAGCGGCGAGACGCGACGTTCCCAAGGCTTTTGGTGAGTACTTTGAGTTGGGCCCAATCCCCGCATACGGACTCTACGCAAGGAATGCGCATGGAATCACGCTGCAGAATGTCCGGTTTGAAGTGAGTACGCCCGATCTGCGCCCTGCGGTGATATTCGACCACGTTGAAGACGCCGCGATTTACGGGTTGAACGTGCAAGGCAACCCCGATGCGGAATCTGTGCTTCGGTTTATCGATTCCAAGCAGACTCTGATCACAGCGGCACGGGTCCTCAACGTATCGCCGGCATTTCTCCAGGTTGAAGGCGAAGGCAACGACGGAATCATTATCGAAGGCGGCGACTTGTTGAAGGCTGCAACACCGGTCGTCTTCAAGAACGGCGCAAACGATAAGGCGGTTAAGGTACGGAATTGACCTGATCGCAGCGGGTGCAATGGACTCCCGCTTGCTCCGGCGACACCGCAAAGGGTGGAGCGACCCTGGCAGGTCAGTCTCTACAATCTGCAGCGCGTAATCCCATCGTAAAAACTGTTTCGCGTTTGCGAGGTGGGTGGGACCATCACGCTTCCGCGTCCCGTGCATCTGAAACGGTACACTGAAACTTGAAGAGGGCGCTTTTGAGTCTTGCCTTGGGGTTTATCCAATGAAACGTACGCCTACCGTGCTCACCGCCAAAAGGCTCTATGACGGAAGCGAGCTGATTGATGATCCCGTGGTCTTGCTCGAAGATGGCTGCATCACTTCCGTTACGACGCGCGCGGCCAGCGGAGTGCCCTCCAAGGCGCGCATGCTGGAGTTTCCCGGCGCGACGCTCGCGCCTTCGTTTTTCGACATCCATATTCACGGAGCGGCCGGACACGATGTGATGGAGGCCACGCCGGGGGCGATTACCGCTATGGGCGGCTTTCTGGCTTCGCGAGGGACTGGCGGCTTTTTGGCAACAACGGTGACCGCATCACTGGATGCCACCCTGCGCGCAGTGGATGGGCTGGCGGAATTGATGACGCGGCCAATCAGCGACGGATTGGCGCGCCCGTTGGGGATTCATCTGGAGGGGCCATTTCTTTCGCACTCCAAGCGCGGCGTGCAACCAGCAGAACATTTGCTGGCACCAAGCGTGGCGACTTTTGACAAGTTGTTTGAGGCGGGGCAGGGACAAGTGCGCCTGATGACGCTTGCGCCAGAATTGCCGGGCGCGCCGGAACTGACGGAATACGCCACAAAGCGCGGCGTGCGTGTTTCGCTGGGCCACTCGGATGCTACTGCCGCTGAGACCCGCGCCGCGATCGCCGCGGGCGCGGTGAGCGCAACGCATACCTTCAACGCAATGCGCGCACTGGACCATCGTGAGCCGGGGATTCTGGGCACGGTACTCACCGATGATGCACTATTCTCCGAGTTGATTTGCGACGGCGTGCATTCCAGACCCGAGATTGTGTGCCTGTGGTGGCGGGCCAAGGGGCCGGAACGGGCGATTCTTGTGACTGACGCCATGAGCGCCACAGGCATGCCGGATGGAGAGTATGAATTGGGCGGCTTTGCGGTTCAGGTTGCGCAGGGACGCGCGATGAAAGATGGAGTGCTTGCGGGCAGCTTGTTGACGCTGGATCGAGCACTGGCCAACTTTTTGGCATTCACTGGCGCTACCGTAGACGAAGGCCTGAGGCTACTGACTGCAAATCCGGCAACCCTGGTGGAGCTTGGGGATAAAGCAGGCCGCGTCGCCGCCGGGCGAGCTGCGAATCTGGTTGCTGTCAGTGCAGAGGGTCAATTGATCGCTTCCATCGTGAACGGGGTGGTCGTGACGCCCTCATTTGCTTGATTTGGACGCAAACCTTACGCGATGGCTGCTCATCGGTTGCAATGCGGCGGAGGCCGCGGCTGTCTTTGAGGGGTTCTCATGAGTAGCACAACGCGGAGAATTCGTATCTTGTTCGGCTGCATTCTTTGCGGTTATTCGGCTTTGTGCACGCCTATGGGAACGACCCTTGAAAAGCCTGCTGTTGTGGGCTACGTTTTCCCACTGGGGACTATTCTCACGCCGGGACAAATTGATGCACGTGACCTGACATGCATCAACTATGCCTTTGCGAGCACCAAGGATGGACGGCTGACGACTAGATCTGCGGCGGATGCGCGGAACTTTGCGCTTCTAACCGCGCTTAGAAAAGAAAACCCATCACTCAAGATCCTGATCTCGGCGGGCGGATGGCTCGGTTCGGGGGACTTCTCTGACATCGCGCTTACAGCGCAAAGTAGAAAAGTCTTCGCCGACAGCGCCATCGATTTTATGCGGCAATATGACTTGGACGGCCTTGATATCGACTGGGAGTATCCAGGCTTGCCCGGCGCGGGCCATGCCCATCGAAACGAGGACAAGCAGAACTTTACGCTTTTGCTCGAGGATCTACGCAAGCGATTGACAGAGGAAGAGAATGCAGTCCACAGGAAGCTGTATCTGACGATCGCGGCTGGAGCGTCGGACGAATATCTTGGGCACATCGAGATGGACAAGGCGCAGCGCTATGTCGATGCAGTCAACTTGATGGCTTATGACTACAACGAGGGGGAATCGGGCGGGCTGACGGGCCACTTCGCGCCTCTGTTTACCGACCCTAGGGCGCCTATCAAAGAATCGGCAGACGCTTCGGTGCGCGCTTTTGAACTTGCCGGGGTGCCAGCGGGAAAGATCATTCTTGGAGTGCCATTTTATGGCCGAGCCTGGGAGCAGGTTAGCAGCGAGAATCACGGGCTGTTCGAGCCTGGAAGACCGGCGGTTCGCGATTTTATCCCGTTTGACGGAATCACCCGGACCATGCTCGGACACGGATTTACGCGCTACTGGGATGCTGCGGCTTCCGCTCCTTTTTTGTACAGCGCCGAACAGAAGACATTCGTGTCGTACGATGACCCTGAGTCGATTGCGGCGAAATGCAGATACGTGATGACGCACGGACTGGGTGGAGTGATGTTTTGGCAGTACTCACAAGACCCGTCGGGAGTGCTGCTGCAAACCATCGACCGCACGCTGGACCAATCGCCGACGAGAACGCGCTAATCAGGCCGCAGCTTTTGCGTGCGCGACCGACGCCGAAACTTGCGAAGCTCTGGGGTTCAAATGATTGGGAGTGCGAATCAGCTGCACAGTGGACTGAGTGCTCGAGACAGGCTTTTCCGATGCCGAAAGGGCCGGCGTACGGTGCAGCATGAATAGACGAGACGCGATCAAAGGCGCGGCGATGCTGGCAGCGGCGCCAGCGATGACAGCGCGAACTTTGCAGGCCACGTTTGCTCTGGCTCAGACGATTGCAGAGCCGGTTCCATTGCAGCCCTCGCCAAGATTACCCGATCCGCTAATTTTCCGGAATGGATTGCCGGTTCGCGATGCACGCGCATGGGAACGGCGCCGGATGGAAATTCTGCAAACGGCGGCACTGCAGATGTATGGTGCCGTTCCCTCGCCGACTGGCCTGCGTATCGCCTTGCAGGAGCGGGAGGCCAGCACATTCGGTGGTCTTGCACTGCGCACCCAGGTGAGGCTGTTGTTCAAAGGGAAAGCGACCGGACCAGCGGCCGACTTGTTGCTCTACACGCCGAAGAAGGTGCACCGAGCGCCGGTGATTCTGGGACTCAACTTCTGGGGGAATCAGACAGTTTCATCCGATCGCGGGATTCTGTTGAACGAGCGCTGGGTCGAGTCGGGACGAAATCCCTTTGTGGACCTCTCATGCGTGGTGAATCATCGCGCGACCGAGGGCTGCCGCGGGATCGACGCGCGGCGGTGGCCAATTGAAGAGATGTTGGAACGCGGCTATGGTTTCGCAACCATGTACCGCGGCGACATCGATCCCGACGTGGCAGACGGAAGTGTTCCGGGCCTTCGGAACGATTATCCCGAGGTACAGAATCGCGGCGACAATTTTTCGGCCATCGCGGCGTGGGCCTGGGGGTTGAGTCGATCATTGGACTACCTGGAGACGAATGCGCGTGTCGATTCCAGTCGCGTTGCAGTGTATGGATGGTCGCGGCTGGGCAAAGCAGCGGTTTGGGCGGGTGCATGCGACAAGCGCTTTGCGGCCGTGATCAGCCATGAGTCAGGTGCGGGAGGCGCGAAGCTGTTTCGCAGAGGCGTGGGCGAGGACATTCATCGCTTGAACACTGTGTTCCCGCACTGGTTCTGCCGGAATTTCCGCTATTACAACGGAATGGATCGCGAGCTTCCATTCGATCAACATTTGATTCTTTCAGCGATTGCGCCGCGGCCTCTGGCGATAGGGAGCGCTGCCGACGACAAGCTTTCTGACCCGGAGGGTGAGTTTACTTCGGGCCTCCTGGCATCGGCTGTCTACCGCTTCCTGGGCTTTAGCGGTCTCACTGCCACGGTTATGCCGAATGTCGGCGTGGCACTTTTGGGCAGGGTGAGTTATCACATCCGCACCGGAGGACACGACGTGGAGGAGATCGACTGGAAGCGATATCTGGATTTTCTCGACGCTTATCTGCTGCCGCCGGCCCACAAACTTTAAGCGGCGTGGCGTCAACCAGTCGAAACTGAGGAGCCATCGTTGCGCCGAAATGCCGGTTCCTTTATTCATTTAGAACTACACCGATTTATTTCGTTTGACACAGATTTTGAAAATGTTGGTTTGGTGTCGTAGCATGGGCTCGGCGCTCGATTAAGTATCGTTTTGCACAAACAGCACTGCCCCGTTCCTATGTAGTTCACTTCTGCGGATAGCAAGCGGAACAGTGGCGGCCCGCCCACCGATCAAACTGCGAAAGAAGGGCTTTATGAGAATTCGAATCGTTGTTCCTGCGCTTCTGGGTTTCTTTGCTCTCACTTTGACTGTCTTGCCGGCACAGGATGCGACGGATCAAAAGCAGACTTCCTGCGGCGCGTCTGCATGCCCGTATTTGAATCCGGCGTTGACACCGGAAGAGCGCGCGAAGGATCTAGTGGGCCGGATGAGGCTCGAAGAAAAGGTGAGCCAGATGCAGGATGTTGCACCTGCAATTCCGCGCTTGGACGTGCCTGCCTACAACTGGTGGAATGAGGCGCTGCACGGAGTGGCGCGAAATGGCTTTGCAACGAATTTTCCGCAGTCGATTGGGCTCGCTGCGACATGGGACACAAGTCTGATGCACCAAATTGCGAGGGTGATTGCGACGGAGGGCCGCGCCAAGTATAACGAGGCAATTCGCGAAGGTGATCGCAGCCGGTTTGCGGGGCTTACGTTCTGGTCGCCGAATATCAATATCGTTCGCGACCCGCGCTGGGGCCGGGGCATGGAGACCTTTGGCGAAGATCCGTTTCTGACGGCGAACATGGGCGTTGAGTTTGTCAAGGGATTGCAGGGCGACGATCCGAAGTACCTGGAACTGGTGTCGACGCCCAAACACTTCGCAGTCCACAGCGGGCCGGAGCCGCTTCGCCACGGCTTCAATGTAGACGTTTCGGACCACGATTTGGAAGACACGTATCTGGCGGCGTTCCGGGCCACGATTGTTGATGGACATGCGGATTCGATTATGTGCGCGTACAACGCCATCGACGGCGAGCCGGCATGCGCGAATTCGATGCTGCTGCAGCAGCATCTGCGCAGTGATTGGGACTTTGCCGGATATGCGGTCTCCGATTGCGATGCGGTCGGCGACATCGCGCGCGGACATCATTTCGCAGCCAGTGCGGAGCAAGCGGCAGCCGTGGCGGTGAAGGCGGGAACGGATCTGGACTGCGGCAGGACATACAGCGGCCTGGTGAAAGCCGTCGAGGACCATTTGCTGAGCGGAGCAGACATCGATACGGCGGTCGTGCGTCTTTTTACGGCGCGCATGCGGCTGGGTCTGTTCGACCCGCCGGCGATGGTGCCGTTCAACGCGATTCCATATTCCGAGGTGAACTCGGCGGCGCACCGAGAATTGGCGTTGCAGGCGGCGCGAGAATCGATTGTGCTTTTGAAGAATGGAAACGACGCGCTGCCGCTAAAGGCGTCGATCCGGAAAATTGCAGTAGTGGGCCCGACCGCGGATTTGCTGGAGTCAATCGAGGGAAACTACAACGGGACAGCGCCCGAACCAGTGACGCCGCTGGATGGGATGCGCAAGCAATTCGGAAGCAAAAACATCACTTATGCGCCCGGGTCGATTCTGGCCGACGGCATGCCGGCTTTGATTCCTTCAGTGTATCTGCGCACGAATGCATCGCTGAAGACAGCAGGACTGAAGGGCGAGTACTTTGACAACGTGGAGTTTGAGGGCGCGCCGAAGTTGGTGCGCGTGGACGCAAAGATCGACTTCGATTGGAATCGCGTGGCTCCCGCCGCGGATTTTCCCGCCAAGACATTTTCCGTGCGATGGACGGGCGAACTCGTGCCGCCACAGGCGGGCGAGTATGTATTGAGCCTGCGCGGTCCACGGGGGCTCATGCCGGCTGGTTCCATCGTCGGCGCAGCCGGGCCGCAACAGCCGACAGGGGGAATGCGGGATCGCGTCCGACTCTATGTTGACGACAAGCTAGTGATGGACAGCCACAGCGACCCGGCCAACGCGCGCCTGAACTTTGCAGACACGCAGCCGCACTCGATTCGCATAGAGTACGTGCATCTTCCCAACGATCGCAATGTGAATCTTGAATGGGAACCGCCGGCAAACAGCCTGCTTGGCCAGGCGATCGATGCAGCGCAGAAGGCCGATGCAACGGTTGCCTTCGTGGGGCTTTCTCCGAATCTCGAAGGCGAAGAGATGAACGTGCACGTGGAGGGATTCGACGGCGGCGACCGGACTAGCATCGAGCTTCCCAAGGCGCAGGAGCATATGCTGGAGGCGCTGGGCGCGACCGGTAAGCCGCTGATTGTGGTGTTGACGACAGGAAGCGCGCTCGCGGTGCCGTGGGCAAAGGAACACGCGGATGCGCTGCTGGAGGCTTGGTATCCCGGAGAGGAAGGCGGCGATGCCATTGCAGAGACGCTGGCGGGGAAGAACAATCCCGCCGGACGGCTGCCGGAGACGTTTTATCGCTCGACTGCCGATTTGCCGGCTTTTACCGACTACCGGATGAAGGATAGGACCTATCGCTATTTCAAAGGCGATGTGCTGTATCCGTTCGGATATGGTTTGAGCTACTCGAAGTTCACCTATCGCGCGCCGCACGCCAGTGCTGCGGCGATTCAAGCAGGTGCGCCGGTGACAGTGACGGCGGAGGTGCGCAACGTAAGCAAGCGCGACGGCGACGAAGTGGCGGAGCTTTATGTTGTGCCGCCACAGACGGCGGTGTCGCCGCACGTGGAACTTGAGGGATTTCAGAGAATTCACTTGCGTGCAGGCGAAATGCGGCGCGTGCAGTTCACGCTGACTCCACGTGAATTGAGCGAAGTAGACGAGAAAGGAAATCGAGCCGTGGTTCCGGGCGACTACAGAATTTTCATCTCGGGCGGACAGCCGGAGGCGGACACTCCGCCAGCAACTTTCCACATTTCGGGAACGATGGCACTGCCGAAGTGAGACCGGCTCGAAAGCTAAATTGAGTCACGACGCCTAAAGGCTATCGGGCGATGGCTTGGATCTGCGCGGCAACGAAATCGTGCACGAACATCAGGCTGGTTGGGTTACTAACTGTCTCGGGGTTTTGCTCGACCCGCCGCGTGAATGAGCAGGACAGGTCGCGGATCCCACTGGCCTCCGTGTGAAATGCGCTCGTCTTCTGCGCTCCAGCCTGGCTGCGGACGCCACAGTTGAGTGCGCCAGGAGTGGTCGCCCTGCACGATCAAGGTGGTAGCAGCCCAACGCGGTTGCGCCTCAAGCACATCGAGTATCTGGCCCAACAGTCGGTCGGAATAATCGAGCGAATCAAGATACGACCCTCCAGGCGCAAACGTGCCCTTATGCCGGTTCCAAAACTCAGGAGGGTGCGGCGAGGAAGATGCACATAGATGAGATCGGCTTGGCTGCTAGCGAGAGTTTGCAGCGCATGCTGGCTCATGTCCTTAACAGATACAACATGACCCGCGGATTTCCACGCCGCGAGTATCCGCCCAAGCCTTGCCCGGCAAATAAATTGCTCGGCCAGAATGCGCAGCGGAAACCAGACATTCTCAGCAAAACTGGCATCGAGCGAAGTAGGGCCGCGGTCTTGCGCGTCATCGTTGCTCCAATAGCATGCCTGCGCGTGCCCGCAAAGATCGGGCAGTAAGGAATGCACCACCCAACAATCGAAGTTGTTACACCGCGCTGCTTCGCCATGCCGATCAGGGAGGCGTTGACATCGAATAGCTGCCAATGCGGGGAATCCTCGGTCCGCACCAGGTAGCGATTGTCCGCTGTATAGGTGACGCTCGTGACCATGCGGCCAAGGAAAAGGCTTGGAACTACTTGAGTGGTCCAGTAAGCGATCGGCGTCACTTGGGTATAGAGCGTGCTTTCGCTGCGCAGGCGGTCGAAATTCGGGAGTTGAAGCGACGGATCGCGGGATTCAAATGCGGGTTTGTAGGATAGCTCGTCGAAGAGAATCCAAATAAGGCGCGGCTTGTTTGCTGGTTGCGCCGGAATGGGGGTTGCATAGGCCCGAGGACCTGGGCGCCACGTCGCTGCGCGAACCAATTGCCAAGTCATGACCAGAGCGAATACCGCAAATCCAGTAAGCACGGCGCTGCCCGCTGTTCGCAGTTTGGCTGCGAGCGCGGGCGCAAGCGGAATGAGAAATCCGAGAAAGGCAATCCAAAGCAGGCTGGCGGTGAGCACTGCCGCATTGGGAACATCGAATGGAAACACGTTGAGATTGCGCACCAACAGGAACGGAGGCAGCGTGGCCATCAAGATCCAGCGCAACTTTGGCCACAACTTAAGTTTGCGGAGACCCGCCATCGAGATGAGGAAGACAAGGGCCACTATCACCAAGTCGGTAATTTGAGCCAGCGCAATTTTTGTGAGCGGCACGGGAACACGCATGCGCTCATCGCCGGCCGAAGACGTCATGTCAATGTAGTTGGGCAAAAGGAGAATGGCGGCAAAACCCAACGCCTGGGCGATCCTCTTGATCATCCAAGGCTCGTTTCAGCACGCAAATCACCTGCGATTGCCTCCGCGCTTGCGCCATGTGGAATTCGCTCGAGTCGCGAGAGAAGCGCGTGAACTTTCAACGTCGTACCCGAGCAGGTCCGGCGTGAGGCGAAGCATGTAGTCGGGCGAAATTTTCCGGCCGGATCGCGGAAGGTCAACTCCGGATCACTGTTCCAAGGCAGGAGACTCGAACTGTCATTAGCAAGCTCGACCGTACCGTTCACGTGTTGGGCAAATCCTTACCATCTTCAGCTTTCGGTAGATCTTCGTGGTGACTCTCAAAGGGCCCGCGACGCAGGAACGAAAGGATCTTGCGGCGCAAATACCAGCCAGTTGCGACAAGAGCCGATCCAGCCGCCTGTATGGCTAACAGGCCGCTTCCCGGGTCGGCATACGCGTATGCCGGGCGCTCAAAAAACAAAGTGGCTCCCAGAATAATCAGGACGATGGGGGAGATGTATAGCACAAATCTCATATTGCCGGTTGGCGACTCCTAAGATCGATAGATTTTCGCGCCGGAAGCTGAGCGAGCGGGCGCTTCGTGCGGAGTGATGGAATCCGTCGGCTTCTAAGGTAGACGCGAGAAGAGCGCTGAAAGTTCATGCTGCGGCAAAATGGCCGGAGGGACAAGCTCAGCCGCCGAATTCGAGGTCGTCGAAACGGCGCCATTTGTAGATGGCTATGGAGACGATCCAGCTCAACGCGAAGATTCCGATGATGAAATATCCCAGCGTGCCGAAGTTGCCGTTGAGCCTCAGCACAAGATCCCAGAAAGCGCCACTCAGACGGAAATGGCCGGCGAGCAGGCCGAGCGCCTCGATGCCCCCGACCACGAGGGCGACAACAACTGAGACGAAGGTAATGGTCATGTTGTAGTAGAGCTTGCGGATAGGCTTGATAAAGGCCCAGCCGTAGGCGCCGAGCATCAGGATATTGTCGGTGGTGTCGATCAGCGACATGCCGGCGGCGAAAAGCGCCGGAAGGACCATGATGGACCACAGACGGCAGTCCCTTCGAGGCCTCAGCGGCGGAGATTGCCGAGCAGGCCGATCTCGGTCGCGGTATCGAAGCCGAGGCCGAACAGGACGCCGAGCGGGTACATGTGCCAACTGCGGCGGATCATTGCGAACATGGGCCGGAACAGCCGCGCGAGAAATCCGCGGCTGGCCAGCAGCATGTCGAAATCCTCGTCGACATAAGGCGCGCCGCCGCGCACGCGCACGAAAGCGCGATAGATCGAGAACAGAACGATGATGTTGAGCGACGGCGATGCCGAAGAGGAAGAGCGCTGGAGACCAGCGTGCCGATCACTCCGCCGATCGACGCGCGCGCAGTCCAGGCGGTGTTGCAAGGCGAGAGCTGTTGCGGCAATGGCGCCGTACCCAAGAAGACGATGGTTGAATGGCCGAGCGAGAACATGAACCCGACCGCGACCGGCCGTTTGCCTTCCTGCATCAGCTTGCGAGTGACATTGTCGATGGCCGCAATGTGGTCGGCGTCGACGGCGTGGCGCAGGCCAAAGCTGTAAGCGAGGAGCGCAGTCCCCATCAGCAGCGGAAAATGGCGAAAAGCGAGAGCCGCCCAAAGCCATCCGGCCACATTGAAAGCAAGCAGAATTGCATAAATCCCGACAACTTTGCTGCGCACGTTGGCGGGCGCGTCGTCGAACAAACCGCGGAGGCCGCGCGGCTGGGTGCGCTCGCTGACGGATTCCCGTTCAGGCTCAGCGGCCAGGTCTGCCATCGAGGGCTCTCCGTTGTTGTTTTGCGTTCGCTGCCCTTTGCATGAGGCACGGAAACGGCGGGCTTGCCAGGACGGCGAATGCCATATGATGCGCGAAGGAATTCTGCCCGGTATGATGAGGTTCACTGGTGAACGTGAGGGCGAGATTGCCGTGGTTATGAATGAGGCAATATTACCATTTTGAAAATCGTGCTATCAAGCGTGAGGAGTGCTGGCGCTCTCTGAAACAGCACAAATAGCCCTTTTCGCGATGGCAGCGGCGAGAATTGGCGACCCTGATTACTGCGCAGGCGCGGCGGGCGCTTTGGATGCGGCAACAGACGGAGGGGGCGCGGGCTTAGGCTTAGGCGCGCCTTCCTTTTTCGACGGGGCGAGGATGGCGTGGAGGATGGTGCCTTCCATGCGCGGCATGAATTCGACCACGGCCGAGTCGCCGATGTCCTGGATAAGGCGGTTGATGATCTTGTAGCCTAGTTCACGGTGGGCCATCTGGCGGCCGCGGAAGCGCAGGCTGGCCTTGACCTTATCGCCCTCGGTGAGAAAGCGGACGGCCTGGTTTTTCTTGGTCTGGTAATCGTGCTCGTCGACCGTAACAGAGAACTTGACTTCCTTGACGGTAATGACCTTCTGGCGTTTGCGTGCGGCTCGCTCGCTCTTTTCCTTTTCGTAAAGGAAACGGCCGTAGTCTTGAATACGGCAGACCGGCGGAACAGCGCTCGGCGACACTTCAACAAGGTCGAGACCGCGTTCGCGAGCGATCTTCAACGCCTCAAAAGGTGCAAGAATGCCTAGTTGTTCGCCGTTTTCGTCGATGACGCGGATTTCGCGAGCGCGGATCCGGTCGTTAATGCGTATAAAGGACTTGGCCGAACGTTTATCGAATGCGATGTTCCCCTCCGAGTAGACGCTGCGCGACCTGGCAGAACACACCGCAGGCCGGGGTCACACAAACGCAACCTGAGTATAGCATTGGCTTGGCTGGAGCGGGCAAAGGGGTTAATGGATTTCTCTGCATCGCAGCGCTCCCTCCGCGTTGAGAGCGGTTGCACTGACTTGCAAGAGATGATTGGCGGGCAGCCGGGCGTCGAGCTCAACCGGGACGAAGTTGTCAGTGAGAGCGGCAGTGCGTCCCAGGACCGCGAGCGGAGCAGGGGTGTTCAGCGTGATGACCGAGAGTTCCCGATCAATCATACGGCTGCGGTGCGCGAGGGTTTTGTCGGCGGCAAGAGCGCGAAGGGCAGCCATGCGCTCGTCGAGGGCGACTTGAGGGACTGGAGACGCGGTGTGCAGAGCCCATGCGCGCGTGCCGGGCCGCGGCGAAAAGGGAAACAGGTGAAGGTAGCCGAATGGGAGAGTGCGCACGAAGGCGAGCGTCTCGTCGAACTCGCGATCGGTTTCGCCGGGAAAGCCGACCATGACGTCGGCGCCGAGGGTCAGGTCAGTGCCGGCGGCACGCAGAAGGGCCGCCACCTTATCGGCGTAGTGCCACGGGCGATAGCGGCGGTGCATGCGGCGCAGGACGGCATCGGAGCCGGACTGGAGCGGGAGGTGGGCGTGGCGGGCGAGACGCGTTCCACCGAACTCGCGCATCAGGGCGATCAGGTCGTCGTTCCAATCCATGGGCTCGATGGAGCTGAGACGCAGGCGCTGCAGGGTTGTCTGCTCGACGATGGCGCGGACCAACTGCGCGAGTGTCGTTGGTGTACCGCGATCAGGCTGCAGTTCACGGCCCCAGCGGCCGAGGTTGATGCCTGAGAGGACGAGTTCCTTGCCGCCGGCGGCGACAAAGCTATGGACCTGGCGCAGCACGGTTTCAGCGGGCTGGCTCTTTGAGGGGCCACGCGTGAAGGGGATGACGCAAAACGTGCAGCGATTGGAGCAGCCTTCCTGGATCTTGAGGTTGGGGCGCGTCTGCGCGCCTGGAACGAGCGGCGCTTCTTCAAGGAAGGAGTGGGCGAAGCGGTCGTCAACCCAGACGGGAGCAGAGGGCCAGACTGGGGCGTCGATTAGCGCGTTCGCGGAGAGAAGCGATTGCACGGGCACGAATGCGTCAGGGGTCGTTAAGTCCGGCTTTGCGTTGCTCAAGAGGCTGAGGATGATCTCAGGCGCGAGAGCTTTGTGGCTGTTGCCGACTACGGCCGCGACGCCGGCGAGGCTGGCCAGTTCCTGCGGCGCGCGCTGGGCGTAGCAGCCGGTGACGACGATTTTGGCCGCGGGATTTTCGCGGTGCGCGCGGCGGATGAAGGCGCGGGCAGCGCGGTCAGCCTCGGCGGTGACGCTGCACGTGTTCACGACCACGACGTCGACCGCGAACGGATCGCGCTCGGCGATGGCGCGTAAATGTCCGCTGATGGCCTCGCCGTCGGCGCGCGCCGCTCTGCAACCGAAGTTCTCGACGTGAAATCCCGCCATCGTTCCAGTCTAGTGACTTTCTGGCTGCGGAGCGACTCGCCGGGAGCAGGGCTGACAATTTAGGCTTGGAACGGATTTTTGTGGAGGACAACGAATGCGCCTGCCTCTCCGTTTCTCTCGAATCGCCGGCCTTGTTCTCTGCATCACCGGCGCATGGTGCGTGCTCTCTTCCGCCCTGGCGCAGACCGCGCCGCAGCCTCGCATTCTGGTCTACACGCGCAACTACACGCCGGACGGCAAGGGCTATGTGCACGACAATATCGCCGCCAGCGTGGCAGCAATCCGCAAGATGGGCCAAGAGTCCGGATTCATGGTTGATACCTCAGACGACCCGGGCGTCTTCACCGACGGCAACCTGCGCCAGTACGCCGCGCTGGTGTTTGCCAACAGCAACAACCAAGCCTTCAGCGACGATGCGCAGCGCGACGCTTTCAAGCGCTACATCGAAGCCGGCGGCGGATTTGTTGGCATTCACTCGGCCTCGGGATCCGAGCGGGATTGGCCTTACTTTTGGTCCGTATTGGGCGGCAAATTCGCGGCTCATCCGCGTCAGCAGGCGTTCACCGTTCGGGTCGTCGACCCAGGCTTCGCCGCCGTCAAAGGGGTGCCCGCGCAATTTACATGGACAGACGAATGCTACTTTCTTGACCACCTCAATCCGGATATTCATCCAGTTCTGGTCACGGACCGGACCAAACTCGCGACACTTGAGCCCATGACGATCGACGCGGCGAGTTTCCGGGTCGACTTGCCGCTGGCGTGGTACCACGAGTTCGACGGTGGCCGCGAGTTCTACCTGGCGCTTGGCCACAACAAGGAAGACTACGCCAATCCGCTGCTCTACGGGATCATCAGGAACGGAATCCTGTGGGCGATGAAGCCAGCCCGGCAGTAGTACCTGCACCGTTCCGGGCGACTCGCACCCCCACGGAAAATGCGGCTCCGGCGCGCCCAAACTGACTCTTCGCTATACTGGAAGTGGTCGTACCTCTTTCAGGTTTTCTTTCGTCGATATGTCATTCTCTTCGACCGCGTACATCCCGGCTCCATCCGGGGCTCGAGAACAGAGCCGGACGCGGCATATCGCCGGATACGTATACTTTACGTTTATCTGCTACGTTTCCATAGGTTTACCGCTGGCGGTGCTACCGCCTTACGTGCATCTGCGCATGGGATACAGCGCGGTGCTGGCGGGGCTGGCCATCAGCATCCAGTACATTGCCACGCTGCTGAGCCGGCCATGGGCGGGCCGGATCTCCGATCGCATGGGCGCCAAGGTTTCGGTGCTGTGGGGCATGGCGTGCTGCACAGCGAGCGGCGCATTTCTTGTGGGGGCAGCGGCGCTGCACACGGTGCACTGGCTGAGCTTCGCAGTGCTCATCGTGAGCCGCCTGGTGCTGGGCGTTGGCGAGAGCCTGGGTGCGACGGGTGCGACGCTGTGGGGCATTACGAGCGCTGGCCAGGAGCACACCGCAAAGGTGATCGGGATGAACGGCATCAGCACCTACGGCGGCATGGCGCTGGCGGCGCCCCTGGGCGTGGTGCTGGACCAGCAGTGGGGCCTGGCGTCGATCGGCGTGGTCACGATCCTGATTGGCGCGGCGAGCTTTGCCATGGCCTGGCGCAAGGCTCCCGTCACGGTTGAACCGGGCGAACATCTTCCTTTTGCTCACGTGCTGGGGCGCGTGGCCCCGCACGGCATGGGACTGGCGCTGGGCGGAGTGAGCTACAGCGTGCTGGCGACATTTGTCACGCTGTTTTACGCACATCGCGGCTGGAGCGGCGCGGCGCTCTGCCTGACCGCCTTCGGGTTGGCGTTCGTGGCGGCGCGCGTGCTGTTTATCAAGACCATCAGCCATTACGGCGGATTTCCCGTGGCCATTGCCTCGCTGCTGACTGAAGCCGTGGGCATGGTTCTGCTGTGGCGGGCGACGTCGCCATGGATGGCGCTGGCCGGTGCTGCGGTGGGCGGACTGGGGCTCTCGCTGGTGTTTCCCGCAATTGGCGTCGAAGCAGTGAAGCGCGTGCCGGAGTTCAATCGCGGCACAGCGTTGGGCGTCTATACCGCGTTTGCCGACGTGTCGTTCTTCCTGACCGGCCCAATTGCCGGCGCGATCATCGGATTCTTCGGCTACGCAAGCGCGTTCCTGTTTGCGCTGATCAGCGTGCTGGCTGGGCTGGCGATTGTAATTGTGCTGCGGCAAACGCAAGAGGCCTAAGCGGCTGGATAAGTGCCTGTCCCACCCGACGCTGGATTGGATGCAGTAACGCTCGATACCCCCTCCCCGTTACCCCCCGCCCCCCCTTTTTTTGGTGCAAGAGGTTTCTTTTCAACGAGATGTACCTTTGATCTCTGGCTGTAACCCGATGATTCCAAATGAGTTAGGCCGTAAGATCCCGATCTAAAGGACTTACGGGGCGTTTTCGGGCCATTTTCCGGTTCCGGTGCTGTTTTCGCGCGGAAACCGGCTTCACGGCGGAGTGTTTCCGCCGGGATGATGGCCTCGATGAACGCTGATGGAATGATTGTGCGCCAAAAGCGGGAATTTATGTGCAAAGAAAGATCGGGGAGCGGTCGTAGTGGATCCGATGGCGAATCAGGCAGTTAGAGGCGAGCGAGTGAGCGGGCGAGCGATGGGAGGGGTTGACATGCGGAATGGCGGCGGAGTTTGCGGGTTAGCGGGGCTGGTGGGGTTGGTGGGACGGCGGAGCGGGGCAGTATTGGTGGTTGTTCAGATGGCAACGATGCCAGGGGTCAGTGCCCATAACGGCGTTTATGGGGACTAATACAAAAACTGGGGTAACTCCGGTTAGCCGGTTAGCAGTCCACAACTCCTGTGTGGGCCGCTCAGTTCATGGTAAGAGGAATTACCGGCAATTGACCCAGGTCCCAGGTTCTCGGCCTCCATGTAAGTCTTCGTCAATAGAAACGCAGTCGTAAGGTGGGGCTCTGGTCCATGATGAACGCATTCTTCCCCTACCACGGCACAAGGACCACAAAGTGATTCACATGGTTGATGAAGACCCGCCGAAAGAGCATCGTCGGCAGCACCCCATCTTCTGCCATGCCGGGAATCGTCTCGGCGGCTCGGGGGGTGACGAATGAAACCCCGGGCAAATCGAGAGGGCCGATCATCACTTCCTGCGGCGGCAAGACCGAAAACACTCGCTGCGTTCCATCTACCTGCATCTCTTGCATGGATGTAGTGGAGAACAAGGCCCGCATCATGAATTGGCTGATGTTGTAGAGGACGGAGACGTCCGAGGCGGAGTCAAGCTTTAAGCGAATCGGCTGTCTGGCGTTGGATATACGAGCTGCGACAATGAACTGGCTGGCCAACGGCTGGCTGTCCGCTGACTTAGCCGATGTGACCAGCGCAATATGCGGTCCCTTCACAATAGCGCGCATGGTGGCCGAGTCGTCGAGGCAGAGCATGCTATGCGCATTGTCGATCAGCATATCGAACCGCCCAAGAAAATCTTCGCCGAGGACGCCGCGAATCGGGTGAATTGCGGAATTCACATTTTGGAAGTCGTAAACGAGAACCGTTTGGTTGGCGACGGCATGTGAACCGGCTTCAAGCAGGTCGACCTGCGCAAAGGACGCGGATGTGGACGATCCAGCGGCGCTGACAATGTTCGCCGAACCCTGAACGCTCAGGTGGAGAGAGAGAGAGAGAGA
>CAWJDG010000033.1:0-53248 GCA_963841365.1 uncultured Acidobacteriaceae bacterium
CGCCATTCTTTTCTTCCACAAATTCTGCGCGGTGGTGCTGACAATTGCGTTCCTCATCCACGTGAAAGAAGTCTTCCAGCGCGGCGTGCTGCATCGCGAAAAGGGAATCTTCTGGGGACCGACCTCGATGATCGCCAACTGGAAGGACGTGAAAGATCTCTTCGGCCACATGCGCTGGTTCCTGGGCCTCGGCCCCAAGCCGCAGTTCGAGCGCTACGCCTATTGGGAAAAGTTCGACTACTGGGCGGTGTTCTGGGGCATGATCGTCATCGGCTTCTCCGGCTACGCCATGTGGTTCGCCCCGTTCTTCGCGCACTTTCTGCCCGGATGGGCGCTGAACGCAGTGCTCGTCATTCACAGCGAAGAAGGCCTGCTCGCCATCCTGTTCATCTTTTCCATCCACTTCGTCAACACGCACCTGCGCCCCGATAGCTTTCCCATGGACATGGTGATCTTCACCGGCGTGGAGAGCGAAGAGGAGTTCAAGCACAAGCGGCCGCAGGAGTACCAGCGGATGGTAAGAGAAGGCAAGCTGGAATCGCGCATCGGCATCCCGCCGCCGCTGTGGCTGCTCAACTTCTCCAAAGTCGTCGGAACCATCGCCATCTTCATCGGCCTCACGCTGCTGGTGCTCACCTTGAGCGCGTATTTCCGATAATGGAAGCTGGGCGGCCGGTATGCGGAACACGTTCAATCGCTTGACGCGTGATGCGCTACACGCTACATTAGACGAGTGATCAAATCCTTTCGGCACGCCGGCTTGGAAAAGTTCTTCCTCACCGGCAGCAAGGCCGGGATTCAGCCTTCGCACGCGAAGAAACTCCGTATTCAACTGGGCGTGCTGAATACGGCGAAGAATGCAACGCGCATGAACGTTCCTGGTTGGGACCTGCACCCACTTAAGGGCAATCTCGCCGGGGCATTGGTCGGTTAAGGTCAACGGCAATTGGCGCTTGACGTTCGTGTTCGAAGTCGAAGACGTTGTTCTCGTGAATTACCAGGACTATCACTGAGGATAGGAGGCTCGACATGCCAAGGATGTACAACCCGCCCCACCCCGGAGAGCTGCTAAGGGAATATCTCGGCAGCATGCAGGTTGGCGAAGCAGCAAAGCGCCTTCGTGTCGCCCGATCCACGCTCTCGCGGCTCCTGAATGGTCACACGTCTTTTACGGCGGCGATGGCGCTTCGCCTAGCTGACGCGCTGGGCACTGAGCCCGAAGTCTGGCTTGACCTGCAGCAGCAATATGATCTTTGGCATGCAGCCCGGCGCAGGCGCCCCAAAGTCGACCGGTTTTCATTTTCTGGCTCTGTCCGAAACGCCGCAGCGTGAGCCACGCCCTTTAGGATCCCCAGATTCGAAGACCTTAGCAGCTTCGTGGAGGTGATTTCCGCGCCTTGTGACTCCTGTCACGGCGGGATTTTGCGCCAAAGCGTCTCCTCGAATCGTGGACATCGCTCGAAGACTGTCTGTACCATCGCTCGTCTTCTTTCTTCTCGTCTGGGCCTCGACAGCACTCGCTGCACAAAAGCTCAAGGACGCGGACTGCCTCACCTGCCACTCCGATCCCACGCTCACCCAGGATGTAAATGGTTCGGTGGAGAGTCTCCACGTCGATCAGAACAAATTCATGCATTCCGTGCATGGCCGGATGTTCCACTGCGTCGACTGCCACACCGACGTCAAGAGCCTGGCTCACGACACCCCGCCTGCCAAGATCACTTGCGCGCAGTGCCATGCCGATGCGCAGGCCGCCTATGCGCACAGCGTCCACGCCCGCAAAACCGGCCCTGGCCAAACACCCGCGGCCACCTGCGTGAGCTGCCACGGCGACGCGCATGAAATCGTCGGTCCCGGCGGCCCCAGCTCGCCCGTCTACCACACCAACATCCCCGCCACTTGCGGCCAGTGTCACGGGCAAAAGTTCCTCATGGAGTCGAACGGCGAAAGTTCGCAGGCCTTCGTCAGCTATCAGGACAGCGTGCACGGCCGCGCTGTCGCCAACGGGTCGCAAAAAGCGGCTGTGTGTACTGACTGCCACAGCGCGCATGAGATTCTGGCGGCCAACGATTCCAAATCGTCGATTTCAAAATTCAACATTCCGGCCACCTGCGGCAAATGCCACACCGATGTGGCCAACACCTTCACGCAGAGCATTCACGGGCAAGCCATCGCGCACGGCAACGGCCTCGCCCCGGTCTGCACGGACTGTCACGGCATCCACACCATCAAGGCGCCCGGCAATCCCAACTCGCCCGTCGCGGAGCAGAATCTTTCGCGCGACATCTGCGCCCGCTGCCACGAGGGCGTGCGGCTTTCGCAGGAGTTTGGCGTTCCCGGCAACCGCGTCACCAGTTACTTTGACAGCTATCACGGCCTTGCCGCGGAGGGTGGCTCCGTTGTCGCCGCCAACTGCTCCAGTTGCCATGGCGTGCACGACATTCTGCCTTCGAGCGATTCCCGCTCCACCATCAACAGCGCCAACCTCGACGCCACTTGCGGCAAGTGCCACAAAGGTGTAACGCAAAAGTTCACGCGCACACCGGTTCATCTCCAGGACGGCGTCCGCTCCGGCGATATCGATTCCCTCGCGGTGCGCTGGGTGCGCTGGATTTACATTCCCCTCATCCTGCTCGTCATCGGCGCCATGTTCCTTCACAACGCCGTCATCTGGCGCAGCAAGGCCGTCGCCCGCCGTCGCAGCTTGAATCCATATATGGTGCGCATGACCGTGAACCAGCGGTGGCAGCACCTGATCTTGCTAAGCAGTTTCATCATTCTCGTCATCACCGGCTTCGCGCTCAAGTTCCCCGACACATGGTTCGCACACACGCTGGGCATGGGCGAGAACCTGCGCGGCATCATCCATCGCATTGCGGGCGTCATTCTCATCGCCGCCGGCATCTATCACCTCTTCTACCTCGCCGCAGCGCGCGAAGGCCGCCGATTGCTGCGCGACATCGCGCCCCGCCCCAAAGATGCATTCGATGCATGGGATACCATGCGCTACTACATCGGCCTCAGCAGCGTGAAGCCGAAGTTCGGCCGCTTCAACTACGCCGAAAAAGCCGAATACTGGGCGCTTGTCTGGGGCACCGCGCTGATGGGTCTTACCGGCATCATGATCTGGGCCAAGGTTTGGGTCGGCGATCTGTTCGCGCGCTGGTGGGTCGATGTGGCCACCGCCGTCCACTTCTACGAGGCGATTCTCGCTACTCTCGCCATCCTCGTCTGGCACTTCTACCAGGTCTTCTTCGATCCCGATGTCTATCCGATGAATTGGGCATGGTGGGACGGCAAGATGCCCGAGGAGCACTACCGGCATGAGCACGAACTGGATGCGGAGCGGCAGGGCGAGGAAAAAGAACCAGGAGCGGGAACCTCATCCCCGAAGTAGGTGCGGGCAGATGATTTGAAGTCAAGTGAATCGAAGATGCGCGACTCGATCATCCGCCTCACTCTAAAGCACTTCTGCGTCGTCGCCAATTTGCAGTTTATTTCCGCCAATTCGCTAGACTCAGATCAGGAATAATCAGAATGCTCTCAGTAAGGATCGTGGGCGGCTCGACTGGCGTTGGCAGGTGTGCCGATGCTCCCGAGCCGTCGTTGTCCGGCGAGAAATGCGGCCATCGGAGCGAATTGCCTCGTTTATAGTGCAAGCATTCTGGAATTATGCCCGTAAGTCCTGTAGATCGGGATCTTACGGTCTAACCCATTTAGAATCAGCGGGCTAGAGGAAATGATCAAGGGTACAACCGATTGAAAGGAAAGCACTTGGCCCAAAAAAGGAGGTGGGGGGTACCTCCGGAACTGTGAAACTGTGAACTCGGGTGGATGCAAAACACACTTATACGACAGCCTGAAATGGCACGTAAACTCCGGACTGCGCTAGACGCGCCAGTTGTCCGGGCGCCAATCCTTGATCCGCTCTTTGATTTGCTTGCGGTTTAAGTTGTGTTCGAGCGCCTGCTTGGCCAGCTCCACTACCTCGTCGTCGGCAGCAAAACGCAGCCCGATCAACTGGTCTTCAGTCAGCCGATAGATCTGCGTGTGCCACTCCGCTGGGGCCAGCGCCTGGAGCCGCAGCCGTTCCTCGAGCCGGATCACGCGATCCTGCACTTTGAGCGAATAGAGGCGCACCTTGAAGACGAGGAGAAACGCAGCGATCGACGAGCACAACCAACCACGCCGAGTAAAAGCAGAGGTGGTGCACAGCGTAGACGATCGAGATGACGAGGTTGGCAAGGAAGATACGAAAGGCAAGAAAAAAATGGTACAGCGGGTCGAGCCGCCCATGATTCTTTAGATTTTGCGTCTTTGATCTTACTCATCAGCAGTCTCCGATTTCATTCAGGTCGGAGTCGGTTGCCGGCGCCTGCGTCGTCAGCAGAACTGGCGGGATCTGCGCTGGGGACCTGCGCACTCCGGCGCTGGCGCGGATTCTCTTGGGCTGCGGCAGGGGCTGTCAACGCGGATAGATCGTCCGGCTGCAACAGGACGGGATGTCTTGGGAATCAGATGATAGCGGCCGCGGACCAGGTAATCCACAAACAGCCCGCCGGCAAGATAAGGATTCAGCGACGGCGATGGGAATGGCATAGACGGTGGTGACAAACGACTCGTCGATGCCCTTGATGGAGTGGCTGCTGCGCCGGTAGCCGGGAATCTGCGGAATCTCGAAGACCGTCAACTGCGTCTCAGGATGCTTGCGCGCATACCGCACCAGCTTGTAGGTGATCTGCTTCGGCGTGGTCATGCCGGCATCGGGAAAGATGCTGCGCCTGAAGGTGCGGGGAAAGTAGCCGTTGAGGAGCACGCGCGCAAAGTCCGCGCAGTTGCTGAAGAGCAGATTGAAACTGGTCGACTTGTTCGGGCCCGCGTTCAATCGCTGCGATCAGGGCGTCGTCCTGTTCGGGGGTGGTCTGAAAGCGGAAGGCGTAGATGCGCCGCTCGTAGGCCGCGCCCACCAGTTGTGTCCAGCCGCCGCGCACAAAGTTGCCCGGCGGAAGGTTCGTCCCAGGCTCTCAAGATGGGCTTCGCGATAGCGGTTGCGCAGCCGCGTCACCGTGTCGCGATCCACATGCGCGGGAACGTCGGAGGCATTCTCAACCGAGTAGAGATAAGGAAGGAGCGGGATCGCCACCCAGTCGTAGCCGTCGATTCCCTGGTAGCGGGCGATGACGACGCCCAACTCGCCCGGCTTGCAGCGCCGCAGCGTACAGGGGTTTCGGCGCAGATGCGCTCGAAATAGATGGCGTTGTGCCCGGTAGGGTTCAGGGTGCCAAAGAAGCCGTACGGCTCCTCCATGAGCAAGGCGGCCTGCGCGTGCCCATGCGAGCCACAAAAAACCCCAGACGATGAGACAGAGATAATGAATAAATGCTTGACGAATCGAGAGCATCGGTTCCCCTTAACGCAAAGATTGTCCTGACCCTCTCTCTCCAGTATGCCCCAATCCTCGTGAGAGGAGCGATGAAAAGCGAAAATCCGCGTCCTTCCTATGACCGATGCAATCCAGAGCAGTTGGTTGACTGACTCAGGAAATCGCTTTCCGACGCCGAGGGCCAAATGTTCATAACCCGAACCGCAGCAGAATTTCCGCGACTGGACTGCCTTGCGGCGCTAGAGGATGGATGCGGAATTCAGCCCCGTGAGGCCGGATCTGGATGGTCTGGATGCGAATCGTGGCGGTCAGGTGGATTTAAGCCGGGACGAGGATCGGCCGACGTTCTGCGAGCGTCTCTAGAGTTTGGCTGGGAACGACGATCGATGGTCTCCTGGACTTCGATCAGGCCGGAGGCGGCCCGCTTCTCGAGTTCCGGCAAAATCGCGTCCACTTTTTCGCGCGTCTCGATGAACTCGACTTTGATGGGAAGATGGTCGGAGATCTCGAGGATGTGAGCGGAATGAAGGCGATGCCTGGCGCCAAATCCCGCCACACCTTTAACGACCGTGGCGCCGGCGATTCCGCTAGTGGAAAAGAAAGTCGAGAATGCTGGTGTAGACCGGAACGCCGTGGTGCTTGGCTCCATCGCTCAGGTAGAGCGTGACTTTGACGGCCTTTCCCGTGTTCAGCATGCGTTCCTTTCCTCGCTGGCCGCGCTTGACGCGGAACGCCCGGAACAGGCAGGCGGCGGCCAAATGGACACACGAAGGATTGAAGCACTTTTGTACAGGAAGATGCAAGATGAGGACGGCGCCGAGTCTGCGCCCATCTCTGACCGCTAAACGCTAGAGCAGGTCGGCGAGCGCGGTGCCGCACCAGGTGGCCGCAAGGCCCAGAATCAGGCTGCCTACGGCGTAAAGCGAGCCAGCGCGAAGGCGCCCGATCGCATGGTGGAAAGTGTCTCCCACTCGTATGTCGAAAAGGTGCTGTAGGCGCCGATGAAGCCGATGGCCACGAGGAACCTCCAGGCGGGATTGAGATCGGCGCGCTTGCCGAAGTAGGTGAGCGTGAAGCCGATGATGACGCAGGCGGTGAGATTGATGACCAGGCGTGCCATAAGGAAACCTGGTTCCCATGCGGCCGGAGATCGTGGATCCGACCCAGTAGCGGAGGACCGAACCGGCCGCGCCGCCTGCGGCGATGAGCAGATACTTCTGCAACGTCATTCTCCTCTCAGGTCAAAATGAAACTGCGTGCTGCTGCCGGCAGCGCCAGCAGCGTCGCGAACACACGACATTTCTGCAAGACTCATGCATCCGGTCCTGTTTACAGCATTTTCAGGGATCGCGCCGCGACATGACTCCGCAACAGGATTCCCTGTCAGGAGTCATCATCTGTCCGGCCTAGAAGAGAGGACAGCGGTTAAGGGTGAACTCCTTCACCACTACCTCGATTACACCTTGGAATGGGTGCGGTGTCAATGGACGAAGTCCGCGGAGGCTGGGCTCTGCGGGCGATGCAATTTGAATAAGTCTTCGCCGGCAAGGCGACGCGTAATGAGGCTCACATTCCGATCTGGCGTTACGCAATGCCTTTTTGGCGGAACCAGAGAGATCCCCACGGTGTGCCCGGCAACTTAACCTCAGCATTGCCGGAATATTCGCCGGGGAGCGGAGTGCGCGTGAGTTGGAGGGTGTCGATATATTCCGCAGTATAGGTTTTGCCCTCGGGTAAGGGGAAGTTCCCCTCCGCAGGCTGGTGCTCGTCAAAGTAATAGAAGAGCACTGAATTGTTGCCGCGGCGCGCGGCCATGGGATCGTCAAGGAAGTTGGTGAATCCGATGGGCCCGGACCCGATGGCGATGGTTTCTTCAAGCAGCTTGCGCAGGAAGGCGATTTTTGCGGGACTGGATCCGTGCAGAACGCCGCCATGCGACCACCACAGGACGTCGTTGCTGATTGAGATAGGTTTCTCCGTGGCCGCCGTAACAGCCCTGCGCTGCGGCTTGCCAGAAGCGGCGCGTCATTGCGTCGCCAGAAATGTTGCCCCAGCGCGAGGCGATATTGCCCTCGTAGCTGCACTCGTCGAAGACCACCGGTTTGCGCCAGTCGCTGCGCCACTGCGCGCCTAACTGCATGCGCGAATCCTGGACGCCGGCATGGGTGCACCAGCCGCGGCCGTACTCGTACTGGTAGTGGCTGTAGTGGATGGAGCGCAGAGTGGTCGAAGGCGTCGTAGTGCGCCGAGGATGCGCGCGTAGCGGTCCCAATCGGCCGTTGGTCTTGGCGCGCAGCAGATCGAATTCATTGGCCAGCGACCACCACACATTCCGATATGCGCTAAAACGCGCAATCACATAGCGGAGATAGCGGTCATCGATCTCGGCGGGCATGGACTGATAGCCCCACTTGTCGTAGGGATGGAAGAGGATGAGATCGGCCTGGACGCCGATGCGGCGCAGTTCGAGGATGAGGCGGTCGAAATGCTGGAAGTAGGCGGCGTTGAAGGTGGAGTAGTCGTTCACTTCACCGTTGCGCGGGAACGGGATAGAGCGGCGGTTCCTTGCGATTGTGCTGGTACCACTTGGGAAAGAGGCACATGCGGAGCTTGTTGAATGGCGAGGCTGTAGAGCGACTCGATGGTCTGGCGCTGCGTCGCTTCGGCTGAAAGGCCCAGGCATAGCACGTGGTGCCGCACTCCACGAAGGCTGTGCCGTCGGCATAGGCGAAGTGGAAGCCGTCGCGCACTGAGACCGGACCACGATTGTTTGCGTCCGGCGCCACGCACTGGAATCCGCCGGATTTGCCCGTGAGTCCCGGCGCGTTGCTGCTGGTCGTCCAGGACCATTCGCCGAGTTCGTCAGGCATGAAGCGAACCCTGTAGACCCCGTCGCCGTCGTAAAAGCCTTCGACGGTCATCGCTCGGTTTCCGCGGGAAAAGGTGGCGGTAAGCGAAACGTCGAGGAAAGGGTTTCCGCTGGATGGTCCGGTGAACTTAAGCTCGTGCACGTCCCAGCGGGGTACGGGTCGCCCAGGAGCGGACGAGGCAGCAGAGGCGCCAGCGATCGCCGAAGCCGAGGCGCTCGCAACAACGTAGGAGGAGAGCTTGATTACATCTCGACGGTTCATGAGACTCCTTGCCCGCCCCAGGGAACCGGCAATGACGGCGGATGAAACGATCAAGTCAAGACCAATTTGCATTCTTCTACAGCGGCGCACGAGGAGGCAAGGAGTCGACTCGGACGGTGGCATCAATGAATCAATGAAGAAAGGGCTATGCGCTGGCGCAGCCGAGCCCTTGCATTATGAAGCAGTTCGCCAAGTTGACGAGTGCGGATGCCCTTCAGCGGCTGTCACGCCTCTGAGAATTGCTCTCGCGGGCATCACTCAATGCGGTACGCGTAGAACGCGCGGCACCCGCCATGGCCAAAATAAAACTCTGCATCTGGGGAGTGAAATCGCGACGCGCAGTTTCTTTCTGCGCGAAACTGAAGACCCAGTAGAGCAAGGAGCAGAGAAAGCTGCCGACTATCAACTGGTTCACTCGAACGTATTGCGCCGAGGTGGTCAAATGGGGCTGCAGAATCGAAAACAGGAGGCTGAACAGGGAATAGAAACCAAGCCCGGTCGCCACTTGAAGTTCGCGATCCCGCCACCCGATCGACAGCCACTGGCTGCCTGCAGCCAGCAACAGAAATAGGACGATTCTGAGCATTGAGACGGTTCGCAGCAAATGAATGACAATGCGGAGTTGCAGAGAGTAATGAGCCAGGGTCGAAAAGACCGCAAACGGCCAGATCATTGCGCCAAGAGCCAGAATCGCCGCGGCAACCACCAGGAGAGTCGACCGAGATAGAGAAGAGCGGATCGGACGGAGGACCGACCAAGCAAGTTCAACAAGGACACCGAACTGGAGAGCAGAATCTACGACCGATTCGACAAGATAAGTGGTCAAGTAATGGGAATAATCGAAATGAAAAAACTGAGCACCGGTGAAGCTAGCCACATTGCTGATGAGGTCCCAGATGCAATAAACAAGAAAGAGGGGCAAGATTCGGCCTATGCGCCGATTGACGAGCAAAGCAACAACGACCGTCTCGGTCAAGATGCCGGCGAACCATAGCGCGTTGTCAAGACTCATCGACATCCGGCCCGCCCTGCCAAATGAAGCGCTACCAGCTTAGCAGCAATTTCACTTTGGTTACGGACAACTGCAGACAAAACACAGTCTACGGCTCTTGCCATAGACTGTGCGAAGGAAACGGATGTACTGGAAAGGTACCTAGGTGATTACGCCACCGATGGAGGCATCGGGAATGGGCCCATTGGAATCGCGCTGGGCGGCATTGGGAATGGACCCATCGGGATGGCGCTAGGCGGCATCGGGAATGGACCCATCGGGATTGATGCTGCGACTGAAGGCGGCATCGGGAATGGGCCCATTGGAATCGCGCTGGGCGGCATCGGGAATGGACCCATCGGGATGGCGCTAGGCGGCATCGGGAACGGGCCCATCGGGATCGCATTCGCGGTGCAGGCGCACACGAGAAGCAAAGCAACAAAAGCTACTTTCAAAATATTTAACGTGCTCGAATTCATTGGACACTCTTCCTGGTGGCAGGCAACTCTGCCACCGAACTTTGCTTCATAAGAGTACCCGAAAATGTGTAGGGCTGCTACAACAAAAGTGCAATTGCCAAATTTTTCTATCGGTAGTAACTCTTTGGCTGAATCTAAGGTAACTAAACAGTGATTATCCCGTCTAAATTTTGTTTTATCTTCGCCTTACGAGGGCAAGAAGCCGGCAATCTGTCGGTTCACTGGCCAATTCGGAGCAGGCTGAGCGCTGGTATTGAAGCTGCTGACTGCACATGAGCGGCCACACTTTCCCGGATCCGCTACCGCATCGCGCTGACTGTCTGATCGAACGATGTCCTGCAGCTGTTGCGGAGCTTACAAACAGATCATGCGCGGCGAAGAACACGAAGATGCGCTCATTTTGTCGCGTTCCGCGTGATCCCAAACCAAATCACAGTTGCGTTCCGCTTAGTGCTATCGCCAGCATTTATGCGGCTATTCGCGCACGCTGTACGCGCCATTCAATGCATTTCGACTCGAGAACGAGTGGAGGCAGTGGCTGCGATCAGTTCAAGGATTCTTCAGCAACCGTGGGGACGCACGCTCACAATCACGACTTTCCACATTTTGATCAGGCCCCCAAATTCGCTTGACGCCGATGCAATGGGATTCGCGTCGCCTGAGGTCCCTTCACGATCTAGGGTACGGATGCGGAGTTTCAGCCATTTCTGACGCGCAATTGGCGACTTGTTGTGGATTCCAGATGAGCACTAACGGAGAAGGCAGGATCGAGGCGACGGGGGTGCACGCGCTAATGGCGGCTGGCCGGCAAAAGTTGAGCCGAAGCCCCGGCGAACCAATTTTCTGCCTCCACGATGAGGATCTGCTAAACACGGTGATAGAGGGCGGGGTTGCGTAGGCGGGGGTGCCGGATTTGGTCATTTCTGCCAGTGCTTTCAAAACACGCTTGTTGGTTACTAGACAGAAAACTTTGGTGCCGTGGGCCAAAAGCGCAAAAGTGGCTACAGTGACATGAGGGTTCATTTTCAAGTAGTCAAAAACTATGAATTCACTCAACCCAGATCCGCCAGCACCGTCAGGTAATTCGGCTCCCGCGCAAGGACGGCAAGAGGTGCGTTGCGCGGTGCGATTTCCGCTCTCTCTGCCGGTGAAGTTGGAGGCCGACGAGGGAGAGATTGCTGCTCTCACCCGGAACATCTCCGCGAGTGGGGTTCTCATTGCGTTGGACAGGGATTTAGATGTGGGGCTTGATATTCGCTTTTCGATGCGGATGCCCCATACGGTCCTTGGCTCCCCCAATGATGTTATGGTCCATTGCAAGGGACGTGTGGTACGCTGCTCCTCAAGCCATAATGAGCATCTTGCCGCTGCGACTATTGACGATTATCGATTTGCGGAGCAGTGAGAGCACAGTTGGCTTGACGGCAGCCGACTATGGAAATCCTGGACGAAAACCCTGAAGGCGAGAGCGTCGATGCTCCGATCAAGCCCGGGACGATCCGCGTGATTCTTGCGGATTCCCAGGCAATTTATCGGGTAGGCATTCGCAAAGTCTTTGCATTGGAGGACGACATCCGTGTCGTTGCGCAGGCGGATTCCCTCGACAATCTGCGTGCGGCGATCGAACGCTATCCCACCGACATCGTTCTTTTAGAGGGGGGCATGCTGGCCGGGACGGCCAATGTGATTCCCGAGCTCTTGCGGCTGGCGCCTGATGTGAAATTGATTGTGCAAGCTGTTGCCGCCGACGAAAACCACACGGTGGAGCTATATAGGCGCGGAGTTCGCGGCATCGTTTCGCGTTCGATATCGCCCGACCTGCTGGTGCGGTGTGTTCGCCGCATCGCGGCAGGGGAAACCTGGATCGACAACCAGTCGGTGAATTGGGTGATCGACGCCTATCGTGCCCAGGCAGCTTCGCTGGTGAGCCCGCGCAATCAACCGCGTCTTTCGCCCAAGGAGATGTCGATCATCACCTGCATTACCCAGGGCAAGCGCAACAAGGAAATTGCCTTCCAGCTGGGAACGACCGAGCAGGTGATCAAGAACTACCTGCGCAAGATCTACGATAAGCTAGGCGTCTCAGACCGGCTGGAACTCGCGCTGTATTGCCTGCACAACAAGATCATCCAATCCGATCTGGACGAAGAAGCGGTTGCACAAAAGATCGTCACCTCATAGTGATGAATCCGCACTTGTCTACTGCAGGATTCCCTTTCATTTTTCCCATTATTCGAACCTAGTCATGCGCCAAAGTCCTAGCGCAGGGATTTCGCGCGAGTTCCAGGAGTCGGATCATCTGAGACAATTCAGCGCCACTCATATGCCCGAGGAGGTCAACGGGGATGCGCTGAATTTCGGGATCCATGGAACGGAGCAGATCGAGCCCATGATCCGTGATCTGTGTCCAGACTATGCGGCGGTCGTGCCGGTCGCGGTGCTGGCGGACCAGTTTGAGGCCTTTGAGGCGAGCCAGCAGGCGCGTGATGTCGGGTTCCGCGGTGATCATGCGGTCGCCGATTGCCGCGCAGGTCAGTCCTTCAGGCGGCGCGCCGCGAAGGATTCGCAGTACGTTGTATTGGGTTGAGGTGAGGCCCCAGCGACGGGATCTATGCTGGAAAGCCCGCTGCAGGCAATCCGTGGTGCGCATTAAGTTAAGGATTGCCTCTTCCTCCACGCTCGAGAACGGGGCAGCCTGCGCAATCTCCGATTTTAAGTCCGCCATTGGGTGGCCTCCTCGTAGTTTGCCGCGTGGGTTCGGAGAAAAACCGAGCATCCAAGCGCAAACACCGTGAAGTAGCTATTCATTGCTTGACCGCGTCATACGCTGGACTTGGTGATGTCCGATTGGTCGTGCCGGATCGTGGCGGCCACATTGCCAAAGCGGCCATGGACCTTGGAGATGCTCATGTGTGTGATCGCAAAATCGACTTTGCTGTGATTCGGGTCCGATGTCCAAATAGAGGCCTGCGCAACAGCGGACGGCGCAGAGAGAGCCAGAACCCCGGTCATGATGGCCAACCTTCTCATGCGAGGAATCTCCTTTTAGCGCAGGGCCGTTAGCTCGGTGCATGAAACGAAGGAGCGATCGGCGTCTCTCGTGGATGCGCGGTCGATTAGGGTTGGCCGTCCATCGCCCTACCGCCATAGGATGTCGCAGGCACGATATCCGTTGCAACAAGTATCTTTCGGTGAGGCCTACATCCTGAGCGTGCCCGGGTGAAGCGAGACGTCGCTCTGCTATGCTCCCGCGTATGCCGGCACTTGGACCGTTTGGCCAACTGACTCGCTCGCAGCGCCACGCATTTTTGGCGGCCTTTTTGGGCTGGACGCTGGACAGTCTCGACTTTTTTCTGCTCATTTTTTGCGTGAAGGCGATCGCGAGCGAATTCCGAACCCAGCCCTCGACGGTGCTCGGAGCGGTTTTCTTGACCCAGGCGTTCAGACCCGTGGGCGCGCTGATCTTCGGCATGTTGGCTGATCGTTATGGCCGGCGGCCGGTGCTTATGGCGAACATCCTGGGTTTTTCGGTGATCGAACTGGCCTGCGGCTTCGCGCCTTCACTGAATGTTCTGCTGATTCTGCGGGCCCTGTTTGGAGTCGCTATGGGCGGCGAATGGGGAGTGGGCGCAGCTCTTGCATTTGAGACGCTGCCCAAGGACGGCCGCGGCACGTTCTCAGGCCTGCTGCAGGAAGGCTACGCAATGGGGTCCATTCTAGCTTCGGCCGCATTCGGATTGCTTTTTGCGGGTTTCCATTGGCATGGGCTGTCGATTCCAGGGATCGGCTGGCGGGGCCTTTTCATTCTGGGATCCACGCCCGCGTTGCTGGCATTTTATGTACAGGCCCGGGTGGCTGAGTCGCCAGTGTGGCTGGCAAACGCCAACAAACGCAAGGCACGGGCTGCCGCTCAGGCAGGACCGGCATGGCCGCAGCAGTTGCTGAACTTCTTGCCCACGTTTCTTTTTCTCGTGCTACTGATGACGGCCTTCATGAGTTTTTCGCACGGTACGCAGGATGTGTATCCGACTTTTCTAGCGGTTCAGATGAAGCTCTCCCCGATGGTGATCGGGCTCATTGGCGTCCTCTACGGGTTTTCATCCATCGCCGGGGGGATCGTCTTTGGATCGCTGTCAGAGAAATGGGGACGCAAGCGGGCGATCGTGACCGCATCGCTGTTGGCGATTCCCGTGATTCCGCTGTATGCATACGGGCACTCCGCGGTTACACTCGGCATCGGCGCCGTGCTAATGCAATTCATGGTTCAGGGGGCGTGGGGGGTGGTTCCGGCTTATCTGAGCGAATTGTCGCCTGCCCCAGTGCGCGCCACGGCTCCTGGTCTGGCCTACCAATTAGGAGGGCTCATCACATCTTGGAACGGAAAGGGGCAGGCGCTTTTAGCGGAACGCTGGGGCAACTATCCGGCCGTGCTTGCCATCACCGTGGTGGTGGTGTCGCTTGTGCTGGCAGCCCTGGCGACGTTTGGACGTGAGGCAAAGGGTAGGGAGATGTCGTCTGCTTAAGGCCGAGCCCACGCGTTCAGACGGATGGCTTCTTCGGGGCGCTCCATAAATACGACTCGATACGCGTCGAATATCGTCGTGGTCCGAATGCCTTGTTCACTCTGACGATGGTAATCGCGAGCAGTTACTTGCCCGCGGATATTCGATGTTTCTAAAGACCCATCCCTTGGTTCTTCGGCTCCCACCTTTGCGGAATTGTTCTACATCGTCCGGGCGCATAGCTTGAAGTGCATCAGATCTCGCCTGCCAATGCGGGCGGCATCGTCTTGGTGCCGAGGGCCGGATTATCTGGCGCCACCTACTTTATACAACGCCTGATCTTGTTTTTCTTTCTCAGCACGCAGGCATAGTTCGGAGCGGCATATGAATGGGACTTCCAATCAGTTGGAGCCTTTGGACTCGTTCCGGCCCGCTGAGGGCACTTCCGCTCCCCAAGCATTCCCGGCAGGCACCGCAGAGCAGGCGCCCTTCCGCTTCAACTGTCGCCGGAGCCTGCGAATCCATCGCAAACTCGTCCTCGGATTCGGACTGCTCGGTCTTGTCCTCGCCGTGGCCTATCTGGTGTTGGGCTGGCCCAGCCTCACCGCGCTGAGCCTCAATGATTTCGAGCCTGCGTCATCTCCACTGCTCGAAGGCGCCGCTGCGATTCTCCTGCCTCTTGCCTTCGCCGGCCTGGGATTGCTGGTTGCGGTGGCCGCCCATAAGCTTAACCCGAAGATCTACATTGCTGCAGACGCCCAGCAACTGCTTGGCTTTGCGCCGACGGCGACGTTACCCGACTTCTCGGATGTTTCGGAAGCTGCCGCCAGCGAATGCCTGCTGCGTCTGGCCTCGGCGATCGATTCTGTCTGCAGAGAAGGCGGTATCAAGAGCTGCATCTTCGTAGGGACAAGGTCCGGCGCGGGCGTGACAACCATTGCCGGCAGGGTGAGAGACGCGCTGGCTGCGCAAGGCAGGATCACGCGTGAGGCCGACGAGAGAGTTTCGCCTACGGCACTGGGACTCGAGGCAGGCGACGCCGATGACCTGGCGGAGGAGAACGCACGAGCGACGGCATTGTTGCAGAGGGTAGTGGAAGAGGTCGAAGGGCGACGCAATGGCCTGGTTGTCGGCGAGGCAGCGCCGCTTACGGTGTCGGCGGGGCCTGAGTCCCTGGTGCGATCCGCCGCTTGCACCATCGTGGTGATCGAGTCTGGTGTAACTACACGAGCGCAGCTACGCGAAACCGTGCGCAACCTGCAGCAGCTCAATCCCGCGGCAGTGAGGTTTGTGCTCAACCGCGTGAGGCTCAAGAATGCCGATCCGGCGTTTCGCCGCGCCATCAAGGAGATGGAAGGGCGTTTGCGCTCTCGGAGCGGCAGCGAGGAGCGGACGGTTCGTGAAGCACGCGTGGCGGCTGAAGCAGTGCGCGCAGCGGGGGAAGGAGAACAAACAGCAGCCCAGGAAGCGGCTGAGAGCTCGATCGCCGACGCAAACGCGCGAACCGCGGACGCAGCGCAAACGCCGCAGAAGCCTGAGGTCAGCGAGCGGGCGAAAGAACCGGAGCTGCTTCCCAAGTTTGATCCGTACCTGAGAGAGATACAGCGCGAAATGCCATTGATGGCCGATTATGCGGCACATCAAACGAGCGAGATTCCGTGGTGGATGGCAGAGACGCGCGCGCGCTCCGACACCGCGCTAACGCAGCCGAAAGCGGCGAACGAGGGAATCGCAGACGCTTTTACAACGAATGGCGACAGCAGGCGATTTGCGCATGAGACGGAGATTCAGGCGCAGGAAACGAGCGCGCATTTCGCGCTGCCAAAGCTGAGCGAGCTAAGAGGCCGAATTTTCTCGCGGGGAATCAGGGAACTGGATCTTGCAAAACATGGTACGCAACGAAGCGCTGAAGCCGAAAACCTGCTGAAACACATTGCGCCGTTCGAGTCACTGTTTGACGGCACGGGGGCAGCCGGGAATTTCGCGCCACGAGCGGCGGGGCAAGCCGAGCCTGAGGCTCCGTTGCACCCTATGGTTCAGGTTCCGGAAAGCGAAGGCGTGGCCGGAGCAACGAACGGTGACGGCGCGCAAGACAGTGGACGGCCGAAGATCACGTCGGAGCCAGAGATTCTGCCTTGGAATCTCGTCAGACCAAGGAAGAGCAAGACCCGTGGAAATGGCGGCGAGAGCGTTGACGACGTTCAGATTCTGCCGTCGAAGAGAGGTCAGTACAGAAGGAAAGACTGAGAGCGGCGGAAAACGGATTTGCAGACGAGTTATTATCCATAACTTAATTCGTAATTTATTCAACGACACGGCCCAGCCTTTGCTCCCTCGGCACTTTTGGGAGCTGGGCTGGGCTTTTTTATGGGCGCTCGATTTGCAGTTGGCTCCGTTCGTTTCTGAAGGGGCGACACGCGAAATGTATACCCCCTCCCCCTTAGGCCCCCCCACCCCTTTTTGGGGGCAAAGGGTTTCTTTTCAACGAGTTGTACCTTTGATCTCTGGCTGCAACCCGATGATATCAAAGGGGTTAGGCCGTAAGTTCCCGATCTAAAGGACTTACGGGGCATTTTCTGGCCATTTCCGGTTCCGGTGCTGTTTTTCACGCGGAAACCGGCATCGAGGCGGAGTGTCTCCGCCCAAGAAAATGGCCTGAATGAACGCTAATGGTTTAATTGTGCGCTTTGAGCGGGAAATTTAATGCAAACAAAGATCCGGGAACTGGGGTCGGGGATCAGAAGGCGAATCAGGAAGTTAGAGGCGAGCGAGTGAGCGGGCGAGCGATATGAGGGGTTGACATGCGGAAAGGCGGCGGAGTTTGCGGGGTTCGCGTCCTGTAGTCGCTGCGAGACACTCACTCGATGAGCGCCGGCCCTGATCGAGCTGCTCGATCACGTTTTCTCGTGCTGATCACTCAGCGCGCAAGGCCTGCATGGGATCGACTTTGGAGGCGCGAGAGGCAGGCAGCCATACCGCGAGCAGGGCGACAACTGAAAGGATAAGAGGAGCAAAGCAGAACGCAGCTGGATCCAGGGGCCGCACGCCGAAAAGCAGGCTCGCGATCAAGTGTGTCAGCAAGAGGGCCGCGGCAACGCCGATGATCACGCCAATGACCACAAGCCGCATGCCGTTCCAAATTACAAAGCTGCGAATAGCGGAGCGGTCCGCACCGAGCGCCATGCGAACGCCCAGCTCCTGTGAGCGCTGCGCGACGGAGTAAGCCATGAGGCCGAAGATACCGATCGCGGCGAGAACCAGCGCGACTGCTCCCAAAATGGTCAACAGCAGCATGTTGAAGTTCTCGCGGGCGGTCGATGTGCCCATTACCTCGTCCATGGTTCGGACGTGCGCGACCGGAAAGCCGCCGCTCGAAAGCCGGAGCCGCTCTGTGATGGCAGGGATGGCCTGGCGAGGGTCGCCATGGGTGCGAACCACCCAAAAAAGCGGTTGGCCGTTGGTGTAGGAGCGGGTGTAGGCGTCGGTGACCTGGGAGATGGGAACCATCACCAGGTTGCCAGGGGGACGGCCGAGACCAGCATTGTGTGTGTCGCCGACCACTCCCACGATGGTGTGAATGGATTCATCCAAGCCCGGGCCTCCTCCTTTGCTGATGGCGATTTGACGCCCGATGGGGTTCTGCCCTGACCAATAGCGTTCCGCGATCGTCTGATTGATGAGTGCGACGGCTGGTGCGCTCGCTGTATCGCTTTCGTTGAAGGCGCGCCCGCGCAGGATGGGAATCTTGAAGACATCCAAGTATCCGGGCGAAACACTCATCCACCTGCTTCCGTTCTGGCGGTCTTTGTCGACCGGATCTCCAACAATTTGGAAAGGCAGTGCATCGCCAACCGCGATCGGTAACCAGAAAGCGGCCGCCGAGATCTCCACTCCCGGCATGGCATTCAATCGTTCGCGTCCGTCGTGCGAAAGCTGGGCCACGCCCTCGGTCGTCTGGAAACGCTCGCCGTTAAGCGACATTTCCAAGGTGAGGACGTTGTGCGCATCGAAGCCGGGCTCGACCGCATGAAGAGCCAGGAGTGTGCGGATGAGAAGCCCCGAGCCAATGAGCAGAACGAGGGCTAAGGACACTTCGCATACGACAAGCAACGAGCGGGCCCACCCCTGACGAGGCCCGGCACCGGAGCGGCTGCCACCTGCATTCATCACGGAGGTCAGGTCAGTGCGCGAACCGCCGAGGGCGGGAAAGAGTCCGAACAGAATGCCGGTAAGTAGCGTAGCCACGACGGTGAAAGTGAGTACGCGCCAATCTATTGCGACCGCGGAGCCACCCTCGCCGATACGCGGCAATCCCGGAGGGCTGATGGCCAGCAGAGCGCGAACACCTGCGAAACCGAGACCGAGGCCGAGAACGCCGCCGGCGATGGTGAGCAAGGCGCTTTCAATGAGCAGTTGACGAACGACGCGCCAGCGGCTGGCGCCTAGAGCGCCGCGGATGGCGAATTCCCGCTTCCGCGCAGTGGCGCGCGCAAGCAGAAGATTCGCGACATTCGCGCAGGCGATGAGCAGCACCAGGCTGACGGCGCCAAGGAGGATCATGAGGGAATTGCGTACGTCTCCGACGATGCTGTCGCGCAGCGGCTGAACCTGGAAGCGAATTCGTGGACCGGTTTGTTTTGGATAATCGCGATGGTACTGAGCGGCAGCAAGCTGCAATTGCGCGTTTGCCTGCTCAAGGGTGACGCCGGGCTTGAGAAGGCCGGCGACATGAAAGAAGTGATTCATGTCGCTGCTGACAGGCGGAAACCGGAACGGCAGCCAGATCTCCGCTTCGGGGTCGCTGACAAACCGTTTTCCGATGACACCGATGATCGTATACGGCTCATTGCCCATCAAGAGCGACTTTCCGATGACCGCCCCGTCGCCGCCAAACTTGCGCTGCCACAGTCCATAGCTCAACACGACCACGTGGCCGCCATTGGGCGCATCTTCCTGCGGGGTGAAGGTCCGCCCCAAGATGACCGGAGCGCCGAAAACACGGAAGTATCCCTGTGTAACGTGAATGCCATTGATCTGTTCCGGGTGTTCGCCGGTGAGATCGAAGCCGGGGCCGACAAAATCGTATGCCGCAACTTCACTGAAGATTCGTGTTTGTCGCTGATAGGCGTGAAATTCGGGAACGCTGGAAAGGAAATTGACAATCACCGATGATCGAAACCCAAATTCCACGATGCGATGGGCGTTGGGGTAACTCAGCGGCTTGAGTAATACCGCGTTGACCACGTTAAAGATGGCAGTGTTGGCTCCTATGCCGAGCGCGAGCGTGATGACCGCTGTAGCGGTAAACCCAGGCGATTTGCGCAGCACGCGCGATACCGTAGCGCAAATCCTGGGCGAATGTGTTGATCCAGAGACCGGGACGCTGTTGCTCGCACTGTTCGCGGGCGCGCTCCACACCGCCAAATTCGATTAGCGCCTGACGCCGCGCTTCTTCCGGAGTGAAGCCAGCGGCCACTTTAGCGGCAACGGACTGCTCCAGATGAAACCGGAGCTCTTCGTCCATTTCATGTCTCTTCTTGCGAAAGAGGAGGAAGCGAAGCCGGGTGATGAACTCAACGATCATGACGACGCTTCCGAGTTGCGGCCAAGCACCAAGGCAATCGCGGCCGACAATCGATCCCAGTCGGCGAGCTCGGTCTGGAGTCGCTTTCTGCCCGCGGCGGTCAAGCGATAAAATTTCGCGCGCCGGTTATTCTCTGAAGTTCCCCAATCGGATCGGATCCAACCCTTGTATTCCAACCGGTAGAGAGCCGGGTAGAGCGAACCTTGTCCAATCTGGAGCGCGTCTTTGGATACTTGCTGAATACGTTGAGCCACTCCCCAGCCGTGCATTGGTTCAAGAGCCAGTGTTTTCAAGATCAGGAGGTCCAACGTTCCCTGGAGCAAATCGGTCGGCTGTGGCATTTCCCCTCGGCAATCGACACCAAGCTAATGCAACTCCTGTCGAATGTCAAGGGATGGGTGCAGGGGCGTTTCGCGATGAGACTGCTGCAGAAGGAGGGGGAAGTACGACGGCTGAGGTTGGCGATGGGGTTGTCACGGGGTGCTTGACAGGAGACAGGGATTGAGTTACTTTGCAATACAAAGTGAGGCCCAGATGCACGACCTGAATAAAGCGCTGGGGGACATCAGCAGCATACGGATGCAGGTGGCGCGCAGCACGGATTTTCGCGGCTACGGTCCGGCGACACTGGCAGCGACGGGGTTATTTGCGTTGGCAGCAGCGACGGCGCAATGGCGCTGGCTGCCCGATGGGCAACAGAATCTTGCGGCTTACCTGGCGACGTGGATCGCTACCGCGCTGGTGAGCGCCTCAGTGATCGGGGCAGAGATGTTTGCGCGGACAAGGCGGATGCATAGCGGTATGGCGGACGCAATGATTCGGATGGCGGTGGAGCAGTTTCTGCCTTCGGTGGCGGCAGGCGGATTGATGACATTCGCCCTGGTGCGCTACGTGCCCGCGGCGGAGTGGATGCTGCCTGGAGTATGGCAGGTGATTTTCAGCCTGGGAGTGTTTTCTTCGTGCAGGTTTTTGCCAAGACCAATGATTGCGGCAGGCGTGTGGTATCTCTTTACCGGCCTGTTCTGTATTTCGCTCGGTGATGCGCGCGCATTTTCTCCGTGGGCGATGGGGATTCCATATGGAGTGGGACAGTTGCTGGTGGCTGGAGTGCTGCTGCGCAACGCGCGAGAAGGGGCGCGGAAGGCGAGAGATGAAAGCTAAGGCACGACGGAGCGAGGGTCGCTTTGCGTACGAAGGGCTGGACCGGGTAATTCACGAGCGCGCGCGTTTGAGTGTGCTGACGAGCCTGGTGACGAACGCGAGGGGACTGACGTTCAACGACCTGAAGGAACTGTGCGCGTTGACGGATGGCAACCTGAGCCGCCACCTGAGAGTGCTGGAGAAGGCCAGGATGGTGGAGATTGTGAAGGGACACGAAAGGAATCGGCCGCTGACGATTTGCCGGATTACGGCATCGGGGCGGAAGAGCTATCTGGAGTACCTGACGACGCTGGAACAGGTGATCAAGGATGCGGCACGGGTGAAGGATGAATCGACGCCGAAGCTGTTGGTGGGCATGACGCCGTCGAGAGTGTGAGTTTTTTTGCAGTGATACTTTGCGGTACAAAGTGAAAGGCAAAGAAGGAGAGACGATGAGTGGATTTTCGATGTTGAATGCGAATGCGCAACCGAGGGTGAGCACGCGGTCGGCGGGAGTGAAGCTGATTGTGGTGTGTGTGCTGGCCGTGATGATGAACATACCGGGACTTTTTGTACAAGGGCTCGTGAATGACAGGATGACGCACGCGGCCGAAGCAACGGCTCGGATTGGCGGGCCGTCGACATCCGTGACGGTGGATTCGTATCGGTCAGTGAACCGCTCGCTCAAGTATGTGCTTCTTTTCGAAGGGCTGGTGTTTCTAACGTATTTCACGTTTGAAGTGACGAGTGGAAAACGAATCCATCCCGCGCAGTATGTCTTGGTGGGCGTGGCGCAGATCATTTTCTACCTGTTGCTGTTGTCGCTCTCAGAAAAGGTGGGATTCGATATGGGCTTTTTGATTGCGGGCGCGGCGACGGTGGGACTGCTGTCAGTGAACGCGGAATGGATTTTCAAGAGCTGGAGCCTGGGGCTGAGAGCTTTTGCTGTTTTTTGCCCGCTGTATGCGTTGATTTATGTGCTGCTACGGCTGAAGGACTATGCATTGCTCGTGGGCGCCGTGGCAAGTTTTGTGGCGGTGGCAGCTGCGATGTATCTGACGCGCGGGATCGACTGGTATGGCTCGCTGCCGGTAAAGGACGCGCCGGGAGAGGGATGAATTCGATGACGACAGGAACACCGTAAAGCGGAAAGGCGCGGAGTTCGCGGGGCGTCGAGAACAAAAGGCAGGCCCTTGAGGGGGCTTTGGCGATGGCGGGAGAACGCAAGGACGGACTGCACGTAGCAATCATCATGGACGGGAATGGGCGCTGGGCGACGCGCCGCGGGTTCCCGCGCGCTGCGGGGCATCGAGCTGGAATCGCTGCGGCCCGGCGCATTGTGGAGCACGCGGATGCGAAGGGGGTGCGCTGCCTTACGCTTTACGCGTTTTCATCGGACAACTGGCGGCGCCCGGCTGCGGAGGTGGAGAGGATCTTCTGGCTGCTTAGGGCATTTTTGCGGCTTGAGACCGAGAGACTGCGAAGGCGCGGGGCGCGGTTTGAGGCGATCGGGCGGCGCGATCGATTGCCGGCGGCGGCGCTGCGCGCGATTGAGCAAACGGAGGAAGCAACAGCAGGCGGACGCGGATTGCATTTGCGGGTGGCGATTGATTACTCGTCGCGCGAGGCAATTGCGCGTGCGGCTTGCGAGGCGGCGGTGTTGGGCGGCGAGGCAGCGACGGCTGCCGAGCGGCTGCGCCCGATGCTGATGCGGGCGCTTACTGGAGAGAGTGGAGAAGTGGACCTGTTGATCCGCACCGGCGGCGAGAAGCGGCTATCGGATTTTCTGTTGTGGGAGTGCGCGTACGCCGAGCTTGTGTTTACAGATCGAATGTGGCCGGAGTTCGATGAGAGAGATCTGGATGCGGCCGTGGAGGAGTTCAGCGGCAGGGAGCGGCGCTTTGGGGGTGCGCCAGAGACGGCAACGGTTGCGGCGCCGGCGGTCGGGTGCCTGTGAGAACAGAACGAGAACAGAGAACAGAGAACAGAGAACAGAGAACAGAGAACGACAGTCTCAATGGGCGCCGGCGGGGGCGTGGGTGCGCTTGGCCTTCGTGAAGAGCCAAACCAGGAATACGCAGAAGAAGCAGAGCAGCGAGGTCCAGCGGAAGATATCAACGTAGGCCCAGAGCAATGCTTGCCGGCCGAGAGCTTGATAGAGCATCCCGTGGGACTGGGGCATGGCGTTGGCGGGACTGGTCAAGTGGCCGAGCGCGGCATTCAATTGCGCCGATCGCGTCTGGAACGATGTCTGCGATTGTGCGACGGAGCCGGCAATCTGGTTCTGGTGAAGATCGGCGCGGCGGGTGAGCAGGGTTTGTGAGATGGATATTCCCACGGAGCCGCCGATATTGCGCACCAGGTTGAAGACGCCGCTGGCATTGCCGATTTGCTCGTTTTGCAGATTGGTGTAGGCCTGCGTGGTGATGGGGACGAAGACAAAGCTCAAGGCAAAGCCAGTGATGATGATGGGCCAGAGGAGCGTTTCGGGTCCTACGGAGAGGTTCACATTGCCGAACATGAGCGAAGTGATGCCGAAGATGATGAAGCCGAAGGTGAGCAGGTAGCGCGGGTCGACGCGGCCGCTGAGGTATCCAATGACCGGCATGGCGATGACGGCGCCGATGCCGCGGGGAAAGACGACGATGCCCGCGGTAAACGCAGTGTAGCCGAGCAGCTCCTGATAGAAGAGGGGCAGCACGGTGACCATGGAATAGACAGCCACGCCGAAGAGGATCATGAGGAGGCATCCGACGGCGAAGTTGCGGTCGGCGAGAACGCGCAAGTCGACGAGCGGTTTGCGGGCGCGGCAGGAGTAGATGATCCACCAGACGAGAGCGACAACTGCGATGACCGTGGCCCAGCGGACCCAGTTTGCGCCGAACCAATCCACTTCCTGGCCTTTGTCGAGGACAATCTGCATGCATCCGGTCCAGACGATGAGGAGCCCGAAGCCGAGGTTGTCAAACTTGCCGGGCTTCGCGTTTTTGACGTACGACGGATCGTGGATGAAGCGGCCGATCATGAAGGCGGCAAGGATGCCCACGGGAATATTGATATAGAAGGCATAGCGCCAGCTATAGGCGTCGGTGAGCCAACCGCCGAGCGTGGGTCCGAGGATCGGAGCCACGACGACTCCGAAGGCGAATACGGCCATGGCCTGGCCGCGTTTGCGGGGCTCGAAGCTTTCAAGCAGGATGGCCTGGGAAAGCGGCTGGAGCGCGCCGCCGCCGGCGCCTTGCACGATACGCGCCAGGAGCATGAGAGGGAGGCTGGGCGCCGCTCCGCAGCAAAAGGATGCGGCGGTGAAGATCACGACGCAGGTGATGAGAAATCGCTTGCGCCCGAAGCGCAAGGCGAACCAGTTGCTGGCAGGGAGGATGACGGCGTTGGCGATGAGGTAGCTGGTGAGAACCCAGGTGGCTTCGCTGGTGGTGGCGGAAAGCGATCCGGCGATGTAGGGCAGGGCGACGGCGACGATGGCGGTATCGAGCACCTCCATGAAAGTGGCGAGCATCACGGAGACGGCAATCAGCCACGGAGAAACCGGGTTGCCTTGGGTCTGACGGACGAGAGTCTCCGCCATAAATTTCTGGCCACCAATCGATGGAATGAAGAGAACGAGCGCCGAACGGGCCGTTGGCCGTAAGATGCAGGAGCGGCAAGCCGGGGTTGCGTTTTGCCGGGATTGCATGGGTTGGGGTTAGTCGCCAGGGTCTATTGACAAGGCGCAAGGTACGGCGGGAAAGGGCGACCAGCGGGCTTTGCAAGGGCTGAGGGGCTGGAGCTAAGATAGCGGCATAGCGTCGCGTGATCCCCGCAAGCGCGGCAGCGTGACCCCCGCAAACACGAGCGATGCTCAACTGAACCGTTCCTGAGACTGGAACGAGCCTGAACCCGGAGAGACTGCCATGCCGGAGATGGAAGATCCCAAGACGACCGAAAGCCAATCGAAAACGATTACGCGACGCAGATTCATTCTGGGCGTAATTGCCGGAGGCGCCGTGGTGAGCGCGGCGAGCTACAAGATCCTGGCGCCCGGCCGGGTGAGAAGTTTCGGCAGCGAACGGCTGATCGCGTTGAATGTGAACGGCAAAATGCGCCGCGTGGAAGTGATGAAGCAGGAGACGCTGGCGTGGACGCTGCGCTACAAGCTGGGACTGACGGGAACCAAGCTGGGCTGCGATCGCGCGGAATGCGGAGCGTGTACGGTGCTGATAGACGATGTGCCGCACTATAGCTGCTCGGTGCTAACGCAACACGGTGCGCGGACGCAAGGTGACCACGATCGAAGGCTTGGCGGCGGACGACGGAACGCTGCACCCGGTGCAGCAAGGCGGTGATGGACGAGCAGGGATTCCAGTGCGCGTTCTGCATGTCGGGATTCGTGATGTCTGCAGTGGGATACCTGAAGACGCATCCCAACCCGACGCGGGCGGAGCTGGCGCACGGCATCAGCGGGAACCTTTGCCGATGCCAGGACTATACGAAGATTCTGGACGCGATGATGCGTGGTGCCGAATACATGAGGAGGGCTTGACGATGGCTGAGACTCCCGCTGATGTGATGAAAGCCGAGAATGAGAAGCCGCGCCCGTTTGGCACGGGCTACAAGCTGATTGGCAAAGACTACTCGACCAACGACCTGGTGGCGAAGGTGACGGGGCAGGCGAAATATGCGGAAGACTTTCGCGCCGAGGGGATGCTGTTTTGCCGGCTGGTGCTGAGCCCCATGCCGCACGCGCGCGTGAAGAGCATCAACGCCGAAAAGGCGCTGGCGATGCCGGGAGTGAAGGCGATTCTTACGCCGGCGGATGTTCCCGGGCACGCGGCTTATATGAACGATAACGGGACTATGATCCAACCGGACAAATGGGGCGAACTGGCGCTGGCGGACGAGCCGATGTACCAGGGCGAGCCGATTCTGGCGGTGGCGGCGGTGGATGAGCTGACGTGCGCGGAAGCGATTGAGAAGATCGAGATCGATATGGAGCCGCTGCCGTTTGCGACCGACCCGCTGGAGAGCCTGCGGCCGGGGAGCGCGAATGCCCGCGAGGACGGCAACGTCTGGGTGAGGGAGGGCACGGGCCGCGGCGCGATGAAGCTGACCGACTTCAAGTGGACGGACGAAGACTTTGCCGTGGAAAAAGATGGCCGCATGCCGATGGGTCATGCGCCGGACGAGTGGTCGTATGGCGATGTGGACGCGGGATTCAAGAACGCCGCGCTGGTGCTGGACGAGACGTTCCTGACGCCGGACGTGAGCCACCAATGCCTGGAGCCGCGCACCACGATGGCGTATTGGCAGAACGGAAAGCTCTTCCTCTATACAGGGACGCAGAGCACATTTCAGACGGTTGCCGCAATCGCGCGCTGGATGCACATGGACGAGGACAAGGTGGTCTTCATCAGCGAATATACGGGCGGTGGATTCGGCAGCAAGATCACTGGCGCGCTGACACTGGTGATTCCGGCGCTGCTTTCGAGGAAGCTGAACGCTCCGGTGATGATGCGCATCAGCAGGCAGGAGGAGCATTTTATCGGGCGCGCGCGGCCGGGGATTCGGGCGCGCACGAAGGTGGGTTTTGCCAAGGACGGCCGCATCACGGCGGTTGACATGTTTCTGGTGTCGGACGCCGGATCCTATGGCTCGAGCGGAGACGGGAGCTCATGCGCGAGCATCGCTTCGTTACAATACCAGCCGCCAGCGATGCGATACCGGAATGTGACGGTGGCGACCAACACGCCTCCGCGCAGCGCACAGAGTGCGCCGGGAGGCATGCAGGCCATTGCAATTATGGAGCCGATTCTGGCGAAGGCCGCGCGGCAACTCGGGGTGGATCAAGTGGCGTTGCGGCGCGTGAACTGCCCGGAGGGTAAGGCGGAGTACGGGCCTCCGAATCACGCGGGCAAGCGCGCGTATGTGACGAGCTGCTTTCAGAGACAAGCGCTGGACCTGGGCGCGGAGCAGTTCAAGTGGAAACGGCGGGTGGCGCGGCAGCCCAAGCGGATCGGCACAAAGGTGCGCGGCGTGGGCGTGGCGCTCACGAACTTCCACGGCGGCAGCATCGGCTTCGACGGGCTTATTGTTATCACTCCGCAAGGGCGCGTGCAGATTCAGTCAGGTATTGGCAACCTTGGAACCGAAGCGGTGATCGACGTGCATCGCGCGGCCGCGGAGGTTCTGGACGTGCCCTGGGATGCCTGCGATATCGTGTGGGGCGACACCTCGAAACATTTCCCTTACACCTGCGACTCGGGCGGCAGCCAGACCGTGCACGCTATGACTCGAGCGGCGCACGCGACGGGTTTGGAGTGCGTGCAGAGACTGAAGGAAGTGGCGGCAAAGAAACTGGGAGGGCAGCCGGAAGAATATGAGGTTGCCAACCTGCGCGTGAGCCGCAGGGGCGGCGGCGCGGGGATGAGCTTTGCCGAAGCGGCGCAACACGCGATCAAACTGGGCGGCATCTACGACGGCCACGATGTGAATCCCGAGGTGCACAAAGCGACAAAGCAAGCGGTAGCCAATTTGGCGGGACAGGGCCTGGTGGCTTCAGCGAAAGACAAGTATCCGCACGATGGCGATTCGTATTCCTATCTGGCGTGCTTCGCCGAGGTAGAGGCCGATGTGGAGACGGGGAAGTATTACATCGTCGATTACCTGGCCTATGCCGATGTTGGGACGGTGCTGCATCCGGCGGCGCTGGGTGGGCAGATTCTGGGACGTTCGACGCTTGGCATTGGGCATGCGATCGGGCAGAAGTGGGTGATCGATCCGCAGTATGGCATTTCCGTCGCCGAGCGCTTTTATCAGAACAGGCCACCGACGATTCTGGATGTGCCGGTAGATATGCAGTGGAATGCGTTGAACATTCCCGATCCGGAGACGCCGGTTGGGGCCCGCGGATGCGGTGAGCCGCCGGTGGGCGGAGGGTGCGCAGCGATTTTGAACGCGCTTGCCGACGCGCTCGGAGACAACATCTTTCAGCGCGCGCCTGTGAATGCCGACACGATTCTGACGTCCTTTGAAGCGGGGCGTCCGACGCAAAATCCTTTGCTGGCACACATTTGAAAAACAGGGAACAAGCCACCCCAACGGCACAGCCGCCGGGGGCCCCGGCAGGGAACAAGGGAACAAGAAAGACGGGAACGAGGGAGAAGGGAACAAGGGAACGAGAAGGCAGGGACCTAGGGGCTAGGGACTAAGGGCCTGGATCGATGCGATGGACATGGAGTGAATCATGGCGGTAATTCGAGACGTAATGCCCGCTTTTGACCTGCTTCAGCCGGACAGTGCCGCGGAAGCGCAGCGGCTGCTGGAGCAGAACGGTGAAGATGCGTGGGTGATGGCCGGTGGGCTGGACAGCTTTGACTGGCTGAAGGACCGCATCAAGAAGCCGAAGGTGCTGGTAGACCTGAGCGGGGTTGAGGAGCTGAAGGGAATTCGCACGACGAGCGACGGCGTGGAGATTGGCGCGATGACCACGCTGACAGAGATTGGGAACCATCCGGCGATCCAGAAGGATTATGGCGTGCTGGCGCAAGCGGTTGAGTTGGTTGCCTCGCCGCAGATTCGCAACCAGGGCACGCTGGGCGGCAACGTGTCGCAGGATGCGCGCTGCTGGTACTACCGCGGGGGCTGGCCGTGCTATCGCGCTGGCGGCAATATTTGCTATGCCGACACGCCGGTGGGGCGCAACCGCGAGCACGCGATTTTTGGGGCAGACCGCTGCGTGGCTGTGCATCCGTCGGACTCGGCACCCGCACTGATTGCACTGGACGCGAAGTTTGTGATGCAAACGCCGAAGGGCGAGCGCGTGGTGGATGCCGAGGATTATTTTGTGGGGCCGGACCTGGATATTACCCGGCTCAATATTCTGAAGCCGGGTGATCTGCTGACGGCGATCCGCATTCCATCAACGTGGGCGGGCGCGAAGTTCTATTTTGAGAAAGTGCGCGACCGGAACGTGTGGGATTTTCCGCTGATGAATGTGGCGAGCGCGATGAAGCTGAGCGGGAACAATATCGACGACATCAGAATCGCGGTGAACGCGGTGGCGCCGCGGCCGATGCGGCTAAAGGCTGTGGAGGATGCAGTGCGCGGCAAGCCGGCCGACCCGGCGACGGGCGAGATGGCGGGGAAGATTGCGATTGAGGGCGCGGTGCCACTGCAGTTTAATGCGTACAAGATTCCGTTGATGAGAAACCTGGTGAAGCGCGCGATCGGCGGCGTACAGGAGGCAACATGGAGCTAATCCAGTGGGCCATAAGTCCATGGGGAAGATCGGTCCCGATCCACATTGCATGGGGACTGATATGGGTTGCGGTCATCGCGGGATTTTTCTTCATGATCGTCCACGCGCTTTATCTGATCGTGGTGAAACCGCCGAAGCGATTTGCGGAGCGCAAGGCCGAGGTGAATACGGCGGCGATTCCGGAGCGCGTTCCGAGGCACACGCTGTCGGCGAGACTGTTTCACTGGATTATGGCGGCGTCAATGATCACGCTGCTGATTACGGCGTTTCTGCCCAAGGTGGGGGTGCAGTTCAACTGGGTGCTGTACCACTGGATTGCGGGCGTGGTGCTGACGATCTCAATCCTCTTTCATATCGTGCATTCGACGTTCTTTCTGGATTTCTGGTCGATCTGGCCGGACAAGACGGATTTGCGCGACGCGATGAACCGGACGAAGCGGTTCTTCGGCAAAGAGGCGCCGCTGCCCAACAAGTTTGCGAAGTATCCGCTGGAAAACAAGCTGTATCACGGCGCGGTGATGCTCGCCGGGCTGGCGGTGATCGTGACCGGGTTGTTTATGATGAAGCGCGTGCAGACGGGGATCTTCACGCGGAACCCATATCTGTTCAGCGACATGACATGGGGCCTGATGTATGTGCTGCACGGACTGGCCGGCGTGGGATTTATCGCGCTGACGATTATGCACATCTACATGGGCGTGCGGCCCGAAAAGTTCCCGATCACGAAGTCGATGATCTTTGGCTGGATGAGCCGCGATTTCTACCTGGAAGAGCACGACACCGGGCGATGGGCCGTGAAAGGGCCGACTGCCCCTGAAGCGAAACGGGGCTTAGCCGCAAGCGATGGCGACTGACATCCAGCAACATTGCGAAACGATTGAGGAGTGCTACGAGTTTACGCTCTCCTACGCTGCGCGCGGCGTTTCGGGCGAGGACGCAGGCGACGCGGGCAAGCAACTGCGCGAGCATTTGACACGCGCGGCCGAAGCGATGCGTGGCCTTGCGCGGAGTTACGCTGAGACGATTGAGGAAGAGCAACTCGCGCCGGCGGAAAAGTATGAAGCGTTTTTCGCGGTGCTGCAGCGCGATGCGGAGAGCGCAGTTGCGGCCGTGGAGATGGTCCTGGCGCAGGCTGCGATCAGTTCGCAGTTGATCGACAATCTGAATGCGTCAATCCATCTGCGTGCGTTGCTGGCGGACTTATTCCTGGTGACGGAGATTCTGGATGCGCGGCAGACGCAAGCCAGGGCGCAGGCCGCGAATGGCGCGGTTGGTCCGCGCTGATGGCATGGGTCTCTGACCGCGTGGATCGGTATTCTAAGCTGCATTCAACCCATGTCTCATCCGCCGCGACGGACGAGACATGGGGCAGCCCTTTTCGGTGTAGCAATCAGCTTTGACAATCGTGGAAGCCCAGGCACGGCGCATGTACTCGCCACAAGTTCTCGATCATTTTGAGCACCCGCGCAACGCGGGAGCGGTTGCCGATGCGGACGCGTCGGCGCGGATTGAGAATCCTGCGTGCGGCGATGTTCTGGAACTTACGGCGAAAGTCGCGGGCGGCCGGATTGCGGAGATTCGATTTCGGGCGAAGGGCTGCGTGGCGGCGATGGCGTGCGGCTCGGCGCTGACTGAATTGGTGAGCGGGAAGACCGTGGACGAAGCGCGCAAGCTGAGCCAGAGACGAGCTGGTGCGGGCGGTGGGCAGGCTGCCGCAGGCATCGTCGCATGCGAGCCACCTGGCGATGGACGCGCTCAAGGCGGTGGTGGGGAAGCTGGCGGGCAAGGTCTGAGGCGTTATCTCAAAGGCTTGTTCCAATCATCGAGCATCCCAAATGCAGGTCCTTCGACTCCGTCCGCCGCGGCGGACTCCGCCCAGGATGACAGCCTTGATTGAATGCGCACGCCCATGCAGTTCGGCTAGGACGAGGGCGAAGTTTTTGCAATGCCGGCGTAGTCGGTTGGGGTGTTCAGGCCTGCCTTCGCGAGCGAGTCAGGGACGGGGATGTACTGGATGCGCTGCGCATGAGCGTGGAGAACCTCGCGCGCAGTACCTGTGACCGGGGCCGCGAGGAAGGCGTCAATCAATTGACAATTCACAAGGAGCGGGTGGCCATGTTTGCCGTTGTTTTCAGGAGCGACGGCCCAGTGACCGCGTGAGAGCGCGTGCGCGAACGACGCGGAGAGAAGTTGAAGTGACTGGGCAGTCAGCGGCGGGCAATCGACGGGCGTGATCATGGCGGCGGTGAATCCGCGAACGAGAAGTTCGCGCAGGCCAACTTGCAGAGAACTGAATTGACCGCGCTCGGGGTCTGGGTTGTGTGCGAGGAATGCGCTGTTTGCATTCGACGACGGGTTTGAGAGCAGCGGCGTTTTTGCCGGCCACGACGATCACGGCGCGGGTCAGTGGTTTGAGCGCGAGGATGGCGGCGGAGAGAAGAGTTTGAGCGGGTGGGGCGGGTGCGTTGGGCGCCGGCGGAGGCCAGGGGAGGAGCGCCTTGTCTCGCCCCATGCGCGAGGATTCGCCGGCTGCGAGGATGAGGCCGCAGAGATGCGGGGCGGTGGCCATAGAGAGACGATAACGCGATCCCACCCTAGGCACAAAAACAAGGACGTGCCGAGGGTGGGGCACTCAGGTTGATTTATTTTTCCGTGGGAGCCGAAACGGGTTCTTCTTGGGCTGCTGCTGCGGTGTGGCGACCGCTATGGAACCAGCTCATGTGAGGCAAGGCGCGCTCGGCACTGCGGCGCATGGCGATGAGCTCCGCAACGATGGAGACGGCGATTTCTTCAGGCGTGACGGCGCCGATGTCGAGGCCGACGGGAGAGTGCACGCGGTCAAAGAGTTCGGGATTCAGGCCTTCGTGCGTGAGCTCGCGAAAGACGGTGATGGCTTTGCGCTTTGACCCGACCATGCCGATGTAGCGCGCCTGGGTCTGCACCGCCCAGCGGAGAACGCGCATGTCGTCGCGGTGGCCGCGCGTGACGATGACGATGTACGAGGACTCATTGGGCGCGAGATCGGCGAGGGCCTCGTCAAAGTCTTTGGCGATGACCTGAAGCGCGTTGGGGAAACGCTCGGTGTTGGCGTAGGTTTCGCGGTCGTCGGTGACGATGCAGTCGAAGCCGGCATTGCTGCGCAGCTTTGAAAAGCTCGACAGCAACGTGGCCGGCGCCGAAGATGTAAAGCAAAGGCACGGGCAGGATGGGCTCGATGAAGATTTCCAAAGTACCTCCACAGACGAGGCCGGTATCGTATTTGGGGTCCTGGTTGAGATCGAAGGTGAGAGTGCGCGGCTTTTCCTGGGCGATGACTTCGCGCGCCGCCTGCCAGACTTCGGCTTCGACGCAGCCGCCGCCAATGGTGCCGGCGATGGAGCCGTCGTCGCGGACGAGCATTTTGGCGCTCTGGAAGGAGGGGATGGAGCCGCGCGAGTTGACGATGGTGGCCACGGCTCCCCGGCGGCCCTCGCGCTGCAGCTTCACGATCTCCTCGTAGATGTTCATCACCCTCGATTATTGGATCTGGCGAGGGGCAAGTCAAACCGAGGAGTATTTGCGGCAGAGTTCGCGGACCTTGGCGACGAGCTTGGGCACACCGACGCTGGCGGGGTCGCCATGCGGGCCACCCTCATACTCGATGGACATGGCGCCTTTGTGGCCGGCATCGGCATAGAGCTTCCAGACGCGATCCATGTCGATCGGGGTTCCGTCGTCGAACTTGTCGCGGATGTGAGAGACGGTGGCGTAGGGAATGCATGCGGCGATCTGGGCGTAGGAGTCCTCTGTGGCCGATGGGATGAAGTGTGTAATGTCGAGATTGATTCCGGCGTAGGGCGAGTTGACGCGATGCATGATTTCAAGGCAGACATCGGCGGTTTGCGAGACGCCGGAGTGATCTTCGAGGCCGAGCATGATGCCTTTTGATGCCGAGTAATCAGCGGCGGATTTCATGGATTCGACGACCCAATCGGTGGCCTGTGGGATAGTCGCGCCGGGAGGGAGTTTGCCGGCAAACACGCGAAGATGGGCGGCGCCGAGACGATCCGTGACGTCGACCCACTGCTTGATCTGCTTGAGGACGTCGGCGCGCTTATCGGGATCGGCCTGGACCATGCTGGAGCCGCAGGCCGCGCCGGAGAAGGCGACGGCATTTTGAAAGGCGAGGTGGCGAAGACCCTCAAGATAACCGGGGTCGGTGGATTTGAGGTAGTAGACGGTCATGTCGACGGTATCGAGCTTGAGTTCGACGGCCTTGAGGATGAAGTTCTCAAGCGTCATGGGACCGTGGGTGAGTTCCTCGCGATAAGAGTAGGCGCAGCAACCGACGAGCAGGCGCGGGGCCTTTGCGACGCCGGCATCGGTGTCAGCGGATTGTGTGGGGGATTGGGCAGGCGCGAGCGGCGTAACGATCAGTCCCGCGCCCGCGAGCGCTCCTGCTCCGGCTACCTTGAGGAATTCGCGACGTTCGAATGTTTTTTTCATGATTCCGCTCCGTTGGTGAGAATGGATTTTTGCCTGCCGGAGGACCGGCGGAAAATCGGCGCAACCAGTCTACTCCGCGCGGAGGTGGAGGCGGATTGGCTTGCGGCGGTTGGCCGGGGCGCCGAAGCGGAGGTATATTCTGTTGGCCGGGTTTTGAGAAGGCAGTTTCGGAGCGCGAAATGGCCGGAACTGGTGGGGAGCCGCATAGTGATGAACCGCAGGGACTTTGTTGCCGGGTCAGGATGCACGTTGGCGGCGTTGGCGGCGCCGTCGTTCATTCGCGCGCGCGTTCTTGGCGGGGATGCGCCGAGCAACCGGATCAACGTGGGATTTATCGGAACGGGGAGGCAGGCGTTTGGGGCAAACTTGCCGCAGATGATGGCGGTCCCGGGCGTACAGGTGGTTGCGGTTTGCGACGTGGATAGCTGGCGGATGGATCAAGCACAGGCGTTTGTGAACGCGTACTATGCCAAGCGCGACGGCGTTGGATCGTATCAAGGCTGCCGTAAGGTAGCGGATTTTCGCGAGGTGATTGCCGACGCGGGAATCGATGCACTGATGATTTCGACGCCCGACCCGTGGCATGTGCCGATGGGAATGATGGCGGCGAAGGCCAAGAAACATTTCGCGCTGGAAAAACCGATCAGCCTGAGCGTGGCGCAGGGAAGGCTGCTGGCCGATACGGTGAAGAAGTACGGCGTGACGGCGCGCAACGACAGCGAATTCCGTTCGCTTCGCCAGCAAAACCATGCGGTTGAATTGGTCAGGAATGGGCACATCGGGACGCTCAAGAAGATCGAGATCGTGTTTCCGTCGGATCCTACGCCGGTTGGGGTACAACCGGACATGCCGGTGCCGCCGGAGCTGAACTATGACATGTGGCTGGGGCCAAACGCGGTGGTCCCTTACACGGAAAAGCGGGTGCACGACGTGAAGCAATACAACCGCCGGCCGAACTGGATGCGGATCTCGACCTATGCGCAGGGGATGATCGCCAACTGGGGTGCACACTACTTCGATATGGTGCAGTGGGCGACGAATACAGAGCACAGCGGGCCGATGGAGGTGGAAGGTCACGGCGAATTTCCGGTGAGCCTGTGGAACACGATGATCAACTTCAAGGTGCAGTACACATACTGGAATGGAACGGTGATGACCTGCGAGCAGACGCCGACGAGTATGCCGAGCATCAGTTACTTTGGCAGCGACGCGTGGATCAAGGTGGATGGATATCCGGGGACGATGACGAGCAGCAAACCGGAGTTACTTGCGCTGGAACCGGAGGCGGGGGAACTGGACTTCCGAAAGACACTGTGGGACAAGAACGACTTGATTGCCGCGATCCGCGAAGGGCGGCAGCCGCTGGAACCAATTGAAGTGGGGCACAGGGCAATTTCAATTGCGCAGATTGGGTTGATTGCTTGCCAGGTGGAAGACAAGCTGCGCTGGAATGCCGAGGAGGAGCGATTCGAAGGGAACAACTGGGCGAGCGCGCTACTGGCGGCGCCACTGAGCCGGCCGGAGTGGGCGGTCTCGGTTTGACGCGGATGTCCGGGGCGCCACAGGATGGGCGCGGCAAAGTGAGGCGGGCGTCGTGGAGTGGATGCAATGCTGGCCTGCGAATGGGAGCTTTGGCGACCACGCGAACTGAGGGGCGCGGTATCGAGATGGTCAATGGATCGATGCGGGCATGTACTCGCTCGGTCCAGAAAGCCATTGCCCTCAGCGCCGAATTGCAGTAATTTCAAAGACTCACAGCTTTTTTGGTGGAGGTGTATAGGGATGCCCCGTATAGTTCGTTGCTCGATTATTCAGGCGTCGAATGCGAAGCCTGCAACCGACCCGCTGCCGGCGCAGAAGAAGGCGATGGTGGAGAAGCACGTGGAGCTGATTCGCGAGGCGGCCAAGCAGGGAGCGCAGATTGTGTGCCTGCAGGAGATCTTTAACGGGCCGTATTTTTGTGCCGAGCAAGAGACGAAGTGGTACGAGATGACGGAGGCGGTTCCCGATGGGCCGACCGTGAGCCTGATGCGCGGGCTGGCAAAAGAGCTGCACATCGCGATGGTGGTGCCGGTGTACGAGGTGGAGCAGGAGGGAATTTTCTACAACACGGCGGCGATGCTCGGGAACAACGGCGCGTACCTGGGCAAGTATCGCAAGACGCATATTCCACATGTGGCGCCGGGCTTTTGGGAGAAGTTTTATTTCCGGCCGGGGAATCTGGGGTATCCGGTTTTCGACCTGGGTTTCGCCAAAATCGGTATCTATATATGTTACGACCGGCATTTTCCGGAGGGGGCACGTTGCCTGGGATTAAACGGGGCGGAGATCGTGTTTAATCCTTCGGCGACGGTGGCGGGGTTGAGCGAGTACCTGTGGAAGCTGGAGCAGCCGGCGCACGCGGCAGCAAACGGATATTTTATTGCCGCGATCAATCGCGTGGGAACCGAGGCACCGTGGAACATTGGGGAGTTTTACGGGACGAGCTATTTTTGCAATCCGCGGGGAAAGATTATTGCCGAGGCAAGCCGCGACATGGATGAAGTGCTGACGGCAGACCTGAATCTGGACGAGATTGCCGAGGTGCGGCGCACGTGGCAGTTTTATCGCGACCGCCGGCCCGATTTGTATGGGCCGCTGGTGGCTTCCTAGCGGTCATAGTCGTGGTTTCGTCATGAGTTGAGGTTTTTGGTGGATTGAGCTTTGCGGAATCCCACCCTAAAGTTCCCCGCTTCGCGATGAACTTTAGGATGGGGCACCCCAAGTTGTTCTGGAACGAGCGGTCAGAGATCAGATGGAGAGGCGAATGAGCACTGCGGCAGTTCCGGATGATCCGCAAATTCGGGAACGATTCAGCGAGCTGAAGCCGGCGCTTGCGCCGCAGGCCGCGGTGATTGAAGCTGACCGCTGCCTGAATTGCTTTGACGCGCCATGCACGGCGGCGTGCCCCACGCACATTGATGTGCCGGGGTTTATCAAGCGCATTGCATCGGGGAATCTGCGCGGGTCGGCGATGCGCATTCTGGATGCGAACATCCTGGGCGCGAGCTGCGCGCGTGTGTGCCCGGTGGACGTGCTTTGTGAAGGCGCATGCGTGATGGTTCGGCAGAACCGGAAGCCGATCCAGATTGCGCTGCTGCAGCGGCATGCGATGGACGCATTTTATGCGTCGGGAGATTTGCCGCCTGCTGCAGCGGCAGGAACGCGCAAACTGCGCGTGGCGTGTATCGGGGGAGGGCCAGCATCGCTGGCGTGTGCTGCGGAGTTGTGCCGCCAGGGCGCGAGCGCGACGGTAATTGAGCGGCGCGAACTGCCGGGCGGATTAAACACCTATGGCGTGGCCGAGTACAAGCTGCGTGCCGCTGACAGCGTGCGCGAAGTGGAGATGATCCGGCGGCTGGGCGTAGAGTTCCGGTGCGGCGTGGATGTGGACTCGGCGGCTGCTTTGGAGGCGCTGGAAGCAGAGTTCGACGTCATCTTTCTGGGGCTGGGGCTGGGCGCGATGCAGCGGCTGAACATTCCCGGCGAGGACGTGGCAGGCGTGATGAATGCGCTGGAGCTGATTGCAGCGTACAAGACCGGGCACCTGAGCGAGATGCACGGAACCGTGGTGGTGGTGGGCGCGGGGAACACGGCGATTGACGCAGCGAATGCGGCGCGTAGGCTGGGCGCGGAGACGGTGTATATGCTCTACCGGCGCAGCGAGAACGACATTTCCGCGTTCGATTTTGAATATGAGCATGCCAAGCAGGAGGGCGTGCAGTTTTTGTGGCGCCGGGTTCCGGTTGCTGTTCGTCCTGGGGAACATGGGCGGATGCTGCTCGATACCGTGCAGGTGCAGGAGGTAGGCGGAAAGCTCTTGCCGATTCCCGATTCGCAGTATGCGATGGATTGCGACACGGTCGTGCCGGCGATCGGGCAGTCCCCGCTGACGGAGCTTTTGCAAAAGCTGCGCGGCGTAGAGGTGCGTGATGGAAGGATTGTGGCAGATGCCGCGACGGGCGCAACCGGGAATCCGCGCTACTTTGCCGGCGGCGATTGCGTGAACGGCGGACGCGAGGTGGTGGACGCGGTGGCCGCCGGGAAGCGGGCGGCATTGGCGATTTTGGAGACGGCGGAGGTGGCCCATGCCTGATATTCGCGTTCGCAATTTTGCAGGGAGCATCCACTCGCCGAATCCATTCTGGCTGGCATCGGCGCCACCGACGAACACGGGCGAGATGATCATGCGCGCGTTCGATGCGGGCTGGGGCGGCGCGGTGTGGAAGACGATCGGCGAGCCGATTACCAATGTGAGCTCGCGCTACTCGGCGACGGACTGGAACGGCCAACGGATCATGGGGTTCAACAATATTGAGCTGATCAGCGACCGGACTGTGGAGCAGAACCTGCGCGAGATGACGGAGGTGAAGAAGAAGTATCCGCAGAACGCGGTGATTGCGTCGCTGATGGTCGCGTCGACGCGCGATGCGTGGCACGAGATTGTGACGCGCGCTGAGGATGCGGGAGCGGACGGGCTGGAACTGAACTTCGGCTGCCCGCACGGAATGAGCGAGCGTGGGATGGGCTCGGCGGTGGGACAGGTTCCCGAGTACACCCAGATGATTACGGAGTGGGTGAAGGAGAAAGCGCGTACGCCCGTGCTTGTGAAACTGACACCAAACATCAGCGACATTCGCACGGTGGCGAGGGCGGCGAAGCGTGGCGGGGCGGATGGATTGTCGGCGATCAATACGATCAATTCGATTACAGGGATCGATTTGGACACGTTTGTGCCGCGGCCGAATGTGGACGGGAAGAGCTCGCACGGCGGGTATTGCGGGCCAGCGGTGAAGCCGATCGCGCTGAACATGGTGCAGCAGATTCTGGCCGATCCCGAGGCGGCGCTGCCGCTTTCGGGGATTGGCGGGATTGGGTCGTGGCGAGATGCAGTGGAATTCATGCTGCTGGGATGCGGCACGGTGCAGGTGTGCACGGCGGTGATGCACTACGGCTATCGGATTGTGGAAGACATGGCCGAAGGTCTGGACAACTGGATGCGCGAGAAGGGCTTCAAGACGATCGAGAATTTTCGTGGGTTGTCGGTCGCGAAAGTCACCGAGTGGAAGCATTTGAACCTGAATTACAAGATTGTGGCGCGGATCAGCGAAGAGAAGTGCATCGGCTGCGATTTGTGCCATATTGCCTGTTGGGATGGCGCGCACCAGTGCATTCATCTGGACCGCGTAACGGGGCCTGTGGATGGGCACGTGGAACTGCATCGGACGCCGGCGGAAGAGGAAGCCGAGAGTCGAGCATCGATTGCGGAGACGCCGGTGACGCGCAAGGAGCGCGCGGCGGCCTTTGCGCAGGGCCCGTATGCGACGCCACTCGCGCGCATTCCGCGTGTGGATGAGACGGAGTGTGTGGGATGCAACTTGTGCTCTTTGGTTTGCCCGGTGGATGGATGCATCACGATGGTGCAGGTGGAGACGGGGCTGAAGCCGGAGACTTGGGACGAGCGGGTGAGGCAGGGACTAGGGACTAGGGACTAGGGACTGGGGAATTCAGGTTTGTGCGATCCCAGGTCCCCAAATGCGAGGGACCTGGTGAACCCGGCAAATCAATATTGGAGGGGGGATAAATTGGTCAACATTTCTAAGTTAGCGCCGCCGCTCATCATCTTTCTCGGTGTTGGCATTGTGGGATTTGTTGCGAGTCTTGGTTGGAGCAAGGCCGTCGGCAGCGCATGGGATCGCGGTAAGCTTGTGTTTCTTGCAAAGATGTGGGGTGGCATAGTTCTGGCGGGATTCATCATGACATTCATCGCCCTCAGTTGAGCTGCTAACAATCGCCGATTTGACCCAGAGGAGGGATGCAATTATATGTCCGGCTTGCTTATTCAGAACGGAACGATTGTGAATGCCGACGCCAGCGTGAAGGCGGATTTGCTGATCGATGGCGCGGTGATCAAGGAAATTCGCGCGGGGATTCCGGCGAGTGCGGCGGACAAGGTGGTGGACGCGCGCGGGCTGCTGGTGCTGCCGGGCGGGATCGATGCGCACACGCATCTGGATATGCCGTTTGGCGGTTCGAAGTCGGCCGACGATTTTGAGACGGGCACGCGTGCCGCGGCGATTGGCGGGACGACGACGATTGTGGACTTCGCGATCCAGGCGCGCGGGACGAAGATGCGCACGGCGCTGGACACGTGGTGGAAGAAGGCCGAGGGCAAGGCGTGCATCGACTACGGGCTGCACATGATCGTGACCGACCTGCCGGATGCGGGCCTGGAAGACATGGACGACATGGTGCGCGAGGGCGTGGCCAGCTTCAAGCTGTTCATGGCCTATCCCAACGTGCTGATGGTGGACGACGCCACGATCTTCAAGGCGCTGCGGCAGACGGCGAAGAACGGCGCGCTGGTTTGCATGCACGCGGAGAACGGGTCGGTGATTGACGTGATTGTGCAGCAGGCGCTGGCGGAGGGAAAGACGGCGCCGATTTACCACGCGCTGACGCGGCCCACGCAAGGCCGAGGCCGAGGCGGTGCATCGCGCGATTGCGATGGCGGAGATGGCGGGCGTGCCGATTTACATTGTGCATCTTTCGAGCGAGGACGCGCTGAACCAGGTGCGCGAGGCGCGCGACCGCGGCTTGCCGGCGTTTGCCGAGACCTGCCCGCAATACCTGCTGCTCTCGATTGAAGACGTATGGCCGGCAAGGGCTGGGAGGGCGCGAAGTACGTGTTTACGCCGCCGCTGCGCGAGCGAAGAACCAGCCGAAGCTGTGGGAGGGGTTGCGCAAGGACAACCTGCAGGTGGTTTCGACGGATCATTGCCCGTTTTGCTTTGCGGATCAGAAGGCGCTGGGCAAAGACGACTTCACGAAGATTCCCAATGGCGGGCCGGGCATTGAGAACCGGCTGCAACTGCTGCATCATCACGGCGTGGGCCAGGGGAACTTTTCCATCAACCGATTTGTGGAGCTGGTGTCGACGGCGCCGGCGCGGATCTTCGGCATGTATCCGAAGAAGGGCGTGCTGGCGGCGGGCAGCGATGCGGACCTGGTGCTGTGGGATCCGGCCGCGGATTACACGATCAGCGCGGCGACGCATCACATGCGCGTGGACTACTCGATGTTTGAGGGATTCCGTGTGCGCGGCAATGCGCGCGATGTGTATTCGCGCGGCGAGTTGATTGTCGAGTGGCGGAAAGTTCATCGGCAAGCCGGGGCGGGGGAAGTATCTGCGGCGCGAGGCGCGGGGCGGGGCGTGGAAGTAAACAGCTAGTCTGCACTTGGTCAAGGTTGACCTGTCGTCATCCTAGGCGCAAAATCGAAACCCGGGGCACCTAGGTTTTCCTTACTTTTGAATAACTTACCCGACCACCACGGAGGAGGTCCCGTGAGCTCGGTCGATCCGTCACTATCGAATCGCGACCTGACGCCAACGACCGCCGGCGCAGCGCACCTGGGGCTTTTACAACTACACGGCGCTTTGGTTTTCGATGTGCATGGAGATCACGACCTATCAGCTTGCGTCGTGGCTGATCGCCAAGGGGATGGACTGGAAGCAGGCGATCGGGACGGTGCTGCTGGGCAATCTGATTGTGCTGGTTCCCATGCTGCTGAACGCGCACGCGGGCGCGAAGTACGGGATTCCGTTTCCGGTATTTTTGCGCGCGCCATTTGGCGTGCGCGGCGCGAATCTGGCGGCGATGCTGCGCGCAGTGGTGGCATGCGGATGGTTCGGCATTCAGTCGTGGATCGGCGGGCAGCGCGATTGACGCGATGCTGGTGGTGATGTGGCCGTCGATGGACGGCAATCGCGGAGTGCTGTGGACGTGCTTCCTGGGCTTCTGGCTGCTGAACATGGTGGTGGTGTGGCGGGGCGTGGAATCGATTCGACGACTGCAGGCGTTCGGCGCGCCGTTCATGTTTGTGATGGCGGCGGCGCTGCTGATTTGGGTGCGCATGAAGGCGGGCAGCTTTGGCGCCATGCTGTCGACGCCAAGCCAGTTCCACTCGACGGAGTGAATTTCTGAGCGTGTTCTTCCCTTCGCTGACGGCGATGGTCGGCTACTGGGCCACGCTCGCCTTGAACATTCCCGACTTCACGCGCTACTCGAAGTCGCAGAGCGCGCAATCGTGGGGCCAGGCATTCGGGCTGCCGGTGGCGATGGTGCTGTACACATTTGTGGGCATCTGCGGTCACGTCGGCGTCGGTGGTTCTGTTCGGCAAGCCGATCTGGAATCCGGTGCTGCTGATCGGGCATTTCATCAGCCGGTCGTGGCGTTCCTGGCGATGATTGCGGTTCTGGTGGCGACGCTGAACGTGAACATCGGCGCGAACGTGGTGTCGCCGTCGAACGATTTTTCGAATCTGTATCCGCGGCTGATCAGCTTCAGGACGGGCGGACTGATTACGGGATTTCTAGGTCTGGCGATGTGTCCGTGGAAGCTGCTGGCGACGCCGGACGCGTACATCTTCGGATGGCTGGTGGGCTACTCGGGACTGCTCGGTCCGGTGGCCGGGATCATGGTGTGCGATTACTTCTTCATTCGCGGGACGGAGCTGGACGTGAATTCGCTGTATCACCGCGAGGGCGTGTATTACTACACGAAAGGCGTGAATCCGCGAGCGCTGATCGCGCTGGGGCTGGGCGTGACGATTGCGCTGGTTGGCTTGTTCGTGCCGAGCCCTGCATTTCCTCTATGACTACGCGTGGTTCGTGGGATTCTTTACAGCGGGCGTGACGTATGTAGCGATGATGAAGCTGGCGGCGCCGGCGGGTGTGGGGGAGAGAGCGGAGGGAGTGGCGTGAAGAAGCAGCCCGTAGCTAGTAGCCTGTAGCCGGAAGCCTTTATCTCCATGTTGGTGGGTTTGGGTTCGTGCCACCCCACCCTAGGCGCAAAAACAAAGACGCGCCGAGGATGGGGCACCCCATTTTGAGTTGAGTTGAGAGTGGCGGGTTGAGGTTCGGGCTATCCCACCCAAGCAGAGCTTGGATGGGGCACCCCATTTTTCTTGCGAGAACAAGAAGCCGGATCTCTATTCGACGAGGGAGTCGGCGATGGAGAGGTTTTCGTCGAGGGCGGCGATGCCGAGATCGAGCTCCTCTGTAGTAACGATGAGCGGCGGCGCGATGACGAAGTGGCTGACGAAGGTCTGGACCGCGACGCCCTGCGCCATCATCTTCGCGGCAATCTGATCGACGACGAGGGGCTTGCCTTCGACCTTGTCGCGCATGGTATTGAAAAGCTGTTTGGTCTGGCGGTTCCTGACGAGTTCGACGGCAAAGAAGAGGCCGAGGCCGCGCACGTCGCCGACTGATGGGTGTTTCGCCTTGATGGCTTCGAGTTTTTGGCGGACGTAGGGCTCAAGCTCCGCGGCGCGCTCAACGAGCTTGAGGCGCTGCATTTCCTCGATAGTGACAACGGCCGGGCCGAGGGTGAGTGGGTGCGCCTCGTAGGTGTGTCCGTGAGAGAAGTAGTGATCTTCGAAGTAGTCGGCGATTTTGGTGGTGGTGGCGCAGAGGCCCAGGGGCACGTAGGCGGAAGTGATTCCCTTGGCAGTGACGAGGATGTCGGGCGTGATGTTCCAGTGGTCGACGGAGAACCACTTGCCGGTGCGGCCCCATCCGGCCATGACTTCATCGGCGATCATGAGGACGCCGTGGCGGTCGCAGATTTGGCGCAGGCGCGGGAAGTACTCGCGCGGCGGAACGAGAACACCATTGGTGCCGACGACGGGTTCGACGATGATGGCGGCCACGTCGCTCTCGTTGCGGATCATATGCTCGATGTAGTCGGCGCAAGCGATGTTGCAGGTGGGATAGGTGTGCTTGATGGGGCAGTCGTAGCAGTTGGTTTCAGGCGCGAAGACGACACCGCCGATTTTGCCAGCCGGCTCCATGGCCCAGCGGCGCGGATCACCGGTGGCGGCGATGGAGCCCGCAGTCGATCCGTGGTACGAGCGATAGCGCGAGATGATTTTGTTTTTGCCGGTGAACATGCGCGCGATTTTGAAAGCTGCTTCATTGGCCTCGGTTCCGCTGGTGGTGAAGAAGAATTTTTCTAGTCCTTTTGGAAGGACTTCGAGGAGCTTCGAACTCAGGCGGGCACGGGCGACGGTGGCGTATCCCGGCGCTACGTAGGCCAGATCACGGGCTTGCTGAGCGATGGCTTCGACCACGCGAGGATTCTTATGGCCAAGATTGACACACATCAACTGCGAGCTGAGGTCGAGATAGCGGCGGCCCGCGCCGTCAGTGAACCAGCAACCTTCGGCGTCAGCGATGGTGAGCGGTTTCCAGCTTTTCTGGAAGCGCCAGGTACCGTAATTGGTCTGGCGCGTGATGGTGGAAACCTGCTCAGACGTGAGCGGAGCGGACGCGGAGGTTTCAATCATGGATTAAGACCCCTCCCGAGGGGATGGATCAAATCGTAACAAAGACAGGGACATAGGTGTTAGGTGTGGCTGGGGTCGTGGTATTCGCCGATGAGGCGATCGACGAGAGTGACGAGTGCTTCGCCGGTGCGCGGCAGGATGAACTCTTCCATCTTCGAATCCCAAACCAGCTTGAAGCTGGTGGCGAGCGCCGAGATCCATATCTGGCGGACGGGCGCATTGGGCGTGATGACGAACCGGGAGCCGGGGTCGTCGAAGAGCACGTTCAGGACTCCAGCCTGCTCCTCGACCTCGAAGGCTGCCTGCTGCTCTTCTTCGCGGGCGATGAGATGCCGCTTGAGGGTGTCGAGGGCAGCTTCGGCGGCACGGCGGAACTCGAGCTCATCGTGCATGGCCCCAGTGTAGCAAGGCGCTAGGTGCGGCCCGGGGCAGACGCGTGTGTGTCGCGAAATCGGACACAAATTCGCGGAGAAGATTAAAGTTCCTGATTGTTTCGCCGATAGATCGAGATAGGAATCGAGAACGAAGATGGAGATTGGTCCCATTCCCGGGATTCGCGCGTTGGGGGCTGTGAGGGCTTCGCATGCGGACCTTCGACCGCCGACGGTATTCGACATTGACGGCGCAGCAAAGCCGGGGGACGGCGCCGGGCAACAAGACAGGAGAAAGGCTACGGGCGCGGAGGAAAACGATGACGACGAGCTAACGCTCGAGGGTGACACGGAGGTGGGTGCTCAGGCCGCCGAAGTGGTCCCGACGGGGAGCGTGGACTATTTTGCGTAGGACGAGCGAGGGCTAGTTGCGCCCGGCGAAGACTCGCGCAGCGCTATTGCTGCCCATCCTGGTTTACTGCCAGACGGTCAGAGGAGAGGAAGCTTTTGGCGTGGGCGAGCTCAGGGCGCAAGGAATGCGCGCCATCGCCGGTTGATTTTCAGCAACTCGGCAAAGTAATCGGAGGCCGCAGTCTTGTCGCCGGCTTCTTCAGCGGCGACTCCGGCATTGTAGAGGCCGTTGAAGCGGTTGGGGCTGAGCGCGAGGGCCGCATGATACTCGGCAAGGGCAAGCCGCGGCTGATGGAGATCGAGCAGCATGTCAGCGAGCATTTCGCGTGCGGGAATGTCCACTTCGCCCTGACCGACTTTGTCCTGCAGGTCGGCGGCGTCGCGCATGTGCTTCAGCGCTTCATCCTCGCGGCCAGCGGCGAACGCCGACCATGCGGCGACCTCATTGCGCCAAATTTGCGCTCCGGTTGAATCGGCATAGTAGGCGTGGCGGCCTTTCCTGACCTCGGCCATGAGCGCGTCGTAGTGCGCGAGATCGGCCTGTGCCTGCTCGGCATGGTGCAGATGTCCATCAGCGATGGCGCGCGCCCACCAGGTCATGGTCGCATCCTCAGGGAGAGCGCCGGGAACGGGCTCGAGCGCGGCAGCGGCGCGCCAGTCGCGCATTTCGAGCGCGTAGAAGACGGGAAACTTGGTGCGGTAATAGCCCGACATGCCTTCCATGCGGTCACCCGCCATGGCGGGCATTGCATCGATGCGGTCGATCACGGAAACGCTCTTGTGGAGCACCTCTTTCGCGCGCTCATCCTGGCCGCTCTGGAGATAGGCGTACATGAGGAAGTCGTAGGAGTGAGGCTCGTCCATGAGGCCGTCTTCATGGAGAGCTTCGGCGGCTTGAGCGGCCTGGATGGATGCAAGCTGAGCGTCGATGTCCTGCTGCCACATGCCGAGGCGCGCGAAAATGTGGCCGGGCATGTGGGCGGCATGGGGTCCGGATGGCGCGATTTCGCCATAGTGTTCGGCCGCGGCGAGCCCGTCTTTCGCCATGGCAGGGTTGTCGCAGGAGTGAATGATGTAGTGCACCAAGCCGGGGTTGTCAGGGTGGGCGGCGAAGAGCGGCTCCAGAACAGCCATCGCCTCATGCGCGTGGCGGAGACTGGTGTCGTCTGGAGCTTCGGAGCCCAGGAGAGAGAGCGCGTAGAATGCGCCGGCGTCGACGTCCGCAGGGTTTTTTCGATAGAGCGTGCCCATAGCTGCCGAGTACGCGGAGACGCGGGCCATAAAGTCCTGGTTACCCGGCTTGTAGAAGATGGCAAGGGCCGCAATGTAGTCCCGCTCGCGCCTGGTCTTTGCCGGCGGCGACTGCGCCTTCTGAATCTCCTCCCAACCGAGTTTCATGGATTGTTCGTCAGGCCGATCCCAAATCTGGTGGAAGACACTCATGGCGATTCCCCAGTGGGCCATGGCGCAACCTGGATCGTCCTTAGCGATCCGCTCAAACTGAGGCCGCGCCTCTGCGTACCAGAAATCGTGCAGGAGAGCGATGCCGCGGTTGAACGGGGTCTGGACCTGCTGAGAGCAGGAGACTGAGAAGGATACCGAGCCCAGGCGATCGTCTGAAGAGGACGGGGCATTCATTGGCAAGGAGGCAGAGGATTGGGCTGCGGCTACGGCAGCGACAGCCAGCAGGGGAAGTGCAATGGCTTTCATGGCGGGGAATTTCCTCGTTCTGAGTTCGAAAACCAGACAATTCTACGCCTTTGCCGGCAGCTTGGGACAGTGGGAAAGGTGGCTGCCTCATTGCTGAAATGGTGATGGCACACTTCCGGCGGAGAGGGTGTGTGGCGCGGCGGGCGCCGGCTCAGGCGGTAACGGACTCGCGCAGATTCTGCTCCGCATCGAGCATCTCGGTTTCAGAGAGCCGGAGAAGGCGATGCAGATATGCGCGCGAGATGCAAAGGCTGCGGGCGGCTAGCGTCTTGTTGCCGTTGTTCTCTCGAACGGCTGCGACAGCAAGCCTGATCTTGTAGTCGCGAAGCTGGCGCTCAAAGGAGCCAGCGGGCTGGTAATCGGCGATGTCGACCACTTCATCGAAGGCGCCATCTTCCAGCGGCTCCTGCGTTTTGAGGCTCAAGTCCTCGGCGCGAACCACACGGCCGGGAGCGAGGATGATTGCCCTCTGCAAGACGTTTTCGAGCTCGCGAACGTTGCCGGGCCAGTGAAAGGCCTGGAGCATCTCAATCGCCGCGGGGTCGATACTATCCATCGGCTTTTGGAAGATTCCGGCATAGTGGTGCATGAAATGTTGCGCCATGAGCGGGATATCTTCAGGGCGCTCACGGAGCGGCGGCGTCTCAATGCACATGACGTTAATGCGGTAGTAGAGATCCTGGCGAAATTTACCTTCAGCCACGAGCTTGGAGAGATCCTGGTGGGTGGCGAAGATGAGCCGGGCGCGCAAGGGAACGAGCTTGCTCGAACCGAGGCGGCTGAACTCCATTTGCTGCAGAACGCGGAGGAGCTTGACCTGAGTAAAGAGGCTCAGGTCGCCAATTTCATCAAGGAAGAGAGTGCCGTCTCCGGCCTGCTCGAAATAGCCTTCGCGCGCTCCCACGGTGCCGGTGAAGGCGCCTTTTTCATGGCCGAACAGCTCGGCTTCAATTAAGGTTTCGGGGATGGCGCCACACGAAACGGCGACGAAGGGTTTGTTGGTGCGGGCGCCGAGATTGTGGATCGCACGGGCGATCAGTTCCTTGCCGGTTCCGCTTTCGCCGGTGACGAGGACGGCAGCATTGAGATTGGTGACGCTACGGACCAACTGATAAACGCGTTTCATGCCCGGGCTGGAGCCGATGATGCGGTCGCAACTACCCGGTTCCTCAATGCGCGGCTGCACGTTCAGGAGTTGCCGCTTCAGTGTGAGGGTTTCGCAGGCCCGATTGAGCATGGTTTTGAGATCGCGAATGGAGGGGGGGCGGCGGCAATAACCAAAGGCTCCGGACCGTACTAGCTCGAATGCGGTGGAGCGTAAGTTGTCGTCTGCCATGAGGATAGCCGGGACATCGGAGGCGATTAGGATGCGCGCGTATTCGATGCGATCTTGCAGCGAATCCTGCTGCGAGTGAAGGTCGAGAATCATCACGTCGCAGCCGCCAGCGGACATGAGGCGTTCCAGTCCGTGTCCGTCGGGTTCGAGGAGGACCTCGAAGTCCTTACCAAGGGCAGAAGAAAGAAGAGAGTGCAATTTTCGGTCTTCTGAAAATAGTCCAATTTTGTTCATTGCCGTGCGATCTACCAGGTCGCAGAATTCGTGAAGCCGTATTGGGAAGATAGCTATGTAACCCTATGATCGTCAGCATGTACCACAAGGCATATTCCTCTTTAGTGCTAGGAAAGTGTGACCTTAGTGATGACAATCACGTTAGAACAAGTTACCTGAAGCAGAGAGCCCTTGGGGGTCGAAAAGGAAGCAAGCTAAAGAAAGCAATAGATACAGGTGCAATTCTTGACGAATAAAAGGGGAACAACGCGGCTATCCCCGGCCCATGATGGCTCCGTCCGGCCAATCTCATTTGTTCATACTTGCAGAAGCCCACTCGTACTCTCGAGGAGCACACAACGCACTAAGCAAAGATAGAAATCCCTCCGCTAGTACAGCGGGAAATGCGGTTTACGCGTCCCGAAAGAGGCAGCGAAACCGCGTCGCCCTGAGTGGGGGACCCAAGTGCAATATATTCTGTGTGATTCAGTACCAAACGTCAAGTGAAAAAAGGGCGCTGAACGTGCCACTCGATTTCCGTCGCTATTTCAGCTTGAGACCTCAAAAAAAACCCGGCACAGAAGATCGAAATTGGTTGTAGACTTGTTGGTCTCAGGGCCTTTTTTGCGACGGAGGATAACGCGAGTTTCCCACCCGATGTGCGCTTGTCTTGTGTTGTTTGGCGAGCGATCAGGTTCCCGGTCCGCGACCGGATTTTCTCTTACGTGTGCGAAAACAGCCGGCCGGTAAGCAACGGCGCCAATTGAGCTTAGGGCGGGAGCGGAGGTGTATACGGCTCACACCAAAAAAGCATCGAGGCGTAAACAGCCGTGTACACGTTACCAATGGGTAAACCTTTATCCACCTGAATACAAAGAAGATGTAGGGTGGGAGGTTTGGTCAGGGAATTGCTGTTTAGTGTTGCGATCCCGGAATGGCAAAGGGGACAAGGAGCAGGGGTAATGCATTCGTTTGCCTGGTGGCCAACCGTGATTGTCCTGAGTGTAGCGACCTTCACGGATCTTCGCAGCCGGCGTATCCCGAATTGGCTTGTGGCTCCCTTTTTTGCATGTGGGATTCTGGTTTCAAGCTGGCTGCATGGCTGGCACGGTGCCGCGCAAAGTTTGGAAGGCGCGGGGCTAGGATTTTTGATTTACGGAGTGCTTTTCTTTATGGGCGGAATGGGCGCCGGCGACGTAAAACTTTGCACCGCGATCGGCGCGTGGATTGGCCCGGGCCAGATGTTGATTGCATTAGTGCTGACCGGCCTGGTGGGGGGCGCGATGGCTCTCATCTGGGCGGCCTGGGGTGGTTTTATGAAGGAACTGTTTCAGCACACCAGCGACCTGGCGTTCAGTTCGAAGGAACGCGGGGAGGCGGTGCTCAGCAATCCGCTACGGCGCAAGATGCCGTATGCACCAGCGATCGCGATTGGAACATTGATTTCGTTCTTGGCACATTGAGAAAGAGAGAAAGACAATTTCCAGCCTGAATGAGGCAAAGCAAGTTAGTCCGGAGGGCTCGGCGAGCGCCTCCCGCACGTATCGAATACCGAGGAGTGAACGCGACGTGGCTACCAACGCATCCCCCTATCCGTTGAATCCGTATCCCGACTCGATCGGCTCCAAGCAGCTTTCGATTGCGCTGATCAGTCCCAACATCGAGCGCCGGTCGTCGGCGGCATTGGCTCTGGCGCGATGCCAGGGCAACGACGTTTTCGAGTTTCCCAACTATCCGGCGGGGTTGGACGATGTATCCAGCATGCTGGACCAGAAGTTCGACGTCGTGATCATCGAGCTGGACACCGATCCGGAATTTGCCCTTGAGCTCGTGGAGCACATCGGCAGCGAAGGTCTGGCGACGGTGATGGTGTATTCGGCGAGTGCCGATCCGGAGCTACTGGTGCGTTGCATGCGCGCCGGCGCCCGGGAGTTTCTGACGCTTCCGCTGGCACCGCAAGTGATGGCGGAGGCGCTGGTACGAGCTGCGGCGCGGCGTCCGGTGTCGCATGGCGCGAAAAAGGCGAGCGGCAAGCTGCTGGCGTTTCTGGGCGCGAAGGGCGGCGCCGGGGCGACGATGCTGGCCTGCAATTTCGCTGTGGGCCTCGCGAAAGAATCGGAAGGGAAGACGCTGCTGATCGACCTCGATCTTCCGCTGGGGGATGCTGCGTTGAACCTGGGGATCGTGCCCGAGTTCTCAACCATCGACGCGCTGGATGCGGCTGACAGGCTGGACTCCGGATTCCTCACCCAGCTTTTGGCAAAGCACAATTCAGGCCTGATGGTGCTGGCGGCGCCGGGAAGGTTTGTGCATTACCAGGCCAGCGACGACGCGATCAACCGGCTGCTGCAGGTTGCGCGGCAGGAGTTCGACAACGTGGTGGTTGATTTGGGGTCGAAGCTGGACCTGATGGGAACAGCGGCGTACAAGGATGCCACGGCGCTTTATCTGGTAACGCAGGCGAGCATTCCGGAACTTCGCAACTCGAACCGGCTCATCTCGCAGTTCTTCACGGGCAGCTCGCCAAAGCTGGAGATCGTGATTAACCGGTTTGAATCGCGCGCCCTGGGGGTTGCGGAGGAGCACATCACGAAAGCACTGACGCGGCCGGCGCAATGGAAGATACCCAACGACTATGCGTCAGTGCGGAACATGCAGATCAACGCCACACCGCTCGTGTTTGCGGATTCGGCGATTGCGCGCCAGATCCGGCAGATGGTCAATGCAGTGAGTGGGAAGGCCCCGACCCCGGCAAGAAGAAACCATTCAGCTTGAGTCTTTTCGATGACAGGGTAAGGAAGAGAACAGAATTCCCCATTTGAATGGAAGGTAAAACGTGGAACGTACTGAATCTGGAAAACGTACAAAGCGGAGATTCACCGGACGCTGATCTCAAAGCTGGATCTGGAGAAGCTGTCGCGCGTGAATTCCAGCCAGGCGCGGCAGGCGGTTTCGGGGCTCGTGAAGGAGATCATGTCGGAGCAGCGGGTGCCGCTGAACTACGACGAGCAAGAGAAGATCCACGCCGACCTGCTGGACGAGGTATTCGGGCTGGGTCCGCTAGAGCCGCTGCTGCGGGACGCCAAGATCTCCGACATCCTGGTCAACGACAAGGACCACGTATTCGTGGAAAAGGGCGGACTGCTGCAGAGGGTGGATACGTCGTTTCGCGACGACCGGCATCTCCTGCAGATCATCGACCGGATCGTTTCGCGGGTGGGACGCAGAGTGGATGAGTCGTCGCCGATGGTGGACGCGCGTCTGCCGGACGGCTCGCGCGTGAACGCAGTGATTCCGCCGCTGGCGCTGGACGGACCGTCGATGTCGATCCGGCGATTCGGCACCGGTCCGCTGGCCGCGAACCAACTGGTGCAGTTGAAGAGCATTTCGCCGGAGATGATGGAAGTGTTGTCGTCGGCGGTGCGGGCGCGCATCAGCATCCTGATATCAGGAGGAACGGGCGCTGGCAAGACGACGTTCCTGAACATTCTGTCGCAATACATTCCGAACAACGAGCGGCTGGTGACGATTGAAGACGCGGCCGAACTGAGACTGGCGCAGGAGAACATTGTGCGCCTGGAGACGCGGCCGCCGAACATCGAAGGGCAGGGCGCGATCCGCCAGCGGCAATTGCTGATTAACAGCCTGCGTATGCGCCCAGACCGCATCATCATCGGCGAGGTGCGCGGCGAGGAAGCGTTCGACATGCTTCAGGCCATGAATACGGGCCACGAGGGCTCGATGACGACGATTCACGCCAACACGCCGCGCGACGCGCTGTCGAGGCTGGAGTCGATGGTTGCCATGACCAACATGAATCTGCCGGAAAGATCGGTGCGGCAGCAGATGGCTTCGGCAATCACGATTGTGGCTGCAGGCCACCCGCATGAGCGATGGAACGCGCAAGATCACCAACATTTCAGAGATCACCGGCATGGAAGAGAACGTGATCAGCATGCAGGAGATCTTCAGCTTCCAGAAGAAGGGCATTGGGCCGGACGGCCGAGTGATCGGCACATTTGTCCCGACTCGCATCCGTCCTCAATTTCTGGAACGGCTGCGCACGTCTGGCATTGTGCTGCCGCCCAGCTTGTTCGAGCGGGAAACGCAGGTCAATTGAGGGAAAGGAGGGACCAAAGATGGGGTTGATCGCTGCGCTGATTTTCATTGGAATTTTCACGCTCATTGCGGTTCCGCTGGTGGGCAACGCCCTGTCACCGTCCCGGAGTTCGCGACAGGCGCTGGCCACGCTGGACTCGGCAATCAAAGCCGAGAGCCACGAGACGCGCCAGCAAAGCCTGAACCTGCGCAAGGACGAGAATCTCAGCAGCATTCCCTGGTTGAACCAGAGGTTGAAGAAACTCGAGCTGGCACCGTATTTGCGCAGACTGCTAAGCCAGGCGGATCTGAGCTGGAGCCCAGGGCGCCTGCTGGTGATGTGCGCCGCTCTCTTTGTTCTTCCCAGTTATGCAGCCTATCAGTATTATGGGTCGGCTCTGATTGCATTGGGGGTCGGGGCTTTGTTGGGTTTCCTGCCGTATGGTTTTGTGGTATTCATGCGCAATCGGCGGTTTAACAAGTTCGAGAAGATTCTGCCGGAGGCGCTGGATCTGATGGTGAGCGGTTTGCGCGCCGGACACAGTCTGGTGGCGGCGATGGCCCTGGTGGCCCGAGAGTGTCCCGATCCAGTCGGCACCGAGTTCAAGATCTGCTTCGAAGAGCAGAACTATGGCCTGGAGATGAATACCGCCCTGGACAACCTGACCAACCGAGTTCCGCTGCAGGACATGAAGATCACATCCACAGCGATCCTGATCCAGAAACATTGCCTGGCTCGTCCGCAATCCTGGTCGCACTTACAGCCGCGC
>CAWJDG010000034.1:0-18162 GCA_963841365.1 uncultured Acidobacteriaceae bacterium
ACCTGTTTCGTCAATGTTCAACCCCGCGCTGTTAAGTATTACGTCTCCTCCGACCGTACCGCCGCTGTTCAATTGCAGCGTGCCGGCGTTGACGGTCGTGGCGCCGACGTAGGTGTTGAGCGCGCTGAAGGTCAGCAGTTTGCTGGAAGCAGGCGAACCGGCCGGGCAAACCGTCAAATCGAAATTGCCCGAGATGCCGCCCGCGATCGTGATGTTTCAGATCGCTTCCGGCAATCGGGTGAGAGGCCGATCATGGATGGCGCAGTCAGCGTTATGCTGCCCGCAAAGGTGCGATCGCCGCGAGCGGAGCCAGCGTCCCACCCGCGAGCGTGACGTTGAGACCAGGAAAGCGGTATTGCTGGCCAGCACCGCGTTGGCATTGATCGTGGTGGTATTGGCCGTTGCGCCCAGAGCGGAGCCGTATTGACCTCCAGCATCACGCTCCCGCCGAAGGTCGCATGGAACCACCCAGTTACCCACGTAGTTGTTGTCGCTCTGCACTACCACCATGCCGTAACCACTGCTGATGTTGCCTTGCACCGTGATGGTGGAGCCTGGGCCGCCGCCCGTTACATCGTTGGGGTCCTGGCCCAGCCACAATCCGCGCGCCATGATCGGCGCCGCCACCATTACCGCCTTCACTTATGTTCTTCCGCTTTCCGCCATGGCGGTAGCCGGGCTCTCGCCCGCAGGCTTCACTACCGGTTCGTGGGCCACTGCGGGCGGCGTCATCGGCGGCCCCATTCTCGCCACGGCAGTTGTTGCGGGCGGCATCATCTGCGGCATTGGCATGTTTAACGCGCTCATGATGAGCTACACCCGCCTGCCCATCGCCATGGCCGCCGATGGCTTCTTGCCGCGCGTCTTCCTACGGCGCAACCGCCGCGGAGTTCCCTGGGTCAGTCTGCTTGCATGCGGCTTCGCCTGGGCGCTCGCGCTCAATCTGCCCTTCGAGCGCCTCATCTCGATTGACTTGATTCTCTACGGATCGAGCCTCCTCCTCGAGTTCGCCGCCCTCATCGCGCTCCGCATTCGCGAACCTCAACTTCCGCGTCCCTTCCGCGCCGGCAACTTCGCCACCGCCTGCCTGCTCGCCGTCGGACCCACAGTCCTTATTGCTTACGCCCTCTTTTCCGCGCGCGACGAAAAGCTTGGCGATCCCAACACCGCTCTCGCCAATGTCTCTGCTCTTTTGTTCGCGACTGCCATCGGCCTTCTCGGCCCGCTTTGCTACAGGCTCACCGCCGTTCCGCTTGCCCGCCGACGTCAAGATCCGCAACCAGCAATAAAATAGCGCCTCTCGACGAGCAGATCACCACCGCCGCCAAAAGGCGCCACCGCGCACTATCGAGCACTTCTCCCCTGTTTCCTTGCTCCCTCGCTCCCTGCCTCTTACACTGCAACCTTCTTTTTCGTTTCGTGGTGCTTCGTCTTGCCGTCCTGGAACTGCTTGATCGCATACACCACCCGGTCGCGCGCATACGAGGCATCGCGCCATCCCTTCATCTCCACGCGCTTTCCTTCAAGATCTTTGTAAATCGAGAAGAAGTGCGTAATCTCCTTCAGCATGTGCGGATAGATATCGGTGTAGTTCCAGATATTTGCAAAGCGCGGATTGTTCTTCCCCACGGCCAGCACCTTTTCATCCAGAATGCCCTGGTCCATCATCTCCAGCAGGCCGATCGGCCGCACCTCCTGCACGCAGCCAGGAAAGCTGGGGCTCGGCACCAGCACCAGCACGTCGAGTGGGTCGCCGTCATCGCTCAGCGTCGAGGGGATGAAGCCGTAATCCCCCGGATAGTGCACCGGCGAATGCAAATTCCGGTCCAGCTTGAACACGTGCAGTTGCTTGTCATATTCAAACTTCTGTGTCCCGTCCAAGGGAATCTCGATCACCACCCGAAAGACCTCCGGCGCACGGTCGCCCACGGGAAGTTCTAAGTAATTTACCATTGCGTTTTGATCTCTCCTTTGCGAATTGCGGGAGTTTGGGGTGTTGCGCGAGCCCAATCTCTTTCAATCCAACTCAAATCCTGCGCTCCACCGCCATGGTTCCGGAAACACTGGTCGCTGACAACTGACCACCGACAACTCGTCTTTCTGTCCCTGCCTCTATAATCAGGGATCATGAAGGCGCATGTCTATGTGACGCTGAAGACATCGGTCCTCGACCCGCAAGGTCAGACCATTCAGAACGCTCTCCACAAGATCGGCTTTGCCGATGTCGCCGCTGTCCGCCAGGGCAAGTACTTCGCACTGTCCCTCGCCGATCACTTAGATGCAAACACGGCCCGCGCACAGGTCGAACGCATCGCCCGCGAAGTCCTCACCAACCCAGTTATCGAAGAATACACATACCGCATAGAGGAATAGCTCGTAGTTCGCTCTATGCGCTGTACGATTCTTCGCGCGCCCCGCCTACTCGTACCGCAGCGCCTCCACCGGGTCCATGTTCGCGGCGCGCATCGCCGGAATCATCCCGCTCACCAGCCCGGTCACAATCAGAATCACCGTGGCCGTGAGAATTGATCCGGGGGAAATAATCAGGCGGATGTCCGCGTCCGAAGCATTCTTCGCGATCATGCTGTAAAACGGGATGCGGCCAACCGCTGCCGAGATCAGGAATGCAAGCGCGATCCCGCAAACTCCACCAACGCCAGTGATGGCCAGCGCTTCAGCCATGAATTGCAGCAGGATTTGTCCCTTCCGGGCACCCAGCGCTTTTTCAATGCCGATCTCCCGCGTCCTCTGTTGTACGGCCACCAGCATGATATTCATCAGGCCGATTCCAGCGATCCCCAATGTGAGCGCCCCCACCATTGACAGCAGTACCTGCAAAGCAATTGAAAGAATGCGGAACTGCGACAGTTGCGTCATCACGTTGGCGACAAACATGGCATTGTGGTCGGTGGGCCGGAAATGATGCGCCGCTCCCATCGTCTCGCGCAGCGCCTTTTCCACCAGTTGATAGTCGCCGCGATAGCTGAACCAGACTCCATCGAGATATTGGGTGTCTCTCAGGTCGCTCATCGTGCTGTAGGGGATATATATGATGCGATTGCGATTGTTGTCCTCTCCCTCCTGCATCTTGGGAGCAATCACGCCGACAACGGTGAATATCACGCCGTTCAGCCTAATCGTCTCGCCCAGTGCCCATCCGCCTGAGAAGAGCTTGGTCTTGGCCTCCGAGCCGATCACACAAACATGTGCGCGCTGCTGCTCCTCCTCGCCGTTGAAGAAGCGCCCGGTGTCGGTATCGAGCTTGAAGATTTCCTGAAAGACCGGGCGGACGCCATCGATCTCCCAGGTGTAAGTGTGCAGGTCGTTCTGCACGGTCGCATTCTCATATTCCACCGGCGAGATGTGGAAGATAGTGGGTACGTTGTTCGACACCCGATCCACATCATCCAAGGTAAAGCGAACCTTCACGCCTGCCTTGTCGCCGCCCGCCTGCTGGCTGGTGCGGCCGGGGAAAAATCCGATCGTGCGCGTTCCCCACTGCGCGAAGATAGTCTCGATCGCTTTGCTGAATCCGGCGCCGTACCCCAGCAGCACCACCACCGTGGCAATTCCCCAGGCCATGCCCAACATCGTGATGGCCGTGCGCCGCCAGTTGCCGATCATCGCTTCCCACGCCTGCGCCAATATGTCTTTCAGCATTCGGCTACTCCGTCAGTATTCCCTAATCCCTGTTCTCTGTTTTCTCACTCCTGTCGCAGCGCTTCAATCGGATCCATTGCCGCCGCTTTGCTGGCCGGATAAAGCCCCGCCACAATGCCGCAGATTGCCAGCGAGACTACCGCCAGCGCCGCCGACCATGGCACCAGGCGCGGCGGATCCCACCCTGGCATCTTCCCCGTCAGCACAGACTGCAACAAACGCATAAAACCCCATGAAACCGCCACGCCAATCAACCCGCTGATGCCCGTAAGCAACAGTCCTTCCCAGAAAAACTGCGCCAGAATGCTCCGCCTCGTGGCTCCCACCGCCTTCATCACGCCGATCTCCCTGGTTCTCTCCGTCACGGCCACCAGCATGATGTTGATGATCCCCACTGCGCCCAATCCCAGCGTCACAAGCCCCACCCCGCCCAGAAAAACATCCATTCCATTGAAGATCGCTGAAATCGTCTTCTCCGTATTGATCGTGTTCCACTCCTCGAATGCGTCTGTCAGCGCCGGGTCGAATCCGTGCCGCTCTCCGATCACGCGATGCACCGCCGCCACCGCCGCAGTCACGTCTCCTCTCTTCGTTGGCTGATACTGGATCGAGCTCAGCGCGTCATGTGCAACGTTGTCGCCCTTCATCGCAAACTTCTCCAGCATCACCGTTCGCGGAATATAGAGTTTCTGATTATCACCTTCGTTGTTGCCATGGCTAAGCGACCCCAGCCGCCCCACCACCGTAAATGCAACGTCATTAATCGTGATCGTCTCGCCCAGAATCGGCCGCCCTGAAAACAGCAACATCGCGCTCTTTGAACCCAACACCACTACGCGGTGGCGCTCCGCAATATCCCCGTCGTTGATAAACCGACCCTCGGCTATGGGCATATAGCGCACTTGAGCCCAATTCGTCTCGACGCCCAGCACCGTTCCCGAGGTATTCGCGTAGGCGCTCACCTGGTAAAGATCGTTGCGGAAAAGGTAGCCTGTAACCGCGCGAACCTGCGGCAGCGCGCGGATCGCTTCTTCGTCGCCCGGTGTCAGTTGGTATGGCCGCATCCCCGTGTGCTGGTTGGCCAGCGCCGGAATCGTCCCGTCCCACATCATCACCAAGTCGTTGCCAAAGGTCGCCAGTTGCTTGTGCTGTCCGCTGCGAAATCCCTCGCCCAGCCCCACCAATACCAGCAGCGAACCTACACCCCACGCAATCCCGAACATCGTCAGAAAGCTTCGCAGCTTGTTCGCGATGATCGCTCGGAAGACCTGGCCCAGCGTATCGACAAAACTGGTCATGCACCAATCCCCGGAACCGCCCGCGCGTGTCCATTCGCGCGCCCTTTTCCTGGTAATTCAGTATTCGCGGCAATACCGTTTTCGTGAGTTGATACGTCTTAGCATCCCACGCGGTTCCGTCTAAACAGCCTGCTCTCGATCCATCTTCGACATTTGCTCTCGACTCCACACAGTCAATCAAAGCTTGTGATGGATGTCACCCCCGCTCCCTGCTCCGCGTTCCCTTACCCTTTTTTCTTGGAACCACCCACCTCCGGCTTGCGTACAACGGGATAGTGGATTACAACGGCGCTAATTCACGGCTTGAGTAATTAACCACTCTTTCTTCCATCACTGTCTGCCCGGAGGGCCCTGCTCTCCCCGCAACCTGTGGAGGGTCCCGTGGCCAAATCTCGAAAAAACAAACGTCTCTGGATCATTCTGGGCGTCGTTTCCGCCCTCGTTATTACCGCCTCCGCCGTCGCGCTCGTCCGCCTCGCCAAAGGCGACCCTATCGACCCCAACAGGCTGGCCAAAGTCACCCAAGGCGACGTCGCTCGTTCCGTCATCGCCACCGGAAAAATCCAGCCCATCACTGAGGTCGAAGTCAAAAGCAAGGCCTCCGGCATCGTAGAGAAGCTCTACGTCGACATCAACAATCGTGTCCGCAAGGGGCAGCAGCTCGCCCAGCTCGATCAGCAGGAGATCTTCGCTCAAGTTGAAGCAGCGCGCGCGCAATTGGCCAGCGCCGAAGCCAACGTGACCACCTACCAAGCCAACATTACGCAGGACAATGTCAACGCTTCAGCCCCTGACCTGCCCATGTACAAAGCCACGCTCGACCGTAACGTTGAAATGCACAAAGATGGCATCGTCAGCCGCCAGACCCTCGACGACGCCAATCGCGATTATCTCGCCGCCCTCACCAAACGCGACGTCGCTTTCGCCCAAATCGGCGTCGACGCCGCAAAGCTCAAGCAGGCCCGCGCGCAAGTCTTGCAAAGCCAGGCCAGCCTCAAGCAGCTGGAGGAGCAGCTTTCTTACACCACCATCGTCGCGCCCATGGACGGCGTGATTCTCTCCCGCGATGTCGAAATCGGTGACGCGGTCAGCTCCATCCTCGTCCTTGGCTCCACAGCCACGCTCGTCATGACTGAAGGCGACACCTCCGAGGTTTACGTCCAGGGCAAAGTCGATGAGGCTGATATCGCCCACGTCTACATGGGCCAGCCCGCGCGCATCAAGGTCGAGAGCTTCCGCGACCGCCTCTTCTACGGGAAAGTCACCAAGATCGCCCCAATGGGCGTCGAAAAGGACAACGTCACCACCTTTGAAGTCCGCGTGTCCATCAACAACCCTGGCGGCGAGCTCAAAGCCAACATGACTGCCAACGCCGAAATCCTGCTCGACGAGCACAAAGGCGTCCTCACTGTTCCTGAAAACGCCGTCATGTACGACAGCCAGAAGAACGCCTCCGTCCAGGTTCCCGACAAGAGCCAGAAAGACGGCGCCCGCAAAGTCTCGGTCACCGTCGGCCTTTCCAACGGCTCCGTAACTGAAATCCTCACCGGCCTCAAAGAAGGTGACCAGGTCGTCCTGCAACAGTAGACGGTCAGGTGCCCGATTTCAAGCGCCTCCGCTTCTTGTGCCGGCTTCTCTGAGCGCATTGTCTCGTACTAAAAGGGGTGCCCCAAGTCTCGCACTTGAGACCTGGGAATGGTGAAAGCCAGGTTGAAATGCATACGGTCAGAGACCTGCGGAGATTGCGCGTCCACAAAAGCGCCCGGCCTGTCGCCAGTCATTCGGAGAAAAAATTCAGGAAAAATTTACATTCACTGCCGCAAATTACATCTTCCAGCTCGGCCCCAATTCTCCATGGTTTCTATTTTGTCCCATTTTTCCACCGCCTAACATCACCCCGATCAGCAGCATAAAGAATTCGTCCGTGGTGCTCTTGTTTTGGCAAGGGGATTGCACGCTATAGAACAAACTTCTCTTCTTCAGCAAGCCGGGGGACTGGTTTTTTGGCGCTTCGCTTATTCGCGCCGAAGGAGAATCTCAAATGTCAGCCACACAATTTGAGGATTGGAAACTCGCAACCGCCGCGTCAATGCAGACTGGCGTCCTTGACGCCCCCGCCGGCCCCAAGGCGGAGTGGGCCGCAGAAGCAATCGTGGATCTGAGACACGTGGTGGCAGGCATTACCTTCGCCTTGATCATCGAAGGCGTATTTGCGTTCGCAGGCTTTTCCGTCTGGCACTTCTTGCGTCTCTGGCATCTTTGGTAGCCGCTACCCGCCGGCTTCCACCACTGCCAATACGCCCCTGAGATTCTTGTTCCCTATTCCCTGTCCCCTGCCTTCACGCCCCTCCCACCGGATACTTCAAATCAAAAGGGAAAATCAGTTCCGCCTCGGTCGCCACGGGCTTCCCATTCACCGTCGCCGGCTGAAAGCGCCACGTCTTCACCGTATCCAGAACAATCTGATCGAGCAGGGTCCCCATTCCCTTCACCAGGTTCTCGCTTACCACGGCGCCTAGCGCGTCTACTTTCACATCCACCACAATCTTCTCTTCGGCTACCGGCAGAAGGGCACGGTCGGTCACAGGCGGTTTCGGCGAGAAAATCGGGAATGCCGGATGCGCATCTTCGTTGTCGTTCCCGTTCCCCCTCTCTGCATTGCCTGATCCATCGCCAGCGTGAGGCGCAACCGGCGCACCGCCGCCGGACTTTTTCATTGGTTTTATCTGCTTGATTGGCAGGATCGTCTTCGTCTTCGCTTCTATATCCGGCACAGGCTTCCGCGTCTGCGCTGCGGTCTGCATTCGGGGCAGCGGGATCTCCACGGCATGCGAGCCGCCCGCCACCTCTAGCGTCGCCACTCTGGCTCGATCGGCGTGCTCCACCAGTCTGGTCCCAGTCAGCGCTCCTGCCAACAGCACCAGCGCCAGCACAACTCCGTGCGCCGCAAGCGACAAGGTCACCCCGGCCACTCGCCGTTCATCATGAGTTCTCGATCGCAACGGGACCTCCTCGCAAGGGGAGCGGGTGTCCAATGCAACCATCTTCGCACACATGCACAATCCCTGCTCGCGAGCAGCACGTCGAATCGTCCGCGGGAGCCCCACCCTTGGAGCTTATTTGTTCTCGCGCCCGAGGGTGGGACTCTACACCGCCGCAAACTACTTATACGTTCCGTCTCCCTTCAGCAGCTCATCGCGATGCTTGCTGTAGTCCACCATGGAATCAAATGCCGGACCAATCAGCGGGTTGTCCTTTTCTGAACCGAGAACCGCCGCGCGCACTGCATCCACGCCTTCCGGTTTCTGCGCGATGTATACAATCGCAAATGTGCCCGGCGACTCAGTGTGGATTGCCTCCGTATCAATCTCATATTCAAGAATGGTGCCATCGGCCAGCATCTTCTCCAGCAGTGGCGCCACCACGCTCTTGCTCAGTGTGTCCACCGCATCGTCAGGCGCGTCCGCCTTCAGTTTGTACTCCATCACGCCAACGTACCCGTCTGTATATGGACCGGACTTCCAGTTGTAATACCGGCTCACCAATACTTCGTCCCAGTGCTTGGTAGCGGTGTCCAGCACTGAAGATGTTGCATTGCCCGACGTCAGTAGTTGGTTCAGTACTTTAATCAGCCCCGCCATTGACATCGACGACCACCAGTCGTCGTGTGTTTCTCCGTCCGCCGTGTGCACCAGGTTCACATCGCCACCGTACCCCACGATGCTTCCGTCGGCCATCGCCTTGTCCATGATCGCCTTGTCGGCCGCATTCGCCGCCGCCATCTCTGACCAATGCGCCCGCGGAATCTGCCAATTGGCAATATACGAGTACATCGGCGGTTTCTCTTTGACCTCTTGTGCCTGCGCGCCAGTCGGAGCAGCACACATCGCGAACACGATCAGCCCACACAACCCCGTGAAGACACTCCACAACCTTGCGTTCATCTTCTTTCTCCTGTTGTGATTTAGTCAGCATTGCTCAGGGGAAGCCTGACCAGATGCAGTGTACAAGAGTCAGCCTTTATGCTGACTGTTGAATATCGCGGGGGCTCACCGCCGCCCCATTTGCTCTTCCACAATTTGGCCGATAAACTGCTGGACAGTCTCCGGAGCGGTATGACATCATCCGAGCCATTGGTTAACCGAGTTCCATCGGGACCGATCGGAGAATGTACGATGAAGAGAATTTTTAGCCTGTTCGCGCTGTCAGTCGCGCTCTTAACTTCCCAATTCTGCTTTGCTCAGGCCCCCGCGGGAGCGCCCGCCGGGTCAACCGGCCTTTGCAATGACGGAACCTATTTCAAGGGGTCAGTCAAAACAGGTGCCTGCACCGGCCATAAAGGCCTCAAAACCTGGTGGGGCGCCCCCAAGGCCACTACAGCGAAGACGACGCCAGCAAAATCTACCCCGGCCCCAGCCGCGAAAACCACCCCAGCCCCCGCTGCCGCTTCAACTCCTGCTCCCGCGGCCAAACCCGCTGCCCCGGCGCCAGCTTCGAAAACAGCCACGGCCTCCACACCCGCTCCTGGCGGCGGACCAGGCATGGTCTGGTTGAATACCGCGTCCAACGTCTACCACTGCCCCGGCTCCACTTACTACGGCAAGACCAAGGCCGGCGCGTATATGACCGAGGATCAGGCCAAGGCCAAAGGCGCCCACGCAAATGGAGGCAAGCCCTGCAGCAAGTGATCTTCTGACGATTCGTTCTTAGTGAAGAAATTGGGCTGGGCCGCACGTGGCTCGGCCCCTTTTCCCGCATGGCGTCAGCGAGGAACGGTTGCAGAGCCCATCGTCACCGGTAGCTAACGATGGTTTCGTTGACGATTCTCTGCGATGAACGAGTTGCGGCACGGGCATCACAAGTAATCGAATCGCAGACAGACCGTGAAACCGCGTGCGTTGAATGGGCACGAATCACCTTTCTCCGCACCTCAAACGAGAAAATTTGACGGAGGTTAAGAAACCGAATATGGGTATGATCGCGGATTTATTGCAGCAGAAGGCCGGGCTGAGCGCTGACCAGGCACAGCTCGCAGAGCAGGTTGTTGTTGAGCACGTCATGTCCAAAGTTCCCTCAGAATTCCAGGGAATGCTTGGCCCTGTGCTCGGCACGGGTGCGGGTGCGGCAGCAGGTCAACCCGCCGCAGACTCCGGGGGGCTGGGTGGCCTTCTCGGCGAAGCCACAAAGCTGTTTGGAGGATAGGGGCTCAAGGTCCAGCATTCACAAGATCCTTCAGCCACCATAAAATCTGTCCGGGCCGGCTTCTCGACCAGAGAGGCCGGCAGCGGCACAACGTGCAGGTTTATTGATCCGGCAAAATTCGAAATGAAAAAGCACAAGGAGAAAGCATGAAAGCAACTCGTCTCACAACCGCCCTCGTCGCCCTGGCCGCTTCCGCACTGTTCGCAGTTCTTCCGGTCGCAGTCGCGCAAAGCAAGCCCACCACTAAGCCCGCGGCTCCAGCGGCGGCCTCAAAGCTTGTGGACCTCAACACTGCCACTGCGGATCAGCTCAAAGCCCTCCCCGGCATCGGTGACGCATACGCGCAGAAGATCATCGCCGGGCGCCCTTATGCCAACAAAACACAATTGAAGACAAAGAACATCGTCCCCGCCGCCACCTACAACAAGATTGCCAGCCTGGTCATCGCCAACCAGCCACCTAAGGGCAAATAGCAGCTTCACCCCCGGCCTCAACCGTGGCGGCGATTTCTTGCAGTTGGATACACAAAGGGGTACAGGCTTCGGCCTGTACCTCTTTTCGCAAACTGGGCCTCGACACTCCCCCGCTTGAATGCGCCGGTCGTGACCGGTTCAAGCTTCATGCCGGCTCAAGCTTCAGCCTTGATCCTCTTTCTTCTCTTCTTCCTTCTTGTCGATAAGGTTGGTGATCGCTTCTGTACCTTCGAAGCCCGCCACAGCGGCAATTCCTTCGGTGATGATCCCCGCATTTGGATCCAACTTCTTGGCGCCTTCAACAGCAACCGCAGCTCCGGCCAATTCTTCGAGAATGCCCATGAATCTCTCCTCTCAAGTATCGAAAAGACCGGACCTTGGTCGGGCTTTTCGAGTTCGATTTGTAGAATCTACCCGCACCATGAAAGCTCTTGCAACGCAAAAGCGGCATTTTCGGTGGAAAACCGTGTGAATTTTTGCCTTCCGAAGCCGAACCTCAAAATCGAGAAGAAGGCATCACGACAGATTAAAACCTGATTGTGCGCCAGAATGACGAGATTATCTGCAAATGGAAACGGCTTGGGTACAAGAGCCCAGATGAGCTTTGACTTGAAAAGGAGTGAGTCACGAAGGGCAGGCGCTCGGACTCGACGCGATCGTTCATGCCGAGATCGCGCGCGGCATGATCCGGACGGTCGCCGAGCGGGCGCGCTTGCCGATCATTGGCTTGAGGTAAGGGTTGCTATGGTACTTCGCCCGATAGGCGTCGTCGATGCGGTCGCCGACTCTCTCATTGCTCGGTCCGTCCACCGGCTCGAAGATAACCTCCTTGGTGATGCCTGCGGCAATGATCCGCCCCTCCTTCTGCCGCACCGCGGCTTGGTACCAGCTGGAGTGTTGCCCGTTGTAGCCGCGCACATAGAGGGCGTCGTCCACAGCGACCGACCAAATCCACGTCGGAGTGCCGTATGTGACGCCGTCCTCACGGAAGGGTGCGATATGCAGGTCGTCCGCCTCGGCGATCTTGCGCAGTTCGTCTTTCGGCCATGGTTTCGTTTGGGTTCTCGTAAGCATGGATTAGAGCTCCTGTCGCGTGGGGCGGAAGAGAATTTCGTTGATGTCCACATCGTCCGGCTCACTCATGGCATAGGCGACCGCTCGCGCAAACGAGTCGGCCGGAATGGCAACCGCCTCATAGAATTCCTGCATTTCTTCGGCGAGATCCGGTTCACTCATGCTTTTGGGCAGCTCCGTGGCAACCGCGCCCGGCGAAATGACCGTGGTGCGGATGTTGTAGGGCTTGACCTCCTGTCGCAACCCTTCGGAGATGACTCGCACAGCATGCTTGGTGGCAGCGTAAACTACGCCGCCGGCCCGCACTTTGTGGCCTGCGACTGACGAGACATTGATGAAATGCCCGGATTTCTGCTCCTTCATATACGGCAGTGCGGCGGCAATTCCGTAAAGCACGCCCTTGATGTTTACGTCGATCATCTGGTCCCAATCGTCGATCTTGAGACGTTCGAGCGGCGACTGCGGCATGAGCCCGGCGTTGTTGATCATGACGTCAATTCGGCCGTACGCCCGCACGGCCGCGTCAACCAATGCTTTCACCTGGTCACGGCGCGTAACGTCTGTAGTGAGAGCAAGCGCCTTGCCGCCCCGGACAGTCAATTCGCCGACCAATGCCTTGAGACGATCGGCACGGCGTGCGCCGAGCACAATGATTGCACCTTGCGCGGAGAGATAGCGGGCCGTTGCTTCACCAAGCCCGCTGCTGCCGCCTGTGATGACGACAACTTTCCCTGAAATGTTGTTGCTCATTTTCCTGATTGCTCCTCTTTGATTCGTGGCCGATCAGCGGCCTGTCAGTTGCTCAAGCTTTTCGGGGTAGCGATTACCCTGCGCTGTGATCTTTGATGCGGCGCTTTCGATTTCGCGGAGATCATCGGAGGTAAGCTGGACGGACGCTGCGCCGATGTTCTCTTCAAGGCGATGCAACTTGGTTGTGCCTGGGATGGGAACGATCCAGGGCTTTTGCGCAAGCAGCCAGGCAAGCGCAATCTGTGCCGGCGTGGCGTTCTTCTTCTTGGCGATTTCGCTGAGCAGACTGACGAAAGCCTGATTTGCCTTCATGGCTTCGGGTGTAAAGCGAGGCAGGGTGCTGCGGAAATCGTTGCTGGCGAGCTTGGTGTTCTCGTCGATCTTGCCGGTGAGGAAGCCTTTGCCAAGCGGACTGTAGGGGACAAGGCCGATGCCAAGCTCTTCGAGTGTGGGAATCACATGCTCCTCAGGGCGCCGCCACCAGAGCGAATATTCACTTTGAAGTGCGGTGACGGGCTGCACGGCGTGGGCGCGGCGGATGGTCTGCACGCCTGCTTCAGAGAGGCCGAAGTGCTTGACTTTGCCTTCCGCGATCAGATCTTTGACGGCTCCTGCGACGTCTTCGATGGGCACATCGGGATCGACGCGATGCTGATAAAAAAGGTCGATGACGTCAGTCCTGAGCCGCTTGAGCGAGGCGTCGGCGACCTGCTTGATGTGTTCCGGGCGGCTATCGAGGCCATGCGAACCAGGCTTACCGTCGCCGTCCATCCTGAAGCCAAATTTTGTGGCGATGACCACCATGTCGCGAACAGGCTCGAGGGCCTCGCCGACAAGTTCCTCGTTGGTGAACGGGCCATAGACCTCGGCCGTATCGAAAAACGTGACGCCGCGATCCACGGCTGATCGGATCAACGAAATCATCTCCGGCACGTCTTTCGGTGCGCCATAGCTGAAGCTCATGCCCATGCATCCGAGCCCGATTGCGGAGACTTCCAAATTGCTTTTACCAAGTTTGCGTTTTGGCATTTTTCCATCCTGAAGTTCGATTTCTGCGTGCGACTCGTACAATCCAAAACTATCGGAGAATGTTGTCCGAGCGCTTTCCCGATCCTGCCGATTATTTGCCTAATCCTGTCTTACAGTGAGATTTTGTGCACACTCGACCCGAGTTGGCTGTACGCTGGAATTGGAGGATGGTGGCGTGGTGACGAGACGGACAGAGAAACAAAAAGGATCGGATGCAGCAGTGGTCGAGCTGCGGAGGGATCTGACGCGCAAGATCTCGGCTCATGCAAAGTCTCTCGGCGAGAATCCGACGGCCGTGCCTGGTATGGCGCTTTTCCGCAGGACAGCACCCACCGCGTGCTATCGGGCAACGTATGAGCCCAGCCTCACGATCTTCGTGCAGGGGCGAAAGCGAATCAACCTGGGAGGAACGGTGTACTTCTGCGACGGATCTTCGTTCCTGCTGACGTCGATCGATGTTCCAGCTGAAGGGCAGATCCTCGAGGCTTCAGAGCAGGTTCCGATGCTTTCAATGTTTCTCCGGCTCGATATGCCCACTGTGCGAGAGGTGCTTAGCCGCGAGGATCTTCCGGAACCGGAGACTTCTGTTTCATCCCGCGGGCTTGCTGTTGGAGAGACGACTGCTGGGCTGCTGGCCGCATGCCACCGGTTGATCGATCTTCTCGACACTCCCGAGGACATTCCATTTTTGAGCCACTTGATCGAGCGTGAAATTGTCTACCGCATCCTGCGAACGCCTCAAGGGAAACGCCTGCGCGCCATTGCGACGGCCGGCGACTTGAGTTACAGAACGGCGAGAGCAATTGCCTGGTTGAAGGCCAACTACGCCAAGCCGCTACGCATGGGCGAACTTGCGACCATTGCGCGCATGGGAGTTTCGACGCTGCACCATCAGTTCCGTGCGTTGACCGCAATGAGCCCGCTGCAGTATCAGAAGCAGCTCCGACTGCAGGCCGCCAGACAAAGAATGCTGATGGATGGGATGGACGCGACGAGCGTGGCATTTGAGGTGGGATACGAAAGCGTCAGCCAATTTAACCGCGAGTACAGCCGCCTGTTTGGCCAGCCGCCCATGCGTGATGTGAAGAACCTGCGGCTTGCCGGACCCGCGGAAATGCGCGTTGCCTGAAGTGAAATTCCGAACCCGTGCGTCGAACACAGATGCTACGGCAAGGAGCGGCACACCCCGTTCCACCTTCGTGTCACAGCGTTCTTCCTGCATCTCGCTTAAAATCCCAATATGTGCGGAATTGTCGGGTACGTCGGCAAGAAGAAGGTTGTGCCAGTCATCATCGAGGGGCTAAGGCGCCTCGAATACCGGGGTTACGACTCGGCTGGCATTGCCGTCGGCAGCCCGTCTTGCTCCAAGCTTCAAGTGTCGCGCGCCCCCGGCAAGTTAGCTCGGCTTGAGGAAATCCTGCGCGAGCACCCGCTCGACGGCACCTTCGGCATTGGCCACACGCGCTGGGCCACTCATGGCCGGCCGACGGAAGAGAATGCCCATCCCCATCGCGACTGCACCGGCCGCATCGTCGTTGTCCATAACGGCATCGTCGAAAATTATCTGGAGCTGAAACGCGAGCTTACCGCGCAGGGCCACAAGTTCGTCACCGAGACGGACACCGAGATCATCGCCCACCTGATCGAGCAGGTGCAGAAAGACGCAGAAGCTGCCGGCAAGCCGATTTCGCTTGAGGACGCAGTACGGCGCTCGGCGAAGCGGCTCACCGGCGCATTTGCCCTGGGCGTTCTCTCCGCTGCGGAGCCAGACAAGATTGTGGCTGCGCGCCTCGGCCCGCCTGTGGTCATCGGCGTGGGCGAAGGCGAGTCCTTTGTCGCCAGCGACGTTCCCGGCATTCTCCATCACACGCGCAACATCTACTTCCTCGCCGACGGCGACATGGCCATCCTCACACCGGCTGGCGTCACACTCACTGACTTTGACGGCCATCCCATCCAGCGCGAGCTCACGCGCATTCAGTGGGATCCCATCCAGGCGGAAAAGGGCGGATACAAGCATTTCATGCTCAAGGAAATTTGGGAGCAGCCGCGGGCCGTGACAGACACCACGCTGGGCCGCGTTTCGCTCGATTCGGGCAAGGTGTTCCTGGGCGAGATGGAAATTGCCGATGAAGAACTGGCCCGCGCCGAGAGCATCAACATCGCAGCCTGCGGTACGAGCTGGCACGCTGCGCTTACCGGAAAGTACATGATTGAGCGCCTCGCCCGTCTCCCCGTCGATGTGGACTACGCCAGCGAATACCGCTACCGTGACCCCATCGCCGGATCGGACGCACTCGGTCTCCTCATCACGCAATCCGGCGAAACCGCCGACACCCTTGCCGCGCAGCGCGAGATGAAGGCGCTGGGCTCGAAGACAGTTGCGATTTGCAACGTGGTGGGCGCGATGGTGGCACGCGAGGCGCACGGCGCGATCTATACGCACGCGGGGCCGGAGATCGGCGTAGCGTCGACGAAGGCATTTACGTCGCAATTGACGGCACTGTTTTTGCTGGCGATGAAGCTCGGTCAACTGCGGGGCAAGCTCGACAAAGCCCAGTCGATCGCATTGATTGAAGAGCTGAGCCGGATTCCAGTGAAGATTGAAGAGGTATTGCGATCACGGTCGGCGCAATGCGAGCAATTGGCAAAGGAGTTTTCCACGGCGCGGGATTTTCTCTACCTCGGCCGCGGGATCCATTTCCCGATTGCTCTCGAAGGCGCGCTGAAGCTCAAGGAAATTTCGTACATTCATGCGGAAGGGTATCCGGCAGGCGAGATGAAGCACGGGCCCAACGCCCTGATCGACGAAACGCTGCCGGTGGTCGTGCTGGCAACGCGCGACAAAGCCGACCCCGCGTCGAAGCTGCGATACGAGAAGACGCTCTCAAACATCCAGGAAGTGACAGCACGCAGCGGCCGCGTCATCGCCATCGCCACGGAAGGCGACTCGACCATCGCCGCCCTTGTCGAGCATGTCATTTCGATTCCGCCGGCGCCCGAACTCCTCGCCCCGCTCATAGAAATCGTCCCCTTGCAACTGCTGGCGTACTACATAGCCGTTCGCCGCGGCTGCGACGTAGACCAGCCGCGCAACCTGGCAAAGAGCGTGACGGTGGAATAGGGCTTCGCCGTTTACATTTTTTGCTCTCATCAGTGCGACTACGCGGACTTATTGTTTCGCCTCAAAAGTTGCCCGTCTTCAAATGATGAGACTGCGTAGTCTGGGACCGCAACGAACGGGAAGGTGAAGACGTGGCGATGAGCATCCAGGAACAATTCGGCCAGATTGATATTTACGTGTTCGATCAGATCCTGCGCGGAAATATCGATAAGTCCACGCGCGTGCTCGACGCCGGGTGCGGATACGGCAGAAACCTCGTGCACCTGCTTCGCGAAGGCTGCGAGGTATTTGCAATGGACGCGGATGCCGAGGCGGTTGAGCATGTTCGCCGGTTGGCCGCGTCGCTTGGGGCCGCGTTGCCGGCGGAGAATTTTAAGGTGGGCTCCATCGAAGAGATGCCGTTTCCGAGCGAGTTTGCCGATGTGGTGATTTGCAACTCGGTACTCCATTTCGCGAGGGATGAGGAGCAGTTTCGAGCGATGCTCAACGGCCTTTGGCAGGCGCTCCGGCCAGGCGGAATGCTGTTCTGCCGATTGGGATCGAGAATTGGAATGGATTTTCAGAGGGTGCGCGAGAACATCTTCGTGGTGGGAGACGGCTCCGAGTGGTTTCTTGTGGATGAGGAGATGCTGCTCGAATTAACGGATGAGATGAATGCAGTCCTCGTCGATCCGCTGAAAACCACGATCGTGCAGGATTATCGCTGCATGACGACCTGGGTGCTTAGAGCGTGTTTCATAAATGGGTTCGGCCTCAAGCTAAATACTTATGCATGAGGCGGGTCGGCTGATGAGCTTCTGTCATGAAGAAGCGGCAGAAGCTTTTGACCGATGAGCAGTGGGAGTTGATCGAGCCGTTGTTACCGCAAGGACGGCGGAGGAAGGACAACCGGGGTCGGCCGTGGGCATCGAATCGGGCCTGTTTTGAGGGCATTCTGTGGATTCTGCAGACCGGAGCGGCGTGGCGATTTCTTCCCGACGAGTTTCCCTCTCCGGCAACTTGTTGGCGACGGTTGAAGCAGTGGCAGGACGAAGACGTCTGGCTGGATGCCTGGCGAGCTCTGTTGGGCGCCCTGGATGGGGAAGGCCTGCTGAAGTGGGACGAGACGTTTCTGGATGGCAGCTTTGCCCCGGCGAAAAAGGGGGCGATGCGGTCGGTAAAACCAAGCGCGGCAAGGGAACGAAGTGGATGGTACTGGTCGACGGTCAGGGTCTTCCGCTGGGAGTTCGGCTGGAAAGTGCCTCTCCGGCAGAAGTTACGCTTGCGGAAGCCACGCTCAAAGAAGTCCGCGTCCCGCGCCCAAAAGGCCGCCCGCGGCAAAAGCCCAGGCGCGTAATCGCCGACGCTGGCTATGATTCCGATCCGTTGCGCGAGCGGCTGAAGAAGCGAGCCATCGAACTGATTGCGCCCTACCGAAAGAACAACAAGCGGCGGCGTTATGAAGACGGACGCAAGATGCGGCGCTACAAGCGGCGATGGATCGTCGAGCGAACCAATGCCTGGCTCGGTCAATTCCGCCGGCTTCTGGTTCGTCATGAGCATCTGCTCTGTA
>CAWJDG010000035.1:0-15703 GCA_963841365.1 uncultured Acidobacteriaceae bacterium
CAGATTCCAAAGGATTTAGCGAATTCTGAAAAACAGATCAACCCCACACAACCCCACGGTAAGAATCAGACAGCTACGGCCACTTGCTCTTGTTCAGCTTGTGGCCGTTCCTGTTTCATCACCATCTGCACAACCTCGAGTTGGCTTGCTGTTTCGCTCGCAGGGTTGCGTTGCCGTACACGTTCATCGTGGTTGACACGTTGCCATGACGCATCAGCTTCTGTTGCACACCAATCGGCGCGCCGGTCTCGTCCAAGAGTGACCGATAAGCGTGTCTGAAGGTGTGCCAGCCCAGCCCATCGACGCCGATGCTCTCACCTTTAGGCTTGAGAACTCGCCGCTGAATGATGCTCGCATGGTAACAACCACCCGTGACATGCGAAGGGAAAACAAGTCCTTCAGAGCGGTCACCCTTCCATGAGAAGATGTTCCGCGAATGCGCGGTCCAGGGAATGTCATCGTGGGATGCTTCAGTTTTCTCCTCGCCGATGCGCCCGTTGACAACTCCCTGTTGCACCAGCATGGCTCCTGCCTTGAAGTCGATGTGTTCCCAACGCAGGGCCAGAACTTCTGAGACCCGCAGTCCGGTACACATCGCAACAATGCCATTGTCTGGTATGGTTCATGCAGCCTGCGAGCAACTCCTGAAATTTCTCAGGAGCAAGTATCTGCGGTCGCCTCTGGCGTTTGCTGGTGCCCTTGATTCTACTAGTTCAATCGGGTTGCGCTGAAGTTCGATCAGTCCCCACAGCATGGCCCTCTCAAACAACAAGTGCAATAGCGTTCGGATGTGCCCGCGCATCTTCGGTGAGACCGGCAGAATTTTAACCACTCGGTGACTTCTTGTGCCTTAATGTCAACCAGGGCGATATTGCCCCACTTCGGCTTGATGTGCCTCTTGAGTTTGCTTCTATACCCGGCTGCCGTGCTGTAGGAGATTCCATCAGTGATGGTGGTCTCTCCAGGTTTCTGTTTCACAATGTCCTCGATACGCTCCTCACTTGAAAACCGGTCGATGACCACACCCAACGTAGGCCGATTCTGCGCACGGTAGGCATGTGATCCGTTGATGCGCAACAAATCCTCTTGCAAACGCACCAGGGCTTTTGACTCGGTGGGATATTCGAGTGTGGAGAGCGTAACCTGGCGCATCGGGCTTCCAGGCTCCCTATGATCGCGGAACCTGTATTCCCAAACGTCAGCACCAGATTTGCGGGACACTCTGCGTAGACTTCCTTTTTGATACCGTTCGCGCGTAAATTTCAAGGTGTTCTCTCCTTGTCACTCACGCTGACCGGCTGGCTGGATTGATTCTCTCGTGCCGTCACCCAATGGTCAAGCGAGGAAAGACGAAACCTCCAGTATTTCCCCATGCGAACGGAAGGAACTTGCTGCTCACGCGCGAGTTTTTGAAGTGTCTTGACGTGGACACGGAGATGCTGCGCTGCCTCGTCTGCCGACAGCAGCGGCTCGAAAGAGTCGCCACACGGTGATTCAATTGCGTGTTCCAATGGGTCTCCTATATCTAATCGAATGGAAAATGGGACAAAAATTCAGCCCTCTCCAGACGGCATTTTGTCGTCAAGAGAGGGTTTGTTTATTGCAGTGTTTCTTGTGTTTGCTCGTGCGGATGCTGGCCGATGTAAAACAAATGGCCGTGTTTGGTTTTGAGTCGCTTGATGAGTCGGGCCAGCTTGTGCGCTGTGGGCCTGTCACCATTCAATCTCGTGTAGCTGTGAAGCAACCCAATGCAGCAAGCAACTCCAAACCGACATATGGCACATGGCAGGTTCCCATTGTGTCCGCACTTGTCGAATCGAAGGCTTGCAGCCTTGTCGGCTGGTGCTCTCGCTATTTTCTCCAGGTAGTCCGCTGTATCTGGTGCGCAGAGCATCATGCCATCTATGCAGCATTGGGCTTGACGCGGATTAGATAGCAAGTGCGGACAAATTCGTATTGTTGACTCGTTCAAATCTCTTCTCCTAAAAAGAAACAGGGGCCCGTAGACACCCTGCATCCTAGTTACTGCGTTGACTAGCTTGCGCTCGTCACCAAGGATTTAACTGCGCTGGGAAGCAACGCTGCGCTTCCAATCCGCTGGTAGATCACAGCCGCGCTTTCAAGGGTGTCAGCGTACCGTTCGTTAAGAATCTTGATACGCATCCCACCTCCATCCAAGTACGCAAGGCTGCGACTGAAATCACCAAAGAGAACAATCGGAGACGAGGCAGTGTTGAAGTTTGCCATGGCGTTGTTGATGTAGAGTGGTTTGCCTGCCACCAGCAGCAAGCCGGTATTCGGATCAAAGATTGTACAACGGTCGGCCCGTCGTGTCCACTTGCGCAACCAAGAAATCGAATACCGATGGACTCGCCATGTAACTAGCATTCGGGCTGACCCTGTACGCATGAGCAACGCTGGCCTGCAAGCTGGTTAGCTGCGCATAGGTTGACCCGCCGCGAGTGTTCCCGATGCGCCTGTGACACCCGTCGCAACGCTGCCAAGAATTCCACCTGTAGCAGAATTGGGAAGTGTGGTCTGTGTGCCGTTGTCCTTACCGAGAGTCAAGGCGTATTCGACAGCGGCCGCAACCCGGATTCCAGCAATGTCCTTAATGAAGTTGCCTAAATCGAAGGCATCCTTTAGGAGATTCCAGGAGTACTTCATAACCGTCACCAGTGAATCGGTCCCAGGGATCGCGGAATCCACCGTGGGATCGGCTTCCAATCCACTTGAGGAGTCATCCTCCGGTAGGTACGACATCGTAGCCGCTGTGTCGTCGGAGACACTAATCTTCCGGCTTCTGCCCGTGGTCTCGTTGACTCGTTTTGCCAGCGCAGCAATGGGGCCGTAGGTACGCAGGGCAGCCACATAGTCAGCCTCGTACTCCTGTGGAATAACAGCAGCCCCGTCCGAACTGGTTGTAATTAAATCACGCTGCTCTGGTGCGTTCGGCGAGTGTCCCCAGCGAAGCAGATGGCGATAGGCTTGATTGATTTTGGCTCTGCGTTTCTCTGGCGACTCAGGGATGACTTCAATCACGGGTGCAGGTTTGGGAGCAGGAGCAGCGGGCAAATTCGGCATAGCTCTCTCGATTCTTGAAAGCATGTCGATGTCACTCTGCACATCATCGGCCTGTGCCAGCAACTTTTTGTAGCTCGCTCTGATTTCAGGAGTGCTGAGACCGCGATTGAGCAATTCGGTTGCGTCAGCCAGCAACTTAGATTTCTTATTGTTGAGATTCGTAATGGTATTCAAAGTTGTTTTCCTTTTCGTGTTGAGAGACAGTGAGGGTGTATAGGCGCGCAGGTGCAATCACTGGTGCCAAGATGTCGAGAGAAATTGTGTGGGGATTTGTTACCGGAGTCTGCGGGCGATTAAATCCAGGTGTGCTGCACGAGTCTGCATTGCGCAGAGTTCACACCGCTCGTCTTCGCAATCTGGATTGCTACAGTTTTCGCAATCGTCGTCTTCGCATTCGTCGCAGTCGCAGCCGCAATTGGTGTCGTCGTCGCTGGGATCATCACCGTCTGCATCGTCGTCACCATCAATGATGGCGTCGATAACATCTTTGCGCGTCAACTTTGCTCTCACATCGGCTGGCGCATTGCGAAGTGCAGCCCCACGGGTACCGACAGTAGCATCGGGATACGCCGCAAATACGACGGGCGACACATCGAACAGATTGGCCTTGAGCACAGTTCTGATGTACCCACCGCTGCCATCCTCACGCCAGGAGTCGTCCAAACAAGTGAAGCCGAAGCTGGATTGATCCACATCTTTGCGGTCGATTGAAATCATCAGGTCTCTCGCCAAAGAGGTCGCTGGGGGATCGATTTCATAGCGCAGCCCAACTTTGTCAACCGAGAGCCTGAGTGTTCCTGCGGTCGTTCTGCCGAGTACCCCACTTGTGGTGTCGTGATTCCACAGCCCTCTTACGTCAGGATTGGATGCAAGACAAGCATCAAAGCAATGCGGGTCTAGCTCCTCGCGGAATCCACCGAGGTTTGAACTCAAGGCTGGGATGAACTTGGCAGCATAGCCAGCGATCATATCACCGCCTTTTGCATTCTTAGCAGCGCGTAGATCACCAGCGGGAAGGCATCGGCGTTCCAGCGTTGAAGTCGATTTGTGTTTCGTGTTTTGTGTTTTCTTTTTCATCGTGATCCTTGTTTTTGATTTAGGGCTGCGCTTCTGGCATCGATTGCCTCTTGCAGCGTGTCAAAGTAGCCAACGATTTGGCTGAATCTGCCGCTAGGTATTGTCGCCTCATAGCGGTTTGACTGCGGGATGTACGTTACCCCTTCGTAAGAGTTGTTCATGATTGGATGTTCTCCAGGGTTTGGTTTTTAAACAATGGGAATGGTAGAGGTGAAAGATTCCAGAGGGGCGTACAAATCTTCGTCACCATCAGGATCGTCCAGTAGTGGCTTGCAAACAGTCAGGTACCACAGCACCTCCGCGCGTAGCACTGCCTCTGAGGTGTATGTGTATTTGTTTCTGAATTCTTCAATCTGCGCTTCAATCTGAACTTCCGTCAGGTTGGCGACAGCAGACCTAGACTCGGCACCGGTTGCCTCGCATGCTGCCAATGCTCTGGCCTTCTTCGTGAGCAGCCGTTGCCGTTTGTCTGCTGATGTGGCATCAATCATGAGACGCCGCGCCAAGGAGTTCATCTGCGAGTGCGCCTCGCGCATGGTCACGTAAGCCGGGTTCCTGGCAGTCTTCTCACCGACCACATTCCCAGTTGACCGATTGATGACAGGAGTGGAGATCGTTGGGTGTTTTCTGGTTTCCTTCTCTGCCGTGCGGTACCGGATCACTGCCTCAGCGTATTGGGTTAGCTGCTCCGCATCCGAAGGCTGGAGGTGGATGAAATCGGATAACACTTTGTCGAAGACGACCCGGTCCTTGGCACGCAGTCGCCGGGTCGGGATGATGCTGGCAGTCGATGATGTCAGGTCCGTTGTCACGGGTGATGGTCTCCTTTAGGTGAATTCAGGTTGGGTTCGGGCGAATTCGGGGTCGATTCCCAGGCCATACGCGACTCAAAAGAGTGAAAATTGGACGTAGGACGCTGCGCGACGGTCGCCAGCACTGAAAACAAGTTGGTTTCAAACACCCCCTATACCCATTTGTTATCAATAACTTGAAGATGTGACGGTCACCAGACGACTGTTCGCAGCCCTGTTTCCAGACCTGTAACCGGACCTGTTCCCATCGGATGGCTGATGAGGTTCTTAACGGTTGGGGATGCACGATGCTTTGTGGTTCTCTTGGAGTTGATGTCTAGGGTCTATTGGATTCCAGGTCGCTGGCACCAGCGATGATGTCAGCACCAGTCGAGTAATGATGTCTGCTCTCTATGGGAATCGCTGGTGTGTTGCGCGACTACCGGGCAAAAATCCTCAACCCGTCAACTGCACAGTTTGCAGCTAACACGCAGCCGGATCACAAACCAGGTGACTGCTGATGGCTCTACGCTGCCCGCTGTCGCGTCTGTGTTCAATCGTTGCGCTGCTGGGCATGGATCACAAGCGATGCGTTACAGCCTGTGAGCAATTATGACCTCATGACATCAAGGCACCTTCACACCTTCACACTTTCGCACCATGACATCACACGGTCTGCCACGTACCAAATCCTTTGAACCGGACACACATAGCAGACCGCGCGACAGCACCACTTTCCAGGGTGGTGCACAGGCCGCGCTGCTAGCAACAGCATCGTGGTTGCGGCCTGATCTTTGTTACCAAACTTTGAGCATCGGCGGGTTAAAGTGGGTTGCGTGTATGAACACGTCAATGATCCGCCAGGCGTACCAGTCGCCGATGCTGTCAGCCGATGACCCACTTAAGATCATCGGAAGTTGAATTCTCAATTTGCTCCGCTCTCGCAGAGGTCAGCCTGAGAACCCATCAACCTCGTCCATCAAAATCTGTGGGCAGGAAAACTTGAACGGTAAACCTGCCCATTGCTCGCCATAAAACCAACGGTCGTGAAAGTGACACGCGGGGAGGAAGGCGAGCAAACTCAAAACCACAAACTTTCAGGATCGACAGCGAATACCAAACCAGTTGAACTACCGTTAGATATTTGAACCTTTGGCTGTGACTGCATCGATCCTGACTCAAACCTCAAACCTCACACTGACTGCGATTCGGCAACACGCTGAGGAGTGAACACTCGCAATGACACTCGCTCCTGAATCTCTGGAGTCAACGAATTCACTGCCCAGCCTTTCAGCGATTCCACAGTTGTGTTACCTTGCGTGACTTCGCTTGTAATCCTGCCCCGGCTGAGTGCTCTCTTCAGCGGCAACAACAACGACCTCGAACACCTCAAGCCAGTAAAACTCTCACCCGCTGCGAGTGCAGGAATTGCTCTCCCAATCGTTGGATCTTCTGTCACTATCCGAATTCTTGCATCGCTCAACTTCGTTTTCCCCAAGCGCACTTGGCTGACAGACTTCATAGCTGATACCAGCGCAATTGCGAGACCTGAATGCGCATTCGATGACGAAGGCAGCACGCCAGCATTGCGAACAGTTGACCCGTTCCCAAAATAGTGAATCCGACTCGCCCACACTTGCTTCCTAGGTGCGGTTGCAATCGTAATCACAACGTCTGCATCCTGCTTCTCTTTAGGTGTAACAATAGCCATGATGTTTGCTCCTTTTCGTCTCGTGATGTCACGAGGATTTGTTCCATGTGGCTGGCACAGCCGGTATCAACACTGTTCCCAATGATTGATCCACAACGTATCCAGGTTGTGCATGACGTTTGGAAAGATACCAACTCGAACGAAAGAGGTTCGGCACACTGGCATCAGCAAGCCCGCGATCTTTCCACTTCGTTTGCTGCTCTGGCAGATACTTGAAGTGATACAGCCTTGTGTACGGCACCTTGCCCTCGTAAGGATGACCGGCAGGAATGGAAACATCCTCGGCCATCTCCAGGTACCAGTGCGGCAAATGGACTTCGATGCCAAACCGTTTCCTTGCAGCCAGGGCGATGGCCTCAACCGCTGATTGCAGCGTGTTATCAAACGGCCCACTGCTAATGGTGATTGGGTGACCTTCAGGCGTCGTTGCGTTCCTGGGTCCGAATACTTTAGCGTATGCGATACCTGTCGTATGCCCAACTGGAAACGTCTTGCCTGACCTCACTTGTTTCCTGATGCTGTCCACGAATTCTGTAACCTGTATCGGCTGGGTTGCTGGACTCACCGCGAGGTCTCCACGGTTTCATCTGAGATAGCCGTGCCCATGAGGATCAGGCGATGAATCTCTTCCGCTGGAATCCGACGTGCGCCCAAAATCAAAACACTGTGAATCTTTCCGGCATTCAGTGCGTTGTAAATCGTCTTGGGGCTGACCTGAAGGGCTTGCGCAGCCTGCTTGATGGTAAACACGGCCTGCCCGAAGGGTGGAGATGACTTTGCGGCTTGGGTGAAAATTTTGGTCATGATGTGATGGTCCTTTCCGCGCGGGAACTGCCGCACAGGTCCAATGTTGATTTCAATTGTTGTTGTAGGTGGCGAATGGTCGTGCTGGATGGTGAACGGATGGGTGATGGGCTGGTGATCTATCTCTACATACTCATAAACCGACAAATTGCGAAAAAAGTCACACTGTCGGCAAATATATTTACAGCCTTACATCCTCTCTATACTTATAAACCGAAGAAATGCGAAAAAAGTGTCACACCTGCAAAATATATTTATATCTCTCCACACTAATAGTCCCTGACATTCCGAAAAAAGTGTCACTGTCGGCAAATATATTTGCAGCCTTACTACCTTCCCACCCTAATAGTCCCTGAAATTCCGAAAAAAGTAACAATTCTACAAACTTTATTTCTATCTCTACATACTCATAAACCGACAAATTCCGAAAAATCCGCAACTACTCAGTGAAGACTTCCAATCTTTTGTCTAAGTAGTTGATAACACTGTCTGCACACTTTGCAGTCATTTTTCTAAGCCCTCGCAGTACATCAGGTGAGGGGTCACCCTCCGAAAATCCCTCCGATAGCTCCTAGGGGCATTCTGTGGCAGCAATGCAGGTTCTAATGCGACGGTGGAACCACCACCACGGTTTCAGGTTGCTTCCCAGTTGAGCCGATGACACTGGCATCAGGAAGGCTGCGCTGCTGTCGAATCCTCGCACGCCTGTTTGCAATCCGGGTTTGATCCGCACGGACCCTGCGCTGTTCGGCTTGCTCACTTGCTGTCAGGGTTGGCATGGCCTCTACCTCGTGTCTTGGGATGTGTTGCCGGGGTTGGGTGCCAGCAGGGTCGTGATGGTGGTTCCAAAGGCTCACGATTCGGCGCAACTGGTTTGCAGCGGGCTTGTCAACGTGGATGGCTTTGGCCCACCTCAAGGTAAGTTCGGCGCTGACTGCTTCCAAGCAAGGCCAGCAGGCACGGCCCTCGCTGCCAGGATGGTCACAGTGATTGAAGGTAACAGCACTGGCCGCATCGACGGGGGTCTGACCGGGCATGTCGAGACGGCGCTCGATGGCGTCACAGATGCAGGCAGGGCAAAGGTAGGCTGCGCTGCGCTTGATGGAGTAAAGAGCAAAGGAGGTTTGCAGGTTGGCTGCAATGATGTGCTGGCACATGGATACTTCGGGCGCATGAGCGCCTGTACTTGTGAACATGGATTGATTCTCCTGTGTGGTTTGAATTGCGGATGGTGGTTAGACTGGTGCATAGAATGGCCGTTCCTGCAACGGAAACGGGCCTTCCTGCGGTCGCTGGAGTTTACTGGTGGGTATGCCTGTACAGCGCGGTAAGTCAATGGGTGCAAACTTTGCAGTTGGGCGCGGCCCCTGACTGGGAACAAGGGCTTGCTTCTCTGCTTCGTGCCTTTCGGGTAAACAGACGGCGTACGGACTTTGTTTTCTAGTCGGACGAACTAACGAATGAAAATCCAAGAAACAAGGCGAACCTCCTTACAATATGTATCTAATTGTTCTTTAGATATTGGATATAAACATTGTAATAGTTGCATATACTGTAAACATATTGTATAGAGATAGATGGCACTTTTTCTTTCAGCGATTGCACTTCATCCCCATGAATCAGCGAGGGTTAGATGCAATTCGCGGTGTCCAGATTTCTGGACAGACCGTGCCTTTTGCGCTGTGGAGCCAAGAGCGAGTTTGCACAATTCGTCCAGATTTCTGGACACGCACAAATCCTTTGCTTCCTCAAAACCGTCCAGATTTCTGGACACAGCCTCGGCTGCCTCAGAACGTGAACTTGCCACCCCAATCATCGTCTATTGTGACGGGGCTGTCGCTGCCAGTCCCCCCAGGGAACGACTTGCCCGTCGCCGGGTTGAGCAGTTCGTAGACAAAGTGGTCACCGTCTTTGGTCGCGTCTATGACATCGAGGCCAACCAGGGTAGCCCGCGTTGCATAAAGGCCACTCCGGGTAACCTTGGATGCCTTCTGTAGATCGGCGTCGCTGATCTTTACCGCCAGTCTGCCCTTGCGCAGTGATGCCTGTAGAATCCGCGTGGCGACGCGCAACTCGGCAGGCTGGATGGTAGCCGTTTTGGAAGCAACGTTGTTGAACGCTGCAAACCAGTGTCGGCGAAAGTTGTCCTGATATTTCTTGAGTCGTGTGCTTCTGTCTTTTGCAGGCATGATGTCCTTTACTTCTTCTTGGGAGCCTTGCTCGCCAGTTCTCGGTGTGCTTCTAATCTCTCTGCCTTGGTTAGTTCTGCTCTCCAGATATAGCCGTTAACGCCGCTCTCTCGATCCACGAAGCAGTCAATCTGTCTCTGCATGGGCTTAGACAGACGGTTCAAGATTGTTGCCACAGAGGGGTACTGCGCTTCATATCCCACGTCAGTGAGCCATCTCGTCACCTCGGATGCTCTGACGTGACCATCCGACATCTTTACCACTAGCAAAATCGCCTCTGTCAATGTGACCTCCCGTTGCACTGGTATCCCTAACTGCGCTTGCAACCCTGCAATCGTTTGGCGCAACTTTGTCCGCTTGAGTTCTAATACACTCATGGCAGAGTTGCATTTTGCGAGTTCGTTTTCAGCCTTTTTCAAGGCGACGGAATACGGGTTGGGCTGGGCAGACATCAACATTGATATTAACAGTTAATATCTAGTGATGTCAAGCCATGGTGATGCCATGCTCCGAGTGGGAGCACGCTCACTTATTTAAGAAGTGAAGAAACCTGATTAAGAGCCCCACTCTGGGTATTCCTTGTAATCCATACAAGGCAACTGCCACGGAAATCGTTCGTAAAAGCCAACGCTTCTCAAGGACTTCGGGCCGAGTAAAGATGTAGACGAGCCGTTCCATGGTTGGCCAAGTGAAACGATGAATAATCAAGAACACCAGAGATGCTATAAAGCAGATTGAAGCGACCGCTGTCGGAAAGTTAAACAGAGTCAGCGTGAGCGCACCTACTGAGAGGTTGCTCGCTGGTTTTTGGTTGGCTCGAAGAATAACCAATAGAATCGGAAGCACAAATGTTATAGCCACCAAGAGCAGCTGAACTGCAATCGCTCCTGAGACTCTTCCCGGAGAGATTCGCCGAGTAATCCACTTGAGCGATTGTCTGATAACAGTCACCAGTAAGACATCAGAAGCGAGGCTAATGAATACGGTAAGAAATATAGTAAACCGACCCATAGTCAACATACGCATATAAACTATGCGAAGAAAGAACAAGAGCATGAGTCCTGTCGGAAGACAACTTAGCCATACCCACACGCGTGATTTGAAGATGATTGGAAGACACGCTAATAATCCAAACACTAGAGCAAACAACGCGAATAACAGGAAGCCAATGATTAGGCCACCCGTCGTAGCGTCTAGGTTGGTTGTTATGGGAACGTGCGGCTTAAGCACGTCGCGGTATTTAATAAATAAATAGCTGATAACTGCAAAAAATAATGCGCAGAAGAAACACATAGACGTAAATGACAATGAGCCAGAAATTCCGATCAATCGAAGCGAGATCATTTTCTCGCCGACAATTCTGTTGAAGACTCTCGTCAGTTTGGATGCAATCGCATTGAAGAGGCTTAACCACAAGCCGCCCGCCGCTATTCTGCGATCATCAACACGAATCCAGAATTCATCGATTCGGTTTACCCACTTGCCCTCGGATGTCTCGCGCATCACGAACGTCAAAGCGAGAACGTACAAACCCACGATTGCTGCGACTATATGTAAGATCAAGGCCATTCTAATGGCACCAAAACACTCAATCAGTGTAAATCAATCTCGTGCAACAATAGTCTCATGAATGGAGAAGGTGAAATGTCCTCGGGCCCAGGTCAGCACGATCAGGAATTGAGCCCAACTCTTGAATTACTGCCGCCAGTCGATTGGGTGACGCCGCCTACCCCTGGAGAGGTGATTACCAGTTTCGCTACTGGTAACAGCTACACAATGGGAGAAAAGATTGGAGAAGGTAATTTTGGAATGATCTATGCCTGTACCGATCGGTGGGACAACGAACTTGCGGCAAAAGTGATGAAATCAAAAGGAACCTATGAAGCGGTTAGACAGGCGGCTGAAGCCGAACTACAAAAGCTGCTCCTTTTGCGTCATCCACACATAACATATCTGTACGATGCGTTTGAATTTCGGGACACTTTCTATCTCATCACAGAGCGGTGCTATTGCCCGCTAGCAAACCTATTTGAATCGGTGAAGAATTTCGAAGGATTGTTGTGGATAAAGCCAATTGCTCGCTGTCTATTGCAAGCGGTTTACTTCATTCACAAAAACGGCTATGTCCATCAAGACATCCATCTGGGAACGTCTTCGTAGCTTTCGCTAAGGATGAATTCGGTACTGATCCTGGAGCAATCCAGTTCAAGCTGGCTGACTTCGGCGTGGCAAAACTGTTCACCGAGATCGATGTAACGAACACCAGGGCGCTATGGATGCTTCCGCCCGAGGTTTCGTCTGTTTCGGAGTTTGGTCCTATCGATCACCGGCAAGATATTTACCATTGTGGTTTGCTTTTTCTGCACCTAGCGCATGGCAAGGAATTGCGGTTCACGCAGGAGGAAATCCTTGCAGGATTGCCGCGCGATCTAGCACTTCAACTTCCGCCACCCTTCAATTTCGCTTTGGAAAAGTCGCTTCGGAGACATGCAGCCTTCAGGACAGAAACGGCAATGGAGTTATGGCGCGACTTGAATTCTCCCGCACCCGCATCGGAACATCCCGTGCTAGGTTCTGGCAATTTAGCTCTTGACACGCCGATTGAATCGGAGAACAAATCCAACTCTGGTTCGTAGACCGTGCTTACAGCCCAGCGCACAGCCCTGTCCAGAATCGTCTTTGCCAATTGGACGCCGTTCTTTGACACCGAGAACTGTAATCCCTATTATTCCTTCGATCACCAAAAGCCACAGACCCCGGAGGCGAAATGTCTCTACGCCCCTGTAAGGAATGTAAGGCGCAAATCAGCAGTGACGCTAAGATTTGCCCCCACTGCGGAAAGAAGCAGGAAGCAGCGAGTGTTGGCTGGCTTGCGATCATCATCGTAATTGCTATCATCGGTGCAATCTACAAATTGGTGTCCACCGGTTCTTCCAGCCCCGATAGTGGCACTCAAAGCGCACCGACGGTCACTGCGCCAGTCGATCTGAAACAAGAAACACTCTCTCAGGTGAATCTTGACTACACGTGGTATAAGGACGAAGACGTAGATATTATGTACGCCAATTTTGTCGTGAAGAATGACAGCAAACACAGCATCAAGGATTTTGAGATTACCTGCCAGCACTTCGCCAACAGCGGAACCAACATCGACAGCAACACGCGGACGATTTACGAAGTTGTGCGCCCACATTCTGTCAAGAAATTCCCTAGATTCAACATGGGTTTTATCAACTCGCAGGCTGTCAAATCCAACTGCAAGATCACTGACCTAACCGTGATTCAATAACGGATTTACCAACCGCAATTCAAAAATTCTTCCCGCCAGTTGCACGCTGTCAGCAATCACTGATGTCAACCTTGGCGACGGTCTGCTGATCTTTTCTCGTGCCAGCCGGACAGCGGCAATCATTGACTCATGACAAGAGCAGTCGTTCCGCCAATTCCATATTCCACCTGACTCGCATCCACTCGGCAAAGATGGCACGGCGCTCGTGAGCCTCCATGCACTCCGCCGCGAACGACCGCTGGAGCGATTCTCCAGTGATCCTGCACAGAACCACTATTTCCTTCAAGGTGGAGATTTTGACCTTCAGCCTGATTGCGCTCATGTCAGACTCCGAACTACGCTTCCAAACCTTGGGTATTCCGCTCATTTTCCCCCGTAAATTTTCAATTCTTCCACAACCACTGCCCATTGGGACATTAGCTCATCGCGCAGCACGAACACTTCCTTTCTGCGATCCTGACTCGTCAGCGGCGAAGTGATTTCGTGCATGAGTGTGTCCCGCTTGATTTCGAGCAGTTCCCGCTGTGCATGCAGTTCAGAGACCCACAGTTGGCGGAGAATGTCATTCAACTCATCCATATGCGCAGCCATTTTAGCGCGACCGGATCAAGAAATCCGCTCAGCGGAAGACGGGTATGCAACACGGCCCCACTTGAGCCGGGCTTCAGCTCTGCCCCTTTTTCCTGCTCGCATCCGTACGCAAACACGCTCTAGGATCGGGCGCTAGGATCAGCGCGGCACTCTTACGATGAAGGGCTTTCCTTCAATCTCGAAACCCAGCGAATCCATAATGCGTTTGCTTCTCGCCGTTCTTTCGATTTGGCGGCTATGCTCTCGCTCAGCCCTGGCCCATTCCTTGTGTAACCGTTCTTCTCGTGCAAACCTTTCGGCATGTGCCTGTGGACTCTCAACGCAGCTTGGGCAGACATTCGCATAGCCTGGCTTGCCGGGCCGAAGTTGGAACTCCCCTTTGCACTTTGAACAGACCATGGTGGCCTCTCTGCTTTACCAGCGTACTCGCGCGCAGTCTCAAGGGCAAAGTGGGCTTGTTGAAACATTGCGGGATGGCAGTAGAGGGACACCATGCGTGATGCAGCCTCAGCCTCGGTGCTGGTCAGAAGAATACCGAGGACGTACGAATTTGATGGCACTAGTGCGTCATGCAATCAACCAAACGTGTCATTGAACCCACATCGGTAACGGGCTCCAATGTTACTTGTACGTCATTGGCGAAGGGACCAGGGCGACGAGCAAATCCGAGCCGTTCTATTTAAAAACCTCTGAGCCAAAGGAGAGGATACAAATGAAGAACCTGTTTCTGAATCTGTATGTGAAGCTCCAGGGCCTGAAGAACGGCGAAGAAGGTCAGGACTTGGTTGAATATGCATTGCTGGTTGCCTTAGTTGCTCTCGCATGTATCACTGGCGTCCAGAGTGTAGCCACCGCAGTCAACAGCGTGTTCTCGACCATCAGCGGCTCGTTAGCGTAGTTCCGGTAGAGGATCGCGGGAAGAGCCAAAGGCCGGGAGTCCAGGATTCACGTTTGCAGGCCAAGGACTCCCGGTGCAAGATGCTTATGCCCTGGGGATTGGTGAGCCGACACTGTCGCGCTCCTGCTCCTCCTGCCTCTCCAGCAGGTCTATCGCAAGCTGCAAGATGTGGCTTTCATTGAGCGACTCATCCCGACGGCGGGTGATTTCGGACCTCTGCTCGTCAGTCAAGGGTTCGGTTTCGAGCTCATGGGCCAGCGAGGAGCAGACATTGTGGCTCAGTGCCAATTGCGCTTTCAGGGATTGAACTTTAAGGTTGCGCTTGATCGATTCCAAGGCCCACCCCCCGGGTAATGATACCGGGCGTGCTACAGGTCGATAGCAAGGCCCCTTTTCTCAGGCGAATTTCCTACCTGAGGGCACGCACAGGAAAGACTATAGCGCGTTTGGATCAGCTACGTGATCTAAATCACTCTTGACCGCCCTTAGGCGAGGGCGTATAACCGATCCAACTTCCCGGTCTCATATTCCGCCCGGCACAATAGCTTCACAACGTCCCGCAACCGGGCTCTGCGCAAGTGTGTGTCTGGAGATCGTATGGATTTTGTTGACAGAGAGCTGAAGTGCATGGAATGCGGAGCCGCGTTTCTGTTTACGGCTGGTGAGCAGGTCTTCTTTCGCGACAAGAAATTTTTGAATGACCCTAAACACTGCAAACAATGCCGCTCGAAGCGCAATCATAACGCCCGGAAGCCGGTTCGCACTGAAGACTCGCTTGATGTGTGCGGAATGCGGATCGGAGACGACGGTTCCCTTCACACGCCAAGGCGCGGCAGGCCGGTCCTTTGCCGCGAGTGCTTTCAGAAAAAGATTGCCGCAAGCTAACTCCTGACAGCGTAGACGAGCAGCGCCCCCGAATCCGCGGGTCATCTCGGATTCGAGTCCGACCAAACTGACCCCTCTCAAGGGGGTACTACAAGGGACTATACGGGCGTTCAGGCTGAACGCTGTACCCAGGTCAGCAAAGACAGGTCACGTGGCAATTGCCGCGCTGAGGTTCGCACGCAAGGCCCTGCTCAAACACAGTGACGCGATGGCCGAGTCTTGATGCGGAGATCAAAGCAGAGAGTCGCAGAACCGCTTAGGGCGCGCCATCCCCACAATCTCCCCACGATACAGATTACTCATCATTTCCCTTCGTTCCTTTTCAGTACTTTAGGCTGCCAGCCGTTCCGCGTAAGTCGTTGATAATACGTTAGTTTTTCGATT
>CAWJDG010000036.1:0-39446 GCA_963841365.1 uncultured Acidobacteriaceae bacterium
CTGCGTGAGAACGCTTCAGCCGGTGTTTTCTGATGTTGTTGTACAGCGGTCTTGCGTTCTGGTTTTGTTCAGGCTTTCCGCCTGACGTGCAGCCGGGTGATGTTGTAGGCCATTGTGGCCAGGGTGAATTCGTTTGCGACGTTGTTCAATCCACGGGTGCGAAATTGTCTCATTCCACGTTGTTGTTTCAGAACTCCGAATACCGGTTCGACGATGGTCTTGCGGCGTGCGTAGGCAGCTTGCCCGGCCGGACTTCGCAATTTGGCCCGCATGCGGCGATGCGCCGGGGCCTTGGCCCGGGTGCGGCAGCGCGCGCCCAGGTTCAGTGCCCGCGCCATGTTGGAGTCCGGTACATATCCGTCGATGTTGCGCTGTTCCATCTGCTTGAGGTTGTCGACCGAGAAGAAGCCGCTGTCGGCCAGTGCCTGGCCCGGCGGCGCACCGCAGCGCTGTTCGGTCTGGTCCAGCATGGGCGCAAGCGAGCCGTTGTCGGTCACGTTCTGCGTCACGCGCTGGGCCACGATAAAGTGGTCGTCCGAGACCGCGATTTCCGCCGAGTAGCCGAGCACGAACTTCCCCGCGCTGGCGCAGAAAGCGCGCGTCTTCGTCGGTGCGCGAGAGCCGCTTCAAGCCGCTCTTCTTCAGCCGCTCCAGCCGCCGCGGCAACTCGTCCAGCGCCCGGTTCAACTCGCCGATGGCCACTTCCAGCCCGCCCGGCTCGGCATCGTCGCGGTCGGCCTCCTTCTGCCAGGCGCGTACCTGCCGGCGCAGCTGCGCCCGCGTGTCGCGCAGCGCCTGCTCCGAGTCCACGCAATCCTTGCAGGCGTTGGCCGCGATGCGCGTCGAGTCCATCGCCACACGGCCCAGCTTCACCATGCCCCGCTGCTGCGCCCACTCCAGAACCTGCGTAAAGGCGTCGTTCAATGCCCGTCCGTGACGGCGGCGGAACGCGCTCAATGCCCAGTTGTCCACCCGCTCGCCTGCCGCCAGGTAGCGGAACGCCAGATCCTCCACCACCCGCCGTTCCACCTGCCGCGCGCTGCTGATGCCCAGAGCGTAGGCGTAAAGCCACACGCCCAGCATCAACTGCGGAGCGTAAAGCTCGCCACCCTCGGCCGAGTAGCTCTGTTCGAGCCCGCTCATATCCAATCGCTCGATCACCTCACGCACGAAAAAGCACAGGTGGCTGGAGCCCAACTCATCCCTCACACTCGGCGGCAGCAAATACGCTTGATCCGGGTTGTACAACTTGAATCGCGACATGCTTCTCTTGTCGCCTAACTCGCATGTGAATTACAAGTACCTTGTGTAGTTCTCACGCAGACACTTCAGCCCCTGAGGGATGTTCCATCGTATTCAGGCGAAATCTATGCACCACTTCTAGCCTTCAAATCAACTCCGGCGCCAGCAGATCCGCTATGGTTTCGCGCCGGCGAATCAGCCGTGCCTTCGCGCCTTCAACCATCACTTCCGCGGCTCGCGGGCGCGTATTGTAATTGGAACTCTGCGCCATTCCATAGGCTCCTGCGTCGAGCAACGCTACCAGGTCGCCGGGCTCAACCGGCGTCAGTTTGCGATCGCGCGCAAAAAAGTCGCCTGACTCGCACACAGGTCCCACCACATCGACAATCCGCGCCTTCCCTGCCCTTGGCCGCACCGGAACAATCTCGTGATGCGCCTGGTAGAGCGCCGGACGAATCAAATCGTTCATCGCCGCATCAGTGATCACGAAAGTCTTTCTGCCGTTCTGTTTGACATAGAGCACGCGCGTCACCAACGCCCCGGCCTGCGCCACAAGAAATCTGCCGGGCTCAATCAGGACGCGTCCGTCAAAGCCGCCGAGCGCCCGCTCGATCGCCACTGCATACTCGTACACTTTCGCCGTCGCGTCAAAGGGGCCGCCGTGATAATCGATGCCCAGGCCTCCGCCCGCGTCGATCGCTTTGATCGCGATGCCCTCGCGGCGAAGTTGCGCCACCAGTTTGCCCACCCGTTCAATGGCCGCGCCAAACGGATCAGCCGAACGAATCTGTGATCCGATGTGAACGCTCACCCCGTACGCCTCAAGCCACCGATTGCCCGCCGCGCTCTTGAAAATTGCATTCGCGCGGCGGATGTCGATTCCAAACTTGTGTTCGCGCAGGCCGGTGGAGATGTACGGATGCGTATCGGCAAAGACGTCAGGGTTGACACGCAGTGCAAACCGCGCCCGCGTCTTCATCCTTCGCGCCCGCGCTGCCAGAAGATCGAGCTCTGCCTCGCTCTCCACATTGAACTGGAGAATTCCAACTTTCAGCGCCAGGTCGACCTCCGCAGTCGTTTTGCCAACGCCTGAGAAGACCACGCGACCCACGGCTTCTGGCGCAGCAGCAAGCACCCGCTCCAGTTCGCCGCCGGAGACGATATCAAACCCCGCGCCACGATCGGCCAGCAGTTTCAGTATGGCCAGCGCCGAGTTGGCCTTCACCGCATAGCAAACCAGGTGATCTCTGCCGCTGAGAGCTTGCTGAAACAGCTTGAGCCTTTCCGCAATGGCTTCGGCCGAGTAAACATAAAGCGGTGTGCCGAACCGCCGCGCAAGTGTCTCAAGCGAGACGCCGTCGCAGTGCAACGCGCTGCCGCGCTGCGGATAGTGAAACGGACGCGAAGATGAGATTGCAGTTTGTGCCACGACACACGTCCAGACGCAGAAGAATACTTCTTTGAGCCTACAGCATTCCCGCCTTTCAGTATCTCAGCGCACAGGCGCTTCCCCGCCGTCCCATTACAATATCGAAATGACCGTTTTGCCCCAGGTTGACGTAGTAGGCGTGGGCCTCAACGCCACCGACACGATTGTCGCGCTGGCGAGCTTTCCTGATCGCGGCGCCAAGGTGGAATATTGCGACCGCGCCGTGATGCCCGGCGGGCAGGTTGCCACTACAGTAGTCGCATGCCAAACATGGGGCCTTCGCGCGCGCTATGTGGGTAAATTTGGAGATGACGCCGCCGCCAAGCTACACCGGGAGGCCTTCGCTCGCGTGGGTGCCGAGGCCCAGATCGTCACTGTTCCCGGAGCGCTGAGCCTGCACAATGTGATTCTTGTCGACAACGCCGGCGACCGCACGGTCCTTTGCCAGCGCAACGAACGCATGGTGCTGCGGCCCGAAGAGTTGAAGCGCGAGTGGATCGTCAATGCCCGCGTGCTGCACGTCGACGGACACGACACCGCAGCCGCGACTTTGGCTGCAAGCTGGGCGCACGAGGCCGGGATCCCTGTCACTGCCGATCTCGATGATCCTTATCCCGGCATCGATGACCTGATCGCCAACATCGATTACCTGCTCGTCAACTGCGACTTCTCCTGCCGGCTAATGGACGAACCCAATCTCGAGCGATCGCTGCGCCGCATGCAGACTCGCTATGGATGCCGCTTGGCCGCCGCAACGCTTGGCGAAGAGGGCGTCCTGGCGTGGGACGGCAAACAGCTCGTGCACAGTGCCGCCTATCGCGTTCCCGTTGTGGATACGACCGGGGCGGGCGACATCTTTCGCGCCGGATTCATCTACGGCTTGATGCAGGACTGGCCTCTCGAGCGTCAGCTCGATTTCTCCTGCGCGGCGGCGGCAATGAACTGCATGGGCTCGGGCGCGCGCGGTGGCATCCAGCCGGTAGACGCAATTGAGAATCTGAGGTCGACGGTCTTGCGTTACGAAAGCAAGTACAGCGTCCCCTCGTTCGACTGAGCACGCGGAACGCCACTAGGTCTGTCGCTAAAGTTCAGTCGATAAATGCTCCGTCATCCTGAGCGAAGTTTGGCGCACTTCTTGCGCCAAACGAAGTCGAAGGACCTGCTGTTGGGACGTCCAATTCCTGCCATGAACGTTTGGGACTCGATACCAGCCTCTCGGCAAGCCTGCGTCAACCGAATTAAAATGGAACCAGCGGATCAGCCCTCGCGCGCAAGCCCGGCGAATCCCCAACCGCTTTGTACGACGGAGACGTCTGATGGCATTGATGAAAACTTCGAATCCAGCCCTTGGCCAGAATACTTTTAGCGATTTCGCTCGCAGCCAATACGGCGGAAATCTGATCGACGCCTCGGCGCGTATGACGCTCAACGGCACCGTGAACAAGACCGGTATTCTGTTGTTGTGCGCCGTCGCCACGGCCGCCTGGACGTGGAACTCGTTTCTGCAGACGCGCGACCTGAGCGTTGCTGGACCGCTGGTCATGGTGGGAGCCTTTGGCGGCTTCATCGTCGCCATGATCACGGTCTTCAAGAAGGAATGGTCTCCGATAACGGCGCCCATCTATGCGCTGCTCGAAGGCCTTGTGCTCGGCGGGCTATCTGCGGTCTTCAACCAGCGCTATCCTGGCATCGCCATGGAGGCCGTAGGCCTCACCTTTGGCACGCTCTTCGTGCTGCTCTTGGCTTATAAGTCCGGGCTGATTAAGGTAACTCAGAAGTTTCGCATGGGCGTGATCGCGGCCACGGGCGGGATCATGCTTTTCTACTTGCTCGAAATGGTGCTCGGTTTCTTCGGAATCAATTTCACCACGGTAAACGGCGCCAGCGCCATCGGCATTGCCTTCAGCTTCTTTGTCGTCGCCATCGCGTCGCTCAACCTGGTTCTCGACTTCGATTTTGTCGAGCAGGGCGTGAGCTTCGGCGCACCTAAATATATGGAGTGGTACGCCGCCTTCGGCATCATCGTAACGCTGGTGTGGCTCTACCTGGAGATCCTGAGGCTGCTCTCAAAGATGCGCAGCAGAAATTAATTCTCTTCTCGCCCGAAGAGCGGTGCCCCAGGTCTCGACCTTGAGACCTGGAACATCAGTCTGCTAGCTACTCACACTCCCCTGCGGTGAAATCAGCAGCAACGTCACGCTCACTGGCGTGCTTCGCTTGTGCGGCGTGCCCCGCGGGACCACAAGCATATCGCCCTTGTTCAGTGTGATGGTTTTGTGGTCGACCGACTCTGGAGCCAACCACTCACCCGGCCCCTTGCTGTGTGCGCCTTTCGGCGATCCGCCCAGTTCATAGACGGTAGATCCCTCGATGATCTGGAAGACGTGGTCGCGGCCATCATGCCACTCGAACTCGGCTGCCGTCTTTGCCTTTTCAGTCGTGAGCATCATAACGAAACTCGTTTGATTAACGAGGCTCTTGTTGCCCGGGCTCATGTCGAGCGCCTGCATGTCCGCGTTTAGCTGGTCCGCTCGAAACACCTGGATACCCGCGCCCGACTCGGCAGCATCCTGCGCTGCCACGGATGCGGCAAACAGCGATGCATCGCTGAGGGTGAGGCCGACGGCAGCGGCGGCTGGCACAGCCCGCAGGAAATTGCGGCGGCCAGGATTCTTCAGGTCAACGTTGCGCATAGATTTCTCCCTGAGACAATAAATCACTTCGTGCGGAATTCTATCAGCATCAAACCCGGCCGGTTCGGCGCAAGCAGATTTCAGGCTTCAAACTGGCGCAGCCACGGAGCCATAAGCGCAGCCACCTTGCGAGGCTGTTCGTAAACGGCAAAGTGACCTGCGCCCGGCAGCACCTGAAACACGCACCCGCCAGGAGCCCCGCGGAATGCCTCCATCTCGGTGGGAGCGACCGAGGTATCTTCTGATCCGGCGATAGCAAGCACGGGCACGCGAATCGTAGCGACAGTGGAAACGGAATCGGGCCGCGTGGCCAGGCCCGCCTGCACCGCGACCAGGGCCTCCGGAGTCAGCGTCATGTGAGCACGCACCTCAGCGACCAGTTCCGGATGTTCGCGGCGCGCGGTCGCGCCCAGCAGATTCTGTGTCATGCCATCGAACAGTGCCTCCACGCCCTCAGCCCTGGCACGGGCAATCGTCTCGGCGCGTTTGACTAGATTTGCTTCGGCATCCGGTTGCGGTTTCGAGCAGACAAAAACCAGCCCCCGTATGCGCTGCGGAGCCTTGCGCCACAGCTCCAGCAGGATGTAGCCGCCGATTGAGCAGCCAACAAAGACCGCCCTCGACACGTGAAGATGATCCAGAAGCGCAACAACATCGGAGGCGAGCTGTTTCATGGTCAGCACAGGCGCATTCGGTACGCGTGCAAAACCGCCCACCGGAAGGTCAGCGCCCAGTTCCGAGGTGCCATGGCCGCGCAGGTCGGGAACGATGACGCGAATCCCCGCGAGCTCCCGGTTCAGCGGGCGCCAATAATCGCGATCCAGCGGTGTAGGGTGCAGGAAAACCAGTGTCAGGCCCGTTCCAGCGTCAGCGTAGCCCAGCCGGGCACCATCTGAAAGGTAATCGCCGGTCATACACCAGGAGGATACGCTCCCGGATACGGCGTCGTCTCTTCGGGGATGCCGATCCATGCCGCCAGATACGCGATGCCGATCAGCCCGCTCGAGAAGAAGAAGCCGACGACAGTCAGAATGCGTACCAGGACGACGTCCCATCCGTTGGCCTGGGCAAGGGCGAGGCAAACGCCGCCAATCTGGCGGCCCACGTGCGGCCGAATCAGCGGCCTGCCCGGCCTCGGCTGCGCCACAGGAACAGCCGCTCCGCAGTGCGAGCAAAAGCGCGCGCTGACGGGTAAGGCGGCTCCGCATTGCTGACAAAAGAAGGCCATGTCAGGTCCCTCCAGGGAAACGACCACTTACTTTCACAATACGTCCTTATAAGCGCGCCGGTTCCGCTCTTCTTCATTTTCGGCGATGCTCCACCCAACACTCACGACCCCCGGTACGGACTGTGCAGGTACTTTCTTGCCTGGTCGGCGCGCGAAGTATCGGGGCCTGCTTCGATGGCAGCGTGGTAATCCCGTGTTGCCGGCTGACGTTCACCGGCCAGATCGTGGCTTTCGCCGGCATCGAGCAGAGAGCGGATCTTCAGCTCAGCCCCCACGCCGGGTGTCCAAGCCGCACGTTCATATGCCTGTGCCGCTTCGTTGTAATGGCGCTGGCCGCGCAGCGCATCGCCAAGCCCGAAGTCCGCGAGTTCCGGCTTGGCAGAGGCGAAATATCCCGGTTTGGCCGCGTCCGCCAGAATTTGCCTATAGTCGCTCACAGCATCCATGCCTTCGCCGGCGTCCTTACGCAGGTTGGCCTCCTCAAGGCAAAAGAGAAAGTCGTGAGGATACTCATTCTTGAGCTCTTGCACCACATTGATGGCGTCGCGATATTTCCCTTCGCGGCGCAGAAAGAGCGTGATGACAGTCCGTGCCTCGACGTTGGTCAGCACGCCGCGATCGCCGTCATCGCGCAGCATCGCCAAGCCTGTCGGTTTTGAGCCGGTAATGCCCGCGAAGCCGATCATCAACTTGAACGGCCAGGGAAGCGCGCCCACCACGTACTCGTAGACTCCTACGATAAGCTTCGCGTCCACGTAATTCGGGTCCAGCGCGAGAATCCGCTGTGCATCGTCCTTAGCCTTCGTGGCCAGGCGGAAGCCGCTTGCAAATCCCCGTTCGACCATCGCCACATAGGCACATCGCAGGCTGCGTACCCACGCGCGCGCAAAAAGCGCGTTCACATCGTTGGGATTTTGGCTCAAACGCCAGTCGGCCTCGCGCACCGCTTCGTCGGCTAAAGCAAAGATTTCGCTGCGCTTGGCCGGGTCCTCTTCCGTCGCATGGCGCCCGGTCAGAAAGCCATCGTTGGCGTAGAAGGTCGTGTCCAGCAGATCCAGGCGATAGAGTTCCTGAAAAATCAGCGCATTCAGCAGGTAAGCCGTGGCCTGCGGATCGCCTCGGTGCTCCTTGTGGAACCTCTCGAAAAGCCCCACAGCTCCCGGATAATCCAGATTGTAAAAGTCTTTATACGCCGCACGCACCTGCGGATCGTAATTCATCGGGTTGGTGTCCACTGCCCCCGCGCTGGCTGGATAGACCAACACGATCGCGAGAATCCCAGCGGTCCAACTGCACTTGCCAAACCATCCCATCGTCAGTCTGAGATCCCCCCTACACTTTACCGGTTGCCCTGCTATCCATTCCACCGCGACTGGCCGATCTGGGACGATTATTACCATTTTGGTTACGTAGGTGCTAAATCAACGAAATTATCGTCTGAAAGTAATCGCGACTGATTACTTTTCGTCTTTATCATTAAGTACATCATTCATTTTAATTTTTTTCTTGAGGGTCCTGCTCGATGGGCTCGTTCGGTGGTTGGGCCAGAAACTCGGTAGCACTTCGATTTCGGTTTATTGGCTCGAAGACAACAAGCGCATACACGCCCTGGCTCTCGTTTGTGGCCTTTTACGCAGTGCTCGCCAACATTCCCTACTGGTTCATATCGCACGAATTCGGGTTCTTGCAAATTGGATGGTTTCGTATCCAGTACTTAACGGTGGGCCTATTGGCCCTTGTATTGCCGGGGTTCCTTTCTGCGAGCTTGCTTTTAGTGATAATCTTCGCAGACATTCTCTGCGGAATATGTCTCTCGTACTATCTACCAATTGGAGAGTGCCTTGAGAACCTCAGCGCCGCGCATGCTTTCTCCGGCGCGCGGATCTTCTGCGTAGTTGTCGCGCTTCTCCTTGTGCTTCTCGTCACGTTCACTGCTGGTTCCCTGCCGGGCAACACCCTGCCAAAGAGCCACCGCTTGTGCGCAGCGGCATGTCTGCTGGCATTTGCGGCCTTACTTGTTGGCGCGGATGTTTTGTCAAAAAGTTTGATAGATGGCCGGCCACCGGCTCCTCTCAATATACGAAGTAAGGTCGATGCGCGCGATCTTCGATTGTCAAAACTGCCACTACTTGTTCGTTATCCTCTCTTGCGATTGGCAAAAATCGAAATTGCTGGTGCCATTGTGCGCGCGGCGGGAAAGAAAAACGTAACGTCAGCACTGCCTGTTCAAAGCGCCACAGCCGTCGGTCTGCGCACCGCTCGGTTGTTGCCGGCCGAGACCAATCGCGAATCCCCAAATCTGGTGCTCATTGTCGTTGAATCGTGGGGTCTCGCCAAAGCCTCACCGCTGAACGAGGCACTGATTCAGAGCTATCGGCAACCGAATCTCCTCGCCAATTACGATGTGGTGCAGGGAACCGTCCCCTTCGATGGGGCGACGATTCCTGGCGAGAGCCGCGAGTTGTGTGGCATCTCATTCGGCTTCCATCTCCTGGATGCCACGAAAGCTGAATTGAAGGCTTGTCTCCCTGCCCAACTCGTCGCAGCCGGCTATCACAGCATTGCGCTGCACGGAATGAGTGGGTATATGTTCAAACGCACGGCGTGGTACAGAACCATCGGGTTTCAGGAGACTTGGTTTCACGATGGACTCAAACAACAAGGACTCGCGGACTGCGTAGGAGCTTTCGTCGGCACCTGTGACGCGGACATAGCCGCATGGATCGGCCGGCGCCTCGAGGAGGACAGTCCACACCCATATTTCATCCATTGGATGACGCTGAATTCCCATCTGCCCGTGTTTGTCCCTTCGCCGCTGAGTCATGGAGTTCCATGCCGTACCGATGTGTCGCTCACCCCGAACACACCTCTCTGCTCGTGGTACCAGTTGATCGCGAATGTACATCAGTCGGTGTCGGCGGTCGCGATGGATAAGCTCTCCCGGCCCACTGTATTTGTCATCGTGGGCGACCATGCGCCCCCATTCGCAGATCCAGAGATGCGTGACAGGTTCTCGCAATCCGAGGTGCCTTGCGTCGTGCTTTTGCCCCGCCCTGATCACAGTCCGTTGCGCACGGTATTGGCTCATAATGCCGCGAGCCCAATTGCTGCTGTGGCCAGCCGCTCCCGCCAGACACCATAACCAAGGTCGTCAATTCTCCGCACCCGGGTGCCCATTGCCGATCCGCCTTTTGAGATCGCAGAGCATACGATCGGTTAGCATTTCACTATGCCCATCCCGGAACGATTGAATCCATCCTTCGTTTCAGTTCGCTCCCCCGTGCTGAATAAGCAAGACGAAGCTCGCAAGCGCTTGATCGTGGCCCTGGACGTGCCCAGCGCCGGCGCGGCTTCTGGCTTGGTCGATCGCCTGGAAGGCGTCTGCACTTGGTTCAAAGTGGGGTTGGAGCTCTTTACCGCTGCTGGACCCGCAGTGGTGCAGATGCTTGTCTCGCGCGGACACTCCGTTTTCCTCGACCTGAAATTCCACGACATTCCCAACACTGTCGCAGGCGCCGTGCGCTCAGCCGCCACCATGGGAGTGAAGATGATGAATGTTCATGCATCCGGCGGCCCGGCCATGCTCGCCGCCGCTCGCTCCGCGCTCGAAGGTCTGGCCGATCCGCCGCAGCTCCTCGCCGTCACCGTGCTCACAAGTATGGATTCCGCGCAGTTGAGAGCGGCCGGTGCGGGGCGCCTGCCAGCGAAGCAAGTGGAACTGCTGGCAAAAATGGGGATGAAGGCGGGGATTCGTGGATTTGTTTGCTCGCCCGAAGAGGTTGCGGCCCTGCGCGCCCTTACTGGGCCCGAAGGAGTTCTGGTGGTCCCAGGGATTCGTCCCGCCGGTACACACCCAGGAGATCAAAAGCGTTTGGCCACGCCAGCCGACGCTCTGCATGCGGGTGCAAGCTACCTCGTCGTGGGCCGGCCAATCACTCAGGCCCCTGACCCGGCTAAAGCCGCCGCGAGGATTGTCAAGGAGATGGTCGCAGCCATCCAGCCGTAATCAAGAGAACCCCGCCGGAAGAACACCAATATGCCAATGCAACGAAGCCCGGGAATGCCCGGGCCTCATTGCATATTGAGCTTCAATCGCCGCTTAAAGCTTCTCGTAGAAGTCACACGCAGAGCATGAGATGTAGACTCCGCCTGGCACGCCGCGCTCGCGGTCTTTTACGCGCTTCACGATCCGCGTAGGCTTGCTGCACTTCGGACAGTCGGTGGACTTCGTTGTATCCATTACCTTCTTGCGGTCGCCTGTTTTTGCTATCTTGGCCATCGGTCGCTTGTTTCTCCTTCATTGGGGTGTCTCTGCTCACACGCGGCCCTTATGGGGTGCCCCATTCAAGCTCCGCTTGGGTGGGGTTAGCGCGGCTTCAACGGCGCGGCCTCTGCTCGTTCCGCGCCAAAAATGACACAGTGACCGCATCCGAACCGCAGGCCGTGAGCAGGACTCGCTCCTCCCAGTTTATATGACGACGTCGGATTTTTAAGAGGCCCTTGTTTTCGCTCAGTTCGACTCTGCAGAGGAGCCAGACACAACCTGGTTGGAACTCGGAGGGGTCTGCCGCCCGCCTCCGCTCGAAGGAGCCTCAGCCGGCGCAGATTGCGGTTGCGATCCGCTGGTCGGCGGAGTTTGCGACTTCGAAGCAGACGAAGGCGCATTCTCTGGTTGGGACGCTTGGCCGTTGGTCGGAGCGGCAGCCGGCTGCTGCTGTTCGTCCGGATTCGCGCCCGGCATATCGTCAGGATGTGGTTTGGGGAACTGCACCGGGCGCATCACGCCGGTGCTTTGACTGTCGGTGGGCAGATTTTCGCCCGGATTGCGCAGGCTCGGCGGCGCTGCCGGCGCTTCCTTGTTCGGATCGCGCTCCACGTCACCTTCCCGGATGGTACGTGTGTTGGTCTCGGAGGCCAACTGTGGCGAGCCGCTGCCCATCAGCATCGGCGATACCACGTCCTTGGTGAAGATCTGCACTGGCTCGCCAACCTTGGCAACCTCGACCTGAATTACTCGGTTCCCGTTGATGCGGACAAAATCGACTTCCTCAGGTGCAGTTCCGTAGATCCACACCTCGAACGGCATCTGCCCGTCCATCTCGCGCGACTTGGTGTTCGGCCGCCCCTTGGCAAACAGCACCATGTCCGTACTCATACCCACCAGCACCTTGTGGCTGAGGATGGCGTCTTTTAGGGGAGCCGGCAGAGTATCCGTGAAAGCTTGTATCGGCGTCTTCACGTCGAACGAGATAAGCGGAGCGAGCAGCGCCTTCACGTCAGCAGGGGTCAGCTCGGGAATATGATCGCCGAATGTGAGCGTGAGGCGCGACCCTGTGGGATCGCCTGACTGGTCCGCAAGCTGGGGATCGACATCGGGGTCGCCCATGTCAGGACCGACGCCAATCTGGATGTGGCGCAGGAAGCGGTGCCTGGCGTCAGGTCCTCCATTCAGATCGAAGGTGATCTTCGAGCGATCAATCTTGATGTCGGTGATGACCATGCGCTGGCCCGGCTTTGCCGAAAGACCCTGCTCCACCACCATGTTCAAATAGGCTTCCCCGGCTGGCGCAAGCTTGCCGTTCGCTGCCAGAGTGAGACCCTTGTGGCCCCGAGGAAACGGGCGCATCGCGAAGCCCTGTTCCGACTCCAGGGCGCGAATCAGCATGAGGCGTGTCTTGGCGTCCAGCTCGCTCTTTGTCAGGTCCACATGGGTGGGCACAATCTGCGTATATTGCCGGTCCACCGGCCCGTTGTTCGCAACTCCACCCTTGCCACTGGTATCGATGGTAATAACTTGTGCCGATAAGGCCCCGACCGCGAGCCCCACCATCAGCGCGAATCCTGCCGATACAGACAGCAAGCGGCTTGCCCGCCAACTCTTTGCAGGCATCTTCCAGCTCGGGTTAGTCCCTTGGCTAGGGAATTGCCGGTTCATGGGAGCCTCCCATGCGTACGAACTCCATTGGGCAAACATTAGCTCCATTTGGGGAAAAATGGCAAATCCGCCGAAGCAGGGGGCGCGGAGGCAGGGCAGCAAAAGGAGCGAAAAACCTTAGACAGGCTGGCCAAAAGAGAAGTAGAATCGCGGTCATGATAGGCATGAGCGAGCCGGCAAACATTCGTCTAGCGCTGGATGCGACTGCGGCGGCAATGAAAGTGGCGTTATTTCTCGCCGTGATGTCAGCAGGCTTGTACCTCTGGAAGCACAGCTCATTCGAACTTGGGATGGTTTGCCTCTGGTCGGCCGTCGGTATCCTAGCTCTGCTCGTCTACCGCCTGCGCAAAAGGAAATTGAAGGCTCTGGATCCAGATTGATCCACCGTTTCCTGCGAGCTCCCATCACTTAACTTGCGTAGAATTCATACTCCCTTTAGCTTTCAGCTATTCCGTCCGCTGTTTTCTTGCTCCCTTGCTCCCTCGATTTGGACAAGGGCCGGCGGGGCCGGCGCGGCAGGAGTTGCCAGCCCCATGGCCGCCTCGTGTTGCGCGCGCGCCGCCGCATCCAGATCCACCGGAATTCCACCGGGCACGATAACCGGAGCGTTATAGCGATAGTTGAGATCGTGCGTAATCCTGACGACGACAAACAGCGCCGCCAGCAGAACAAAAAACGTAAGCCAGCTTCCGTCCAGCCCGTAAGCGCCGCCGGTCAGCCAGAATCGCCCCATCGGATCGCCCTGCACCACCGGTGAATGGCTGCTGTCCCCGCTCACCGCCAGCCCGAACAGTAAGGCGCGGACGGCCTTCCAGGCGAAGTTCAGGCCCCAGCTCACCCACAAGGCGCGGGTCCGCAAGTACGCCGTCGAAAGTAGGATGGTGAACACCAGGGCAACCGCGAAGCTGGCATGGCTTGCGCCAGGCGTCAGCACCTGCAGAATGGCGTAGATCGCTGCAAAACCCAGCGTAGCTCCCGTAGGTCCTACGGATTGAACAAAGCGCTGGAATCCGTAACCTCGGAAAGCAACCTCCTCAGCCAGCGCGGTCAGGGCAAAAAGCGCCGCGTCCACCGCCAGCCAACCCCATGCGGAAGCTTGCGTGCTGAACGAGATGGCGATCCCGCCGAAGATCGTCAGTGGCAGCACGCAGACAAGAACAATAGCCCAGCCGGTCGCCAATCCCACCCCCAGTTCGCGCGACCAGCCCATTCGCCACGGAAATCCCTGTGCGCTGATGGGGTCGGTCTGGCTGTCGAGCCAGAAACCCATCGCCGCGTAGCCCACGATGAGCAGAAACACCAGCATCGCCTGCTCGACCAGCGGTGTCCATGTATCGCTGACCAGTCCCCGTGCTCCATGCGACGCCATCGACTTGGCCAGAAAGTAGTAAAGGATTGCGGCCAGGAATTGCAGATACGCACGCAGCCTGCCGCCGCCGTAAGTAGGCTCGCTCATGCCCACCTCCGGCTCAACGCATGGCCACAGGGCATGGTGCCATGTGCCGCCCATTGCATGCCGCACGGGTTCAAGGGGTGGTCCATCATTTCAATCGTTTTGACTTTCAATGGCTGCCGCAACGGACCTCAGAACTCAGCCTTGCTCATAGAACTGGGCAATGTTGCGGAATTTCTGCTGCCGCGTTGCCACCAGCGCGTCGACCGGAATGGCCATCAAGTCAGCCAGGTGTTTCTTGAGTACAGTTCCCAGCAGTCCGGAGCCGGCCTCACGTTCAGTATGGATGCCTGTCGGCGGCTCCGCGATAATCTCGTCGACGCAACCCACCGCGGCAACCTCCGGCGCGGAGATGCGCATTGCCTCGGCGGCCAATTGCTTGTGCGCCGCATCGCGCCACATGATGGCCGCACACGACTCCGGCGTGATTACGAAATACAGCGCATTTTCAAGGATCAGCACACGGTCGGCCACCGCCAGCGCCAGTGCTCCTCCAGATCCGCCCTCGCCGCTGATCACCGAAATAGTCGGCACACGCAGTCGCGCCATCTCGCGAAGGTTGCGCGCGATCGCCTCGGCTTGGCCTCGCTCTTCCGCGCCCACGCCGGGATAGGCGCCGGGAAGGTCGATGAGACTGATCACCGGCCTTCCAAATTTCTCAGCGAGCTTCATGGCGCGTAGCGCCTTGCGATATCCCTCGGGATGCGGCATGCCAAAGTTGCGCCGCACCCGTTCCTTGGTGCTGCCGCCTTTGCGATTGCCAATCACCATCACTTCTTCATCGCCCAGCCGCGCCATGCCGCACGCCACGGCCTCATCGTCGCCATAAGCGCGATCCCCGTGAATCTCGCTGAAATCTGTAAAGATCCGCTCGATCAGTTCCATGGGGTAGGGGCGCTGGGGATGCCGTGCCCGCTCTATTCTGTCCCACGCCGCCGAAACGCTCAGCGCCGCGGGGGAAACCTCTGTCTGCTGTTCGCTCATCGACATGCCGCGCTCCGGAGGAGCCAGCCCTCCTCAAGATTCTACGGGGCCGACCCGCTTGCGACAAATCTCAGATCTCGGATCGAACGGGAAACGCTAAAGAATGCCGTACTTTTCGAACGCCTCCTTGGAGGGCATTCCCGCCTCCAGAGCCTTCCGAACCGTCTTCTCCTTGCGCGCCTTCTCGAAAGCAAGCGAAAAGACCTCCACTTGGTCGTCCTTTGGAACGATGCAGACGCCGTCGAGGTCTCCGAAGACGATGTCACCCGGCGTCACCCGCGCCTGTCCGATCTGAATCGGAACCCTGAAGTCGATCACCTTCCCACGCGGTCCTTGGTCCTGCGCATAACTCCCGTGAGAGAACGTCGGGAAGCCTAAAGCCAGCACGCCACGCGTATCGCGGGAATAGCCATCAACTACCGCTCCCGCCGCGCCGCACTTCATCGCGCGCACGCTCATCAGCTCGCCCCACAGCGCGTAGCGCGGCGAAGCTCCCGTGCAAATGTAGACCTCATCGGTTTTCAAGTCGTCCAGCGCATCCATCATCAGTCCAAAAGGCCGCGCCGAGAGCGGATTGTGCGAGCCCTGAACGGCTTCATCAAATACATCGGCTTCCAGAACCGGCATGGCGCGGCCGCAAACCACCATCGATCGCTCCAGAGGCACAATACCCGGCGGCAGAAACTGGTGCTGCAATCCCATCTTGTCCATCACATCGCCAATAACCGCAGAGAACAGCTCGCGCCGCGCGGTTTGAAACTTTTCTTTGTCTGTCGAGGCCATCGCTTCCGCTCCCATGCGGAATCTTACCAGCCGAGGTTCCCGCAATTAGCTTGCGCCCCGGCCGCAGCCGTTACGGCAAGGTGGGAGTCGGGAGCGTCGGTGGGTGGCTCACGCGATACGCGCCCCAGGCTGCGAATGCGGCCCCAGCAGCAATGCTCGCGAATATAAAAACCTTCACCCCGGTAGACATGCGCGAGTTGTCGCGAACGGCTTTCGTCTGCTCAGGGGTAAGCTGCGCACCCACCACTTCCCCGAACTTATCCAGCAGCACAGCCACAGACTGATCGAAACCCTGGTCCCGGTGTTTTTGCGTCCCCGCCGCCCGCACATTCGCGCTGGTAGACCAGAGAAGCGCGGAGGTCTTCGCGTCGCGAATGTTGAGAATGAGCTGCGGGTTATATCCGAAACTGTCGACGTCGCCGACCGCAGGCGCGATGGCGCGAATCTCAAAAATGATGTCAGCCTGCGCCGGCGCACTTACAAGCTGGTAGCGATTAGACTGCTGCAGTTCGGAATAAAACACTTGTACGCGCGGTTCGGGCCGCCCGTAAACATGTTGAAGCAATTACTGCCACCACCATTGGCCACAAAAACGCTATGCGCCGAAACCACTTGCGGCGGTACCGGCGCGACAGGCGCAGGTGTTGGCTGTTGTGCTAAAGCGGTTGGGATGGCGATGAGAAACCAGGCAAGAACGATGCAAAGGGACTTTCTAGCTAGGTCTACCATAATGTGCCTCCCAGGCACTGCTTCCATGATGTTTCGCGTCTTGATTAAGACGAAGCTGCGTTACTGCCATGAGAAGCCGCAGGCACTCAACCCTCCGAATTGCTAATCTCCTCCATCAGTGTGGCCGGCCCGCTGCGCCGCCAGCCGGCTTACCTGCCCGCTCTGCTTTACCATCTCGTGGACCGCAAATCCCTTTTCAGCCAGCGCGCCTGTGGGACAGGCCTGGACGCACTTCCCGCACGCGGTACAGTTGCTCGCTTTGCCCCAGTCGTCCTTAAGATCGCTGACAATCCGCGAATAGATCCCGCGCGACGACACTTCCCACACGTTCGCTCCCTCCACCTCGGCGCAGACGCGCACGCAGCGCGTGCACAGGATGCAGCGATTGTGATCGAGCACAAAGCGTGGGTGGCTCATATCGACAGTAAGCCGGGGGTTATTGTAGGCATACCGCACATGCGTCACGCCCAGCGATTGCGCCATCGATTGCAGCTCGCAGTGCCCATTCGAAACGCACGACGAGCAGATGTGGTTCCGCTCCACGAGCAGCAGCTCGATAGCCATGCGCCGGTAGAGCGTCAGCCTGGCTGAAGCAGTCTTGATCGACATCCCTTCCTGCATCGGAGTGGTGCAGGCCGGCAGCAGGCGGTCAGTGCCTGCAAGCTCAACCACGCAAACCCTGCATGCGCCCACCGCGCTGAGCCCCTTCAGATAACAGAGTGTCGGGATTTCTTTTCCGTTGGCGCGCGCCACTTCAAGAATGGTTTCGCTTTCTTGTGCGGTGATCAATTCGCCATCGATGCGGACCGAAATTGTTTTGTTCGGCAATTTGGCGCTCCTTTCTCTCTAGAGCCTGTTATTAACTTTCGCGCGGGTGGCGTTGCGGACGAAAATCGGGCCAGACGAGACGGAGTCCGAAGGCTGTGGCGGGTCCACAGTCGAGGACGAGAACGAAGTATGGCCCGATTTGCGCCGCAACCCAAAGGGCTGGGGCCAATTTTCCCCATTTCGTCGTCGCTCGTCGCTCGAAGAAAATCCATATTCGTCGCTCCCCGCTTCTCGAACTGAGAAAAATTGGTTTCCAGCGCCGCCTACGAGAAAGTTAATAACAAGCTTTAGCCTCAATTGGCGCCAGGCGTGTTGCGCAAGTCGCAGCGCAGGCAACGGCGGCACTCCTCCAAAGCCTCCCGCGCGCTGAGTCCGGCAACCACTTCCACCTCGGAGTGCGCGCGGCTGCCGGCAGGTAGTGACGAAGCTGTGTGGCGATGCGTGAGGCTGGGCTCTCCCGGCGCCTGGTGGCTGTACTCGAATTCGGGAAAGAGCTGCTCCCACCGACTCACACCAGACTGCTGCTCGCCCATAAGGCGCTCGTCGATCTTGCGCGCCGCCTGCTTGCCGCCGCTCATGGCGTTCGACATGTTCGAAGCGCCAGTGATCACATCGCCGCCGGCGTAAAATCCCGTTCGGCTGGTCTCAAACGTGAAGCGATCGACAACAATCGTGCCCTCTTCCTTGAGTTCCAGCCCCGAGGCGCGACAGAAATCCATGTCGAAGGTTTCGCCCACGGCCAGGATCACGCTGTCGCACTCGAAGCGCTGCACTTCGTCAGTAGGAATCGGCCTGCGCCGGCCCGATTTGTCGTACTCGCCCAGGCGAGTCTTCACGATCTCGATAGCCTTCACGCTGCCGTCCGCGCCGCCCAGAATGCGATGGGGCGCGGCAAGAAAGACAAACCTCACGCCCTCTTCCTCGGCCGCCTGAATCTCTTCGTCGATGGCGGGCATGTCCTTGCGCTCGCGGCGATAAAGGATGGTAGCCTGTGCACCCATGCGCAGCACGGTCCGCGCGGAATCAATGGCCGCATTGCCGCCGCCGATGATCGCCACACGGGAGCCCATGGCCGGTCTTTCGTGACGCGCCACTGCTTCAAGGAACGGCAACGCCGGATGCACGTTCTTCAGTTCTGTACCGGGCAGATAGAGCCATGACTCTTTCCACGTCCCGATCGAAATAAAGACCGCGTCGAAAGTCGAAGCCAGGTCGTTCAGCGGCAGATCGAATCCGACACGCGTGTTGAACACGAATTTGACGCCGACCGCTTCAATAAGATCTAGCTCGCGCCGCAGCACGGCCTTCGGCAGCCTGTACTCGGGAATGGCAAAGCGCAACATCCCGCCCGCCTCGCCGCGCTCTTCAAAGATAGTCACATCGTGGCCAAGCATCGCGAGATAAAACGCCGCGGTGAGTCCAGTCGGTCCGGAGCCCGCGACGGCTACTTTGCGCCCCGTAGGCGCCAGTCTGCGTTCCGCGACTCGCTTCACCATCGCCTCGAACCGGTCCGATTGGTAGATCGAGTCGGCAATAAGTCGATGCACCTCGCGCATGTTCAGCGGTTCATCAAACGACTGCCTGCGGCATCGGTTATCGCAGGGATGTTGACAGACGCGGCCGGTGGATGCTGGCAAGGGATTGTCGAGAATGACCGATTCAAACGCATCATCCAGCCGTCCCTCCAGATAGAGAGTAAGGAACCGCGGAATGTTCATGCGCAGCGGGCAACTGTTTTCGCAGGGCGAGAGCGCAAGTTCCTGGCAAACGCCCGCGCGGCAGCGATGCGCGACGATGTGGTCCTCATACTCATCGCGGAAGTGGCGAATCGTGGTCAGCACCGGATTAGGCGCAGACTGGCCGAGCGCGCACAGCGAGCAGTCGCGAATCATGCGTCCAAGCTCGTCGAGCAAGGCGAGGTGCTCCTGCGTGCCGCTGCCCGTCGTGATGGCGTTGAGGATGCGCAAAGCCTTGTTCAGCCCCACGCGGCAAGGCACGCATTTGCCGCAGGATTCCGAGTGCGTGAATTCGATGAAGTACCGCGCCACGTCGACCATGCAGTTGTCTTCATCCATCACCACCATGCCGCCGGAGCCCATGATGGAGCCGATCTGCGCCAGGCTTTCGTAATCAACCGGCGTGTCGAGCATCTCCGCCGGGATGCAGCCGCCGGATGGCCCTCCCGTCTGCACAGCCTTCACGCGTCGGCCGGCCAGGCGCCGTCCCCGATGTCGTAGATGAAGCTCTTGAGCGGGGTCCCAGCGGCATCTCCACCAGGCCCGTGTTCTGCACCTTGCCCACCAGCGAGAAAACCTTGGTGCCGGGGCTCTTCGCGCTGCCGGTTTCAGCAAACCACGCGGGGCCGCGCGCAATGATCGGGGCGATGTTGTACCAGGTTTCCACGTTGTTGATGTTGGTCGGCCTGCCCCACAATCCCTTTTGCGCGGGATAAGGCGGCCGAGGCCGCGGGCGTCCTGGAAATCCTTCGAGCGAGGCAATCAGCGCCGTTTCTTCGCCGCAAACAAATGCTCCAGCGCCTTGCACCAATTCGATATTGAAGTTGAAGCCGCGGTCCAGAATGTTCGTGCCCAGCAGTCCGTACTCCCTCGCCTGTTCGATGGCGCGGTTCAGTCGGCGCACGGCGAGCGGATACTCGGCGCGCACATAAATGATGCCCTCGGTGGCGCCCATGACGTAAGCGCCGATGATCATGCCCTCCAGCAGCGCATGCGGATCGCCCTCGATCTCGTTGCGGTTCATGTAGGCGCCGGGATCGCCTTCATCGGCGTTGCAGATGATGTACTTCCTGTCGGCCTTGGCCTTGGCCAGGAAATCCCACTTGTTGCCGGTCAGAAAACCCGCGCCGCCGCGGCCGCGCAGCCGCGACGCCTTAATCTGCTCGATCACTGTCTCGGGCCGCCCGTCGATCAGCACTTTGTAGAGCGCCTGGTAGCCGCCAACGCCGATGTACTCCTCAATATCCGAGGGGTTGATGAGCCCGCAGTTGCGCAGCACGATCTTCTTCTGGCCTTTGAAGAACGGGATCGCGTTCCACGATCGGAATCTCGGGATAGCCCTGCCCATAGCGCATATGCGCTGTAATGTGGTCCCATTCCTCGATCTTGCAGTAGATCAGGTCCGTCGGCAGTACGCCCGCGGACATCCCCTCCAGAATGCGCACGGCATCGTTCGCCTGCACGCGCTGCAGCATCACCAGCGGGCTACCCGGGCAGCCGCACGCTCACCAGCGGCTCCTGGAAGCAGCTGCCAAAACAGCCCACGCTGGCCAGCAGCACGTCGAGCCCGCTGCGCTGAATGGCTTCATTCAGTGCGTGAAAAACCTCTTCTGCGCCGTTGCCGCGGCCGCACGTTCCCATGCCCACCGTGATGCGGGGAATGGCCGGCATCAGCTTAGCAAGCCCGGATTCACGCACCGCATTGAACGCGCCAATATCCTGAATGCGCGGCATCATTTCCTCCCCGGCGTCAAAGCTCTCACTTCGCGCTGCAGAGTGCGTTCGTTCACGTGGCTCAGAATGTGGTGATTCATTTCCACCACTGGCGCCAGCGCGCACTGGCCAAAGCAGGCCACGGTGCGAACCGTGAACCGTTTGTCCGGCGGTGGTCAGCGCCAGCTTGTCGGCCTCGCTGTTCTCGTCTGCTTCACGGTCGCTCAGGCCGAGATCGAGGCACAGCTTCTCCAGCAGGTCGCGCGAGCCGCGGGTATGGCAGGCAGTTCCGCGGCAGACGCAGATCACGTTATCGCCCTGGGGATCGAGGTTGAAGAGCGCATAAAACGTCGCGGCGCTGTACACTCTCGCGGGCGGAATGCCGGTGAGTTCCGCCATGTAGCGCAGCGATTCCATCGATAAGAATTTGTGCGCGTTGGCAGCCTGAACGGTTTCAAGGATTCCCAGCAGCGCTCCAGGCCGGCTGCCATGGCTGGCTACCGCCTGGTCAATAAGCAAACGCTCGTGAGCATCAAGGGCGTGATGAGCAACATCGTGGGCGGCAATCTGCATGATTCCTCCCTGCCCGATTCGGCGCGGAATCGCTGCGCCGGACCCGGTCGCATACTTACGGATCCCCTCGGGGAGAGAAATCAAAAAGAAGAAAAATGGCTGGATCCCATACGCAAGGTGTCCCTCAACAAGTTCGCGCTGGCCCCACGAGACACACAACTGCGTTCGAGACCTCTCCCCATAGAAGGTCCGGTTGGAAGTCTGCTCCCGCGATGGCGTAATGGGTTGTGCCTGACGTCACAAAGGACTGTGACACCCGGATCTCAGTGCTGGCCAACCAGAGCCGGGCACTCATATGCGCTCATCCACTTACGGAACCGATAAGTCGCATTTCCACGCTGTCGATCTCGAACCCTACTCATCCGGATCGTGCGTGGCCTCGTGTATCGCCGCGGGCTCCGTTTCCGGCACTGGCGAATCGCCACTGTCCGCAGATGCCGCAGAACCCAGCAGCGCATCAATGCGGAAGCTCGCCGCGTTGGCCGAAGCCAGAGCGGCTTTCACGGTCTTGCTCAGTTCTTCCACGGCGGCGCGGCTCGGCGTAGCCTCTCCCGCAAGGCGCAACAGCGATGGCATCAGCAGCCACCACAGCAGCTCTTCATAAAGTTCGCGGATCAGGTAGAAGTGCCCCTCCGACTCATGCACGCCGCACAACCAGCGAACGTCTGGATCAAGCCAGAGCGTCGGCGCCAACGCCACCTTCTCCTCGCCGGCCTTCGCCGCTTCGCTCGCCGCCGTTTCCATCTCAGACGCCGGCCCCGGCCCCGCCTCCTTGCCCACTCCCGCGCTCGTCAGCAGCAGCACCTTGATACGCGCCGCGACGCGCCACGGCTCCTCGCCCTCGAACCCCAGCGCGCCAAAGGCATGGGCAAACGGCTCGCGCAGCCGCAGCCGATCGAACAGATCGAGCGCCGTGCGTTCCGGCTCCTCTGCGTCAATCGATTCTGCCAGCAGCTCCAGCAAGCACCAGGCCAGAACCGGGCCCCACATCTCTGTGGCTGTAGATTGCGGGCTCGGGCTCGGCAGCATGCGTCGTGCCGCGGCGGTCCACGGAGTCGCAAAGGTCGCCTCCACTTGCGGAATGCGCATCGCCGCGCGCAATCGCTTGGCGAATGTCCGTGACTGCACCACCGGCTCGGCCGGGTTCGCGCCGCGCACAGGCTGACCCTCCTTCTTCAACCGCGCCGCATATCCCGCCTGGGACGCGCGCAAAAACTTCTGGCCGCGCAACCACGCATCAATCAGGAACTCGCTCCGCCGCTGATCTGATACTTTATTCGCTTCCATCGCCGCGCCGCGCGGGGGCTCCGCCGATGTCCGCGAAATGCCGCACCAGCGCCGGATCCAAAAACTCGCGCAGCGCATCGTGGACCGGTTGCAGCTCAAGGTTGACCAGCTCGTCTTCGAGGTCAGGAACGCCGCGCCCATTCAGCCAGTCACAAAGCCGATCCCATGGCTCCTTCGCCGTCGGGCGCAGTTCGCGCATATCGAGAAACACGTGGCACTGGTAAGCGTGCAGATCGAGTGTGAGCCCGCGATCGAACAAATCGCCGGCACGCAGCAGGTATTCAAGACTGGTCAGCGAGTCGCGCATGGCAATCACAACGCCGCGGTCTCCGCTCAGGCCCAATCCCTCCGCTAACCGCCGCCGGCGAAGCTGCCCCGATCCCTTGTCGGCATAGGCGGCGGAAAAATCGATGGTCCCGTGCGCATCGCCGTAGCGGTTGTGATAAACCACCAGCGCGCGCTCGCCGCCCGACCGGTTCGAGTATGCAAACACATCCTCATTCACCGAGCCGTTCTCGTTAAAGAAGTCATAAAGCAAGAAGTTGCCGCTCTCGGCAAACAACCAGCGTCGCTTCAGCAGCGGAGCGACCTCGCGCTCGTGCCGCTCCACCAGCCAGCGATCGGGATTTTCTTCGTAGCGCGGCCAGCGGTACTCCATGCCGTACTTCTCGGTGAATCCCTCAATCTGTCCGTGGCCAAACATCGGTAGCCCGGGCAAGGTGGACATCATCACCGCAACGCCAAAACATTTGTCGCCCTTTCCAAATTGATCAATTGCCGTTCTTTCATCGGGATTGCTCATGAAGTTCACGTAGCGCTTCATGATGTCCGGATCGAATTCCAGCGTGTTCTTGATGACTGACCGGTATTTCGCGTTGTCCTCGTCGCGAAGCATGATCATGAACGCGCTGTTGTACACGCGATGCATGCCCAGTGTGCGAACAAAATACCCTTCCATCAGCCAGAATGCTTCCGCCAGCAGCAGTGTCCCCGGAACCTCGGTAGCCACGCGATCCACCACCTCGCGCCAGAACTCGTGCGGCATCGCGCGATCGAAATCAGCCTGGCTCATGCCGTATTCAGCGCGCGAAGGAATCGCGCCGCTCGATCCCGGCCCCGGAAACCATAGCCGATGAAAGTGTCGTTTCGCCAGCGTCATCGCAGCGTCAAAACGAATCACCGGGAACAGGCGCGCCACGTGCAGAATCGTCTGAATCACCTGCTCGCGCACCGCGGCATTCAGATAGTCGAGCTGCGCCGTGTCGTTCCATGGAAAACTCGTACCGTCGTTGCCGTGGTAAATGTAGCGAATTTCGCCGCTGTTCTTGTCGCGCCGCCGAAAAACCACGGCGGCGTCGGATTGCTCGTAATAGTGATCCTCAATCTTGATTTCCACGCGCCCATCGTGCGACAGATCGGGACCATTAAAGCTGTACGCGGGATACGGCGAATCCCAGCGCGAGATAAACCACTCGGGATGCTCGATCACCCACGGCGAATCGATGCCCATGTGGTTGGGTACCATGTCGCTTGCCAGGCGCACGCCATGCCGGTACGCGCGGTCGCGCAGGTTGATGTAAGCCGCCTCACCGCCCAGATCGTCGGCAATGCGATAGTCAAACAGCGAGTAAGCCGAAGCCACGGCATCTTTGTTTCCGCAGAGCTGCTTGATCGTCTTTGAAGCGCGGCTCCGCTCCCACACGCCGATCAGCCACAGAGAATTGATGCCGCGATGCGCCAGCGCCGCTAGCTCTTCGTCGGGAATTTCGTCCAACCGGCCGATATGTCGGCCATACCAGCGGCTCAACTGTGCCAGCCAAACGTATGTGCTCTTCGCGATCAGCACCGCGCCCGGCATCCACGCCATATCCTGCGAAAATCTCTCGTATTCGTTCTGCGGATCGCCAAACGTCGGCACCTCCGCGCTCCCCGCTGGCGAAGGCCATTGCTGCGGTCCCTGCCGCGTTCCAGGCGGATTGAATTGCGCCCAGATGGCCAGCTCTTCTTCACGCAGAATTTCGGCGGCCATCACCAGGAAGCGATCAAGAATGTCGCCGAGCAGCGGCCTCCATAGCTGGCGAATAATCTCAAGCTGATCGCTGAGAGACCGCGGCGATCGCAGTGCCGGTGCGCGCAACAGATCAAGCAGGCTTACCGGTTTCGCTCCCGCCAGCGGAATCAGCGGACGCGACGCGAAATATTCCGGCATTTGCGCCGCCACCTGCCGGTAAACCGTCTTTTCCGCAAGCGTTCTGTCCTCGAAAAGCTCCTCAAACGGCTTAAACGCCTCATTGCGATTGGCCGTCCAAAGCAAAAGCAGCTCTTCCAGGGCCGCGGCTCGATGCGGCATCCCGCCGCTTTCGCCCGCCAGCCACTGCGCCGGGGTTTCCTGGCCGCGCATCACGCTCTGCCCCGGGAACTGCTCCACAAAAGCCAGCAGCATGGCGTCCACTTTGTCCGCGCCCACTTGCACGCCAAACCAGTCGAGCGCGGTCGACATCACCTGCGGATCAAACTGCTCGCGATAACGGGCCATCAGCACGTGGCTCGCCTCGTCAATCAGCCCCATGGCAAAAAGCTGACCGGCATGAACCGCTTGCTCGGGATGCTTTTCCACGTCGCGCACCTGGTTCATGCGGTGCGCAAACTCTCGGCAGGCGGCGAAACTGCCGAGAACCACGTTCCCGTTATAAGAAAAGAGCGACTCCGCGAACTGGTAGCGATCCCGAGCTTGTCGCGAAATGTGAAATTCCATCGTCAATCGCCGCGCTCCCTGTCTTGCATCTGTGCCCCACCCAAGCCCCGGGTGCCCCATTCATGGCGCGTTCTTTGCGCCATGAGTGGGAGACGATACAGTTCAAATCAAATCGCTCTATCCTTCACCAAACTCCAGGTGCACCAGTTCTCGACTTTGAAACCTGGTCGGCCCGGAACTGCAATTGCCCTTCGCCGGAATCGGCCGCTTGCCAGCCCGGCCGTAGTATCTGCCGCGTCCGCAACCAAAGCTAAAGGTACATCAATCGCCCGGAACTCGCCTGAAACTGTGATTTTAACCGCATAGAGCCTGCGCCCGCACCGGCTGCCCACATCCCGATTCTGAGCCCGTCGGGATAAATCAAACACGGCATCGCCCGGTCGCCGCATCGTCTACTGGCCACTGATCCCTGACCACTTTTTGTTTGATGCCGATCCCCCACCTGCACAAGGTGCCCCGGCAACTTGTCCTGGCAGCAGGCGCGCCCCATTATCCGTCCCACCCACACTCTGTCATCTCAAGCGAAGTCCGCCGCGGCGCACGCAGTCGAGGGATCTGCTTTTGCCATTCGCGGCCCACCGTCAACCCACCACCCATTTACCGGAGGGAGCGTGAGCCTTCAACCCCACGAATACCCACTCATCTTTTCCAAGCTGTTCTACCATCACCCGCTTTTGTGCTTGGGAGCATGGGTAAGACGGAGGCGGGCCACCCGCCGCCTGCTAGAATCGGAAACCGTAGCAATCTTGTCCATAAGGCGTCACCTTGATTCGGCAACGCGGACTATAGTTCCATCTCACGCCACCGATGTCCGCCCCAAAAGCGTAACCGGAGTCCTTCAAATGAAATGCCTCAACTGCGGTACCGAGATGACCACCAACCAGGTCGCCACCAAGAAGGACTGCATTTCCTATGACATGTGCGATAAATGCGGCAGCCTCTGGCTTGACGCTGGCGACCTCGACAAGATGGCCTTCAAAACTGTGGGAAGTATTGAATACTGCGAAGAGATCGGGACCGACGAGCCCGAGAAGGCGCCAAAGAAGTGTCCGCGTTGCGACGATTTCAATTTGAGCAAGGTGAAGTTTCTGGAGTCTGATGACATTGATTTACACCTCTGCAGAAACTGCGGCGGCTTCTGGCTCGACGGCGGCGAGCTGAATCAGATTGATAAAGTACTCGCCGAAGACGGGCCGATCAAGGGTCACGGCTTCTCTGATTTTGTGAACAACGTGCACGTTCCGTACTGGTACAAGCGAATTAAAAAACCAAGCTCCGAGACGGACTTCACCGTGGACGTGCCACCAATCAAGGATGCGGTCGAAAAGGGGAGTACCGCCGATATTTGTCCTGCATGTGGGCAAAATCTGCATCTGTATTCGATTTTCTCGATGGGCTTTGAAGGCTGCCCGAAGTGCAAGGGAATCTGGCTGATCAAAGACGAGCTGCGAAGACTGAAGAACAAGGTGAACGGCGGCTCCATGCGCTGGTTGAACGACGAGATCGGAGACATGGAGAAGACGAGCGCACGTGTGACCAACCGCTCCTGCGTGAAATGCAAGACCACCAAAATGGTCTCCGTGATCTTCGGCAAGTCGTCCGTCATTGTCGATTGGTGCCCGCAATGTCACGGAGTGTGGCTCGATAAGGGAGAGTTTGAGGCCATCACTGCCTATTTGAGGGAAGAGCTGGGCGCCATGCATCCGAAGGACATCGAAAAAATCGTCGCGGAAGATATCGAGCGCGTCTGGAGCGGAGGGCCGGAGACGCGCGTCCAGGAGTTGCTGGATGCCCGTGCCGCCGTCTCTGCCCTGATCAACACCACGATCTTCGATCATCCGGCACTGTACAAGCTCACCTCGGATGCGAATGCAATTTCGCGAGCACTGTAGAGCCCCTGATCGAAGCCGTGGCGGCCCACTTGCGCTCCATGTCGATTGAAGTAAATTCCAGCGCACTCGACGATCCGCGGTCGCTGAATCCGCTAATCGCCGCCAACCCCGCAAGTTCCGCTAGGCCCGGCATCCCGGCTCGCCCTCACCTGAAAGCCCCGCCCCCCACAAACCGCAAGCAAAGAGCCTATAGCCGAAGCCGTTTTTTCGTTGTCAAGCCCTGACGCCTCTAACCACCAGCCAGCACACTCGCTAACCCTCTGATTCGCCGAATGATCTTTGATCCTCAATCCCCGAACTTTGTTTGCATTTAATTTCCCGTTCCGGCGCACAATCATTACATGGTCTGCATCCACCAAATGACCCGACTTCGTCGCCATGGAACTCAACGCAACGAACAATGTGTACCAAAGGATAAATTTCGGCCGGAAAAGGCTCCATAAGTCCTTTAGATCGGGAACTTACGGTCTAACCCATTTGTTATCATCGGGTTACAGCCAGAGATCAAACCCACAACCCATTGAAAGGAAAGCACTTGGCCCCAAAAAGGGTAGGGGGGCCCTAACCGGGAGGGGGTATACATTTCGCGTTCGGCACGATTGCCTGTAGCTGAAGGCCGAAAGCTTCCGTTTAGTCCAGCGCCTTGTGGAAGCGCAGAATGGCGATCGTCATCACGCTTAACCCAATCCCCGCCATCGCCGCCATCTGCGGCCACAAAACCTCCATGCCCACACCCTTCAAATAGGTTCCGCGCAGCACCACGAGAAAATAGCGCAGCGGAATCGCATAGCTGAAATACTGCATCCACTGCGGCATCGCGCTGATCGGAAATCCAAATCCGGAAAATGTGATCGTCGGCATGATGAAGAAAAACGACGTCACCATCGCCTGCTGCTGCGTCGACGAAACAGTCGAGATCAGCAGCGCCACGCCGAGCATGCAGATGATAAACAGAACGGCTCCAGTCAGCAGCACCGTGATGTGGCCCCGAAAAGGAACTTGGAACCAAAATGTGCCCACAACGCCAATGAGCAATGCGTCAAACAGCCCGATCAGAAAAAACGGCAGCGTCTTTCCCAGGATGAATTCGACCGGCCGAATCGGCGTGACCATGATCTGCTCCAGCGTACCGATCTCCCGCTCTCGCACCACCGCAAACGACGTCAGCGTAATCACAAGTAAAGTGGTCAGGCTTCCAATCACGCCCGGCACAAAGAACCAGCGGCTGCTCAGGTTTGGGTTGTACCACGGCCGTTGGTCGAGAACAACAGATGGCGAAGCCGTCGCCAACTGTGGCGCAATGCGATTGATGCGGTCCTGTCCGTACTGCTGCGCGAAGCCCAGTGCGATCTGGCTGATATATCCCGACGCAATCAGCGCGGTATTCGAATTGGTCGCGTCCACAATTACCTGCACCGGAGCGGTCTGTCCGTTGCGCAGTTTCTGCGCAAATCCTGCATCCAGTTCCAGGCCAACAGTCGCATCGCCGCGATCGATAAGATCGCGAATCTGGCTTGCATCGGTGAGCTGGCGCTGCACGTCGAAGTACGGGCTCGAAGTAAAGCGCGACAAAAAATCGCGGCTCTCCTGGCTGTGGTCCATGTCCAGTACGACCGTCGAAACGTGATGAATCTCGAAGGTCGCCGCATAGCCGAAGACCAGCATCTGAATGATCGGCGGCCCAATCAGGATGAAGCGAGTCCGCTTGTCGCGAACCACCTGGATCAGTTCCTTGATCAGCATTTGCTTCAGCCGCCCGAACATTCTGTTTCTCCTCTACTCCAGCCGCTTGTGAAAACTGCGCGTCGCCACCAGCGCCAGCACCACCGTAAAAACGGTCAGCGGCAGCAGATCGGCGGTGAGCATGGCGGCCGGCGTCCCTTTTAGAAAAATCCGCTTCAGCAACGAAACGTAATACCGCGCCGGAAAAATCCGCGTGATCCATTGCAACGCCGTCGGCATCTGTTCAATCGAAAATAGAAATCCCGACAAAAGAAATGCAGGAAGAAACGTAATGATGAGTGCAATCTGGCTCGCCGCCAATTGACTTTTCGCCACCACCGAGATGAAGAATCCCAGCGAAAGCACCACGATCATGAAAAGCGCCGAGCTGACGGTAAGCGTGACAAACGATCCGCGAAAAGGCACGTGAAACCAGCCAATCGCGATGAGAACGCAGATCGCCACATCGAACATACCGATGACAAAATACGGAGCGAGCTTGCCCAGCATGATCTCCATCCCCGTCACAGGCGTAGAGATCAACTGCTCCATCGATCCGCGCTCCCACTCCCTCGCAATGGTAAGTGAAGTGAGGAACGCGCCGATGACCGACATCACCAGCGCCAGCACGCCGGGAATGATGAATGCGCTGCTCTCAAGATCCTCGTTGTACCACGTGCGCGTTTCCACGCTCACCGGCGATGGCTGCATCGCTTGGCCATGCCTGTGCAGCCAGTCAAACTGCACCTGCGACGAATAGCCCTGCACCACGCCTTGCGTATAGCCCATCAGGACGTTTGCGGTGTTGTCGTCGGTTGCGTCGATGAGCGCTTGCACTTCCACCGGCCCGCCCTCGCTCAAGCGCTGGGAAAAGTTCCACGGGATTACAATCCCCATCTTGGCCTTGCCCGAATCGAGCGCCTTGGCGACACCGGAATAACCGTCCACCACGCGCACGATATGAAAATACTCGCTCGCTTGGAATCGCTTCAGCAGATCTTGGCTTTGCTGGCTGCCATCCTGGTCATACACATATACCGGCAACCCCTTGAGATCGAGATTCACTCCGTAGCCAAACAGAAACATCAACGTAACCGGCATGATGACCACAATGATGAGACTGCGCGAGTCGCGCAGGATTTGGACCATCTCTTTGGTTGCGACCGCAAGCAAGCGCATCGTGCTCATGCTGCGCGCTCCCCCTCGGCGCTTCGAGTGGTGGTGAGCGAAACAAAAACATCTTCTAGTGTTGGGCGAATCTTCTCAATGCGTCGCACGTTGATTTTGCGATCCGAGAGATATTGCTTGACGCGCGGTGCGGCATCCGCCGCATTCGCAACAACCAGGTGCAAAGCATTGCCGAAGACCGCTGCATCCTTCACCTCCGGTGCCGACTGCAGCGCCTCCACTGCATCGCCCAGAGGCTCGCACTCAATCAGGAGCAATTCTCCCTTCATCGAATCGCGCTTCAACTCGGTTGGCGTGCCCAGCGCAACGATTTTGCCGTGAAAGATGAGCGCCAAACGATTGCAATACTCGGCTTCCTCCATGTAATGCGTAGTTACAAAGACCGTTACGCCCTCCTGCGCCATCTGGTGAATCAGATCCCAGAACTGGCGGCGCGAAATCGGGTCGACGCCTGAGGTCGGCTCGTCCAGAAAGATGATGGGCGGCCTGTGCAGTACCGCGCAGCCCAGCGCCAGGCGCTGCTTCCATCCCCCTGGAAGTGTGCCAGTGATGAGATTCTCTTGTCCCTTGAGATTGGCCATTTCGAGCGCCCACTCGATCCGATTCTGAAGGTCTTTAGCCGGCACGCTGTAGAGTCCGGCAAAAAGGCGCAGGTTTTCAATCGCCTTCAGGTCGTTATAGAGTGAGAATTTCTGCGACATGTAGCCGATATTCTGCCGCACCGCTTCCGGGTCGCGGCCAACGTCGAATCCCGCCACCTGCGCGCGTCCCGCCGTTGGCTTCAGAAGACCGCACAGCATGCGGATCGTGGTGGACTTGCCTGCTCCATTCGGCCCCAGAAAGCCAAAAACCTCGCCCTTGCGCACGGCCAGATTGAGCCGGTCCACGGCCACAAAATCGCCGAAGCGCTTCGTGAGGTCTTCGATCACAACCGAATTCGGTTGTTCAACCATGGCGCATCGCTCCGCCGGCCACTGCATCCACGAACAGATCTTCGATTGTGGGCACAACCTGCTGCATTGAATCGAAGGGAACGTCGGCCTTCGCCAGTCGAGCTCTGAACTCAGGCATGCGGCGGGTTGCATCGTCGACCACCACGTGCACGCCATCGCCGGTAAGCACCAAGCTCGAGATTCCCTCCTCGTGTTCGAGCTCGGAACGCAGCCTGCGCGGCACCGGCGAAGTGATCGAAAGCACTCCCTTGCCCAACTTCGCCTTCAGGTTCGCCGGCGTGTCGGAGAAGAGAAGCCGGCCCTGGTGCATGAGCGCCACACGATGGCAGCGTTCGGCCTCATCGAGATAGGCCGTCGTGGTCAGGATCGCAACACCCTCGGCGATGAGTTCGTAGAGGATGCGCCAGAAGTCGCGCCGTGAGGCAGGATCGACTCCCGTTGTCGGCTCGTCAAGCAGAATCACCTTGGGCCGATGAATCAGTGCGCAAACTAGCCCGAGCTTTTGCTTCATGCCACCGGAGAGCTCGCCGGCCATCCGCGTGCGGAACTCGCTCATCCCCGCGGCCTCGAGCAGTTGCCCCGACCGTGCCACGCGTTCGGCCCTCCGCACGCCAAACAGATCGGAATAAAAACGGATGTTCTCGTCAACGGTTAGATCTTCGTAAAGCCCGAAGCGCTGCGGCATATAACTGAGCGAGCGCTTGGCACCCTCGGGATCGCGCACCACATCGGAGCCGCCGACAAAAGCCTTGCCCGAATCAGGCGGCATGATTCCGGCCAGCATCCGGAGTGTTGTGGTCTTCCCTGCCCCATCCGGGCCGACCAAACCAAATATCTCGCCGGCGCGCACGTCGAAGCTTAGGCCGTCGACCGCCCGCACACCGGGAAAGCTCTTCGTCAAGCCTTCGGCCACGATTGCGGATTGGACGCTCTCGGTCATTTCTGGGCCGGCGTGGCATGAAATGTGTTGGTGCTCGCCACGGCCAGTTGCAGATTCGCATCGGCCGGCATGCCCGGCTTCAACTCGTGATCGGGATTGTCGATATCGATTTTGATGCGATAGACGAGCGTGACGCGTTCCTGTGAGGTTTGCACACTTTTGGGCGTGAACTCGGCGTCAGGCGAAATGAATGAGATGCGTCCGCGATACTGCTTGCCCGGATAAGTATCGGTGGTAACAGCTGCCTCCTGCCCCCAGTGAATTCGCCCGAGATCCGTCTCCGCGATGTACGCCCGCAACCAGACGTGATCGAGATCGGCAAGGGTGACTACGGGCGAGCCGGGTTCGACAACTTCACCCAGCTCCGCCTCGCGCACCGTAATGACACCGGCAGAGGGCGCTCGCAGCGTGGTGTAGCTTTCGTCGATTCGCGACAGGCCGAGATTCGCATCGGCTTCTGCCAGATTGGCGCGCGCGATCGCGATGTCTTCCTTGCGGCTGCCTTCGACCGCCTCGTTATATCGCTGCTGAGCGGCCTTGAAAAGTGGCTTCTGTGCGTTTGAGCGCGGTAGCGGCCTGATCGCGATCCTGTGCGGCAATTTCATCTTTGGCGAAGAGCTGCTGCGCGCGGTCATTGTCAAGCTTTTTTTGCTCGCAGATCAGCCTGCGCATCGATCACGGCCTGCTGCGATGCTTTGATCTCTTGCTCGCGCGTTCCGGCCAGCGTGAGTGCAAGGTCCGATTGGCGCACATCGACGGCGGCTTCATCGATGCGGACTTTTTGCTTGTAATCGGCATCTTCAAGGCGCGCCAGCAATGCGCCCTGCTCCACCTGCTGGCCCTCCTCGACCGGCAGATCGACGATGCGGCCCTGCACCTTGAAGCTGACGAGGCTCTCGTGCGCTTCAATGTTGCCGGAAAGCGTGAGCTCGTTGGCGGGCGCGGCTTTCTTCGTGAGCCGCGGATAGAAATACACGCCGGCGGCAACGGCCGCGGCCAGCAGAATCACAACCGGTATCAATCGCTTCATCTGCATTCAACCTCGCAAGCGAAATCCATGGCATACCCCCTATGCGGGCACGCTATGGATTCGCGGAAAACTCCAGAATGTTCTTCTCGGTATCGCCCAGGGCGCGCGCCAGGGCAAACTTGGCGTCCACGTGGCCCGAAACGGCGAGAATGTAATTCTCCTCTGCGCGGGCCAGCTCGTCCTGCGCCGTCACCACCTCCACATTGTTCGCCGTGCCCGCCGTGAAACGGTCCTGCGCCATCTTCAGTTCGCGCTGCGCCAGATTCTGCCCATCCGCGGCAACGCTCACCTGCTCGGCCGCCGAGTCCAAATTCAACAGCGCCTCGCGAATGTCCTCTTCCACGCCGCGCCGCAGATCGGCAATCTGGTCGTCGATGCGCTTGACTCGGCTGGCCAATTGCTGCGCCTCGCCCTCGCGGTCGCGATCGAAGATCGTGAAATCGATCTGGCCTTGAATCAGGCCGGTGGTGTCGACGCCGCCGATGCTGCGGCCTAATTCGCCAATGTTGCCGTTGATGCTCAGCCTTGGGATAGAAGCGGGCGCGGTTGGCGCGCTGCTTGCTCAACCAGGCTCTGGCGTTGGCGGTCGAGCGAAAGATAATCGGCGCGAGCTGCGAGCGCTGCGGGCAACAGGTCTTCGGGCTGCTGCTCGCTCAAGGCCTGATAACTGCAGCGGCTCGGCAAGCTCCAGCGGCGTGCCCGGGCTCATGCCGAGGTTGCGCGCCAGCGCAAGCAACGATTGCTTGTATCCGTTCTGCGCTTCCTGCAACGCCTGCTGGTCGTTGGCAAGCTGCACCTGGGCGCGCAGTACATCAACGCCCGGTCGCCGTCCCAGCAGAGTGCTTGTCCTCTGCCAGCTTCAGCAGCGTGGTTGAATCCGTCACGCGCGATCGAGCCGTCTGCGCGCGCGCCTGTGCAGACTGCGCATTCAAATAGAGGCCTGCAACCGCTCGAACAATCAGATCGCGCGCATCCCGCTCGTCCATCTTGCCGGCATGCGAGCGACTGCTCGCTTGCCTTCAGTGCGCGGTAGCTTGCCAGATCGACGACATTCTGCTGTGCATAGATCCTGAAATCGTAGTTGGAGAAGGGCCCGACAACATTCGGGATCGGTACCCCCGGCAATGAAATGCCGAATGCCCGCAGATCGCGATTCTGATAGTTGGCGTAGACCTGCGCATTGACGCGCGGTAGCAGTGCGGCCGACAAGCTTCGCGTTCGTGCGCCCTCGTCCTCCTCAACGCGCGTGCCAGCCACGAGCACGTTGAGGTTGGCGCGAAGCCCTTGTTGAATGGCATCCTGGAGCGTCAAAATGTACGGCGGAGTTTGCTGTGCGCGCCCTGCTGCCGGAAGAGCCACTGCAATCAGAGCGGCCAGCGAGACAAAAATGAGCTTGTGAAATTCATATTTCATGGTTCCTGCTTTTTGCCCGGAGCGGCGATCGCATCTCCAGAAATGCTGAAAACTACCTTCCATCCAGATCGCGAGTGCCGGCTTTTCGTGCAACGACCAAAGGAGAACGGTGCCCATGACTGTTTGCAGCAACTGCACCGCGACCTTCTCCCTTTTGAGTCTCGAATCGATTTCGCCGCGCTTCTGTCCCGCCGCGACCACCTCCGCAATAGTCTTACGGCCTTCGTGCATGTTTCGTTTCAAGATATCTCGAACGCTTTCGCTGGCCAGGAAAGATGAAATCAAGGCCCGTGCCAAACGAGGGCTGCGCCCAGGCTCTTCGGCAAGGCGCCGGACCAGTTGCTGCAGCACAGAGTGAATTGACTGTTTGCCGTTGGCGGCCTTAGCCGCAGCTTCCCGCACTTTGCTCACTTGAATCTCAGCCATGACGCCAAGGACGTGATCTTTGCTGGCGAAGTAGTTAAAGAAAGTTCCCTTGCCTACGTCAGCGGCCTCGGTGATGTCTTCAACGGTTACGTTGGCCAGTCCGCGCTCGGCAATGAGCTCGAGCGCACACCGAAACAGGCGCACGCGAGTTTCGGCAGCACGTCGCTCGCGCCGGCCCATGACGGCATCGGGAACGCGAACCTCGCTCCTCGGTGCGCCGGAAGCGCCACGCGAGCGCAAATTCTGACTTTCATTCGAGTACGACTTTTGATCATTTATGACCATCAGTCATATTTTGTGCAAAAGATTCCCTATTGTCAAGTGGCCGCTGGGTTCTGACGCCAGATCGGTCGCTTAGCGCTCGTACACGCCGATGATTTGTCCTTGGGCAACCACGTGCTGCTTCATCGCGGCTTCCAATCGGTCCCTTGCCGCTCCCGGAAGCAAATCGAGCCGGGTGTCAAGGCCATAGAGGTCAAAAACATAGTGGTGAAGTTTGCCCGCGGGTGGGCAAGGTCCGCCATAGCCTGGACGGCCGAAGCTGTTCGATCCTTCAGCAGAGCCATGCGGCATGGTGCCGCGGGCCGATGCGCCCTCGGTCAGTTCGTGGGCATCTGGTGGGATGTTGTACGCAAGCCAGTGAGTAAAATCGAGGAGCGCGTCCGGGTCGTGCATAACGATCGCAAAGCTCTTTGTCCTCGCCGGGGTAGCGGCCCATTTTAGACTTGGTGAAATGCCTGCGCCATCGCACGTATACTGCCGCGGGATCGCGCCTCCATTCGAGAAGCTTGAACTCCCGACCTGCAAGCTCATCGCCGCGCGGCCCTGTGCAAAGCCAAGCCGGCGCCCCGAGAAGGTGCGCAAAAGCACCAGACCAAGCAGCAATATGATCGCGAAGACGATGCTCCGCCCTACTCGTCCCTTCCGTCCGCCTCCCTGCAACCCCGGGTTCATGATTGCTCCCCCAAGTGGCCCAGCATACAGGTGATCAACCGAGCTTAATCGCCCGAAATCATCTTGCGCAATGCCATTCTCGCTCGCCCATTTGGCGATGAGTAGTTGAAAATGGCTTTGCTACTCCGATTTCGGCGCCGGCAACTCACTGCAAGTTGCATTGCCATGATCATGGAGTTGCAACTAGACTGAAAATGGCTTGGTCATGTCCGCAGCCGCGGAATTGCGTGGACGTGGGACAGTGAATCCAACGAAGTTTTTGAACGGAGAGGTGGCAGAGCCCGGTTGAATGCACCTGACTCGAAATCAGGCATACTCGTAAGGGTATCGGGGGTTCGAATCCCTCCCTCTCCGCCATCTAGTCTTTATAATCAACAACTTGCAAGATACAAACCCTCGATACTCTTGAATTTCCCCGCAAATTTGCAGGTTTCCTGATCGTGATGGAACTGGAGAGCGCTCTCCAGCGGGAGGCCTATGCGCCGTATTGTCGGCACTTCTCTGTTGGCAGTTTCAGCAGTTCCCTTTCAATATGCGATGGGACTGGAGAAATTTGACTCTTCAGCGATTGCATGATTCGACTGAGCGTGGCGGAATCTGTTTCGGAAAAGCCCAAGCAGCCCATTGGCTGCTTGAGAAGTTGGGAGATTGAAGAATTGGCGTACTCGTTACGTAGATTATGTAGATTTTGTAGACAGGCCGGGCGACTGCTCGCGCCAGTCCAGTGGAATCGCGGCGAGCAGATCGTTGAGCGAGAGGGGCAGCGATTCGGGCCGAGTCATCAGATTCTCGATTGACTGCGGGCTCAGTTGAACCAACTTCATCTGCATACGGATAAAGCGGGGTGACACGCCATCGACGGCGGCCAATTGCGCGATATTCGTAGCTTTGCCTGTGGTGATCTGCTCGTACCATTGGCGTGCGCGAGCGATGGCTTTCAGAATGGCCTGACGGCTCACCTCTGCTCAAACTCGCGGTGGAGCCAATCGTCAACTAGGGTCAAATGGCTCGCAAGATCATCGACGCCCGGACGCCACGGATTCTGCGGTGTGCGATGCCGCGACCAGCGTTGCCAGTTTCTTCCTTGTATCGTGTGGTTGGAGAGCTGGCGAATGATCCTGCCATCAAGTCTCGAGAGAGGCGGATCAAAGTAGACCATGTCGATCTGCGCATCGGGATACAGTGGCGGAATCAGCAGTGCTATGTCCACCTGGCGATGGTTGTATCCGTCCGGCGTTCGCCAGCCGCGAATGATAAGCCACTGCGTGCCGCCATCCATGATGCACTCCCAGGGCAGACCGAGATTGTCGAGATAGCGTTGATCGAATTCAGGGAGAGCGAAGGCCTGGCTCAGGGCAACTGAGCCAAGTCCTTCAGTTGTGTCTTTGGGCATGGTGGTGAAGCGTTCGATGTGATGGGCGTGGAGCTGTACCACTTCATCGGGGTGGATGCGTTTGGGCTGGTGATGCCGCCGATGTTCGTAGAGCTTGTACTGAGCGGGTGTTTTTTTGACCAGAGCCAGGATTTCTGCGCCAGTCAGCTCAGGCTTGTCGACGGTGACTTTTTCCTTGTCGATGCGGATGATGTACCGCTTCGCACGCGGCAAGGGCTTTTCCTCAATAGCGAAGATTTCAATCTCCACGACTTCGAGGATTTCTTCGGGCTGCGGATGCTGGTCCATGGAGCGGAGCCTCCTTGGCTCCACAAGAACTATACCACAAACAGCTATAAATTAGCTAATTAAAGCGTAATTTATATGCATTTTGTAGTTGCTTTTTTAGCTAATCGGTGTATATTGGACTGGGAGGTTCCGATGAACCCAAAGCGCACAATGACCCTCAATCTGACCGATCAGGAGATGGTTGTGCTCGAGGAGCTTTCTGTCCAAAAGGATCTGAGCAAGACGGCTTTGCTGCGTCAGGCGCTTCGCCTTTACCAAATGGTTGATGCCCGAATTTCTCGTGGGGAGAAGCTGTTTTTTGAGGACCCCGACAAGCAGAAGGCAGAGCTGATGGTTCTATGAGAGAGACGATTCAAATCATCGACAGCCAATCAGGTCAGCCGATTGATGCGGAGCTTTTCGACGAGATTACGCTCGAACATTTCATTGAGACCCAGGCAGAGTGGCGGCCGGTCGTGCTGGAGGCAGCACGGGCCCTGGCGAAAGACCCGCGACGTATGACATTGATTCCCGGCCATTTCCATTGGGATTGGACACTCAAAGAGGCTGAGCTGAAGATGCTCGCCCTCAGGTTTTACGGAATCTCATGCCAGGGACGCCTCCAGGGAATTATGAAGGTGGACACTGTGGCTCGTTCCTGCAGGCTGGCACCAGGAGGCAATGTTCGGTGACACCGAACTGACACTAAGCCCTTCCTGTCACGAACAGATTGAGGCGGAGGCAAACTACGGCGCCGGCAGGCTGCTCTTCTTTCAGGATCAACTTCGGGATTTCATCAGCTTCTCGGCGCCGAATTTTGCTCTGGTGCAAGCCATTAAGAAGCGCTATGGCAATACACTCACTACGTCTTTATGGCGGTTGGTCGAACTTCTCGACGTTCCCGCACTGGGCTTGGTGGGTCCTCCTCCGTGGGAGACCGGGGCTGCTGGACAACAGTCGTGTCGTTATTTCATCCGCTCCGCCACATTCATCAAGCAGTTTGCGAATGTAGTGGACGGAATTGTTCGCACTGTAGTCGCGCAGCAACCGGAGGCTCGTCGTCAAGAAGGCGACGAACTCGGCCACGCTCAGCTCGCCCGATGCCATCGCGAACTCGCGGTGGCGAACGGCTCCGTTGCCCGTGGCGTGGCCGTCGATTCGCACATTGTACGGCGAATCAGTAAATACCATCGCGGCACGGCGGCTGCCGAGCAATTCACGATATGTCGTTTCGCGGAGCGAGTTCCCGCAGATCACCCGGTGCTTGGCCAGGAGCCAGAGATCACCTAGTTTTGTGACCGGCTCCTGGTCGAATGCCGGCTCAGGCACTTCGTCTTCCTTGGAGACGGCGCCTCTCGCCTCAGCAAGGATCACGTCGATCTCAGGCACCTCAAAGCCGGTGATGGTCACATCGAAGTCCGCGCAATCAAGTTTGAGCAGCGCTTCGAGTTCGATCGCCAGAATCTCCATGTCCCAGCCGGCGTTTTCTGCCAGCTTGTTGTCGGCGATGATGTACGCGCGAATCTGCTCTCGGGTGAGCTGATCGAGACGGATCGTCGGGACCTCCGTGATGCCGAGAAGCTTCGCAGCCTCCCACCGGCCGTGGCCGGCAATGATCTGATTCTCGGCATCGATAAGTAACGGATTAGTGAAGCCAAATTCGCGGATGCTTCTGGCAATCTGCCGGATCTGGTGTTTGGAGTGAGTGCGGGCGTTGTGTGGGGTGCTCACCTGCAACCACTCCTGCTGTATGAGCACCGTGAGCGGCCGCGCAGGGGCGAGATCCAGATTTATTCTCTTCTGCTTGATGTTTTGAAAGCCGAATAGATCGGTGAGTCCAAATGCGTTGTGATTGCTCGGATATTGCTGATCGAAGGTGCCAAAGCGATTGGGGTCAGTT
>CAWJDG010000037.1:0-109441 GCA_963841365.1 uncultured Acidobacteriaceae bacterium
AAAACCACGTTTGAGGTATTCACCAGGGTTGGCCCCGACAACTCGCTTGAACGCCTTACTGAACGCAGCGTCGGACTCGTAACCGACCGACCGAGCAACGTCTATGAGCTTTTTGTCACGCTGTTCGAGTAACTGCATCGCCTTCTGCATCCGCCACTCGGTTACATATTCCAGTGGTGTTTGTCCGAGTAGCTCTTTAAAACGCACTGCGAATGCGGAGCGAGACATGCCCGCCGCTTCGGCCAGGGATTCGACCGTCCAGGGTGTATTCACACTGTCGTGAATGGCACTCAGGGCAGTGCCTATTTGAGGATCGAAAATCGCACGAAGCCATCCTTTGTTGCGTTCCGGTCCCGACGCGATATGCGCCCGGAGTATCTGGATAAACAGAACCTCGGCTAGCCGATTCGCGACTACTTCAGATCCCGGCGCCTGTTCTGCCATTTCTGACGCCAGCGCCTGCATTGTGTTGTGAAGAGCAAGCGTGCGTGCCTGATCGGCCTTAATCAGAATGAAGCTCGGCAATAACTGAGTGATCGGCTTCAGGCTGGCGCGATCGAAACTCAAGGACCCACAGACGATTGTCGTCGGCGCGCCACCACCTCCATAATGAGCGACATTGTTGTTGGCCTTTGCCCCGATCTCGCGGAAACTCCACCTCGGACGTGTTCGCGGGCTGTCGCGCAAAACAATCGAAGTCCCCCGGGCCAGCAAAAAGCAATCACCACCGGTGAGGGGAATCGGCTCCGGAATCCCTTCCACACTCAGCCAGCAGTTGCCGCGCGAAAGCATGGCGAAGTGCGCCAAATCTGTGGGTGAAATCTTTTTGTCGGAAGGCGTGACTTTTTCTTCGGTCTGCCTCTCCTGTATCAAGCCCCACGGGGCTGTGGCTTCGAGCCTGTGCTGACCGAAAGCGGTTACGTGCATCGTTCTGAAGATGTCTGTTATCGGGTCCAACTTAGCCTCCCTCTTTTGGACGAATAGACAAAAGATCAGGACTCCTGAGCAGTTCTCGTCCACCGCCAAAGAAATCTACTCTTCTGTACTGAATGCTACACATCTACCGAAGGGAGTAATTATGGGAAAGCTTGAGGGTAAGGTTGCAGTCATCACGGGTGGATCGAGCGGCATGGCGCTGGCGAGCGCCAAGCGGTTCGTTGAAGAAGGCGCCTACGTTTTCATTACGGGCCGGAGGCAGGAGGCGCTCGATGAGGCCGTCAAGTTGATTGGCCGGAACGTGACCGGCGTGCGCGGCGACGCGGCCAATCTCGACGACCTCGACCGCCTGTTCGATACGGTCAAGCGGGAAAAGGGCAAGATCGACGTCCTGTTCGCGAGTGCCGGCACGGGCGAAGCCGTCAAACTGGGCGAGATTACCGAGCAGCACTTCGATGCGGCCTTCGGCCTGAATACGCGCGGAACGCTGTTTGCGGTTCAGAAGGCGTTGCCGCTGTTCAACGATGGCGGATCGATCTTCATGACCGGGTCAGTTGCTTCGGTGAAAGGTTTTCCAGGTTACGGCGTGTATTCGGCGAGCAAGGCGGCGTTGCGCTCATTCGCACGCACGTGGCTCAACGAACTGAAGGGCAGGAATATCCGGGTGAACGTGCTGAGCCCGGGGCCAATCGCCACACCGATGCAGGACCAGGTTCTCACCGAGGAGGCGAAGCAGATGTTCGAATCCCTGATCCCGCGGGGAAAGATGGGTCGTCCTGAGGAAATTGCGACGGTCGCGCTGTTTCTTGCTTCAGACGATTCGAGCTTCGTGAATGGGGTGGACTTGTCCGTCGACGGCGGCTTCTCGGCCATCTGAAATCGACGGATCTCGGTGAGTGCATGATCGCCAAGGCACTCACCGACTCCGATTACTCCCCGCATGTCGGCGAGTGCACCGCGATCTCATGACCGAGTCGGGGCAGGAAAACCGGACACTGGGGCGCTTGCCGGTACCGAACCAGAAAGTGTTTACTTCTAAATAACTTACGAGTGGGTGACAAACCAGCCACGACTCGCTTTGGCTCTCGCCGAGGTCGGTATTGTGATTGGCCTGGAGGCCGCAGCCGGGGTCGCGCGGTTGCTGATAAGCTGCTGTTTGAGCGCACTCGAGCCATTGAGCTTCGCGGCCGTGCCACTCATCCTGCCCGCAGCAGCGCTGGCAAGCTTTCTACCGGTGTGCCGCGCTGCCGAAGTGAATCCAGCTGACACGCTGAGAGCCGAATAGGCCGCGTGTGATTCCTGGAGAAGTTTGATTAATTGGTGGGTTGTTCGACCTCGCCCTAGCCGCAAAGACAAAGGCCGACGAGGGTGGGAACACCCCGAGTTTCAACTTTTGTCGATTAACGGCAATTGGGACAATTTTATATGGACGAGAATAGCTGCTTTTGGTTTACATCCGGTCCGAACTTAGCAGATAATAGTTCAGCTTTACGGATTCTAAATTCTTAGAAAGACCTTCCGTACGGAATGTAACTGCGCCATGGCTTAGGTTTTTGCGTAGTCGCCTTTTCGCATGGAAGAGCCTGGTACTCGAATCCCGTTATGTGTGGAATCGCAGGCTATACGCACGTCTCACACGGCCTGCCTCAGAGAGTCCTTGACTCGGCGCTGCGCGGCCTGGTTCACCGTGGACCGGACCGGCAGGAAGGTTATTGCACACCAAACATTTCGCTGGGCGCGTCGCGGCTGAGAATTATCGACCTCGAGCACGGCGATCAGCCGATGCACTCTGCGGACGGTGCCTGGACGATCGTTTTTAACGGCGAGATCTACAATCACCGGGCATTGCGAGCCGAGCTGATGGACCTGGGGCATCATTTCCGCACACAGTGCGATACCGAGGTGGTGCTCGAGGGTTATTTGCGGTGGGGCAAAGACTGCTTCAGAAGGCTGCGCGGCATGTTTGCGGTCGGCCTCTGGAACGAGCGCGAACGGCGGCTGGTGCTGGCGCGCGATCCGATGGGCATCAAGCCATTGTATTACAGGCAGCACAACGGCGAGCTCTTCTTCGGGTCGGAGTTGAAGTGCTTTTTCGTCCATCCGGGAGTTCCGCGGCGGATAGACGTGGACGGTTTGAACTGCTTTCTACGCCTGAACTACGTTCCGGCGCCCTACACGCTGATTGAAGGAATCACCAAGCTTAGGCCGGGGCAGACGCTGGAATGGCACAACCGACAGATCGTGCTGCAGGAATTCTCAAAGCGGCATGAGAAGCCGGAGCGTGCGCCGCGCAACCTGAATGAAGCGTGCGAGGAACTGGATGAGCTGCTGAAGCTGGCTGTGAGCGAACAGTTAGTTGCAGAGGTGCCGGTGGGTGTGTGGCTGAGCGGAGGAGTGGATTCCTCGACCATCACGCACTACGCCTCGATGTTGAGCCCGCGAAAGCTGAAGACTTTCTCGATTACCTTTCGCGGGAAATCGTTCGACGAGAGCAACTACATCCATAGCGTTGCGAGGCGCTATGGCACCGACCATACGGAACTGGATCTGAGCGCGAACTCCGACCTGGCCGACGTAATCGACGAACTGAGCTACTACTCGGATGAGCCCAGCGCCGACGCGGGGGCGCTGCCGGTGTGGTATCTGTCGAAACTCTGCCGGCGCGATGTGACGGTAGTATTGAGCGGAGAGGGCGCAGATGAGCTGTTCGGCGGGTATGTCACCTACCAGGCCGATCGGTATCGGCGCATGATCTCGGGAGTTCCGAAGCCGCTGCTGCGCACGGCCTCGCGCTGCGCAAGCTGGCTGTCGGCTTCAGACGAGAAGATCGGAAGAGAATACAAGATCAAGCGATTCCTCGAGGGATCGACGCTGTCGGCCGAAGAGGCGCACATTTACTGGAACGGAACGTTCAGCGAGGCGGAGAAGGAGCGCATCTTCCGCTTTGCAAGCCCGGCTGCTATTGCGGGGCTTTTGCGGCAGATGCGTCGCGATGGAGGGCTGGGACGGTTTCTCGATTTCGATTTGGAGTACCCGCTCGCCGACAGTCTGCTCTATAAAGTGGACCGCATGAGCATGGCGCACAGCATCGAGGCGCGCCCGCCATTCCTGGACCAACGGATTGTCGATTTTGCGCGGGGCCTCCCTGAGCAGCTCAAGATCCGCGGCTCGCGGACCAAGGTTGTGCTGCGCGCGTTGATGAAGAACCAACTGCCCGAAGAGGTTCTGCGCAGACCGAAGGTGGGATTCGATATCCCGGTGCACGAATGGTTCCGGGGCGTGTTGCGCCCCCTGCTCGAGGACACGCTGAGCCACGAGGCGCTGAGGCAGAGCGGCCTGTTCACGGTGCCGGCTGTGCAGCAACTGATCGACGAGCACATGAGCAAAAAGACAAACTGGGGGTACCACCTGTGGGGCCTGATGGCCTTGATGCAGTGGATGAAGCGATGGAAAGTGGAAGCGCCAACGGGAGCAATCGAGACGCAACTTGTGCTCCGCGCACAATCCCAGGAGGCGGTGTTGTCGCAGTTGCGGCCAGCCTCGTAGCGCTCGCGAATATCGTCAGCCCGCCACATTTGATGGACGATGTGGATGCCGTACAGGCGCAGATTGCGCGCAATATGCTGGCAAGCGGCGACTGGGTGACGGCCCGCCTCGACGGCGTTGCCTACCTTGAGAAGTCGCCATTGATTTACTGGATGATGGCGTCGTCGTATCGTGTTTTCGGCGTTCATGACTGGGCGGCACGATTGCCGCTGGCGCTGGCCGTGGTGCTGCTGTGCTGGGTGACGTATCGCTTCGCACGCTGGGGCCTGGGCGAGCGTGCCGGTGTTTATGCGGGACTGAGCCTGGCGACGGCGAGCGGGCTTTATCTCTTCACGCGCATTCTGATTCCGGACGCAACGCTGACGTTGACGATCACCCTGACGATCTGGGCGTGGATGCGGCTGCTCGAAGGAGACGAAAAGAGGCCCTGGCTGTGGGCCCTGGCGTCAGGCGCCTCGCTTGGCTGCGGGTTGCTACTCAAAGGGCTGATCGCCGGAGTGTTTCCGGTGCTGGCGGTGATTGCTTACATGGGCGTGACGCGACAATTGCTCGATCGCGCGGCGTGGAAGCGCCTGCACCCGGCGAAGGTGATCGTCGCAGCGCTGGTGATCGCGCTGCCCTGGCACGTACTGGCTACGCTGGCGAATCCACCGCACTTTGCATTTTCGCTGCATAGCGGACCGGGTGAGTATCGCGGCTTCTTCTGGTTTTACTTCTTCAACGAGCATCTGTTGCGCTTCCTCAATCTTCGTTATCCGCGCGATTACAACACCGTGCCGCGGGCGCTTTTCTGGCTGCTGAACCTGGTGTGGCTATTTCCCTGGTCTGCGTATCTGGCCGGGGCGACGCGCGTGAGCTACTCCCGTGACAACCGTCAAGGCCGCGTTCGCCTGATGGCGGTGTGCTGGATCGGGGTCGTGATGCTGTTTTTTACGTTCTCGACGACGCAGGAGTACTACTCCATGCCGATCTACCCGGCGATGGCGTTGCTGATCGGGTCGGCAATCGCAGAGAAGCGTTTTGTACGCGCGGGTACGTGGATTTTGATCGGTGTATTTTCCGTGCTGTTTGTTGGGTTGGGGGCGGTGCTGGCAATCGTCGCGCGCATCTCGCCCAAAGGGGAGCTGTGGCAGGCGCTGACGCAGAATCCAGACATGTACACGCTCTCGCTGGGCCACATGGCTGACCTGACGATGGGCGGATTCGCCTTTCTGAAGCTGCCGTTACTCGCGGCGGTTTTAGCTTTCGGTTTCTGTGCGGTGTGTTTGTGGTTCAGCCGCAATCGGATGGCCCGGGCAGCGACAATGCTGACCATCGGCATGATCGTGTTCTTTCAGGCCGCGCGGCTGGCGCTCGTCCGATTTGACAACTACCTCGGCTCCTACCCACTCGCCGAGAAACTGATGGCGAGTCCGCCGGGCCAGTTGATTGAGGCGGACGCGTATTACGCGTTTTCGTCGGTGTTCTTCTACACCAACCGTACAGCGCTGTTGTGGAATGGGCGAATCAACAACCTGGAGTATGGGTCGTATGCACCGAATGCGCCGCAGGCCTTTATTGGCGACGGCGAATTCGTTGCGCGCTGGCGAGGGCCAGATCGCACTTACCTGCTGGCGTGGGGTTCGGAATTGCCTCACCTGCAAGAGCTTGTGGGTAACGACAATTTGCACGTGGTTGCCGAAAGCGGCGGCAACTATTTGTACTGCAATCAGGATTGAGGGGCCAGCTTCTGATCCTTTCTCTGCGAAAAAGGGCACGAGTCCTCCCATCTGCGGCGTTCACAACGTTTCGCTCGTGCGGCATCAAAACTCCGGCGCGGTGGAGACGTTGGGACTTGGTTTCGGCACTCCCTGACTGTGCTCTGAGTGAATCACCGGCCACCCGGCCACCCGGCAATTACTACTTGATCAATAGCTTACGGGCGGAAATGCAAGATTGCTCCCCTTAAGTCGGCTTCTCACCTCTAAACACCGCCGCCATACCGGGGGCTTTGAAAAGTCAAGCCAGCGTCGGCTCCGACCTACCATAACTTGCTGAAAACAGACTGAAAACTCTAGGTGCTGTCTTTGCAGATAATTTGCCCCTTCAGGCGCACAATAGTTTCATGATCCACATCGACCAAAAGACCCGTACGCGCCGCCAGCCCTTCGTGCACCGGATCGGCTCAAGCCAAGGCCTTGCCGAAAAGAGCGAATCTAGCCTGGAAATGAGCCTTAACCGGAATGAAATCAGCAATTTTGCTTCTAACTTCCTGATTAGAGAAGAATTACGGGTGATCTGGCTCGCGTAACCCGTTGCGCCTGAGGGGGTTCCACCAAGGAACGGGGAGGGGGGCGGGGGGGGTAGGGGTCTGTGAAATCATCCAGTAAACAGCAAATCGGTGCCACCGTCTCACGCCGAGCTTGGGTCGTGCATGAGAGAGATGAGATCTACGGATTCGTCTCGACCGGATCCACGCTGGCTCCGCTTTGCTTGAAATCAAAATGCAAGATCCAGGCGCTTGCGACGGCCTGTCCGCCCACTTGGGCCGGTGTGAACTTCCAATGCTGCGCGGCATCGAGAGCCTTGTTGGCGAAGTACTTGCTCGGCCCCGCCGACTCGAATCCGGAGTCGGTCACTTTGCCGCTTGCGTCGACGCCAACCCGCACCGATACTTTCACCGTGCCGGAGATTGTTCTCAACGCACTTGGCAGAACATCAGGTTCAACCTGCTGCGCCACGACGCCTTTCACCGTGGCCCCGCTGGTCATCATGGCCCCGCCGGATGGAGACTTCGTCGCAGGTGGCGCCGAGGCAGTCGCCGAGGCGGGAGCCGAGTTTGCTGCTGGCGCGGGAGCTGAGCTTTCCGCCGGAACAGTTGGCGGGTTTGGAGCAGGCGTAACTGCCGCGGCCGGCACCGGAGGCGTTGTCTGCGCCGGGCCCGGAGTTTGCGCGGGAGCTTCTGCCTCAGCCGGAGCCGCTGCCGGCACGCTTTGTTCTTCTGCCGCGGGCGATGGCGCTGGCGGCGGCTGCGACTTATGGGCTCGCACCTGCCAAATCGCAATTGCGAATACGAGGAGCGCAAGCGCAGCGAAGAGCGCCACGAAGCGAGGTTTGGGATTCGCCGGCTTGGCGGTTTTCACCTTCGGCGGTGGAGGCGGCGTTTTCCCTTCCAGGAGGGCTCTGATTCCTTCAAGAGTGCATCGGCGTGCGGGGTCATTGTGCAGGCACTCCTGGGCAACTTCAGCGAATGGCTGCGGAACGGTTAACGGCACAACCGGATCCAGGGTTGACTTGCCGTCCCAGACCGGCGGCCGCTGCGTCAAAACATCCACCAGCGTCGCTCCCAGCGACCAGACGTCGGCAGCGGTTCCGATCGGCCCCTGTACGGTCTCCGGAGCATCGTAGACGGTTCGTTCCAGCAGGGGCTCTCCCATGGCGCCCGAAAAGATAAGACTGTCCGCTGAAATTTTCAACTGCTCGCCGACAGCCATGATGTTTGACGGTTTCAGCCGGCCATGGACAAAGCCTCTCGCGTGCAGGTAAGAAACCGCGTCCAGCGCCGAGCCGAGCATCTCCTCAGCCTCCTTCGGCGTCAGCGCGCGATCCGGAATAATTTCTGCGAGGACTTCGTCCGCATACTCCATCACCACAAACAGCCGCGCCGCAGAGTCGATCTCGCAACGCCCGCTCGCATACACCTGGATCAAGTGTGGATGAGAGAGGTTTACCGCCGCCTGCCACGCCGCCACGCGGATCTCCGCATCGTCGGCATCGGCCGGAATCAGCTTGATGGTGGCTTTACGCGGTGGATCGCCAAATTCGGTCAGAAAGACGTCAGCCCCCTGCGAGCTGCCGAGCCTCTGAACGAGGGTGAATTGACCGTCGATGACGTGTCCAACCCAGTCGCCGCTGATCTCCGCTGCGTTCATGGCTGCCTGCCATTCTATCCCCATACAAGCATCATCTTAGCCCCGAAAACGCAGATTCAAGCCGGGTTAGCACACACTTTGGTAAGGGTGCAAGCAGCAGGGCGATTCAGGTCTGTTCTCGATCCTCCTCCACATCGCCAGCTTCAGCCCAACCTTCTTGGAACGCCAATTGTTACAAGTTTGTTAAAATGAGAGTGCAAGGAGAGCTCGGCACCTCCCGCTCAGCCCCGCCGAAACGACCCCATGATCCTCTATCTGATGCGCCACGCCAATGCTGGAACCGTCCGCGAGAGCCCTGTCCTCGACGCGAAGCGGGGCCTCATCAAGGAAGGCAAGGACCAGTGCATTTTGATGGCGCGCGTGCTGGGCGCGATGAAGGCCCCGATCGACGTGATTGTGTCTAGCCCGTTGAAGCGTGCCAGGCAGACGGCACAACTGGTGGGAACGGAACTGGGCTACGACACCCAGGTCGAAGTGAGCGCCTCGCTGGGCCTGAATGGCAGCTATGCCGACTTCCAGGCACTGCTGGCGAAATACGCCGACCGCGAGGGCCTGCTGGCGGTGGGGCACAATCCCAGTCTCTTTCAGTTTCTCGGCCGCCTCATCACCGGCAATGGCGGCGCAGCCATCCGCATGCGAAAGGGCTCGATTGCCCGAGTTGACATGGAGAGCCATCCGCCCCGGTTGCAGTTGCTCCTCGATCCGCGCGGCGCGCGCGCCATTTACGCCAGCGTGACGAAAAGCTCGCGCCCGAAGACTTCGCGGAAATAGCCAGCCTCCTTGCGCAGCGACCACAGTTCCAGCTCTGCACCCGTGCGCCCGGCGCGCAATTCCAGGTAAACGCGTTTAGGGTAGATTCTTATCGCCACACGCAGCACGTCGCTCGCGCGATCCTGATTCAACGCCACGGCCAAACGCAGCAGTATCACGGCGCGATGCACGTTCTTGTGCTCCTCGGCAGGAATGTTGCGTAGCGCGCGATCGCCCGGCTGGGGGCGGGTTTTGCCTAGGTAGCGGGCAATGGCTGAAACCAATGTGCGTTGCAACTGAGTGTAGCCGTAGATTTCGGAAGAAGAGATGATGTATTGCGTGTGCCGGTGATGACCCTGGTGGTTGATGAATTTTCCGGTGTCGCGCAGCACTGCGGCGGCGGCGAGCCAGCTCTCGTAATCGGGCGAGAGCTGATGCATGGACCGCAGCTCGCGGAAAAGTTGCACGGCGTGGGAGCGCACCGGCTCCGCATGGCGGGGATCGACGCCGTAGCGGCGCGCCGTTGAGAGCACGCTCTCCCACCGTTCGTGCTCGAATTCGCGATGAGCCTTGGCGCGTGCATCCTGCTCAGCGAACATCTGCGCGAGGATGCCATCGCGCAGGCCGAGGGGTGAGTAGCGGAAGCCGGGCAGTCCGAAGCTCTCGAGGATTTCGGCGTAGACCTGGGCGCCGGCGATGATAATCTCTGCGCGGCGCGGCCCAATGCCGGGCACGGCTTCGCGCTCGGGCAGCGACATTTTGGCGAGCTTGCCGGCCAGTTTGCGCACCGCGCGTGCAGGCACCATGCCCGCCAGAATGGCGGAGCGGTTCCGCACGTGGTCACGGCTGGAGATGGTTTTGGAAGCGTTCTTGCCAGCCTTCTTGTTGCCGGCCTTGCCATTCTTTGCGCCGGACGAACAAGCCTCAGAGAGCGCAGCGGCAGTGCCTGAGGTGGCGATTACCAGCGGCGCGCGGCCGGGCTGAATCCTGCGGTGAGCGCGGCGCAGTTCGCGCGCGATCAACTGCCCCATGCGCGCCAGGCCGTCGGCCGGCGGAGGCTCGGTAGAGAGGAACTGCTCAGTGAGGCGGACTGCGCCGAGCGGCAGGCTCACAGTCTCCCCGATGCGCTTGTGCTCTGAGGTGGTGAGCTCGCAACTACCGCCGCCAAGGTCCATGAGGAGCACGCGGCCGCCGGCTCCAGGCTCGGCGCTGGTGACGCCGAGGTGAATAAGCCGCCCTTCTTCCAGACCGGAGATGATCTCCATGTTCCAGCCGGTTTCAGCCTTTACCCACGCCTGAAAAGCTGCGGCGTTGCGTGCGTCGCGCATGGCTGCGGTAGCCACTACGCGGATGCGGTCAACGCCGTGCGCCTGCACCGTGCGCTGAAATCGCTTGAGGGCGCGCAACGTGGCCGCCATTGCTTCAGGAGAGATGAGTCCGGTGTCGAAGACGCTGCCGCCGAGGCGCGTCACTTCGCGATCTTCGGCGAGTGTCTTGAGCCGGTGCGCGGCAACTTTCGCGATCTTCAACCTGCATGAGTTGGAACCGATATCGATGGCGGCAAACGTGGGCATGTTTTTTTTTCGGCGCGCTCCGTCAAGAAAAAATCGACCCTTCGCCAAGATACACGAAGGCGGCGAAACAGCGTTGCTCGCGTTATCACAGATTGCAAAATCCACTGGCTGGCGCGGAAGTATGATCGGTCAAAGGAGAGAGAACGGTGAGCGCGCGTAAAGTCAAAGATCGCAACCAGCTTCGTACTCATCCTGGCGAGCCTGATAGGCGGATGGGCCTGATCGCGGTGAGGATGTTCGGCGCCAATGAGCGCATGAACCACGTACTCATCGAGCATCTTGACCCTGCGGCGTGGAGAGCAAAGCCGCCGGGCGGGGTACGCACCATCGCGGCGATCTTCACGCACATGCACAATGTGCGCACCAAGTGGATCAGGCTGACAGCACCGCACATGATGGTTCCACGACAGCTGAACCGTGCGCGCTGCACGCCCGAGCAGGCAGGCGCGGGATTAGCCGAGAGCGCCGCTCGCTGCGGAGAGATGCTGGCTGAAGCGCTCGGCGCCAAAGGCCGCGTCAAGGTGTTTCGCAGAGACAGCCTCGCTCCGGTATGGCCGGTTGGTGTGGAGATGATGTGCTACATGCTCGCGCACGAAGCCCACCATCGCGGGCAAGTGATTTTGCTCGCGCATCAACTCGGGTTCCGGTTGCCTTACAAGGCATCGGACGGAATCTGGAATTGGGAGAAACTGTGGAAAGAATGCGGAGCACCCGACGGCCCCGGACATGACAGCTAGAGGGCACTGGGATCCCGCCCAAGCGAAGCTTCAGCGGAGCACCCCCGGAGCTTACGGCACGGCGACGGCGATGGCGGTGAACTTGGTGAAGCGGGCCCTCCCGGATTACGAACTCGAAGAATATCTGCGGAAAGACGGCTGCTATCCTTATATTGACACCGGGCTTTGCCATCAGGAATCAGGCGGCAGGGCGGCCTGCCTCAGCGACAATAGCCATCTTCATTTCATGGTCAACTTACGGCACCGCTCAGCTCAGACCCCGACGCCGGACGGGGATGGGAAAGGCGCATCAACAAACGAACCGGCAAAAACACAACCAGCAAAACCGATATGACAGGCTACACAAACACGATCGATCGACCCCGGCAGGCGCCCGGTTCGCGCACCGTGTGGCTGCTTTTTGCGGCCATCTTCATCACGGTTTATTTTGCTTCGCTGTTTTCTCCGCCGCTGCTGGACGACGTGGACGCAGCGCATGCCCAGGCGGCGCAGCACATGGCCGAAACCGGCGACCTGATCACCTCGAAGATCAACGGCATCCGCTACATTGAAAAGCCGCCGCTGCCCTACTGGCTGGTGGCCGGGATGTACCGGATCTTCGGCCAGAACACCTTTGCCACGCACCTGCCCAACGCGCTGGCCATGCTGGGGCTCGCGTGGCTGGCGTGGCTGTGGGCGCGGCGCGCGTGGGGCGACGCGCCGGCTTCTATGCCGGGCTGGGCGTGCTCACTTCAATGGGCTGTTTCTGTTTACGCGCTTCATCATTCCCGAAGCGATCCTGGCGTTCTTTCTGCTGCTCGCGCTCTACGCATTGATCACGAGCCTCGAAGACAACCGGCCCTGGTGCATCTATTGGGCGTGGGCAGGCGTGGCGCTGGCGATGCTGACGAAGGGACTCATTGCGCCGGTATTTTTTCTAGGCGCGGCCATTCCCTATCTGCTGCTGACCGGGCAATGGCGGCGCTGGAAGGCGCTGAAGCCGGTGAGCGGGATTGCTCGTATTCCTTGCCATCGGCGCGCCGTGGCACATCCTGTGCGGCCTCGTCAATCCCGACCAGGGACACCCGGTGGGCAATCACCCCACCATCGGAAACGTGCACGGGTTTTTCTACTTCTACTTCATCAACGAGCACGTGCTGCGCTTCTTCAACCATGCGCTATCCGCACGACTACAACAAGATGCCCGGCGTGTGGTATTGGCTGGCGCACCTGGTGTGGATCTTTCCCGTGGAGCCTGTTTCTTGCCTGCCGCGGTGGCCGTGGCATGGAAGACGCGCCGCAACTGGCTCAAGCACCTGCGCCACGATGCCGGCCAGACGGTGGACTTCTATCTGGACCACGCCATGCGCGAAGACGTGGCGACATATGTGCTGCGAGTGAAGTTCCGCGCGCGCACCATCTGGCTGCTGAGCTTGTTCTCGGCGTGGACACTGCTGTTCTTCTCAATTTCGACGAACCAGGAGTACTACACGTTCCCGGTGTGGCCGCCGCTGGTGATGCTGATCGCGGGCGTGGTGGCGGAGATTGAGGAGCGCAGGGGAGCGGGAAATGGCGGGCCCGTGCTTTCGACAGGATGGCTGACTGGCGCGCAAGGAGCATTCGCGGCGATCGGTTTGCTCTCGGCCGCGGCTCTCGCCTGGGGATTGTGGACCTCTCGCGATTTGCCTTTCGTTCCGGACATCGGCACGCTGCTGGCGCATCGCGCCGTGGGCGATTACACGTTGTCGATGTCGCACCTCTTCGATTTGACTGGGCCCTCATTTGCCGCCCTTCGATTGCCGGCGGCGCTAGCGGCGGTCGTTTTATTGATTGGGCCGACAGCGGGTTGGGTGCTGCGGCTAAAGAAGAAACACATTCCCGCAACGGTCAGCCTCGCGCTGACGATGACGGTATTCTTCATCGCCGCGCACATCGCGTTCGCTCGCTTTGAGCCCATGCTCAGCTCGAAACAACTGGCCGACACGATCATGAAGGACGGCACTCCGAACGACACCTTCATCATCTACGGTGAGCAGTCGTCGGGGTCGAGCGTGATCTTCTACACGCACAATTATTTCGACAGGCGGCCCGCGTTGCTGGTTCTGCCGCGTTGTGGCCAGCATGGCGAAGGAACAACGCTATTGTGGGGATCGTGCTATCCCGATGCGCCCGACATCTTCCTGAGCAACGAGAAGCTTGCGGCAATTTGGGGCGCAGGCGAGCGCAAATGGATCTTCGCGGAAGATCCGGATCGCGACAAGGTGGAGCAAGTGCTGGCCGGACGGCTCTATGAGACACAGACCATCGCTGACAAGACGCTTTGGACAGATCGCCCGGTGAAGTAGCGCCGATACCGGCCGGCGCACTAACTAGACAGCCCTACCGCGCAGCGCGCATTCTTCCTCCGGGCTGCAGCTCGAAGACCCGGCCTCGCCAGAGAATATCGCGTCCCAAATAGCTGGCGGCCCAGAAGCAGAAACCCATCAGGTCGCGGATAGGATAGAGCACCAGCAATCCAAACCAGCTCTTGTCGCACACCACGAGCCGGCCGACGGCGATGGAAAGCGCGAGGCGTGTGCCGACCGCGAAAGCCAGGAGCGTCAGGCCACACCAAGCGTGGCCAAGCCAAGCACAGGCGGCAAATGCGAGCAGGCCAAAGGGCATGCTGAAGGTGAGCGCGGTGCCGAAGTGGCCTTTGGGGCGCGAGAAGCGCGTTGACTTCATCCAGCGGACCTGGTGCTTCATTGAGGCAATGAAGCTTGAATTGAGCACCATGTGATCGATGACGTGGTGGCTGAGCACAACGGTTTGGCCCAGCTTGTGTGTCTCGTTGCCGAGCACGAAATCGTCGGCGCAGAAGTCGGCCGTGACGCGAAAGCCGCCTATGTTACGGATGGTCTGGCGTCGGAAAGCCATCGTGGGCCCCAGTGCGAACTGCATCCCCTCCATGGCGCGCGCCGCAAGCACGCCGGAAGCCATCTCGACAGACATGCCGACCGCCTCAAGCCGCGCCCAGAGACCGCCTTCTGCAGCCACGCCGCGGTAGAGGCAGCACATGCCGCCTACCCTACCGCCGGCAAAGGGCAGCGCCACGGCGCGCAAGTAGTCGGGCGTCACGCGGACATCGCTGTCGCTAATCACGAGGATGTCGTGCGACGCTTCGGCTTCCATCTTTTCCATGGAGACAACTTTGTCGTTGATGTAATCAGGCTGGCCGCCGGTGAAAAGAAACTTGACTGGGATGTTCGGGTGGCGCGCGGCGACTTGGCGCCCTGTGGCGAGGCCGGCGTCCTCTGCGTCGCGGGAGCAGAACAGAACCTCGTACTCCCGGTAATCCTGCACAAAGAAGCTCTCGAGATAGGATTCGAGACCTGGGTCCGCTCCATGCAACGGTTTGAGCAGCGAGAGGGGAGGCGTGAAGCCCGACCGCCCCGCGAGTGCGGCAAGCGCCTGGCGCCGTTCGCGCAGGTAGCCGGGAACGGCCCACAGCACAATGCCGGCGAAGACCGCCGAGGTAATCAGGCCGAAGACGGCCAGGCCGAGAAGAACGTAGGGCATGCTGGTTCAAGAATACCCGCCACGCTGAGGATATTGGGAGCGATTGCGGAGATGAAAACGGCTCGTGAGGGATGAGCCGCTGAGGCGGGGCGCCCCGCGGAAGAGGACCGGCGAGAGGCTATTGCTTGCGCGGTGCAGTGGGGCGTGGCGGCGTCACGGGCTTGCGAATGGGCACAATGGCCGCGGCCGAGCCCGATGCAGCTTGCTGAAACCGCGTCAGCATCTCGGTGCGCACGTACTCGACGAAGTTTTGCATCTGGCGATTCATCTCTTCCATGCGCTCGCGCATTTGCAGGATGATGGCGATCCCGGCAATGTTGACACCGAGGTCACGAGCCAGGTTGAGGATGAATTCCAGGCGCTCGAGGTCTTCGTCGGTGTAGAGGCGCGTGTTGCCTTCGGTACGCGAAGGCTTGAGCAGCCCCTCCCGTTCATAAAGGCGGAGCGTTTGCGGGTGAATTTCGTACATCTCGGCTACCGCCGAGATCATGTATGCGCCTTTCGATTTACGTTTGGTCGCCATGACGCTCTCTCGAAAACCGTCTTAATCCAACTCCAACATCTCGCTGCCTTTTTCGCCTGGTCCCTGTTCTTTACAACTTGTCGAACAGCGCTTTGCGCGGGTCCTGGGGATTGAGGTGCGCCAGTTCGCGCATGATCTCGCGACTGCGCTCGTCGTTCAAATGCGGCACCACGATGAAGACGCTGACGATCTGGTCACCGCGCTGGCCGGGATGCTGGGCGCTCTCAACGCCGCGCTCGCGCATGCGTAGCTTTTGCCCACTTTGCGTGCCCGGAGGAATCTTGAGTTGCGCGCGGCCCTCGATGGTGGGTACTTCCACTTTGGCGCCGAGCGAGGCCTCGGCCACGGTAATCGGCACCGTGAGCAGGATGTCGTCAGCCTGGCGCGTGAAGACGGGATGGGAGCCAGTGCGCACAATCAAAAAGAGGTCGCCGGCCGGGCCGCCGTTGACGCCCGCATTGCCTTTGCCCTGCAGGCGGATGCGCTGGCCATCGCGCGTGCCAGCCTTGATACGGAAATCCACCGTCTCACTCCGAGTGACGGTGCCTTCGCCGTGACAAGTGGCGCAATCGTTCTCGATCTTTCCCGTTCCGTTGCAGCGCGGGCAGGTGATGTTGAACTTCATCCGGCCGCCCATCTGTGTCACCTTGCCGGTACCGTGGCACTCCGGGCAGGTCATCATTCCGCCGGTGTGCGTCTGCCCATGGCACGCGGGGCAAGCTTCCTGGCGATTGATCTGGATGCGAGCCTGGCCGCCGCGGATGGCAGTCCAGAAGTCAACTGTGGCTTGGTATTCGAGATCGGTCCCCGGCTGCGGCCCATGCTGCTGCGGATGCTGCGCACCGGTAAAGATGCCGGAGAAAATGTCTTTGAAACTGCCCCACGTCGACGACCCCGCTCCAGCCTGTGCTCCGGGATCACCCTGAAAGCCCGAGAAGTCGAAGCCGCCGAAATCGACGGGCGGCTGGTGTCCCGCGCTTTGCTGGCGCGCGTAGGCCTCTGCCTGAGCAGGGTCAATCTGGTCTGAGTAGAAGCCCACCTGGTCGTAAATCTTGCGCTTCTTTTCGTCGCTTAGAACATCGTTGGCCTCGGAGATCTCCTTGAATTTCTCCTCGGCGCGCTTGTCGTTGGGATTGACGTCTGGATGGTACCTGCGCGCAGCTTTCCTAAAGGCCTTGCGAATCTCATCGGAGGTCGCCGTCTTCTTGACGCCGAGCGTCGCGTAATAGTCTTTTTGCGTGGTCGTGGGCATGGGTGTTTTCTTATCTCAATTGTGCGCGCAAGTAGCGTAATACCTGATTTGCAAGTGGCCTGCCTGAATTCCAATGCATGAATCGACGAAGACTCATTCAAATTCCCTCACAAAACCGGATGCAATTCAAGCATAAGAAGCGGGGTGGGCAACATTCGTCACCCACCCCCACATTTTCCGCCCGAAGGGCGCGTACGCCTGGCGGCCAGTCCTACTTCTTGTCGTCCACGTCCACGTACTCGGCATCGATGACGCCTTCGTCCTTCTTCTGCTCACCGGCCGGCGCTCCGTCTGTCGGACCGCCCGCCGTGGGTCCTGCCTGCCCTTGTGGCGTGCTCGCCTTGTAGAGAGCCTCAGCCATTTTGTGGCTGGCTTGAGTGAGCTTTTCGTGCGCGGCCTTCAAATCCGCCGTCGATGGCGAGCCTTCGAGCGTCTTCTTGGCCTCGGCAAGGGCCGCTTCAACGTCGGTCTTGTCAGCAGCAGCCAGCTTGTCGCCCGAGTCTTTCAGCATCTTCTCGATGTTGTAGACGAGGCCGTCGAGAGCGTTATGCGCTTCGATCTCTTCGCGCTTCTCCTTGTCCTCGGAGGCGTGCGACTCGGCTTCACGGGCCATCTTTTCCACTTCCTCTTTCGAGAGGCCCGAGCTGGAGGTGATGGTGATGCGTGTGTCCTTGCCGGTGGCCATGTCCTTGGCGGTCACGTTCAAAATGCCGTTGGCATCGATGTCGAAAGTGACCTCGATCTGCGGCACGCCGCGCGGCGCCGGCGGAAGGCCCCCCAGCTTGAACTTGCCCAGGGTGCGGTTCTGCGCCGCCATGGGCCGCTCGCCCTGCAGCACATGAACCTCGACCTCGGTTTGTGAGTCAGCCGCAGTCGAAAAGGTCTCAGTCTTCTTGGTCGGAATCGTGGTGTTGCGCGGGATCATTGGCGTGGCTACTCCGCCCAGCGTCTCGATCGAAAGGGTCAGCGGAGTCACATCGAGCAGCAGTAGATCCTTGACGTCGCCGGAAAGCACGCCTGCCTGAACGGCGGCGCCCACGGCAACCACTTCGTCGGGATTGACGCCACGATGCGGCTCCCGGCCGAAGAGCTTCTTCACCAGTTCCTGAATCATGGGCATGCGCGTCTGCCCACCGACGAGAACTACCTCATTGATCTGGCTGGTGCTGATGCCCGCGTCGGACAAAGCCTTTTTGCAGGGCTCGACCGAGCGCTCGACCAGATCCCCAACCAACTGTTCGAGCTTTGCACGCGTGAGTTTGCGGACCAGGTGCTTGGGGCCCGAAGCATCAGCAGTAATAAACGGCAGATTGATCTCGGTTTCGACGGTAGTCGAAAGCTCAATCTTTGCCTTTTCCGCCGCGTCCTTCAGGCGCTGCAAGGCCATTTCGTTGCCCTTCGAGGTCAAGTCGAGGCCATGCTCCTGCTTGAACTCGGCAATGAGCCAGTCCACGATGCGCTGGTCGAGATTGTCGCCGCCCAGATGAGTGTCGCCATTAGTCGACTTCACCTCGATCACACCTTCGCCCACTTCGAGAATGGAAATATCGAATGTGCCGCCGCCGAAGTCGTACACAGCAATCGTTTCGTCCTTTTTCTTGTCGAGGCCATAGGCCAGCGCTGCCGCCGTGGGCTCGTTGACGATGCGTTTCACGTCAAGGCCCGCAATTTTGCCTGCATCCTTGGTGGCCTGGCGCTGCGCGTCGTTGAAGTACGCCGGGACGGTGATGACGGCTTCAGTAACCGCCGATCCAAGGTAGTCCTCAGCACTCTTCTTCAGCTTCTGCAGGATCATGGCGGAGATTTCCGGGGGAGTGTATTCCCTGCCCTGGGCCACGACTGCCACGTGATCGCCCTGCTTGACCACTCGGAACGGAACCATCTTCATCTCATCCGTCACTTCGTCGTAGCGGCGGCCCATGAATCGCTTGATGGAGAAGACGGTGTTCTCGGGGTTGGTAATGGCTTGACGCTTGGCCACCTGACCCACCAGCCGCTCGCCGCTTTTCGTGAAAGCGACGATGGAAGGGGTGGTTCGCGCACCCTCCTCATTTGGAATGACTTTAGGTTCGCCGCCCTCCAGGACTGCGACACACGAGTTGGTGGTGCCGAGGTCGATGCCGATCATTTTTCCCATGATTGTGTCCCTGCCTGATTCAGAATGTGCTCAACGGGGCAGAATGCCAGATTGAGCGAGATATTGTCAACTTCTTTGATGCGAAATACCTAAAGAAGTTGCATTTTTAGGCGGATAACGGCAGGAAGGGCCAATTTGGCTACTTGGCAACGGCCGCAAGGGCAATGGAAAGCGCTTCTTCGGGCTCGGGACGGACGCGGAAGTCAGCACAGGCCTCGGCATAGAGGACTTTGCGGTCACGGGCCAGGACATAGGTGGCCGGCAAGATCAGGCGCCAGGAGTCGTCGCCGTTGATAAAAGGGATGTTGACGAGGATGGAGCGGTAGTAGTCGCGCTGGAAGTCCGCGATGGTGTAAGCAAGGCCAAATTGCTCGGCGACGGCGCAGCCCGAATCGTTGAGGACAGGAAACGGAAGGCTATGCTGGCCGACCATGAAATCACTTTGGCGGGCAGTCTGGGGGCTGATGGCAACAAGGAGCGCTCCGGCTTCGCGAAGGCGGGAATGGAGGTCGCGCCAAGCCTCCATTTCTGTGACGCAGTAGGGGCACCAGCGGCCGCGGAAAAAATTGATGACCACAGGCCCAAGGGCGACTAAATCGGCCAGGCGGACTGGGCGGCCCGATGCGTCGGGCAAGGTGAACTCGGGCGCGGTGGCGCCGACGGGAAGAATGCGGCTCTCAATGCCGGAGGCGAAAAGCTCGGCCACGGCGCGCTCACTCAGGGCCATGCGCTCGGCCTGGACAAGGTGGCGCGTATTGGCGGTGATCTCGTCGAGTTGGTCCTGGAGAGCGGCCACTGAGCTTCTACCTTAACGCAAATCGCAAGCAGGGGACGATGATCGGCTGTACTCCCTTTTGCGTCGCCGGGTTTGACTACCGCCCGAACCGCTGCTTGGCACCTAGGCCGGCCAGCCCTCCGCGCATCATGCTCTTGGCCAGGCCGCCACGGCCCACTTGCTTGAACATCTTGGCCATTTGCGCGTACTGGCGGAGGAGCTGGTTCACGTCCTGCACGCTTGTCCCGCTGCCTGCGGCGATGCGCTTGCGGCGCGAGCCGGAGATGATTTCGTGGTTGCGGCGCTCCCTGGGCGTCATGGAGTTGATGATGGCCTCGAGGCGGACGAATTGCTTTTCGTCGACGTTCTGAGCGGCCTGCTGCATGCCGGCGAACGGGCCGACCGAGGGCAGCATCTTCAAAATGCTCTCCATCGATCCGAGCTTCTTGATCTGCTTCAACTGGTCGCGAAAATCTTCGAGCGAGAAGCCGTCGCCGAGCAGCGCCTTCTTGGCCAGCTCCTCGCTCTTCTTGCGGTCGAGGGTGGATTCAGCCTTTTCGATAAGCGAGAGCATGTCGCCCATACCAAGAATCCGGCCGACGATGCGGTCGGGATGAAAGGGCTCGAAAGCGTCGGGCTTTTCGCCCACGCCGATGAACTTGATGGGCTGGCCTGTGACATGGCGAATCGACAGTGCCGCGCCGCCGCGCGCATCGCCGTCCATCTTCGTTAAGACCACACCTGTCAGTCCGAGCCGCTTGTGAAAATCCTGCGCGGAGTTGACGGCGTCCTGGCCGGTCATGGCGTCGGCGACGAAGAGGATCTCCGCAGGCGAGAGCAGTTTTTTCAAGCGCTCCATCTCGACCATGAGCTCTTCGTCCACGTGGAGGCGCCCCGCCGTGTCGACGATGAGCGTGTCGCAGCCCATGATGCGGGCTTCCCGCAAAGCTTCCTTGGCTAAGCGGGCAACAAGATCGGCATTGGCGGCCTCACCCTTCTGGTCGCCCTCGTAGAGGCGCGATTCCACTTGCTTGGCGACGATCTTGAGCTGCTCGCGGGCCGCGGGGCGATAGACGTCGACCGAGACGAGCATCGGTCGGTGACCGCCTTTTTTGAGCCAGGCGGCCAGTTTGCCTGAAGTCGTCGTCTTGCCGGAGCCCTGCAATCCGGCCATGAGAATGACCGTGGGCGGCTGCGAAGCGAATTTGAAGCGAGCAGTATCTTTGCCGAGCAGTGCGATCAACTCATCGTTGACGATTTTCACTACCTGCTCGGAAGGCGAGAGCGCAGTCAGAACCTCGGTTCCGATGGCCTTTTCGCGGATGTGCTCGATCAGATCGTTGACGACATTAAGATTGACGTCGGCATCGAGCAGGGCGATGCGAATTTCGCCGAGTGCTTCGGCGATGTTCTCTTCAGTAAGCGTGCCTTGGCCGCGAAGGTTCTTGAAGACGCGCTGCAGTTTGTCAGTGAGGTTCTCAAACATGGTCTGGTTCCAGTTTACCGGAGGGCGTGCGATGGAACCTAGGCTGGGCAGTTGAATTGGAAGTCGTGCCATCCCAGGTCTCAGAATCGAGACCTGGGGCACCCAATATTTTCAGGGCTCACAGTAAAAAAACACTATTCGGTGGGTGCGATGAGGTACTGCTCCAGTTTTCCGTCGGGGTAGGTGTAGGTGGTCAGCTCCAGCCGACGGTCCGGATATGTGATTTCAAAGGCACGAAACGTCATGCCGCCACGGAGTTCGGTGCGGGTCTGGCGCAGGCTGAGCGGCTCACCGAGCGGAGCCAGGCTGGACTGAAAATCGGCAACGGCCTGCGGCGAGAAGTAATCACTGAGGTTGGGCGCGAGCAGCGCGCGGTCAATGCGGCCCTGCTGCAGGCCGTGATAGATGTCGAGGGCTTGCTGCTCGGCGGGCGCGAGCGGAATGCCGGCCACCAGCGGCGCCACCAGGCGGGCGATGGTGGAGGCGGCGTCAACGGCATCCTGGTTGGTCAGCACAGCCACGGCGGCGCCATCGTCGACGAGCACTTCGTTGTTGGAAACAAAGCCAGAGACTTCGCCGCCATGCTCGATGGAGCGGTGGCCGTTGCGATCGCGCACTTCGACACCGAGTCCGTAGCGCGTGCCTGCGCCGTTCTTCAGCTTGACCTCAGTGAACATCTCTTTGTAGCTCTCCGGCTTGAGGATGGACTGCGCAATCAGGCTCTCGTCCCAGAGAGCGAGGTCGTGCGGGGTCATTGCTAGCTCGCCTGCTGCAAACATCCAGCCAATGCCTTCGTTGGGCGCGACGCGCAGGGGGCCGAGCGCGTGTCGATAGTAGGGAGTTGCGTCAGGTGGCGTGAGCTTTTTCTGGTCGGAGTTCCACACCGAGGTCATGCCCAGCGGCCGAAAAATGTGCTCGGTAAGAAAGGTGAAATAGGGCTCGCCTGAAACCGCTTCAACAATGCGGCCGGCGATGACGAAGTTGGTATTCGAGTATTGCCACTGCGTGCCGGGATCAAAATCAAGCGGCTTTTTACCCCATGTGTCGATGATCTGGTCCGCCGTTTCAGGATGCAGCATGGAGGTCATCACGTAATCCTCGGGCCAGTAGTCCTGGTAGCCCGAGGTGTGAGAGAGAATCTCGCGGATGGTGACCTCGTTGCCGCGGGTGAGGCCGGGGATATATTTGCCAACCGGATCGTCGATGGAGAGCTTTCCATCCTGCTGCAACATCAGGATCGCCGTAGCGGTGAACTGCTTTGAGATCGATCCGACGGAGTAGCGCATTTCGGGTGTAGCGGGGACTGCCGGTGTGGAATCGGTAGCGAGGCGCGCGAAACCGTAGGCGTGGGTGTAGACGAGTTTGCCGTGCTCGACGACTGCGACCGAGGCCGAGGGGACACCGGTCTGCGCAAGCACTTGCGCAGCGATGCGATCTACTTGGCCGCGGACATCGGGTGAGATGGTGTCGACGGTTTGGGCCGGCACAGGCAGAGCCGCCAGCATTAAGAGCGATAGAAGCGCCAGGCTCCGATGTCTTTCAAAGCGATCCATTGGGGCTTTTTCCTCTCGATTAGGATAGTCGCACGGGATAGGTTGAAACGAAGAGCGCCGATTCGGTGCGATAGGCTGGGCGAGGGCGGGCCGCGCGACCCTGACGCGGATCGAGGCTGCCGGAGGTAGGATGCAACGGTTGATTGAGGGGCACAAGCGATTTCTCGCCGAGGTGTTTCCGGCGCGGAAGAGTCATTTCCACCTGCTTGCTGAAGGCCAGTCGCCTCAGTGGCTTTTCATAACCTGCGCCGACTCGCGAGTGCTACCGGACTTGATTCTCGGGACCGAGCCAGGGGATCTTTTCATCTCGCGCAGCATTGGGAACGTGGTGCCCGTTACGAGTCAGGACGTGGATGGAGTGACGGCGACGATTGAATATGCGGTCGACGTGTTGAAGGTGCCGCACGTGATCGTGTGCGGCCACTCGGACTGCGGAGCAATGAAGGCGGCGTTGGATCGCAGGAGCCTCGAGAATCTGCCCAAGGCGCGGCGGTGGCTGGATCATGTAGAAGAGGCATTTGCCCATAAGCAGCCGCTGAATGCGGCCGATGGCGACAGCGCGGAGTTGGCTTCGCTCATCCGCGGCAACGTCGTGGCGCAATGGATGAACCTGCGCGCTCAGCCCGCAGTGGTACGCGCCTTGGCGGAGAGCCGGCTGACGGTGCACGGCTGGTACTACGACATTCTCACGGGACGGATTGAGAAGTACGACGAGAAGACGAAGAGGTTCATGAGCCTGCTTGGTTGAACCTCTCCCTGCTCTGCTTTGCGTGTACGTACGGTCGCAGGCAGGGTCCGACGGCTGCCATTGCGATTCTCCTTCGCCGCCGGCGAGAGAGGGAAATCGCGAAAACCTCCCGCCCCTGCCTGAAAATGAAACCGCAACGCGAGCGCGGCTTCAGAGGGGGATAGAGGTGAAAATGCGTCGGCGGGTTGCCCTGAGCTCTCTTTAGTGGAGCAGCTTGGATGTCTTCTCCGGTAATCCTCTAGGCGGCGTTTTGGCTCCCGCGGCCGCGGGTAGTCTTTATGTAGTCGAGTGACTCGTGAATGTGCATGGCCTGCATGGAAAGAAGTTGGCGGACGGGTAGCGGTAAAGCGAAACTGATGGCGCTTAGGTAGGCTTCCTCCGTGGCGCATTCGCTTTGCTCGGCGGTGGCCAGAAGAACATGGTCACCGCCATCTGACTTGAATCTGAGGCCGGCCCAAACGCTTTGCAGCGCCCCTGATGTCGCGCCACTTTCGCGGAGGTCGCTGAGGCCTACCTGGTTAAGAACAGTCTCCAGCTCGCCGCGAAACTGAGCGCGCTGGAGTGACTCGGCGAGAAAATAGCGCTTCAGGACTTGGTCTTCGAGTTTTTCGCCGATCGCTACAAGCGCATCTTGACTCTCATTGAGGCTCTCAAGGACGGTATGGATGGCGGATTCAGTTTGTTGTAATCCGCGAGATGGATGCGACATGGCGTTTCCCTGGCGATAAGAGCCAATGTGTTTCGGCGTACCGTGGCGCTGAGAAATGGATTCGATGCGCCTTTGCAGTCGGGATCAGGCGGTTGGTCGGGCGATATCGTTTCGCCGCCGGCAAGTCGAGGAGAATCGGGAGGAACGCCTGCCCGCTTTGACTGCTGGGAGATTTGAAGGCGCGATGCGGGCGGGCGGTTGCTTCGCAGTGCGCCGGGAGCTTTACGGGTACATCGAAAGTAAATGCGGCCTCACCGAAGCGGCGTTCTTTGGTGGATGTCTCAGTGCGCGCCGGGCGGTGGGGCGGCATGCTTTTGCGGCTTCTTGAACATCCACGTGGCGGCGGCGCAAATCAGGGCCAAAACAGCGGTCCAGCGAAAGACGTCAACGTAAGCGAGCATGGCGGCCTGCTGCTGCATGAGCCCATAGAGCAAGCCGAATGAGCCGGGGCGCGCGCTCGGCCCTCCGATGTGATGCCCGAGATAGACGGCAATGATGGCGGACTTCTGCTGCAAGACGGCGCCAGAGGGGGTGAGATTCGCGGCCAGGTAAGTTTGGTGAAGATCGGCGCGGCGGATGAGCGCGGTGGTGGCCATGGCGATGCCGATGGATCCGCCGATATTGCGCAGCATGTTGAAGATGCCGGTGGCATTGCCCATTTCGCGGTTGGAGAGGGTGGAGGTGGCCATGGTGGCCAGCGGCACAAAAACAAAGCTGAGCGCGAAGCCGGTGAGGGTGATGGGGATCAGCAGCGTGTAAGGGCCGATGTCGAGATTCACCGTGCCGAAGATGTAGGCGCAGACGGCAAAGCCCAGAAAGCCGGCGCAGAGCAGCTTGCGGTTGTCGATGCGGGAACCGAGAACTCCGATGATGGGCGAGCCGATGAAGGAGCCGACTGCCGCGCGGAAAGACGACCAGCCCCGCGGTAAATGCCGTGTAGCCCAGGATCTCTTGGTAGTAGAGCGGCAGGATGGCAATGGTGATGTAGATGCACATGCCCAGCATCGCGATCATGAAGCAGCCGGTGCGGAAGTTGCGGTCCTTGAGCACGTGCAGATCGACGAGGCCCTTTGGGGTGGCCCAGGAGCGCCAGATCCAGAGCAGGAACGCAATGATAAGCGCAGCCACCGCCCAGCGCACCCAGATCGCGCCGAACCAGTCGTCCTCCTGGCCCTTGTCGAGGACGATCTGCAGGCAGCCGGTCCAAACGATGAGCAGGCCGAAGCCGATGTTATCGAAGGCGCTCACCTTGGCGTTCTTGATGTAAGGCGGATCGTGCACGAAAGCGGCTGATCATGATGACCGCGAGGATGCCGACGGGAATATTGATGTAGAAGGCGTAGCGCCAACTGAAGGTATCCGTGAGCCAGCCGCCGAGCGTGGGACCGAGCACCGGAGCCATCACGATGCCCAGGCCGTAGGCGGCCATGGACATGGATCGCTTTTGGATGGGGAAGCTTTCGAGCAGGATGGATTGCGATAGCGGTTGCAACGCGCCGCCGCCTGCGCCCTGCAGGACGCGTGCCAGCAAAATGACGGCCAGCGACGGAGCCGCCCCGCAGAAAAACGACGCGATGGTGAAGAGGATGACGCAGCTCAGCAGGAACCGCTTGCGGCCAAAACGCCGCGCAAACCAGTTTGAAGCCGGCAGAATGACCGCGTTGGCGACCAGATAGCTGGTAAGAACCCAGGTGGCTTCGGAGTTCGAGGCCGAGAGCGAGCCAGCAATATAGGGCAATGCCACCGACGCGATCGCGGTGTCAAGCACCTCCATGAAGGTGGGGAGCATCACCGACACCGTGACCAGCCACGGGTTGACGCCCTGGGTGAGCGGATAGCGAGCGTGCGCGGCGTCCGTAGTCATTGTGTGTGAACTCTTTTGAGGGTAACCGATGGGCCGCGAGGCGCCTGTGACGCAGGCCGCTGCCGATCATAACGAGCGGGCAGCTGGCCCGGCATGCGAGACGCGAGCCAGTCTCTTCCCGATTCCTGCCTTGACACAATGGGCCGATCCCTTGATGCTTAACAGTTCCGGTTCTTTAGGTTTCAAGCCCAGGGAGGATCCCAGGTTTTGCGGGTTCGCGTCTTCTATCACGACAAATGCTTCGACGGAGCTTGCTCAGCCTCGCTGTTCACGCGCTTTCACCGCGAGCGCATCGCTCAGGGCGCCAGCTACGACTATCACGGGCTGGTGCATCGCGCCGGCGCGCTCTTCGACGAGAGCGAGTTCACCGGCGACGAGAACGCCATCGTCGATTTCAAGTACTCGGCCTCGCCGCGCATCACCTGGTGGTTCGATCACCACCAATCGGCGTTTTTGACGCCGCAGGATCACGAGAATTTCCTGGCCTGCCAGCGCGACCCGGAGTGCGCGGCGCGCAAGTTTTTCGATCCCAACTACACTTCCTGCACCAGCTTTCTGGCGCACATCGCCTAATCGCGCTTCGGCTTCGATACCGCGCCGGTGGCCGAGCTGATTCACTGGGCCGACATCGTGGACGGCGCGAAATATGAGAGCCCCGAGGCCGCCGTGGAGATGGCCGCGCCCGCCATGAAGCTGACGCTCATCATCGAGTCCGCGCAGGATGCCGATTTCATTCCGCGGCTGATTCCGCTGCTCACCGAGATGCCGCTCGACGAGATTCTGGAGCAGCCGTTTGTGGCAGCCGCTGTTGCCGCCGCTGCTCGAGCGCCACCAGCAGGCCCTGGAACTGATCCGCAGCCGCGCCGAAGAGCGCGACGGCACCATCTTCTTCGACATCACCGACCATCCGCTGGAAGGCTTCAACAAGTTCATCCCGTACTATCTCTATCCGAATGCCACCTACTCGATCGGCTTGTCGAAATCCAGCTTTCGCACCAAGGTGGCTGTGGGATCGAACCCGTGGACCAAGGCCGACCCCGCAAGAAGATGGTGAACCTGGCGCAGATTTGCGAGCGCTACGGCGGCGGCGGGCACGCCCGCGTTGGCGCCATCAGCTTTCCGCCCGACCAGGAAGGCCAAGGCGCGCGCGGCAGCGACGGAGATTGTTGGCCGAGCTGCTAAGAGCGAGAGAACCCGACTGTTAGTTTCCAATTACCAGGCCCTGCAACAAGCTGCGAGACCTCAAGCACGAATCTTCCTTTATGAGCGAATATCTTTTCGTCTACGGCACGTTGCTGCCTGGGCTTGCGCCGCCGGAGAACATCGCGCCGGCTGGCTGCCAGGCTGCGGCCGGTGGGCGAAGGCTTCGTCCACGGCAGGCTCTACGATTTGGGCGGTTATCCCGGCGCGGTGCCCGACTCAAACTCAGAGTGCAGAATTGCCGGCGCTGTGATGCAGTTGCCGGATGACGCCAATGCGTCTGCGTGAGCTCGACGAATATGAGGGCTGCGATCCGGGGTCTCTGGAGACTAGCGAGTATGTGCGCGAACTGCAGCGGGTCGAGCTGGTGACCGGCGTTGCCTTGGATTGCTGGTTTTATCGTTACAACCGGGAGCCGGACACTACGCGGATGATCGCGTGCGGCATGTGGGGGAGATAGTTGCCGACCGAGGAAATTTTCGCGACGCACAGTTGGGCCGAGTGGCTTGCCTGGGTTACAGGCCCAACTCACCAGCCCGCTTTTTCATCGCCTCAATGCAAAAGCCGATGTGCGCGTCCAGATCCACACCTAATTCCGACGCACCCTGGATAATGTCTTCGCGGTGGACGCCTCTAGCGAATGCCTTATCCTTCATCTTCTTTTTCACGCTGGCTAATTCAACATCCGCAATGGCCCTCGTGGGCTTGACCAGCGCGCAAGCCGTCAGGAAACCGGCCAATTCGTCGCAGGCAAAGAGCGCTTTGGCGAGATGCGAGTCGCGGGGCACGCCGGAGTACTGCGCGTGGCCCAGGATGGCGGCGCGCAGCTCTTCAGGCCAGCCCAACCGCTCCAGTTCGCGGACACCGACGAAGGGATGCTCCTCTGCCGTGGGATGGCGCTCGTAGTCGAAGTCATGGAGCAGGGCTGTGGTGGAATAGAGCTGAAGCAGGGCCGCGCGTTCCTCGCCTTCGAGCCCGAGCCGGTCGGCCTCTTGCTCGCCGTAGGCCGCCACGCAGGCTTCCACGGCCAGCGCATGTTTGCGCAGGCTTTCGCTCGCGGTCCATTCGGTGAGCAAATTCCAGGCTTGTTCGCGCCCAAATTGCAGATTCGCTTCGTTCATTTGGCTCTCCTGTTAACTGATCTGGTTCGCGATTTCAAGGGTTTTCTGGGATCTAGCCGGTGTTTCTTCGGTTTGTCCCGAAATTTCTACTTGACAATTATGGTTCGCTTCCTTGACAGTAGCACCAAACGTGGTGCAATCCAGCACCCAGGGGTTCCAGCTCTGGCGCTCCGCACATCCAGATGGCGACTACTTTAGTGAGCGTGGAAACACGCGAAGTGGTGCGGTGTGAGTACTGCAGACTGATGCAGTATCGAACCAGCAATTCCCTTTGCAGAAGGTGCCACAGGCCCCTCGATTTCGAGGAGCCGGCACCTTTGGCGCCGCAATTGGTCGCCAGCCAGCCAGCGGCGGAGAGCGACAGAGCCGGTTTGCAAGTGGCCGCACAGGTGCGGGAGATGCGCCGGGCGCGCCATTTGAGCCAGCGCCAGTTGGCGGGCGGATGCTGGTGCCGCGCACCTACATTTCAAAAATTGAAAACGGTAAGGCGATTCCCACTCTGGGCTCGCTGGAGCGGCTGGCCTTGGCCCTGGGCGTGGAAGTGCGCCAACTGGTTCGCGACGCCCGCAGCCGCCGCGACGAAGAGGTCGCGGCGATCCTGAGCGATCCTTTCCTTGCCGAGGTTGCCCCGCTGCTGTCGCATCTGGACTCGCTGCACCGGACGCTCTTTTTCGGCGCGGTGCGGGATGCAGCAACGGGCCGCCGGCGCACCGCGTAAGCTCGGCAGCAAGGGCCCTTTGCCAAGGATATCGACGGCGGAGGCGGCTGCTATCGCTCCTGCTCGCCGACCTTGGCCACCCTCAAAGTCTCCCCATCACTTGCTGCCGACCGGCGCTCAAGCTCAATCGCGCCTGCATTGCAGCGATTCAGGCGATGTGCTATAGGGTCGATGGTGTGACTCCTCGGATCCGGCCGCGGCCATGACGAGTTCCGGCTGGAGATTCGTTCATGCGATGCAGTGCCCCTTCTCCACATCTGGCGTGAACTCCGTCGGCGCCACTTCGGGACGCCCTCCGGCGCCCGCGTGGAAACCGCAAATGCAACTTAGAGGCAAGTCCTTGTATCCATCTCCAACGCCCCCGCGCATCGATGAGCTGACACGCGGAGGAGCGCGCCGTTTATGCGACGCTGAAGCCCGAGCGTCTGCCCCAGCATGTGGCCATCATCATGGACGGCAACGGGCGCTGGGCTGGCCGCCGCTCGCTCAAACGCTTCGTGGGCCACCAGCAGGGCGCCAAGACCGTGCAATTCGTGATGGAGACGGCTGCCCGCATCGGCTTGCCCTGGTTGACGCTTTACGCGTTTTCGCTTGAAAACAATCTGCGCCGGCCCCGCGCCGAAGTCAGCTTCCTGATGCGCCTGCTCAAGACCTATCTGGAGAGCAATGTGCGAGCGCATGATGGACAACAACGTGCGCATGCGCTACATCGGGCGCACCCACGATCTGCCGCACGACGTGCAGGAGAAGATGCGCGCCGTTGAAGAGGCCACGGCGCGGAACACCGGCACCACGCTCACGCTGGCCCTGAATTACGGCGGCCGCTCTGAACTGGTGGACGCATTTCGCGGGCTTGCGGGGAGATGAAGACACAAGCACCTCAGCCCGGAGCACATCACCGAAGAGGACATTCACCGCCATCTCTACACGGCGCAGATGCCCGATCCCGGACCTGCTCATCCGCACCTCCGGCGAACTGCGCGTCTCCAACTTCCTGCTCTGGCAGATCGCCTACACCGAGATTTTCGTCACCGAGCGCTACTGGCCCGACTTCCGCGGCATTCACCTGCTGGAGGCCATCGCCGACTTCCAGCGCCGCGAGCGCCGCTACGGCGGCATCGGCGAAGCCGGCGGCGAAGTGGAAGAAGATCCCGAGCGGATCAGAATTGCGGTGAGCTGACGGGCTGAATCGTCGCCATTGCGAGTCCGGGCGCTCTCACGCGTCCGCCGGACGGCTAAAATCGCTCCCTAAAAGCCCAATTCTTTGGTAACCGGTCGGCTCCGCCCGGGCAGTGTATCCTCAACCCTGAATGAAACGTGTACTCACGGCACCGGTTCTGATTCCGCTGGTCCTGGTTCTGATTTTCCTCGGGCCCAGATGGCAATGGCTGTTTACGCTGGCCGTGGCCGGGGTGGCGGCGCTGGCCGGGTGGGAGTACATGGGCCTGACCAGCCGCTGCGGGGCGAATCCGCCGCGGATTGCGACGCTGGTGGCGCTTCTGGCGCTGTTCGCCGTCGACTTTCAGTGGCCCGACCATGTCTCCTGGCTCTTCGGCATCCTGGGCCTGGGTCTGCTGGTGTATTGCACCTTCTTCAAGCCGGTTGAGGAGGTCATTGCCGACGCCTCGGCGTCGATTTTCTGCCTGCTCTACACCGGGCTTACCCTGCTTGCCCTGCCCACGCTGCGCGAGGAGGCCAATGGCCCTTCGCTGGTGATGTTTTTGCTGTGCGTGGTGTGGGCCGGAGATACCGCCGCTTACTACGTGGGCCGCGCGTGGGGCCGGCACAAGATGGCGCCCAAGCTGAGCCCCGGCAAAAGCTGGGAGGGCGCTGTGGCTTCAGTGGCCGGCAGCGTGCTGATCGCCGTGGGGCTGGTGGGACTGGCGACTCTGTTGCAGGAGCCGTGGGATTCGGCTGTCCTCTCCTGGATGGAGCGGGCTTGTCCGTCGGCCGTTCTTTCCTATCCCGATGAGATTTGGTACTGGCTGGTGCTGGCCGTGATGGTCAATGTGGCCGGGCAGGTGGGCGATCTGGCCGAATCGGCGCTGAAACGATCGGCGGGCGTGAAGGATTCCGGCGACCTGCTGCCGGGCCATGGCGGAGTGCTGGACCGCATCGACGCGCTGCTGCTGGCTGCTCCGGTGCTGTGGTACGCGCAGGTGATACATCAGAGGTTCTAAGATGAGCTGCTAGCCTCTGGCTCCTGGCTTCGAGCTAAAGGCCCGAAGCTCCTGATGCGCCACGGACTGACTGCCGCCGATTGGGATAGACGGGCATAAAATGTGAAATCCTATTCTTCAGCATTTCCAGAAGCTAGTAGCTAGAAGCTAGGAGCTAGAAGCTGTTTTGAAACGACTCGCCATTCTCGGTTCCACCGGCTCCATCGGGCAAAGCACCCTCTCCATCGTTGAGCAGTTTCCTGAGCGCTACGCGGTGGCTGCGCTGGCCGCCGGCCGCAACGTGGACGAGGCCTTTGCGCAGGCGGTGCGCTGGCGTCCGCGCGTGGTTTCAATGGCCACGGAAGAGCTGGCCGCGCAGCTGGCCGCGACGGCTGCGCGCAGGCCGGCGTCACCGGGATCGAAGTCGTGCACGGCACCGAGGGCACGATCGCCTGCTCGACGCTGCCCGAGGCCGATTTTGTGGTTTCGGCGATTGTGGGCGTGGCCGGGCTGGAGGCGACGCATGCGGCCATCCTCGCCGGCAAGCCGGTGGGCCTGGCCAACAAGGAGTGCATGGTGGCCGCGGGCGAGATCCTGACCGCCGCGGCGCGCGAGCGCAAGGTGCCCATCCTGCCCATCGACAGCGAGCACAACGCCGTGCACCAGTGCCTGCGCGTGGGCGCGCACAACGAAGTGAAGTTCATCTGGCTGACGGCTTCGGGCGGGCCGTTCCGCCAGCTTCCGCTGGACCAGTTCGAGAGCATCACGCCCGAGCAGGCGCTGAAGCATCCCACATGGGTGATGGGCCGGCGCATCACCATCGATTCGGCCACCATGCTGAACAAGGGGCTGGAGGTGATCGAGGCCTGCCGGCTCTTCGACGTGGCGCCGGCCAGGTGCGGGTCACCATTCATCCGCAATCCACGGTGCACTCGATGGTGGAGTACGTGGACGGCTCGATCCTGGCGCAAATTTCGGTCACCGATATGCGCCTGCCCATCCTGTACGCGCTGGCATGGCCGGAGCGGCCTGCGTCCTCGCTCACCTTCGATCTGGCCGCGCTGCGGCATCTGGAATTCGAGCCGCCCGATTTCGAGCGCTTCCCTTGCCTGCGGCTGGCTTTTGAAGCCGCCGAAAAAGGCGGTGCGCACTGTATTGCCCTGAACGCCGCCGACGAGGTGGCCGTGGAGGCCTTCCTCGAACGTCGTATTCCCTTTACCGGCATCCCGCGTACAATTGAAAGAGTGCTCGCGGTCTACCCCGGAGGCGCATCCCGCGACCATTGCGGAGGTGCTCGCCGCCGACCGGGAGGCGCGGGAGCGGGCCCAGGCAATGCTTCGCCTAAAGCTAGCCGGGCGCGGGCCGGGGCAAGCGCTTAGCCGAGGTCAACACCCAACATCTATGCATGCATTTCTGGTATCTGCCGCAGCCTTTATCGTCCTCGTCGGCGTGATGGTCATTGTGCACGAGTTGGGACACTTCGTTGTGGCCAAGCTTTGCGGAGTGCGCGTCGAGGCGTTCTCGTTCGGTTTTGGCCCGCGCCTGTTCGGCTTCAAGTACGGTGAGACGGACTACAAGGTCTGCCTGTTGCCGCTTGGGCGGCTTTGTGAAGATGACGGGCGAAACAGAGTCTGGGCTCACCCAGAGCCCCTCGGATGTGACGGGCGAAGAGGCAGCGAGCGATCCTGCGGCGCTTTTACCTCTCATCCTCGCTGGCAGCGCATGTTGATTGGCCTCGCCGGCCCCACAGCCAACTTCGCGCTAACGCTGGCGCTGATGACCTTCTACTACGGCTTTATCAACGAAGTTCCAACTGCACTACTGAAGACGACGACCGTGGAATGGGTGACCCCGGACTCGGCCGCAGCGGCTGCAGGGTTGCAACCGGGCGACGTGATCACTCGATTCGACAACGTCGAGAACCCTGATTGGAACATGGTCTATGACCATTCGAAATTGAACGCAAACCAGATGGTGCCGGTGACGGTCGATCGCGATGGAAACGCGATCCAGTTGAGCCTGCACGTTCCCACCAGCGCCAAGAGCGACAACTTTGATTTTAGCGACGCGGGAATTTCGCCGCAGTTCAAAGACGGCCCAATCGGCGTGTTGCAGGTGCAGCCGGACATGCCCGCGCAAAAGGCCGGACTGCGTGACGGCGATCAGATTCAAGCCGTCGACGGCCACCCCTTCCACAGCGTGAACACGCTGTTGGCCTATATGCAGGCGGAAGCAGGCAAGCCGCTCGAGCTGACCTTGCTGCGCAACGGTGCTTCGCTACAAATTACGGCGACGCCGTCCAAGCTTGACACTTTGTGGAAGCTGGGCTTTGCGCCAGTGCCGATTCCCATCCGCGACGAGCCACTGTCCCTCGTGAGGGCGTTCAGCAAATCGCTCGGATTCTTCAAAGACAACTCCCTGCTCGTGGGAGAGGTGGTGGAGCGGCTCTTTACGCACAAGCTTTCAGTTACGCAAATCATGGGTCCGGTGGGGATTGCGCAGGCGGCAGGCGAAGCGGCCGAGATGGATGGGTGGATGCCCAAGTTCGGCGCTGGCCGGCGAAATCAGCCTGCAACTTGGCATTCTCAACCTTCTTCCCTTCCCGATTCTCGATGGCGGCATGATTCTGCTGCTGCTGATCGAGAGCGCGCTGCGCCACGACATCAGCCTGGCGATCAAGGAACGAATTTATACCGCCGCCTTTGTGGTCCTGATGGCCTTCATCGCCTTCACCATCTTCAACGACGTGAGCAAACTGCCTTTGTTCACGCACATCAAGCCGTAGGAACAGCGGTCAGTGGACAGCGAACAGTGAACAGGTTGCGTCCCTCGAAAGAAACCAGACGATGCCAGTGACCACACAGGTGCGGGTGCGGTACGCCGAAACCGACCAGATGGGCATCGTTTACTATGCCAACTACTTCATCTGGTTCGAGCTGGGACGCGTCGAGCTGCTGCGTTCTCTCGGGCTGGCATACAGCAGCCTGGAAGCCGAGCACGGATGCATTCTGCCCGTGGTTTCGGCGCGCTGCCGTTATCGTGCACCGGCGCGCTACGACGATGAGATCCTCATCGAGACTTGGCCCGCCATGCTGCGCGGATCGGTGTTGAAATTTGGCTACCGCGTTCTGCGCAAAGCTGCCGAAGGCAGCGCACACACGCTGCTGGCCGAGGGTGAGACGGTTCATGTGGTTTGCGACGACCAGTTGCAGCGCAAGCCCCTGCCCGATCGGTATGCGGCTGCCATGCGGGAGCTGATGCGGGAGAGGCCCAGATAACCCACCCTGCGAGAACCTAAGCGCGCTTGGAGAACTCCGCTGATCGTTAACCGATCTCGATACCCGCTGAGGGAAATTTGAATTTCTGGTTCGAAGCTATTCGCTCCTCGCGGAATCTCCGGCAAGCTTCGATCTCGTCCGGGATCAGGACACAGTAGAGCGTCCCGTCGCGGTTCGGCTCGCCTTCTTTACGGATGGCGCCAATGCTTTCGAGAGCGCGTAGCGTCTCCTGCACCTTGCCCAACGAAACCGGATTCTCGTCGGCCTGCGAGTAAGAGGACTTGACCACAGCCGTGCGCAGTTGCCGCGTACTCACGCGAAGATGCGGATCTCCGTCTTTGGCGATGGAATGGCGAAAGAGGAACCAGTAGAACGCTGCGTCGTATGGCGAAAGCTGCGGCTGCAGGTCGTCCACGATGGCCTGAATGATGAGGGGCAGTTCCTGGGAGGAGAAATCGCGGTGCCCCGCCGGAGCGCCCGTTTTCATCTCCAATTCGACTTCGCTCAGGAGCTTTCGTATCTGCTCAAGACGTTCGTTCATGTTGCACCGAATTCTACTCTTGTTTTCCACGCGTAGCCGCGGAATTAGCACTCAGCGCAGCACGACGGCGAGCGCGAATCCGTCCAGGCCCTTAACTCCAACGGTCTGCAAAGCCACAGCGCTCATCCGTGGCTCGGCGGCCATCATCTCCAGGCAGCGGCGTGTGCCCTGGATGTCGCGGCTCGGCGCTTTTGGCTCGAATCACCGTCCCGTGGCGCGCGACGTTGTCGACGACGATCACCGTTCCGCGGGCGCGAGAGCTTCAGCGCCCACTTGAGATATGCGGGTTGTTCTCCTTGTCGGCGTCGATAAAGATCAAATCGAACGGACCGGCGCCGGAGGAGCGAGGCTGGCAGCGTGTCGAGGGCGGGGCCGACACGGATCTCCACGCGGCCGAGGAGGCCGGCGCAGCGCAGATTGGCGCGAGCAACTTCGGCGTGGCTCGGGCTCAAATTCCAGCGTGACGATGCGGCCACCCCGGGGCAAGGCGCGGGCCATCCAGATGGTGGAGTAGCCGCCCAGCGTGCCGATCTCGAGAACGCGCTTTGCCTGCGTCATCGTGCACCAGCACGTGGAGAAACTTGCCCTGAAGCGGGGAAACATCGATGGCGGGAAGGCCGGCCTGTCGCGATTGGCCGCGAGCGCAGCGATCGAGATGCGCGTCGGCGGGAGCGAGCAGATCGCCGAAGTAGTGATCAACCGCGGTCCACAGCTCGTTCTCTGGGGAACTTTCGCAGGCGGCATCTACTTCTCCCGCGCCACGACGAAATCGGGCACCCAGAGCAGGGCGCGCTTGAAGTCGGTATCGGCGAGCGGGGCCAGCGCCTGGCGCGACTGCTCGGCGTAGCGGTCGGCGGCGGCCATGGCGTATTCGACCGAGCCGTTGCGCACCAGGATCTCCCTGATCTGCTGGCGGCTGACGTTCTCAAAGCTGCGGTCGTCGAGAACGCGGCGGATGGCTTTGCGGTCAGCGGCGGTGCCGTGGTCGGCGGAGTGGATCACCGCCAGCGTGGCCTTGCCTTCGCGCAGGTCGCTGGCCACGGGCTTGCCCAGCACCTCTTCGGTGGCCGTCAGGTCGAGCACGTCGTCGACGATCTGGAAGGCCAGGCCCACGGCGCGGCCGTAGGTGGCCAGGCTCGTTTCCTCGGCCTCGGTGGCGCCGGCCAGCACCGCGCCCAGGCGCATGGAAACCGAGAAAAGGCAGGCGGTCTTGCGGAAGATCAGGTCGTAGTACTCGGCCTCGGAGACCGACTTGCCGAGCTTTTGAATCTGCAGCAGCTCGCCCTCGACCATCTGCTGGGTGAGGCCGATGAGCAGATCGAGAACGCGCAGGTTCTGCTCTTCGAGCGCCACCTTGAAGGCCTGCATGTAAAGCCAGTCGCCGGCCAGCACGCATTTTTCGTTGCCCCAGGTGGTGTTGGCGGAAGGGCGGCCGCGGCGCGTGTCGGCGCCGTCGATGATGTCGTCGTGGACCAGCGTGGCGGTGTGCACCATCTCCACCACCGCGCCCAGGCGGATGGCGCCCTGGCCCGAGTAGCCAAGCTGATGCGCGGCAAGCAGCAGCAGCGAGGGCCGGATGCGCTTGCCGCCGCCCTCGCGCAGGTATTCGGCAATCTCCGTGATGGTGCTGACGCTGGAAGCAGCGTCGCGGCCCAGTTCCTGCTCCACTGCGACAAGGTCCTCCCGCAGCAGCTCAAAGACCTCTCTCGCCGTCGCTATGGTGAGTGTGCTCAAAGTTCTCCGATTTTAAAGCATTTTGAAGAGAGGCGCGCGACCCCGTGTCTGCGCTTAAGCTCAATTGGTGCGGTAGTTCGTGAACTGCAACTCCAGTCCCATATCCTTGCCGCGCAGCATGGCGATGATGGCCTGCAACTCGTCGCGGTCTTTGCCTGGAGATTCTCACGGTGTCGCCCTGGATGCTGGCCTGCGCCTTCTTTTTTGAGTCTTTCACCAGGCGCACGATCTCCTTGGCCTTTTCCACTGGGATGCCCTGCTGCAGGCTGATCTTCTGGCGCACGCTTTGCCCGGCGGCCGGCTCCACTTTGCCGTAGGTCAGGTTCTTCAGCGAGACGCCGCGCTTGACCAGCTTCTGCGCCAGGATGTCCTTCACCGCTTCCAGCTTGTACTCGTTGGCCGAGGCCAGTTGGATCTGTCGCTGCCTTCCAGGTTGACTTCGGAGTGGGTGTCCTTCAGATCGAAGCGCTGGCGAATCTCCTTGATCGCCTGGTCGATGGCGTTGCGGACCTCCTGGATGTCGACTTTGCTGACGATGTCGAAGGAATTGTCCAGAGCCATGGCTTTCCTATCCTCAAACGGCTGGGGCTGCCGTGCGCTGTACGACCTATTATCAGTTTCCCACTTCTTTCTGGACGGGAAAGAGCCGAAAGAAGTTTTTGGCGGTCGTGGCAGCGATTTCGGCCTCCGGCACGCTGAGCAATTCAGCCAACGTCTGGGCGGTTTTGGCCACATAGGCTGGCTCATTGCGCTGGCCGCGAAGGGGCGTGGGCGCGAGCCAGGGCGCGTCGGTCTCCAACAGGACCGCGTCCAACGGAATGCGCGCGGCCACGTCGCGGAGCGGCTGCGCTTTGGGATAGGTGAGATTGCCGGCAAACGAAACCAGGAACCCAAGGTCCAGCGAGCGGCGCGCCTGCTCCCATCCGCCGCCGAAGCAGTGCATGATGCCGCCGAGCCCCGTTCGCCTCCAATGCTCCTCCAAAACCAGGAAAAGATCGTCCCACGCGTCGGCGGACTCGTTTGTTCCGCGGCAATGGATGAGGATGGGACGCTTGCGCGCGGCGGCGATTTCGAGCTGGCGGATCAGGCCCTTCGCGCTGCACGTCGCGCGGCGCGCCCTCGTGGTAATAGTCCAGGCCGATTTCGCCGCAGGCGATCACTTCAGGCTCGGCCAGCAGGGCGTCCAGCTTGGCCAGCGCGTCGTCATCGGCTTCGGTTGTGTTGTGGGGATAGATGCCGGCGCTGGCGTAGAGCTGTGGCATTTTCGGCTGCCCGTTGAACTCGCGGCAGAGGTCGAGCGCCCGATGCATCTCGGCTGGCCCCTCGCCGATGCCGATGGAAAGCACTGTGCCTACACCCGCCTCCCACGCCGCGGACGAGCATCGCTTCGCGATCCATGGCATAGCGTTCGCTGTCAAGGTGAGCGTGGGAATCGATCAGCAAACGGGCCTCGCGGGTTGCATGAGAAATCTATAGCGCAGCAAGTTTAGTTTAGTGCAACCAGGCGACAGCGAACCCATTGAGGTTTGGCCTGCGCGCCTGCTTCGGCTGTTCTACCATCGGAGCTGAAGATGCCTCCAAAACCCAGGCTCGGGCAAAACTTCCTGGTCGACATCCAGGCCGCGCAGCGCATTGCGGCGGCGATGGGCGATCTTGCGGGGCGGACGGTGGTGGAGATCGGCCCAGGCCAGGGCGCGATCACCGGAGCGCTGGCAACGCGGGCCGCGCATGTCATCGCCATCGAGCTGGACCACGAGTTGGCGACAAGCCTGCGTCGCAATTCGGGCCACCGCGCGTGACTGTGATCGAGCAGGATGTGCTGCAGTTCGATTTTGCCGCTGCTGCAGCCGAGGCCGGAGAGTCGGCTCCGCGTAGCGGGGAATCTGCCGTTCTACATTACTTCGCCGATCCTGCTGAAACTTGCCGGCAGCCACGCTGCGCTCGAGTCGGCAGTGCTAATGGTTCAGCGGGAAGTGGCCGACCGTGTCACCGCTGTGCCGGGCACGCGCGAATACGGACTGCTTTCGGTTACGGCGCAAATGTATGGGCCAGTCGAGCGACTGTTCACGCTGCCGCCATCGGCATTTCTCCCCGCCACCACAGGTGCATTCAACGGTCTTTCGCTGGCGGTTTGCGCCGCGATTTGCCGAACTCGGCGTAGTCGAGACCGGTTTCCTGCGCTTCCTGCGGCAGGCCTTTGCGCAAAAACGCAAAACGCTCGCCAACAACCTGCGTGCCGCTGGGGTGTCATCCGCAGCCGCGGCAACAGCATTAGCTCGGGCGGGAATCGACAAGAAAGCGCGCGCCGAGGCCGTTCCGATTGAAGCGTTGGCCTCGCTTTGGCGCAAACTGAAGGAACTTAAATAAGCCAACTGCCTGTTCCCTTGCGGCCACCGCACTTTGGGCGAACGCAATAATCGCCTAAGGCGGCGCCTGACCGCACGTCTTGAGAGCGCGTCAGTTCGGCAATCTTCCGCCGCATTTTAGCGGCAACTGGCTTGGAGGCAGTTCGCGGATCACACCAAGATCGAAGCAGTCCGCGCTTGTGTCGTCCATCATGGGCATGGCACCAGCCGGCATCCGGGCACCTCCTGCGCCTGGAACTACAATCGGAGGTTGCGTGAATGACGCCAGTTTCTTAGAGAGCATTGCCGTCGGGATTCGATAGCTGGAGAACACTGCCGATGCGACCGGAGCGTCCTGTGCTGCGAGAGACGCAGGCGCCTGCGCCAGAAGCATGATGTTCTTGTAAATACCGCCGGAGTCGAGAGGCAGGGAGCAGATGGCGCCCATAATCTTCATCGGCCCGTCCGGGCTGGTTACGTTCGCGACGAAGCGGCCGCATTGGCCCAGCGATGGCGGCAACTGAATCGGCGTGGCCGAGGTCATCGAGACCTGGGGTGCTGGCTTGCCGCCTAGTGCGGCGCCCTGCTCTAGAATCATCGTGAGCTTTTGTGTCAGGTTGGCGCTATAGGGCATGGACAGATCGGTGCCGCCGGATCCGTGCTGGCCGGCTTGAAATGCCGCGTTCCGCGCAATCATCGTATTCCCGAGGAAGATCGTTTCTCCCTTCGGACCTGACATTTGGATTACGGTTTGCTCGCCTTTGGTCACCTTCCATCCGGCCGGCACACCGGCTGACGCGCTCTGATCGGGCGCCGTATAGGGCTGCAGCTGAATCGATCCTCCGGTTGCAGCAGCATTCCCCTGGGCTGCCGCCGGCGCTAGTGCGCAGCCGGCTATGGCAACGGCAAGCACCGCACCCGGATAAATCCCTTTGAATTTCGCCTCCCACTCTATGTTCATCCTTTACTTCCTCCTTGCGTTTTTCAGCTATCCGGTTCGGCAGGGATAAAAAAGACAAGACTGCCGAGGCCACTTTCATCGGCGATGAAATTGGATACACGAGGGCTCCGCGACCAACCTCCGGGGTAAATCTGAATCTCTGACATCTCTGGCCTGCAGCTTTCCTGCGATTGGCCATTCTGTATTTTGGTTCTCAAAGCGTACCATTCAACGGCCAACGCGGGCTATCCAAAGTTAAATCCATCTGCGGATTTTTGAGCGGAACAAGCCGCCGGGCAGGCCGGCCATCCCAGACCACGTTCCCCGCCTCTCGATACAGGTATCGGGAAATCTCGCCCGCTCCACTCCGCCCCAGCCCTCATGCGCGTAATCTATCGTTAGGGGCGAGCACGGAACCGCCGTCTGGCCTGATACGTGTGCCGATTTTGGAACCCCGCCAGCGCCATTGAGAGTCTAATCCTCAGAGAAGCGATGAGTCCGATCACCGAAAAACCCCGCCAATCCACATTCGAGCAAACGCTCCTGAGCGCGCGCCGCACCATGCTGATGAGCGAAATCCTCAAGCTGGCCATGGATAGCTTCCGCGCCAGCAAAACGCGTTTCATGCTCACTGCTCTGGGCATGGTCATCGGCACCGCATCGGTGATCCTGGTTGTCACCATCGGCATGACCGGCAAGCAGTACATCCTCGACCTGATCCAGAAGATCGGCACCAACTCAGTAGAGTTGGAATACGCAGGCGGAGGCGCCACGCCCGCGGAGCGCGTGCGCTACAACGACTACCTCACCCGCGAGGATGAACGGATTGTCGACCAGCAGGTGCCCGGTGTGATGTATTCGTCCCCGGTGCTTGAGATGCACAACCGTCTCAGCTTTCCCGGCGGCACAAAGGGACACAACGGTGCTCGGCGTCAGCCCGGATTACCAGAAGGTCCGCAACCTGATCGTCACCGACGGGCGTTTTTTCCAAGACATCGACGACTCCACGCATGCCAGGTGTGCCGTGGTTACCCAGCCATTCGCCAAGGAGCGCTACGGCAGCGATGATGCCGCCGTAGACCAAACCTTCGAGATTCTTGGCCTTCCCTTCACGATCATCGGCGTTTTCAAGGAGAGCGTCAACGACTTTGGCCAATCCGAGATTACTGAACAGACGGTTCTGATTCCCTACTCAGTAGCGCGCTACTTCACAGGCACCGATCGCGTCAACCAGATTTACTTTTCGATGCAGAGCATGGCCGAGGTGCCCGACGCGGCCAAAGAAATTGTGAACGCAGTGAAGAGCAGCGGCCGTCACCGTCCAGACTCAATTTATAAAGTGCAAACGCTCCAGGATCTGCTCACCACTGCGGCGGAGATTGCCGATGCGCTGACGGCGATCCTTGTGCTTGTTGCGGCGGTAACGCTGGCCGTGGGCGGCGTGGGCATTATGAACATCATGCTGGCCAATGTGCGCTCGCGGATCCGCGAAATTGGAATTCGCAAAGCGCTGGGCGCCACCTCTCGCGAGATCAAGCTGCAGTTCCTCACCGAAGCCATACTCATCTCGCTCGCAGGCGGCGTGGTGGGCAGTGTAGTCGGCCTTGCCCTTCCCTTCTCGATTCGCCTCTTCACCGACTACGCTTTCCCCTTTTCGTGGTGGTCTGTGCTGATTGCCCTTACCGCTGCCGTCTTGGTGGGCGTCGTCTTTGGTACCGTTCCCGCTACCCGTGCAGCGCAAATGGATCCGGTGGAGTCGCTGAAGTATGAGTGATCCGGAGATTTTGCCGCCGTCCGAAGCCGGAGACTCCGGCGAAAAGCCTTCCAGCGGCCCCAGCCTGACCCTGCTCTACAGCGTCATCGCCCTCGCGCTGGCCGCAGCTATTGCTCTGGCCGCGATGATCGTCCTGCCGTTTTACCGACACCGCTAAATGGCTTTCCGAATGCAGGAAACGCCTGTTCGCCACACATCTTCCAGCTGAGATCCTTAATTAGTCCCGATCGGCGATAGTTTCTGCGCGCTCGACAATTAGCACGGGAATGCCGTCGATGATGGGGTAGGAGCGGCGGCACCCCTCGCACACCAGGTGCACATTTTCCAGGCGAAGCTCGCCATAGCAAGCCGGACAAGCGAGCTGCGCTAGCACGGATGGGTCAAAGATTGCCGGATGCGGCGGCTTTTTGTGCATGATGGCTACGGTTCCCAGGTCTCTAACAACCGCTCACTGAATCGTCGCATCGGGACTGGCACCATGATCGGGACGATGCTTGGGCCGCCCGGCAAATGCCTGCTCAATGCGCTCGTTGGTGCCGGAACGGGAAAATTCGTGGGCAACGCGGATGCCGTTGTAGATGGCGACGTCGTTGGACGAGCCGTGGCCGATGATGCAAACTCCGCGCACGCCAAGCAGGGGGGCGCCGCCGTATTCGGTGTAGTCAAGACGACGGCGAAAGTCGTTGAAGGCGCGGCGCGAAAGCAGTGCACCCACCTGCGCGGTAACGGTGCGGGTAAGCGATTCTCGTAGCACGTCGCGCACAAACCGGCCGATGCCTTCGCTGGTCTTGAGGGCAACGTTCCCAACAAAGCCGTCACACACAATGACGTCCGTGCGGCCGTTGAAGATGTCGCGGCCCTCCACGTTGCCGATAAAGTTGATAGGCAGCGCCTTGAGCAGAGGTAGTGCCTCGCGGGTGAGTTCGTTCCCTTTGGATTCTTCCTCGCCGATGGAGAGCAGGCCCACGCGCGGCTTGGCGATCTTCAGCACGCTCCGCGCGTACATCTCGCCCATGACGGCGAACTGCTCGAGGTTTTGCGCCTTGCAATCCACGTTGGCCCCCACGTCGAGCAGCACACACGGATTACCCTTGGACGTGGGCATAGGAGTGGCCAGCGCGGGCCGGTCGACGCCAGGCAGCGCGCCCAGCACCATCTTCGCCGTAGCCATCGCGGCGCCCGTATTACCTGCAGTCACAAATCCTGCGCACTTGCCTTCACGCACCAGCTTCAAGCCCACACGCAGTGAGCTATCGCGCTTGGACCGCACGGCGTGAGCTGCCTTTTCATCCATCGCAATGCGCTCCGAGGCGTGGTGGATCACGATGGGCAGGTCTTCTTCTTCGAGGTGCTCGTCGAGCAGGTCGCGCAACTCCGGCTCAGGCCCGATGAGATGGACACGCACAGGCAAGGCCCGGCAGGCGAGTATGGCTCCGCGAATCTCAGGCTCGGGAGCCTTGTCGGAACCTACAGCGTCAAGCGCGATGTCAGTGAGCATCGGGTGGGGTGTTACTTCTCTTCCTTCACTTCCAGCACGGCGCGGCCTTTATACGCCCCGCATTTGGGGCAGGCACGATGGGGCAACTTCTTTTCGTGACAGTTCGGACACTCCGAAAGCCCCACAGCGGTAAGAAAGTCGTGGGAACGTCGGAGAGCAGTGCGGCGCGTAGAATGGCGCCTTTTCGGATTCGGCATGGTGCAATTCCCTTCGATTGACTTGCGGCACAAGAGCGCTCCCACCGACGCCGTACTGTTGTCTTTCCGGCCGGGGTGGGGTTTGGGGCGCCTTCATCGCCAAAAGCCTCATTTTTCAGGACTTGATCCGGCCGCGCAGCCCGGTTAACGCCTCCCAGCGCGGATCGGTCGGACCCTCGTCGCAGGAGCAAGGCTGAGTGTTGCGATTCGCTCCGCAGCGCGGGCAAAGTCCCTTGCAATCCGGCTTGCACAGCGTCCTGACCGGCAGGGACAAAAGCACCTGCTCCCGCAGCACATCCTCAAGCAACAGACTGTCCTTTTGATAATAACCGATTTCGGTCTCCGACGCCGTTATCGAACGCTCGGGAGCGCCACCATCCACGCCCAAGGGGCGGAATATGAGATCAAACTCGGCCGCCAGCGGAATTTCCACCGGCTCAATGCAGCGGGCACATGGAACCTCAAATCTTCCCGCGAAGCGGCCTTTCAGGCGGATGTCCGGGACGATATCCCGGGGACCCCGGTGCTCGTGAATCACCTCGGCGCGGCCCGACGTCTCCAGATCACCCTTCTGATCCGCTTCATCGCCGAAATCGATCGCGCCCGGCTTGAGTTGCAAGTCGAATTCGACCGGCTCGCGTTCCAGTTCGCTGATTTTGAATTCCATATCACCAGCCTAAAACATTTTGCAAAACCCGACGCGAAAATCGGAAGACAGCGATCCACCGGTCACCAAACGAGTGTCGACAGTGGTCAGACCTTGCGTTGACAATCCCCGTTCGGCTGGGATAAAAACCGAGCCATGCGTCCACAAAGCCGATTTGCGTTCTTCCTGCTCCTGGCTTCGCTCGCTGCCCTGGGCCTTTCTCGAACTGCATCAGCCAATGTCGTCGGCATGAACGTGATTGCCAAGCCACTCACCCGCGAGCGGATCGCAACCCTGCCCAAAAAGCAGCAGAAGGTCTGGCTCGAATACCTGGAGCGATCGGAAAAGCAAAAAACGATCGATAAGCGGACTCTCACCGATGAGCAGAAGGCCGCTGGCAACACCAATCCCAAGCATGCATCGATGGGCCGCGGCATGTTTGCTCTGCGGGCAGAGCATCCACCGGAGTGGTGGATCAGCGACGAAGCGATCAAGGATGCCCATAACATGGTGACCTGGCAGGTGGCAGATGGCGGCTGGAGCAAAAACATCGACATGGTGAGCAAACCGCGCGCACCAGGCGACCTTTACGACGCAGACAACGAGAACCGCTTCCCTGACACAGCCGACTTCGATAAACCGGTCGATCCCAACTGGCACTACATCGCCACGCTCGACAATGATTCAACGTGGATGCAGATTCGTTTTCTGGCACATGTAACCACGGCACTGCTGGCCGCGCATCGCGACGCCGACGCCGCGCCCTTTCGCTCTTCGGTAGAACGCGGCGTAGAGTATTTGCTGAATTCGGAGTATCCCAACGGCGGATGGCCGCAGGTTTGGCCGCTCGAAGGCGGCTATCACGATGCGATCACCATCAACGACGACGCCATGACGCACGCCATTGAAATCCTTCACGACGTGGCGACAGGCGCTCCAGACTACAAATTCTTGCCCCTGGTCCTGGTGAACAAGGCAGGGCCCGCTGCGCAGCGCGGCATCGATTGCCTGCTCAAGCTGCAGATTGTCGAGAACGGCGTAAAGACTGCGTGGGCGCAGCAGTACGATCCATTAACGCTGGAGCCGACTTCGGCGCGCAACTACGAGATGGCCGCACTGACCAGCGATGAAAGCTTTCCCGTGATTGAGTTTTTCATGAGCTTCCCAAATCCCACTCCAGCAGAGGTTGCCGCGGTTCATGACGCTTGCGCCTGGTTCAAGAAGGCGGAGATTTTTGGATATCGCTATGGCAGCGGGAATTTCATGGCCGACCGCAGAAGCCCCGAAGGGCGCAAACTGGTAGCCTTCGCGGGAGCCGGGCCTATTTGGGCGCGCTACTACCAGATCGGCACCGACAAGCCAATCTTCGGCGATCGCGACAAGACCCTTCATGACGATGTGAACGACCTGAGCTTGGAGCGGCGTAATGGATATTCCTGGTACAACGCCGAAGGAATCGCAGTGCTGAAGCAGTACGAAACCTGGGCGCAGACGCACCCGCTGTCGAAGTAAGGAGCGGTCAACGCGCGCTTGAATTCGCCGCTGGCGCGTGAAGGTATCGGCTCGCGAATTCGATAAATGTAGGCCAGTTCGGTGCGGGCGTATGGCCGCCGGTGTGCTGACGGAAGGCGATGTCGCCGTCAATCAAGGGAGTTTCGATCGGCGGAAAAACAGCGGTGCCCAGGTCTTTCTTGCCAAGCAATCTGTATACCGGCCCGGCGGCAACGGCAGCCAGAAACATGCCCTTGGCATCCACCCATCCGTCGCCCTGCGTGGCTCCGCCGCTGATAAATACGGGACGCGGCGCGCAGAGTGCGATCAGCTCATGAGCGTCAACGGGAAGATCCGCGACGGTGAGCGGGCCATCGTATTTCAGAAAGTTGCCGGCCATCCAGTGATACTCGCTTGTGGCGGCGATGTTGCCAATCTCCTCGCCGAAGATGTGCCGGTAGAGCTTGGCGCCGGCCTCGCCGGAGGAACTTACGTAAGCGATGGCGAAGCGGGGGTCGTAGGCCATCGTCACCAGGGTGGCTTTGCCGTAGCGCGAATGGCCCTCGATGCCCACCTGTTTCGCGTCAACGGCGGGGTCTGTCTCAAAATAATCGAGCGCCCGGCCGGCGCCCCATGCCCAGGCGCGCAATGCGCCCCAATCGTCGGGCTTGCGCGGCTGTCCCTTGTTGGCGAGGCCGATGATGCCTTCGGTGAGGCCGGCTCCGTTATCCGGCTGCACGCTCGTCGGCACATACTCGGCATAGCCCCAACCCCGCGCCAGCACTTGCTGTTGCCAGGTCGGCCCTGTCCCCGTGCCCGCCGCAAACTGCGGGAACCGTTTGGCCATCGCTTCCATGAATTCGCGGCTAAACCCGAACTCCATGATCACCGGAACCGGCCCCGCAGCGTGAGCAGGTGTGCTTAGCGTAAGGTCGATGTTTACCGTAATGGCGGGATCAGTGGAATTATCGACGTGGCCCGTCAGTCTCTTCGTGATGACATCTACGTCGCCGTTCTTTTCGTGCGTCGTGCTCACAACCTCCCAGCTCACTTTCGGCAGGTTAGCGGGAACACGGCCTAGGATCTCACGATCGAAGAGCTCGACGATCTCTGGGCGGCGCTGGTTCCACCATATTTTCGCCGAAGTCACACGCTTGCCATGGTTCAGCACCAGTGCGTCGGGGAGATTGGGATAGACGTCCGCCTTTGACTCGTCATAGTTGGCTGGATTGGGCCCAGTGGCGCTGCCGCTGGCACCGGGGCGCAGCTCCTTGATGCCGAGCAGATCCATCATGCGTTGATGGTCTTTCCCTGAGGCCGCCTGGATGGCAAGTTGCTCAGGAGTAGGCCCAGGTCGTGGCGGCGCAGCCGAAGCCGGGGCAGGCGGCGTTTGCGCTGGCGGGGTCTGCGCGGTCAGCCGCCAAGCTCCGGCGGAAATAAGAAGAACCATGGCCAGCACAGGGAATTTGATAAGGTTCAAGGACCTCGGCATTGGCAACCTCGATCTGGGAAGTCTACCCGCTGGAAAAACGCGACCGGTCCTAAGCATATCGATTTACTTGACGATTCGGCAAGGAGCTCAGGACGGCACTTGGCTGACATTCAAGACCCTTCGCAAATCGCCGATAACGCCAGTGACAACATTTAGAAAGGGCATTGCCATGTCCTGGGCAAGAAATCTACCCATCGCTCGCAAGTTCTCCTACGCTTTCGGAACCCTTTGCGGTCTCTGCATTCTCCTGGGAGCCTACACACTTGTGACGTTCCGCTCCATCGCTCAGAAGAGTCAGGATGTCAGCGAAAATGCGTTCCCTTCAGTTGCTTATCTTTCTGAAGCCCGGGCAGCAATGAACGTCATGCGCAGGCAAGATCTTGACCTCATGCTGTGCCAGGCGTCCGCATGCGTCACGGACAACGCAGCAAAGCGGCACCAGGCGATTGCAGACTACGAAAGCAGCATTCTCAAGTACGCGCCACTTATCAGCTACCCGGGCGAGCAGGAGCTCTTCCAAAGGATGCAGACAACGTTTGAACAATACAAAGAGATCAGTAACCGCGGAGTTGCATTCGCAGCGGCGGGAAAGACGCGGAACGCACTGGAAGTCCTCAGCGGAAGTGCGACAATTGCAGCATTTACGGCTGCATTGGATGCCATCAATGCGGATGTGGATCTGAATGTCAAGGAGGGTATGGGTAGTTCGCGAGCCGCGACAGTCGCGAGCCAATACGCCACCTGGATCAACAGCGGAGTGACTTTGCTGATCGTTCTGCTTTGTGCGCTGACAGGCGTAGCCCTGACACGTGTGATCGCGCCACGAATTCAAAGCGTAACAGCGATATTGGAGCGCGTAGCGGCGAAGGACCTCACTGCCAACGTTGTCGTGACCGGGGCCGATGAGATTGGGCGCATGGGTGAGGCCCTCAACACGAGCGTTGCCTCGATGCGCGCGGTGCTGCAATCGGTTGCGCACGGCGCCGACACGCTCTCCACAGCAACCACGGAGATTAGCACGCGCGCGGTGCAGAGTGCTGGCAATGCGCAAACGGAATCAAGCAAGACCAACCAGATTGCCGCCGCCGCCCAGGAGATGACTGCAACCATTGGGGAGATCAGCCACAACGCCGAGAACGCGGCGCACGCAAGCCGTGAATCGGCTCAAACCGCCGAACGGGGCGGAAGCGTGATGCGGGCTGCGGCGGCCACAATGGAGAAGATTGCCTCTGCCACTAACTCTGTTTCAGGAAAGATGGCGTCTTTGGCGCACCGCTCCGAAGAGATTGGCAAAGTGGTGAACGTCATTCAGGAGATTAGCGAGCAAACCAATCTGCTGGCTCTGAATGCCGCGATTGAGGCGGCGCGCGCCGGGGAACACGGGCGCGGGTTTGCCGTGGTTGCCGGCGAAGTGCGCAGGCTTGCCGAGCGCACCAAGGGTGCCACAGAGGAGATCGCGGGCACCATTCGCCGCATCCAGGATGAGACCCGGGAAACTCTGCAAGTGATGGAAGAGAGCCGCACGGCAGTGGAGAACGGCAGGGCTGAGACTTCGAATGCCCGCGAGAGCCTCGAGGCCACCATTGAGTCGTCGAAGGAGGTGGAGCAACAAATCCACCTGATTGCCACCGCCGCGACAGAACAAGCATCGGCATCGGGTGAAATTTCAGAGTCTGCGAGCCAGATCTCGCGACTGGCCGTCGAGAATGCCAATGTCGCTGAGGAGGCAGTAGAGTCGCTCAAAAACCTGGCTTCGCTGGCGAGTGAACTGGATGAAATGATTCGCCAGTTCCGGCTGGAAGAGAATACACAACCTGGAGGGAGACTGGCCGCTAAACCGCGCCTTTCACAGCAACCGGCAATCGGCGCAGCACGCGCATAACTCCGCAGCGACCCGGTATTGGACTGGCCAGGCGGGAACCCCGATCTGCGGCTCCGGGGAGTGAACTCAACTTTCTCGCCGGGGCTACCGCCTGATTCTGCGAAGCCGGAATACCCGCCGGCGCCGCAGCTTTGTCGCACATCTGCAAATTGACCCTGGTTTTATCTCCTTCGGCGTGCGCACCCGATACAGTTATGCTTAAAATGCAACCGATCCGGATGCGGACGATTGGCCCATCTTTGTCGAAAGCGATGAAACTGCATCCAACCTGGGAGAGACACGCATGAGCGCGGTTCAGTACGACCTGGTCGTTATCGGTTCCGGGCCCGCAGGGCAGCGCGCCGCAGTTGCCGCTGCCAAAATGGGCAAGCGCGTGGCCGTGGTCGAGGCGCGGTCGGTCGTCGGAGGCGTGTGCATCAACACCGGCACCATCCCATCCAAGACCATGCGCGAGGCGGTGCTTCATCTCTCCGGCTATAACTATCGCTCGGTCTACGGCGTGAATTACCGGGTCAAGGAAAAGATCACTATGGCGGACCTGGCCTTCCGCGTCCAGGCAGTGATCAAGACCGAGGTGGACGTAACCGAAGCGCAGTTATCGCGCAACGGTATTGATGTCGTCCACGGCATTGCGCGGTTTATTGACCCTCACCAGGTGCGCGTCGAGGGCCCGCAGGCTGACTTTACGCTCGAGGCCGGCCAGATCATCATTGCCGTGGGCACCCGGCCGGCGATCTCCGACAAGGTTCCTGTGAACGGCAAGACCATTATCAATAGCGACCAGATTCTCGGCCTTCAGGCGCTGCCCAAGTCGCTCATCGTGGTGGGCGGCGGCGTGGTTGGTGTGGAGTACACCTGCATGTTCGCGGTGCTGGGCGTGCGCGTAACTTTGATTGAAAAGCGCATCCGGCTGCTCGAATTTGCCGACCAGGAGATTATCGAGGCGCTCAGCTACCACTTGCGCGACAGCCGTGTGACCATGCGGCTGGGCGAAGAAGTGGAAAGCGTTGAGGAGCCGTCTCCCGGCACAGTGGTCGCCAACCTCATGAGCAAGAAGAAAGTCTCGGGCGATGCGCTGCTTTACGCCGTGGGCCGCCAGGGTAACGTGGATGAACTGAACCTGGCAGCAGCCGGTCTGGAAGCAGACAACCGCGGCCGCATCGCCGTAGACGAGCACTACCAGACCAAGGTTGAGCACATTTACGCCGCGGGCGATGTGGTGGGCTTTCCATCCTTAGCTTCGGTTTCGATGGAACAAGGAAGAATCGCGGCAGTGCGTGCCTTCGGCGATCACGCGGCAACGTCGAACCCAAGCTTTTATCCCTATGGCATCTACACCATCCCGGAGATCAGCTTCATCGGCAAGACCGAGGAGCAGCTTACGGGCGAAGACGTGCCCTACGAAGTTGGCATGGCTTACTACCGCGAAGTGGCGCGCGGCCAGATTCGCGGCGACACCACTGGAAGGCTCAAGCTCATCTTCCATCGGGACACGCGCAAGGTGCTGGGCGTGCACATCATCGGCGAGGACGCAAGCGAGCTGGTGCACATCGGCCAGGCGGTGATGGTTCTCGACGGCACAATCGATTATTTTATCGACGCGGTATTCAACTACCCCACGCTGGCGGAGTGTTATAAAGTCGCCGCGTTTAATGGCCTGGGGAGATTGCACAAGTACCAGACCGGGTAGCGCCCGGCCTTCTGCTTTCAGCTGACTCTTGCGTTGGCGAAGACAAGATTTCGCGGCTGCGCGAGCAAGAGGCGAGCGGCTGCTATAGCGGAGGTTGAGGCGAACGAAGCATCTCTCCCATTTTCCAAGGAGGGCGCAATGACCACGGCAATCGGCGTTGTCATTACCGAACATGTTGTGAGCGGTAGGCTTGAGGATCAGCACTTGACCGGCAAGCTTCTCCGCTATCCAGGCGACCCTGAAACCCAGGACGCCTTGGCTGCGATGCCTGCCAGTGAACTCATTGACGTTGTCGCCGGGCACATCAGCACCCTTGCCGATACAGTGAGCGGTAGCGGCAAGGCGCCTCCTGGGGCGATCGGTGTTGCCGTGCCTGGGATTGTACGGCACGGTGTCGTGGAAGAGTCGCCAAATCTGAAGCAGCTCAAAGGCCTGCGCCTCGCGGAAAAACTGGCCGAGGCACTGGCGGAGCGCGGCGTCGCAGCGCCGGTACATGTGGCCAACGATGCCGACGCCATCGCCGCCGGCGTAGCTGCCACCCGAGGCCGGCTCGACAAGCTTACCCGCGTGTGGACCATTGGCAACGGCATCGGTTACGGCCGTTGGCCTTATGTGGACGGCGTGTGGGAAGGCGGGCACATTACAGTCACCCTCGATCCCAAAGAACACTTCTGCGGCTGCGGAGGCGCCGGCCACCTGGAGGGCATTATGGGCTATCGCGCCATGCGCATGCGCTTCCTCGATATGGAGCCGGAAGAAATATTTGCCAACGCCAAAGAGGGCGATCCGCGCTGCCGCGATTTTGTTGATTTGTGGCACCGTGCGCTGGCGGCGGCCACCGCTTCATTCATTCACCTGGCAGGGCCGGGGCGTTTCTACTTTACTGGGCACAACGTAGGCTTTCTTGAACTGCCGCTGCTTCGCAGTCATCTTGAAACCATGGTCCGCATGAGCCCGTTGCAGAGCTTTTCCCTTGAGATTCTGCCTCCTGACGACGAAACGGCGCTCATCGGAGCGGGGGTAAGCGCACTGAGGGAGCTGGCGGGATGATAATGGCAGGGAATCCGTTGTAGAATTCGCTGACGAACCAACTCCTCAATTTGCTCAAAGCAGGTGTGGCATGTTGCGAAGAGAATTCTTGTCCGCTTCATCTCTGGCGTTCGGAATATCGGCCGCGGGAATTGGTCAGGCGGCGCCGATTTTGGCAGCACAAGGGACCGGGGCTGCGAAAAGCATCCTGGATTACGGCTCCGTGCCAGACGGCAAGACCCTGAGCACCACGGCCATCCAACGCGCTATCGACGATGTATTCAAGGCTGGCGGCGGCTTGGTCTACGCACCTCCCGGTCGATTCCTCGTCGGCGGGTTGGAGCTGAAAAGCCGCGTCACTCTGTACCTTGAGGCAGGCTGCGAGTTGCTCGGCAGCCCCAACCTCAGCGACTACGAATATCGCCTTGGCCTGCCCCGGGGAGGCAGCGACATCGACGGCTATCACGTCATCTTTGCACGCGGCGCCGAAGACATCGCGCTCTGCGGCTTGGGCACCGTCGACGGCCAGGGCGAAGCCTGGTGGGAGCCCAATCCGGATCGCCCTGACGCCCCGCCCGACGAGGCCTGGCACGACGTGGCATCTGGCCATTACCAGGCCAAGTACAACAACACCCGCCCCTCACCCATGGTCGAGATCGTCGAGTGCCGCAACGTGCGCATCAGTGGCGTCACTCTCAAGAACTCTGCTGGCTGGACCCTGCGTCCCATCGGCTGCGAGACCGTCGTCATCGACGGAGTCCGTATTCGCAACCCCTTTCGGGGCCGCAACACCGACGGCATGGACATCACTGCCTGCCGCAACGTCTTCGTCTCCAACTGCGACATTGTGGGCGGCGACGACGGCATTTGCCTTAAGAGCGAGAATCCCTACGGCGGCCCGGTGCAGCCCACAAAAAACATCATCATCACCAACTGCGCTGTCTCCAGTTCCAGCAACGGCTTCAAGATGGGCACGGCCACGCACGGCGCTTTCGAGAATATCGTCTTCTCGAACTCGGCCATCTACAGTGACAACGACAGCCCCATGATGAACCGCGTGATCGGTGGCATCAACGTGGAAACGGTGGACGGCGGCAGCGTGGACGGCGTAGTGATCTCCAACATCCGTATGCAGAACGTGCGCGCGCCCATCTTCGTCCGCCTGGGCCGGCGCAGTCCGGGCCAGAACTCATTCCTGCGCAACGTGCTCATCGAAGGTGTGGATGCGGTTGGCGCCATCGTCACCAGTTCCATCACCGGCGTACCCGGCCTGCGCCCTTCTGACATCACCATCAGCAATTGCCGCATGCGTACCGTCGCCGCGGGACCGGCCGAGTGGGCCCATCGCGACATCCCGGAGGTCATCGACAAGTATCCCGAGTCCTGGATGATGGGCCGCCTGCCGGCCTTTGCTTTCTTCGTTCGCCACGCAGACCGCGTGCGCCTGCGCAACATCGAGTACATCACAGACAAACCCGACAGCCGCCCTGCGATCGTCTGCGACGATGTGGACGATGTGATTCTTGCGGGCCTGGAGTTGTCCGCGCCGGCGGGAGACGCTCCGTTGATTAACTTGAGAAATACCCGTCGCGCCTTTCTGACGGGAATGCGCGCGGCTGCCGGCAGCCGAGTCTTCGCCGCGGTCAGCGGTGCAGGTTCCTCGGGAATCTCACTGCTGGGTAATTCGCTGAGCAAGGGCCAGCAGGCCGTGAGCTTGACTGGCGGCGCAACCAAAGAGTCCACGGCCGTAGGGTGACCAGCGTGGCCGCGCGCTTCCGGGACTGCTTCAGGTAGCTCCTGCTCAATACCTGCGCAGATAGGTCTTGGATAGGCGGTCGTGCCAGGTAAGGTGGGCGTCGTCGAAAAGAGCCCAGATCAATCCCAGGCCAAGAGGCGAAACCGACAGGAGCATCGTCCTGAGGCGCCTGAGGCGCTGCGCGCGGCTCGGACTCTGGCCATCGAATGTAGTGAGGTCGATGCCGGCGTATTTCATGCCGGGCGTGGCGTTGGCCAAAGTGAAGAAGAGCGACAGATAGGCAGCGCCAATCATCAGAAGGGCCACGGCGGTGCCGAACTCGAGTGCGCGCGGGCCGGGCACCGCTTTTCCGTAGGACACAACCAGCGCGGCGGCTCCCAGAAAAGCAGCGACGATCAGGCTTGCGTCCACGATGAAAGCCAGAAGGCGCCGGCTCAGTGGCGCCAATTGCACGGCCGTCGGCAGTGAAGTCTGGGGTGCTGGTTCTTCTGGCAGCTCCTGCCGCGACTGTTCCTCCAGTTCAATGCTCGACCAATCGGGGCGCATCCACGCCGGTGCCGGCTCCTCTGCCGCAGGCGACGCGGGCTGTGTCGAGATGGTTCCCGGATCCACCTCGAAAATGCTTAGCTGCTCCGTCGGCGCTGCAGTAGCCAGGGGGCCTTCAATGCGGCGCGGACGTACTTTCCGCGTCGCAACCACTTCACGCGGGAACCGAATGAGGTTGGCGTAGATAGGCTGGGCAACCTCGTTGATGAGCGCATCGTCGGCGCTGACAATAGTCAGGGTGGGCAAAGCCTCCTCGTCCTGGTCCTCAGCGCGGATTGCCAGGGCCGCAGCGCGGTTTCGGCGAGACTTCTTTCGGGATGGCGCGGGCTTGGCAGGCGTTGCGGCCTGCTCAGGCTCCCGGCGATCGGCATTGGGTAAGTTTTCTTCGACGAGCGTGGGGCCCGCCGAATCCTGCTGCACTTGCGACAAGTCGGCAGATTGGCGCTCAGGATCGTACTCGGGGCCAGCCTGCTGATTCCAGCCAGACTCAGCCGACGCAGCAGCCTCAAGACCATCAAGAACGGATTGAGCAGCCGCATGGGCCTTCTGCGCGGCCCGCGTCGCGGCTTCGGCGGCACGCAGAGCGGCACGTGCCTCCTCGGCCAGCATCTCGCTGTAGCTGGGAGCGCTGGCATATCGCGCGGCCACACGTGCTGCAGCCTGCGCGGCACGGCTGTCCACGGCCACCCGGTTTTCTGCAGGCCTTGCAGTTTCGCTCGCTGCATGTGTTTTGTGGGTCATGTGAGCGGCCAGTCGCCGGTTCACTTCCTGCTTCCACGAGAGATTTGCCGTACTCAACGATGTGCTCAAAGCTCCTGTGCCCCTTTTGCTGCGGCAGCGGAGCCGGATCCCGGGCTTGCACTGCCAGATTCACTGGTGCCGCATCCCAATGTGAAATCGGGATGATGCATGCACAGCTGATGAACCAAGGAAAGATGATCGCGGAAAAAGCGGGCACGGCCGTGGACATTGGCCCATCAGCACGCGGTCGACCCGAATTTGTAAAGTCACCAGAGTGGCGTGGTCCGCGTCCTGATCCATGCAGCCGGCTTTGCTATGCTGAGCCTTACACCGGTGATGGTTCTGGGATGCGTCCTCGCTATCTAGTATGTATCACGCTGCTGGCCGTCTGTCACCTGCAACTGGGTGCACAGGCCTCTCAAGTGTTGACCAATGCGGCACCTGCGGCGCAACGTGAGACGGGCGGCGCGCGGAGAACCTCGCTGCTCCAGGTTCCGATGCGCTGCCCGACGATCCCGGCCAGGAGATGGTGCCCGTGGCCGTGCCGGAGCCGGCGCCTGCAGACCGGAACGCCCGTCGAGTGGGAGGCAGAGCACCAGGAGTGGGCCGGCGACACATTGACCCTGACCGGCGACGTGGTGATTCACTACCGCGATTACGTGATTCGCGCCGACAAGGTGGTCTACAACCGGACGACCACCGAGCTGGAAGCCGACGGCCATCTGCAGGTTACCGGCGGGCCCAACGACGTGCTCATCAACGCCACGCACGGCGACATGCGGCTGAACATGCACACCGCGCGCTTCTACAACGTGAGCGGCTCGCAGGGCGTGCGCGCCATGGGGCACACCGTGGTGTATTCGACGCCGACCCCGCTGCTGTTCTCGGGCCGCGTGCTGCTCGCAGAACGGCGAGGGCCGCTACCGAGTCATCGACGGCTCCATCACCAACTGCCGGCTTCCTCACCCCGACTGGCGGATCATCGCGCACTCCATCAACCTGGACAACAAAAGGCGTCGACCGTCAAATGCGTTCTTCGAGTTTCTTGGGCTTCCGATCTTTTATCTGCCCTATCTGCACCATCCGGCCAACGAGACGGGCCGGGTGAGCGGACTGCTGACGCCGGTAATCAGCAACGGATCGTCGATTCGCGGCTACACGTTCGGCGAGCAGGTGTACTGGGTCATCAACCGCAGCATGGATATGGTGATCGGCTCGGAGTATTACAGCAAGCGCGGCTGGGCGCCCAATGGCGACTTCCGCTACAAGGGCCCGGGCCTCGACCACCTGATCGCGCGCTGGAATGCGCTGCTCGACCGCGGCGTCGAGGAGGAGGTTGGCAATACGCTGGCGAGCTCGGCTGCAGCCGCCTGCACGCAGCCCGGCTTCGACACTACGCCAAACTGCCCGGTCCGACCGGCTACGAACTGGTGAACCAGGGCGGCGTGGATGTGAACGTGCTGGGGCGCAAGGATCTGACGCCCAATACCCGCGTTTCCGGCGCCATGGAGTATCTGTCGAGCTACGTCTACCGGCTGGTCTTCGATGACAACTACTCGCAGGCCATCAGTTCCCAGGTTGCGAGCGACGTGGTGCTCACCCACAACCACAACGGAATGATGCCCTCGGTCTGGCTGGACCGCTTCGAATCCTTTGCCAGCACCACCAACGGCAACGAAGTGAGGATTCTGCGCCTGCCGCTGGTCCGCTACGACGTGCTGGACCGGCCGCTGGGCAGCTCGCTGCTCTATTGGGGCCTGGGATCGTCGCTGGGCTATCTGAACCGCTCCGAGCCGTTCTTCCACTCCCGCAACGTGGGACGGTTGGATTTCTATCCGCATCTTTCCATGCCGTTCACGGCCGGGGGATGGAGCTTCGTTCCCGAGGTCGCGCTGCGCGACACCGCCTACACCATCAGCCAGACGCCCACGCCTGACGGGCCCGTTCACAGTACCAACGATCAGCCACGATCGCGCTCAACCGCAAGGACGTTGAAGCTTCCATCGACATCCGGCCGCCCGCGCTGGAGCGCGATTACGAGCTTCCCTTCTGGCATCGGGAGCTGCGCCACGTGATCGAGCCGGAACTGAACTACCGGTATGTGGGCGGAATCGGCGCCACAGGCGCAAAACGTGCTTCTGTTCGACACCACCGACATCGCCACGAACGTGAATGAGGCCGGCTTTTCGCTTACGCAGCGGTTTTATCTGCGGCCCACCGGCGAGCGGCCCTGCGGCAACAACGGTGCGGACGGCACGGAGACGACGGACGACGCCGACAGCACGAAGCCTGCTGATGCCGCGGACGACGAGGACGCCTCAAAGCCTGCCCGAAGGCGCCGCGCGAGTGGGCGAGCTGGCAGATTGCGCAGGAGTACTTCATCGATCCCAATTTTGGCGGCGCGCTCATTCCCGGCCGGCGCAACGTCTTCGACGCCACGCTGGACTTGATGGCGCCGACTTTTCTCACTTCGCCGCGCAACATTGCGCCCATCACTTCGCGCATCCGCTTCGAGGCCATCGACAACCTGCGCATCCAGTGGGATCTGGACTACGACACCATCGCCGGCAGATGGCCGCGGACAACCTGTTCGCCGGCTACAGCTTTGGCCGCACCACGCTGGGCATCGGCCACGCGCTGCTGAACGCCGTGGACGAATACGAAGACCAGCACTCGCGCCGCCATCGGTACATCAAGAGCCAGCAGTTGCAGCCTTTCCTCGAGTTCGGCAAGCCCAGCGGCAACGGATTCAACCTGGCGGTCAACGGCGGCTACGACTTTGTGCAGCACGAGGTGCAGTACGGCGGCGTGCAGGCGGTCTACAACTGGAACTGCTGCGGCCTGACGCTCGGCTACCGGCGTTTCGAGCTGGGCACGGTGGGCTCGACCAGCCGCGACGAGACCCAGTGGCTCTACAGCTTTACCCTGGCCAACTTCGGAGCCGTGGGCGACATCCGGCGCGCCAACTCGGTGTTCCGCGATCCCACGCTGCCGCCGGCGTATTAGAAGAAGGGTCAGGCAAGTGGTCAGCTGCGGTCTGTCTAAATCGACGCTGTTCTCGGCTGATGACATCGCCGACCGATTGCCTTTCGTACTGCTCTGCGTCCATCCATTGCAGCCAGGGAAACAGACGCACGCAGGGGCCTGCAAGCGCTGCGCTGGGGTATCCTTTCCTGAGAGGAAATCAAGTTGCTGCATATTCGTTTTTTGGCCGGACTGCTGATTCTCGGCCTGACTGTGGGCTGCAAGGCCCAAATCCCTCCGCCTTCTGCGCCCGATCCCGCGCTCAACCGCCGCATCGAGGTTATGGTCCGCTCCCAATTCGACCTGCCCCCGGACGTACGATTGAACATTGGCGCTCGCAAGCCCAGCCAGTTTGCGGGCTACGAGACGCTGCCCATCACCATCACGCACAGCGGCAAGCCGCAGGTGGTCAACTTCCTGATCTCGACCGACAGCACCAAGCTGATCCACATGGATACCTTCGACCTGACGAAGGATCCCGCGGATGCCATTCCGATTGCCGGACGTCCCATCCGCGGCAACCCGGCCGCCAAGGTGACGGTGGTCAACTTCGACGACCTGGAATGCCCGTTATTGCGCGCGCATGCACGAGGAACTGTTTCCGGCGCACCATGGACCATTACAAGAACCTGGTGCGGTTCGTCTACAAGGACGATCCGATTCACGGACCTGCATCCCTGGGCCATGCACGCCGCCGTGGACGCCAACTGCCTGGCCGCGCAGAGCGGCACCGTGTACTGGACCTACGTGGATTACCTGCACGCCCACGGACAGGAGATGACCGGCGACGAGCGCGACCTGGCAAAGAGCTTTGCCGCGCTGGACCGCATTGCGCGCCAGGAGGCCACGGTAGGCAAACTGGACGAGACCGCGCCTCGATGCCTGCATCGCCAAGCAGGACGAGACGCAGGTCAAAGCCTCGGTCAAGCTGGCCGACGACTCTGGGGATTGATGGAACGCCGGCGGTCTTTGTGAACGGCGAAAAGGTGAACGGCGGCGCCGTGCCCGACGGACCAGCTTTGGATGGTGATCGACCGCGCCCTGCGCTCCGTGGGCGAGCAGCCACCGGCCACGCCGCGCACGCAGCTTCGGGCCACACTGCGGCGTCGGCAAATAACGCAACTGGGGACTACCGCCGCGGCCGGTGAAGGGATTTATCCTTGAATGCCGGGGTTTTTTCGAGAACCCCACAGGAGAGATCAGCTTGCAAGTCGTCATTCGATTTTCCGATCGCGTTCTCATTTTGCTGCAGTCTTCTTTCTCAGCGGCGCCTTTTTTCCGCCGCTTGTCCGGCTGCCATCGCTCGCCTTCAGCGGATGTGGTGGCCACGGTCAACGGCAAGGAGATTCTGAGCGCCGAACTGGAGCGGAATTACCAGATCCAGCTGGGAGACAACCCCCAGAAACCGTCGCCCCAGGAGGCCGACATCCTGCGCCTCAATGTTCTGCAGAAGATGATCCAGTCGAGATTCTGCAGCAGCAGGCCGCCAAGCTGAACCTGACCGCCAGCGATGAAGACGTGAACGCAAGGCTGACCGAGATCAAGGCGCCCTACACCGAGGATCAGTTCTACAACCTGCTCAAGCAGCGCAACATGTCGCTGGACGACCTCAAGCGCGACATCCGCCGCCAGTTGACTGAGACCAAGCTGATCAACAAAGAGATCGAGTCGAAGATCAACATCACCGATGCGCAGATTGCGGCGTTTTACGCGGCGCACAAGGTCGGACTTCGACCTGATTGAGCCGCAGTATCACCTGGCGCGGAGATCGTGGTGACGACCATGCCCGCGCCAGCCGGCAACGGCAACAACCAGCAAAGCCGGGCGGCGAGGCCGAAGCCAAAAGGCGGATCGAGCCGCGCACATACAGCCGGTTAGAAAGCGGTCAGGATTTTGCGACCGTGGCGAGCGTTTCTCAGAGGATCCAACACGGCGTCGAATGGCGGCGACATGGGCTTCTGCGACCGAGTCGCAGTTGAAGGCCGATCCCGCGGTGTATGCCGCGATCAGCAATCTCAAGCCGGGGCAGTTCACCGATGTGCTTCCCGAGTATGACCGGGGCCGGCGCACAAGGTCGCGGCTTCGCCATCTACCGGTTGCTTGCACGCGAACCCGCAGGCCAGCGGGAGCTGAACGATCCCCGCGTGCAGCAGACCATCCACCAGAAGCTCCACGAGGCCCAGAAGCAGCTGCTGCAGACCGCGTACCTGGAGACGCTGCAGGACGATGCGCGCGTGCGCAACTACCTTGCCGAGGAGATCCTGAAAAGGGCGCGCAGTAGCGCCCGTTTCGCCGGCTCGCTACTTATTTAGCCCGCATTTCTCGCACGCAGCGAGAACTTACCGCCGGTCTCCTACCGGCTGTATGAGGGCCTCCCGGCCCTCAGAACCGCGCCTCGACCTTCGCCCCCGTGTACTGCATCGTCTTATCCGGCGCTGCGGTCACATCCTCTCCCACGCCGTGCCCGGCGGAAACAATCACCACATTGAAGGCATGCCCCGCAGCCATGCCCAGATAGCTGCCCTGGCGTGCGCCGATGGTGAGCGTTCGCGTCAGCATCGTCCCAATGGATCGGGATGGTCGCATGCGCGCCCCGCTCGTAGCTATAGCCATCGCCTGAGTCTTCGTAGAGCGTGAAGTCGCCATCGGCTCCGGGATAGATGCGCAGCTCAATTGGATCAGTGGCCTGCCCGGAGTACTCAATGACCGGGCCGAGCGGCAGGATCGATCCCGCGCGAACAGCGAGTGGAATGCGGTCCAGCGGGGCTGGAACGGTGACGTTAGAACCGCCCGCGGTACGTTCTCCGGTCCAGAAGTCGTACCAGCCGGCTCCGGAGGGCAGATAGACCAGCCGCGAAGTGGCGTGCTCAATGAGTACCGGGCTCACCAGCAGCGCCGGGCCGAACATGAATTGATCGCCGATTTCCCACGTGGCCGGATCTTGGCGGAAATCCATTACCAGCGGCCGCTGGATGGTGTAGTCCTCGCTCGTCACCTTCCACGCCAGCGAGTAAACATAGGGCATCAGCCGGTAGCGCAGACGGTCGATGGCGAGCAGCGTGGGGAAGACCGTGTCGTATGTCCACAGCTCATTGTGATCGCGATGGCCATGCGTGCGGAAGATGGGACAGAACGCACCGTACTCGAACCAGCGCGCGTACAGTTCCTGGTAAGCGGGCTGGTCGGCCTGGCCAGCGAAGAGCGGATGGTAGCCGCCGATGTCGGTCGTCCAGTAGGGATATCCGGAGAGAGCGAAGTTCAGCCCCGCGGGAACCTGCCGGCGCAGCGCCCACCAACTGCTGTAAACATCGCCGGACCATACCGTCGCGCCATTGCGCTGCTGGCCCATAAACGCCGAACGCGTGAGCAGGAAGACACGCTTGTCGATATTCGGGGTTGGCCTGCTTCCAGCGCTCCTGAACGCCGCCGGTGTGTTCCAACGGAAAGACATTGGTATACTCCAGGCCGCTGCCGATGTGGAGCTGCTTGTAGCGCAGCACTGGCGTCGCCGACATGCGGCCATGCCTCCTCAGGCTCTGAGCTATCGAGCCAAAATGCATCCCACCCCTGGGCGAAGAGCTTGCCCACGAACTGATTCCAGAAGAAGTCCTGCGCGGCCGGATTGGTGGGGTCGTATACCTGGGCGCCGGGAATCTCGAAGCCCTTCTGAACCATCTGCTTGTAGTTCTCCGCAGTTGCATCCATCATGGCCCAGGCCGAGATCATGGCGTGGACGTGTTCGTCATGGAGGGTCTTGAGCTCGCCGGGAATGTCAGTGTAGCCGGAGTTGAAAACCGGGTCGCCTTTACCGCCTTCTTTCCACCAGAACCAGTCCTGTACGATCCCATCCATGGGGATATGCCGCGAGCGATACTCGGCAGCGACCGAGAGAATCTCGTCCTGCGTCTTGTAGCGGTCCTTGGATTGGAAGAAACCATAAGCCCACTCGGGAAACAGCGGCACGTGACCGGTCATGGAGCGGAATTCATGGATGATGCTATCCATCTGCGGGCCGTAGAGGAGGTAGTAGTCGATCTGTGGCACCGCCATCGATTCGAGATTCAGTTCGAGGGGGAAGCGATTGTCCACATAGCTGAAGGAGGCAGTGTTCCATAGAATGGCGTATCCCTTGCTTGACACAAGCAAAGGAATGGCGACGTCGGTGTTGTTCTGGCCCAGCTCGACCACGCTGCCGCGGTAATTGAACATTCCGCTTTGGTGCTGGCCAAGGCCATACAAGGCCTCAGTCGCGTCAGGGCCAAAGCGATCCTCGACATGGAATAGCCCTGATGCGTCAGACGGTAGATAGGTTCGCGGCACATTGTTTCTCTCGTGCACCAGGGTCTCGCCTTGAAGGGTTTTGACAATGAGGTTGCCATTCTCCTCTGGAAAGGAAACGGCGAGCCGCGCAGTAGTGAGCGTGGCCACTCCATTCGACTCGCTAAACTGGAATGCCGCGCCGGGGCAAGTAGCCGTCCGCGAAAGCATCCAAGGCTGATATTCCTGTGGGGGCGGTGCGCTCAACGGCCGGGCCGTGATGTGAATGAGCGAATCACCGCAAACCGTCACTTCAAGCTGTTCACTATCATTGCGCGCAGTGAATCCTCCAGCCGACTGGACTGCCTGCATCGGCGAAGGGCGAGGCATTTCTCCTGAAGCCGATTGGCCGGACACAGAAGCCGCGGAAATCTGAAGAAAGGCAACAAAGAGAAGAGGGATGCGAGCGATGCTTTCAGGCTTGATCAAAGTACACCTCAACAAACGAAATGCGGGTCCCAAGAAAAACGGCCTCCGCGTCGGGCAGAGGCCGTCTAGTGTTTTGTGAATCTCGTGCCCCCTACTGCATCTGGCCGTTTGAATCCATGGTGATGCCGCCAGGCCCGGCGTTCTTCTTCTGTTCGTTTTGCTTCCGCATGTCCATGGCTTTTGAAGTCCAGTCCTGTGCCATCGCCAAGTCCTGATTTACAGCGGCGGCATTTCCGTAGTCGACGTCAGCCTTGTTGCGGTATATCAGGTTGAGCATCTGCATGGCCTCGTCGTAGTTGGGTCGATTGTCCACTGCCATGGTTAGATACTTCAGACCCTCGTCGATCAGCGGCGCGTTCTCCTGTGCCAGCGGCTCCATGATTTTCTTGGGGGCTTTCACGTTGCCTTTGCCGTCATCGTTCAATCCGGCATCCTGAAGCGCCTGCAGCTTATTCTGGTGAGCCTTGGTCCAGTCGATCATGCCGATCCAGTAAGCGGCATCGGGATCTTTGGGATCCACTTCAAGGACCTTCTTCTGCCAATCCTTGGCGGCGTCAAGATTCTTGATTTCGTAATAGATGCCGGCGATCTGCTTCATGCTGTTGACGTCTCCGGGCTTCTCGGCAAGAACCTGCTTGAAGATGTCGATGGCCTGGTTGGCGTTCTTCAGGTTTTCCGGAGTGTCCATCTGCGGCACTACGTTTTGTGACAGGGCCGTGGCGAGGTAGGTTTTCGCCATGGGCAGGGTCGGGTCAAGCTCCGTAGCCTTCTGGAAGTGCTCGATTGCCTCATCGTAGTGAGCGCTCTTGTAAGCATCCACTCCCTTGTTCAATTGGTCGCGGGCTTCTAGCTGGTTGCACCCGCTCATGGAAACCACCGTGCCGGTCAACGTAAGCGCAAGCACCCAAAAACGTGCAGGTCCATTCATGTTCTTATCCTTCTCCTTCAGGAACAAGCCCGAGGGCCGCCTGGAATCCTTTGCAACCAGCAAGTGGCGGGGCGTACCACAGCCAGCATAGAAAAACTTTAGTCTACCGCGCAATCGGGTTCACTGCTCCCTGAACTTAACAGCATTTTCCGTGCGCCCTACTGACCGGCCTGAATCTTGGGCGTCATCAACCCGATGTGATCCACGTTGGCGGCCCTGCCGATATCGATGACATCGGCAATGTAGGCAAAATTCACATCATCGTCGCCCTTTACAAACATCACACGCTCGGCGCGATTGGCATAAATCTCAGTCAGCTTGGGCAGCAGATCAGTGTGGTTCACATCCGTGTCGTTGATCTTGTACGCTGGCGCCTGGCCTGGGCGATAGAGAACCTGAACGACAATGGTACGGTCATTGGGCTGCTGCTGCTGCTGCGGATTCTTGGGCGGCTGGGGTACTAGCGCGTCCAGTCCCTTGGGGGTCACCGGCACGATGACCATAAAGATGATCAGCAGCACCAGCAGAATGTCGATCATGGGCGTGACGTTGATTTCGCCCATTGCGCCACTACCGCCGCCAGTTGACATTGCCATAGCTTAAACTCCTCGTTTCCTGAATATCTTGAATCAAACTGCCCAGGCTGGCCTGTGCTTACTCGCCGCCGGAAAGATTGCCCTCGCGCTTTTGCGTCAACAAGCCCACTTCTTCTACGCCGGCTGTGCGCACATCGTCGATTGCGTCTTCCACGGCCTTGAACTGCGCGCGCGCATCTGCGCGAACATAGATCGTCTTGTCGGTCTTCTCTGCCAACTTGTCGCGCACCAGGCTTCCGAGTTGGGTGGGATCGACCTTATCCTGGCCAAGATACAGCGCGCCGTCTCGCGTGACGGCAACCACAATCGCGTCGTCCTTGTCCGCGTCGGGCATGGCGGTGGGATTGTCCACCTTGGCCATGTCGATCGATACCTTGTTCTGCAACATGGGAGTAATGACCATGAAGATGATGAGCAGCACCAACATCACGTCGACCATCGGGGTGACGTTAATGTTGGAATTGACCTTCCTGCCTTCGTCGCGAACCGTAATTCCCATTTTGTGGGCTCCGTGCGTTTGAATTTTATGCCGGATCCGGTCCGGCCTTGCTCGAAGTTCAAGCTTCCCATGCGAGCGTCAAACCGCTGGGCGGAAGAGTTTCAGCTCTCCCGCCCTGCGAAAATTCCCGCTCGAGCCAGGCTGCTTCGCTCTTACCGCTTGTGGCTCTGCTTGATGAAGTAGTCCACCAGTTCGCTCGAGGAGTTGTCCATCTCGACGTCAAAGGCCTCGACACGTCCGGTGAAGTAGTTGAATGCCATGACGGCGGGGATGGCCACGAGAAGGCCAAACGCCGTGGTGACAAGGGCCTCGGAGATGCCGCCAGCGACTGCGCCGATACCAGACGTCTTTTGGGTAGCGATGGCGTCGAATGCGTGCAGAATGCCGACGACGGTGCCAAACAGCCCAACGAAGGGTGCGGTGGAACCGATGGTCGCCAGAACCGACAAGCCTCTCTTCAGCTTGGCGTGAACAATGGCCTCGGCCCTCTCGAGGGCGCGGCCTGCGCTAGCGATGGTTTCGTCGGTTGCCGTTCCAGCCGATGCGCGGAACTCCTGCAGGCCGGCCGTGACCACTTCGGCCAGATGAGACTTCTTGTTCCGGTCGGCAATCTTGATGGCTTCTTCAAGCTTGCTGTCCTTCAGCGCGCCAGCCACTTTGGGCGCGAACTCGCGCGACTGCTTGCGCGCTGCTGAGAAGTACAGGTAACGGTCAATCATCACGGCCAGAGACCAGACTGACTCAATAAACAGGATGATGGCCACCGTGCGCGCCATCCATGCCATGTGACTCCAAAGCTGCATGGGGCTGAAGCCGACAGTTTGCTCATCCTGAAAGAGGGCAAGGCTGTTGACCGTGTGCGAAGCGAAATGTGCGAGCTGAGCGAGAATCACTGAATCGTTCCTCCTAAGGAGATTCTTATAGACAGAGTTGAACCCGCCGCGGCGGGTGGTTCAATGGAACGCGGCTCTTTCGGGATTCGCATTCCGGTCAAAAGCATTGCTCCCTGCCAAATCGCGGCAGGGAGCGAGAGGTACCATTACCCACCCAGGGTAAAGATCACATTGATGGTGGTGTCAACCTCCACCGGCTCGTTGTTGAGCAGGTAGGGCCGATAGCGCCAGGTTCTCACGGCGTCCAGCGCGGCCTGCTGCAACATCGCAGGTCCGCTCACCACTTTCAGGCCTTGAATCGTTCCCTGCTTTGAGATGGTGGCCTGCAGAATCACTGTTCCAGAGACGCGGGCGGCCTTCGCAATTGGAGGATAGATCGGCTGCGTCTTTTGGATCAACATGCCGACGGCCACGCCCGCCGAGATGTTCACTTTCTTGGGAGGAGCGGCCTTCACCTTCGGTGTATCGCCGTTGCCAAACATGCTGCCCATGACGCCGCTGCCGCCGCCCATCCCTTCCATACCGGCCACACCAAAGCTCGATGGCGGAGCTTCCTTCTCAGAAACCATCGTGATGTTGTGCGGGATCTTGGTGGGCGCCGTGAGCTGATTGTTCATCATCTCAGACTGCACGTGAACTATGTGCACTTCTGGCGGTGGAGGTGGCGGAGGCGGTGGAGGTGGTGGTGGCGGCAACGTCAATATTGTTGCCATCAGCTCTTTAGGAAGCGCCTCAGGATAGATCAGAGGAATCAGAATCAACAGAATGAGGATCCCGGCGTTGATGCTGCCCGTAAACAGCATCCAACGGCCGCTCTTGGTTTTGATCCTTTTCCCAGATTCGAATGTGGAGTCTTCAAACATAGCCAGCCTCGGAATCGGGTATCGTTACTCCTATTTTAGACACCGCCGGAACTATAAATGTTCCCGGGCAAAAAAATCCCCAAAAAGGAGCGAAACAACCTTAACAGAACTGCGCTCCTACTGCAAAAACTGCTGCAAAACTGGTGCAATTCCAGGGCACCGAATATCTCCCTCTTAACCGCCACTTTTTAACACTCCCGGAGCCCACACTCTGCATCGGCTCTCACACCTTTGCCTTTCTCGCGGCAGGCAGCGAGGCAGCCCTGCCTTTCCCGGCGCGGTACTCCTGCCAGGCCACCAGCATCGGGGCAGCCACCGCGATCGATGAATAGGTTCCGATGAGAATGCCCACCACCAGTGCAAACGAAAACCCGTTCAGCACCTGTCCGCCGAAGATAAACAGCGAAAGCACGGTAACGAAAGTCAGGCCCGAAGTGAGTACGGTCCGGCTCAGCGTTTGGTTGATGCTGCGGTTCACCAGGTCAGGCAGCGCCTCGCGCCGGCTCAGGCGTAGATTTTCGCGGATACGGTCGAAAACAACAATGGTGTCATTCATCGAGTAGCCTACCAGGGTGAGGATGGCGGCGATGACCGTTAGGCTGATCTCCCGGCCGGTGAGAGCGAAAGCGCCCACGGTGATCAATGTGTCGTGGAAGCAGGCCACCACCGCGGCCACACCGTAGATCAATTGGAAGCGGAACCAGAGATAGATCAGCATGCCCGCCATTGAGTAAAGCGTGGCCAATGTGGCCTGTTTCTCCAGTTGATGGCCCACCGTGGGACCGACCACATTCACGATCACGCCCTTGTTGGCGTCGAAAGGATTGTTGTAGTGGGACCGCAGGGCGCTCACGATTTCTTGACGCCCCGTGTCGAGTGCAGTCTCGTTGGTTTCTTCCGGCAGGCTGATCAGTACCTGGTGATCCACTGCCTGCCCGAAATTTTGGATGCTCGCGTCCTTCACGCCCGCCGCGTCGATGGCATGGCGGATCGCGGTGATGTCCGGGCGGGTTCGTAAACTGCACATCCACCTGTGTGCCGCCCTGAAAATCCACACCCAGCGGTACGGGACTGCCAATGTGCGTCCAGTTCCAGCTCATCTTCACAATGCCGGCCACACTGAAAATCATGGAAAAGGCGAGGAAGTACCACTTCCATCCCAGCCAGTTCACATTGAGTTGCGAAAGAATTCCACTGCTTTTTCTTCCCTTCCTGCGAGGCCGGAGTTCGTGGGCTCCGGATCTCGCATGTTGCTCGTCCTTATTCCCTAATCCCTTAAATCGATACCATCTCGCCTGGCTTCAAGCTTGATTCAGATGCGCTTCAAAGATCACTCGCGAGACAAAAACGGCGGTGAAAAGATTGGCCGCAAGACCAACTGTCAGAGTAGTGGCAAAGCCCTTCACGGGCCCGGTGCCGAACATGAACAGAATTGCCGCCGAAACGATGGTGGTGACGTGGGTATCGACGAATGGTTACCCAGGCGCGGGCAAAGCCCTGATCCACCGCCGCTGATGCAGCCTTGCCTGCGCGAATCTCTTCACGGATGCGCTCGAAGATCAGCACATTCGAGTCCACGCCCATACCAATGGTGAGAATTACTCCGGCAATGCCCGGCAGAGTCAGCGTGAGCGTGAGCCCTCCGCCCCCTGAGGCGCTCGACATGGCGCTGGAGAGGCCCATGATGCCCAGCAGGATGATCAAATTGAACATCAACGCCAGGTCGGCGTTAATGCCCGAACCCTTGTAGTAGATCAGCATGAAGATCATTACCACGAGAACGCCTACGATCGCCGCCGTGACTCCTTCGCGAATGGAATCCGCACCCAGCGTCGCGCCTACCGTACTGGCCTCAATGTAGTTGAGCGAAGCAGGCAACGCGCCGGAGCGCAGCAGCTTGGAGAGTTCCGTCACCTCGGCCATCGTGAAACTGCCTTCGATCTCGCCGCTGTCGCGAATCGGCGCTCTTGATGACGGCCACACTGCGCACGCGTCCACCCAGCACCACCGCCATGTATTTGCCGACATTGGCGCTGGTGTAATCCCAGAATTTGTCGCCGGCTTCATCGGTAAGCGTGAAGTTTGCCGTGTTCTGACCGGTGTTTGGATTCGACCCCGGGGTCGCCGAACGGAAGTCGCTTCCCTCCACAATCGCCGTGCGCTGCAAAATGTAAACTCGATCGGCCCCTGCGTCCACATCCGCCGACCCATGCACCATCTCCTGGTCAGGAGGAATCGCGCCGCCGACGCTGGTCAACGCTTCCTGCTCGGTCGAGTACCCGTTGGGTTCGCCGTCTACTGCGTGAATCTCAAGCCGCTCCGTGGACCTGATAATGCTCCTCACCTGGTCCAGATCGCTGATGCCGGGCAGTTCCACAAGGATCTGGTTGGCTCCGAGGCCGTACTCCTGAATCAACGGCTCGCTTACGCCCAGCGAATCCACGCGGTCGCGAATGGTCTCGATCGCCTGGTCTACCGTTCTCTTGTCCAGATCGGTTTCGTACACGGGCTTCATCGTCAGCGTCCACGTATTGTCGGATCCGCCGGAGATCTCGTACTCGTTCGAATACTTGTTGCTGTCGAGCAGCGAATTTACGGCATCCGTTTGCGCCGGCGAGGTCCCTTCGATGCGGATCACGTCCGGCTTCTTGGGATCGGGTGTGTAAACCTGCGAGAAGGTCAGGTTCGCCTTCTTCATGCTCTGCTGAATATCTTGCACCGTGTTGTCGGTTTCGTCCTTGATCGCGTCGGCAACCTGCACTTGCAGGATGAGGTGCGAGCCGCCTTGCAGGTCCAGGCCCAGGTGAATCCGGTTGGATATGGCGCTTAGCAAGGCCTTCCCGCTGACGCCCGATGGAATCCCGAAGATGCCGTACAGGCAGAGCAAAAGGACTGCGATGATCAGGGCAATTTTGTTTTTGAGATTTTTCTTCATGGTTTCGATTCACTCGTCCAAAAGCCAAGAGGCGGGAGGCCCCTCGGGAGTTCTAAGAGTCCTCCTGGGTGGTGACCGAGGCAATCGCGGATCTTGGCCACTTCCAGTTTCAGGTTGTCGGGCGCGACACGAATAACGATCGAATCGTCCTTGATGGAAAGGATGATGCCGCGGATGCCGCCAGCGGTCGTAACCCGGTCGCCGGTCTTGATGCTCGCCAGCATCTGCTGCCACTGTTTTTGCCGCTTCTGCTGCGGACGGATCATCAGCAGATAGAGCAGCGGAATAAACAGCAAAATGGGGAGCAGCATCCCCAGCCCGCCGCCCGTTCCCGGTGCCGGGAGCAGCCGCCCACAATGCGAAACTCATAGCCACGTTCATGCTTTGCCTCGCGTCCTTTACTCGCCTCCGCGGCCTGCGCGGGCCCGCTCTGGGCGCAGGCGCACCCGGCCATTCTTGCCGGCGCCTGACAAGGAAATTTGTCTCCGGGAAAGGTTCTTGAGGCCTCGGTCTTCTCAGGCCCGAAGCTCTGGAAGGAGGGCTAGGCTGCGCAGACCGGAACCAGAGACTCCCTGCCCGCACGCGCCGCATATACCCTACTACCGCCTGCTTCCTGTTCGACACAGCTTCCTTTCGCACCAGGCAGCGAAAAACCGGTTCCCGCCATGTTCACCCGCCCGGGTTGCCCAAAAGAAAGCCTGTAATTGATAAGAAATGTGCGGCCGGTTCGGTGTCAAGGTGCCGAGGGCTCCCAGTAGCGTAAATCGGGATGCGCGCAGCTCAGGCAGAGCCGTTCGCCCTCGACCAGAACGATGCGGCCAAAGCTCACGCCTTCGCCGCAGCGCGGGCACACGACGCGGTCCCCTGAACGGCCAGGTAGATCGGTGGGATCGATCGCAACCCGCACCCACTCCTCTCGAAAAAGCTGCGGATCAGGCAATTCGCGGTAGGCCTGCATCTGCCGCCGCGTCTTCGTATCCAAATGGGGATAGTGCCGCTCAGCGAGTTCACGCGAGTCTTCAAGCGCAACCACTCGTATTGCCCGGCCTGATGCAAGGTCCACAAAGGTGGCCGCCATCTTGCCCCAGTCGCGAAATTTCAGAGCTCGCTTGCCCAACCGGCAGCCCGTCACCAGCGCGATGGCGTCGGTCGCGCAGCGATCGATTTCGACGTAGGTAACGAGTCGCTTGCGGTCGGACCCCTGCGGACGACCCTCAAATCCAAGGCGGCTGAGGCCGAGCAATGCCATGCGCACTCCCAGAATCTGCCCCGCGCACAAATGCCCATGCGCGGCCTCTGCCTGCCGCAAAAGTTCGTCGAGGGATTCCATGCCGTCGACCTCCCGACTTGCTGACTCCCGCTTGCCGAGCTGGTCACTTGCTGCGCGCTGACCTGCCGTCTTACTGTTTCGCCGGAACCGCGTCCGGCGTTTCTTCTTCGTCGCCCGTGTCTTCCACCAGCACCGCCGAGCCGGGAACAAAATCGTAGCTCACCTCGTCCTTGCCTGCGGGATGAAAGGTGATGCGCAGCGGATCGCGCTGCCAATCGGGCGGGGCGCAGGCCGGGTCCGGATGGACTCCCGCGATCGAAGGCCGCAAGTTTCTTGGCCAGGACCGGCTTGCGCGCAGCCACCTGCGCCACCACCGCATACAGGCTTTTGCCGCTCGCCGTCACGCCACAATAGGCCGCATAATCGCGGAACCAGCTCACCTGGCTCACGCCGGGATCGTAGTCGGGCAGATGCAGCGCGGTTACGTGACCGGTCACGCGATCCACCAGCAGCCACGGGCCCCGCTGCCACACCCAACGGCTCTGTTCACGGGCTTTTGCCGCGGGTTTGTCGCTGGGCAGAGCGTCATTGAGCCGCATGGCGCGTCGCACCACAAAGCTGCGGTCGGTCACGTCGTGCGCGTCCCCAGTGGTCCATTCCTTGAGCACGCCGTCAACGAGCAGGGCGCGAATCTTGAGCGAGTCTTCGCCGGCAGCCGCGCCGGAGGGATCGCCGGCCTTGGAGTACGGCACGGTGTGCGTCTTGCGCACCGCTGCGCCGGAGCGACGCACAGTGATTGCGAAAAGAGGGCGAAAAGAGCTTTCCGCCGAGCGTGCATGACGCGTTTCTCCCGATGAGCATGAATCCGTTTCGCCCCGATGCATGTGGCCACTCGACTGCAGAGGTCCGCTTCATCCTGCGCGAATCCGTTTCTGCCGGGCCGAGATCCTGCACGGATTCCTGGAAACACGCTCTGGGAGAAAATGCTACGTCCGTCCCGGCAACGGCCTGAGCGGAAAAATGCTTCGCGATGATTCTAGCGCATAATGAGATTCGCGCCTGCCTCCACCGCCCGCGCCACGCGGAAGGCCGTGCTTTCGCCCAGATGCCGCGCCAGGATCTGCATGCCCACGGGCAGCCCCGCTTTCGTCGTCCCGCAGGGCACGGTAACACCGCAGATGCCCGCCAGGCTTGCCGTTACGGTGTAGATGTCGGCCAGATACATAGCCAGCGGATCGCCGGTCTTCTCGCCCATCTTGAATGCCGGCACAGGCGAGGTGGGCGTCACAATGGCGTCCACCTCGGCGAACGCCCGCAGAAACTCTTCGGCCAGCAGGCGGCGTACTTGCTGCGCCTTCAGATAGTAGGCATCGTAGTAGCCCGCCGATAATGCGTACGTGCCGAGAAAGATGCGGCGCTTCACCTCTGCCCCGAACCCCTCGTCGCGCGAGTGCAGTACATGTCGGAGAGGGTCGCGGAGTGCGGCGAGCGGTAGCCATAGCGCACGCCGTCGAAGCGGGCGAGATTGGCGCTGGCCTCCGCCGTCGCGACCAGATAGTACGTGGGCACTGCATATTTGGTGTGCGGCAGCATATCGACTTCACCGTGCATCCCGCGGCCTCGAGCGCGTCAATTCCCTTCTCGATTGCTGCGCGCACTTCGGGGTCGAGCCCCTCGGCAAAATACTCAGCCGGGACGCCGACGCGCAGGCCCTCGGCTGGCTTGTCGCTTTCGGCCGCGTAGTCCTCGACGGGAGCAGGCGAGCTGGTGGCATCTTTTGGAGTCGTGGCCGGCGATGACGCCGAGCAGAGTTGCGGCATCGCGCACGTTTGCGGCAAACGGTCCAATGCGGTCGAGCGACGAGGCAAAGGCAATGAGGCCGTAGCGCGAGACGCGCCCATACGTCGGCAGCACACCCACCACGCCGCAAAAGCTGGCCGGTTGGCGAATCGATCCGCCGGTGTCGCTGCCCAGCGTGGCCACTGCTAGATTGGCGGCCACGGCAGCCGCCGAGCCGCCGCTCGACCCGCCCGGAACGCGCTCCGGATCGACGGGGTTGCGCACCGGCCCATAAGCCGAGTTCTCGTTCGACGAGCCCATGGCAAATTCGTCGCAGTTGTGTCTTGCCCAGCAGCACCGCGCCTGCGGCTTCCAGCTTCGCGACCGCCGTGCAGTCATAGGGCGGCCGGTAGCCCTGCAGAATCTTCGATCCCGCGGTCGCAGGAGCGCCCTGCATCACCATCACGTCCTTGATGCCCACCGGAATGCCGGCAATCGGAGGAAGCGGATCGCCCTTGACCGCCAACGCATCCATCCGCGCCGCCTGCGCCAGCGCGCGCTCTTTGGTCAGGCTCAGGTAAATATTCAGTTGTGGATTGATCTTTTCAATGCGCTCATAGTAGCTGGCGGCCAGATCCGCAGCCTTCGTGCGCCCCGCGACAATTTCCGCGCGCAGCTCCACCAAGGTCTTCGGCTTCTCAACAAAAGTCTCCGTGGTCTTTGTCCCAGTTGGCAAATGCAATTCCTTTGAGGCTTTCTGTTCCCTGTTCCCTGTTCCCTGTTTCCCCGTTCCCTATCTTTCAATCACCTTCGGCACCTTAAAGAACTGGCCGTCTGTCTCCGGAGCCTGCGGCATTACAACGGCACGCTCAAGCGAAGGCACTAACTGGTCAGGGCGCGGCACGCTCGGCCCTGCGGCATCGCCAAGTTCGCTCACCTGCGACAGCGGCGCCACTCCTTTGGTATCCAGCTCGTTCAGTTCGGCCACGTAGTCCAGAATGGCGTTCAGGTCGCGCAACATGCTGTCCGTTTCCTCCGGGGCGAGCTCCAAATGCGCCAGTTCTGCCACGCGCTTCACGTCGTCGACGGTTACTTTGGCAGTCATTTCCTGTTTTTCCGCCCCGGCCTCTCCGCAGTTTCTTTGCGGTTTTTCTGCCGATTCCCGAACCTCAAGTATATCTGGTCCCTTAATGCGCTCTGCCCGCCACGCCCATCAGCCGCCCCTCCCTCTCAGTCGACTGTCAATGTCAGACTTACCGATTGTGTAATGCCTGTTGACGTCACGTTCACAGGAATCGTGTAAGTCCCCGTCGGAGTCCCTAACCCACCACTTTGCCCGCTCGAACCGCCGCCTGTTCCGCCGCCGGAACTGGTGCAGCTTGTGACGCTTCCGACAAGAACCGCCGCCAGCAAGACCATCAAGAAAATTCTGCGGCGCCTGCAAACCGCCAGCGGCAGCAGGAGCAGCCCGCAAGCCAGCGGCAACGCGCGCCAGGAGCCTGGGCGAGTAGGACTCGGCTTGACATGATCCGGCGTGTCGAGGCGGACCAGCGATCCGCTGCTCGTCGAAATTTCCACTTCCACGTTGCCCTGCACGCCTGCGCTGAGAGATTCGCTGGTGGGATTGAAAAGGCAGAGTGCATTCAAAGGCAGCGTTCCACATGAGAAAGCGAACGCGCCGCTGGTTCCGCTCGGCGAAATCACGAGCGTGTAGTTGGCTTGTTGGCCCCTCGCCACAGTCTGGCTGGCCGGGCCGGAGACGGAGACACCGAAGTCGAATCCGGTTCCCGAGAGCGCCACGGTGGCAGGCGTCGCTACCGCAGAGGAGCTCACCGTCAATGTGCCTGAAGCTGATCCCCCCGCATTCGGCACAAAGACCACCGACGCCGTGCAATTCGCACCGGCCGCCAGACTGCCGGTGCACGTATTTTGCGCAATGTTGAACGGTGCACCGGCTGCAAGCGAGACCAACCCGATGGCGTAGCTCGACGAATTGGTGACGGTGATCGCCTGCGCAATGCTGGACTGGCCTGCGGCAACGACAGGAAAAGTGATTTGCGACGGGTTTGTGGCTAGGCCCGCGGCGAGTTGTCCCGATCCATTCAGCGGCACCGCAACCGCCGTCACGCCGGCAGTCGACGACGAGACGGCAACCGTGGCCACGATGGCCCCTGTCGCGCTCGGCGTAAACACAATCTGCGCTGTGCAACTCTTTCCGTTGTTCAGCAAAGCCCCACAGGTGGTCGCGGAAATTGAGTAGTTGGTTGCAGCGGCTCCAGTGATTTGGAAACCAACATTGGCCATCGGTGCGCCACCGCTGTTCGTAACCGTCAGCGACTGCGGAGCGCTGGCAACTCCAGGCTGCTGGTTAGTGAAGGTCAAGCTCGCCGGGGTCACACTGAAAGCAGGCGGCGCCAATCCCGTTCCATTCATCGCTACCGTTTGCGTACGCAAGGCATCGGCGATGGTCAGAGTGCCGTTGAACGTGCCCACCTGCATTGGAGCGAACTGCACGCTGACGGTACAGACCGCGCCCGCCGCCAGTTGTGTAACGCAATTGCTCGACTCCTGAAACTCTCCATTCGCCGAAATCGAAATCGAAGTGAGTGGCACACCGCCCGAATTCGTAATCGTGATAGATTGCGCTGCGGAAAGCTGGCCGGCCGCAGTCGCCGGAAAAGCGAGTGACGCAGAACTCAGAATATCGGTGGGCGCCGCCGCCCCGACCCCACTTAGCTCCACCGTTTGCGTCCCCGCTCCGTCAGTGAAGGTGAGCAGGCCCGCGGCAGGCCCGGCTTGCGCGGGTGCAAACTTCACCTGCAACTGGCAATCGACGTTTGCGGCAAGGCTGCTTGTGCCGCACGCGTCACTGGCGATGACGAACGGCGAGGTGATCGAAACGTTGCTGATTGGCACTGCGGCCGCGCTGCTGTTCTCCGCCGTCACTTGCAATGCCGCGGATGTCGTCCCGACCTCGACTTCGCCAAAGCTCACCATCGCCGGCGTCAGCGTCACCACGCCTGCTGGAGATCCCGTACCGGTGAGGTCCACCGTCAGTTGCCCGCCATACACGTTGGCGAAGATCGTCATCTCGCCAGCCAGCAGCCCTGTGGCCTGCGGCGTAAACGTCACCTGAACGGCACAGCTCGCGCCCGCAGCCACCGTCGCATTCACACAGTTATCAGTCTCGCTGAAGGCTCCATTCATCGAAATTGACGTGGGCATCATCGCCAGATTGCCCGTATTCTCCAGGGTCACCGTCAATGCGCTGCTGGCCGTGCCAGAAACCTGGCTTGGGAAGGCAAGCATTGCCGGGCTCGCGGCCGCGGTGGTAATGCTCGTTCCCGTGCTCCATAGCGGAGTTTGCCAGATGCCGCGCCCATAGGTCGCCGCCACCAGTACCGAGGCGGAAGAACCCCCGGGAATCGCGCTCAGCGCAACCACTGGCGCGCCAGGTAGCCCCACGCCAAACGCCGACCAGCAATTCGACAGGTTTTGCGCGCAACTCGCCACTTGCGTCGTGAAATACACTCCCTGGTCAGTGGCCGCGTACACCGTGTTCGCATTCTGCGGGTCCACCGCCAGGCTGTTTGCCGGCGCGGCGGGCAAGTTCGCCGAGATGTCCGTCCACGTGGCCCCTCCATTGGTCGAGCGGTACACCACCTGCACTTCCTGTTGCGGATTCTCCATCCCCTCCACCGTTACGTACACCGTGTCGCCGGTGGGATCGTGCGTATCAATGGCTACGCTGGAGATATCGAGGCCGTAGTAGTTCAGCGCATGAGCATCGTTGACTACCGGAGCCAGCGTCAGATCGGTCCACACGGGCGCGGCATTCGATCCCGGATTCAGAGTCGCGCTCAAAACATGGCCAGGGAGGCTTGCTCCGTCGTTAGCCGAGCCGTACATGCCCACATAAATCATCTCGCCACCGCTGGCGACTGGCATCGCAGCCATGGATCGGATCAGCGCGTCGCCATTGCAGACGCCCGCTGCCCCACTGTCAAGAATCGGACTGATGGCATTGCTTGCGCTCCATCCACTTCCGGCCGGCCCGCGCCAAACGCGGCAGGTTCCAATCAGCAACTGCGTCGCGTCGAGCGGATCAACCAGAAACGGCGCTGGCGTAGGCATAGCATCGCCGTCGCCTCCCATATCCGCGTCGGTAACCACCGGGCTCGTGCCGAACGACGCGGGCGTGCAAGGCGCGCCTTGCGAGCAGCGGTAGATGGCGACTCCCGGCTGGTTGTTCACGTACCAGTTGGCGTTGTTGCCGGGATCGATTGCAACCGGGCCTCCGTAGCCCGAAAGAATCTGCGGCCAGTCCGCAGTTGCAGAAGTGCTCTTCACGCCAGCAGTTCCGTTCACTCCCAGCCCGGCCATCAGGCTGTAAGGAGACGGAACCACCTGCGGAAGGCTCACCACCTCGGCCAGCGAGCCCAGGCTACCGTTCAGATTTTGAAAATGCGAGGAATCCGTTGCCGAGCACGCCGATCCAGTCTCCCCGACCGCATCCGTCGATCGCCAGAGCCCGCTGTCGTTGCCCAAAAACATCTCCAGTGGATTAGCAGCGTTCCACGCCAGCGCGTGTTGGAACTCGCCCACCTGTGCGCTCATGCAGCTAGTGGAGTTGGTGGTGTTTCGCCACACGCAACCCATGTCCAGGCTGCACTTCCACAGATCATTCGCGCCGGCGAGCACAAGCGTGTCCTGCTGTGAGGGAACCGCGGCCAGCGCAAGATTGTAGGTTCCATCAGCAATCGTTGCAGCCCCCTCAAACGTGTCGGTTTCAAGTGCCGCAGTGCTCCATTGCTTCGCGAAAGTGATCGCCGGTTTGCCGCAATTTCCGCCGCTGATCGCGCACTGATCCTGCCACAATCCCTGGTCCTGATTATTAAGGTCCACGGTCCATGCAAAGATGTCGCCCGTTTGCGGATTTACTGCCAGCGCGCCGCGAAAAATCGGGCAGGCAATGGAGCCGGTGTTTCCCAGGTTGTTGGGGCACATGAGCGTGGTGAGCCCGATGCCGGGCTGCGCCGCCATACGCGTCCAGGTCACGCCGTCGGCCGATTGGTAATATCCGTGATAGCGTACCGCAGCCACAAACAACTGCCGCACCGGATTCCACACTACTGCCATGGCGGCGTTGCCATACGCCGCCAGAATCGGATCGAGCGGCCCCTGCACATCTTTGCCGCTGCCATCAGTGATCGTAGCCAGGTGCCACGTCGCGCCGCTATCCGAGGAGTAATAAAGGCCCTCGTAACTCGTCGTCACCCGGCTCGCGTCCACCAGCGTGCCTTCGTAGGCCTGCGAGACCGCGGTCACCACCACCTGGGGATTGACCGTGCTCCACGCAAATCCCGCGAAACCATTGCCCGCGAAGCTGTAGTCCTGCGTGCTCAGCCCATCCTCTTCGTCCATGGTTCTCGGAATCAGGGTCCACGTGTTTCCCCCGTCGATGGAGCGCAGGATGCCGGCTCCGTAATAGGAATCAAGCACATCGTTGGGATCGCCTGTGCCGGCCAGGATCACACCCGTCCCGCCAGGCTGCACCGTGAGCGCGCCGATACTGATCGATGCGTCAACAGCCCCGCCGAGCGCTGCCACGCTATCAGTGAGCGGCGTAAAAATAATCGACGACAGTGCCGACGCGCCGGCATTGTTGGCCATCCACACACCGCCGCCCGTCGTTCCCACGTAAAGACGGTTGCCCGTCGCGTCAGAGGGATCGAGCGCCAGCGCGGCCACGCGCCCCGAAACGAGTCCAAAATTCGGAGTCACGACGGCGCCAGGGCCGAGAGCCTGCCACGTCGTGCTCGACGCATTGCTATTTCCGGTCAGAGTCTGAGATGCCAAGCTTGTTGGACCGCCAGAGCGCGCGACCGTCGGGCCAACGGCGCTCATTCGCAGCGCCATGCGATGTCCCGGCGTCCATCCACGCTGCAGGAGAAAGCGCTGTGCTTCAAGCACTCGCGGTGGCACGCCCACCCGAGGTGGCACGCGCTGAGACTGGGCCGCCCGTTGCGCCGCGGGTTTGGTTTGCGCTTCCTGTAGGGATTGCTGTGCCGCTGCCCCGGCTGTGAATTGCATCAGGAGCCAAACCGCCAGCGCCACTGAGGCCCAACTACCGTGGCCCACGCGATCTAGCGCAGAAACGGCGCGCGCGCCCACGCTGCCGCCACAAACAGAGGCCCTGTCTTTCCGATCGAACATAGGATTCGTCACGCGTATCCGGAGACCGACTCCGGCCTCCCCACTCATAAAAATCTTCCAGTGAGGATGAGCACGGAATCCACCGGATAACGCTCAACGAAACACGCAGCTTCCGGGAATAGAACTGCGGCCCATTATAGGACGGCGCTGAGCAGGTCAAAGTGTGACCTTCAACACAAGATGCTGGCTCGAGTAATAAACCGCTAACCCAGCAGGCAACGGGCAGCGTCCCAAAGCCTTGGGAGAATCTCTGCCAACGGCCGCTCACGGCACGCATGCGCAGCGGAAGATCAGCACGCCAACCGCCGCTCGCTCAGGGGTAAATAAGCGAATACGAGACAGATCGACGGAGCCCGCCGTGCGGGCTATACTCAGAATCAACAAAAACCGCCGGGATGACGAGGTGTCGGATGAACCGCCTCATGCTTTTCGCAGTCCTTTTGTTGCAGGGCACCGTGGTTTTCTGCCAATCGACAGCGACTCCGTCTGGAAGCCCATTCGTTCCCGGTAACGTATCAATGGGGCAGTGGCCGTTTGATTGGAGCAAGGTTCAGTCGGAGCAAACAGCGTCGAGACCTGCGTTCAAGAGTTTCGATTGCCTCGGCCCGAGCACAACCCGGAATCAGGCGAGTGCGCCGATCGATTTCGACCATCTCTTCAGCGCGCCTTGCATGGATTTGAAATCGCACGTCGAGCTCTTTGCGCACAATGAGAATTCTCTTTCAAGGTCTCCCCTTGTCGTTCAGCCGCATCTGAAAGGCGAGCCAATTCCGACGCAATGGCCAAACGCGAAAATCGAAAAGATTCCGACGCAGTGGCCAAATCTGAAGCTGCAGCCCATCAAAGGTGGATCTGCAGGTTTGGTACCCACTCACGCCGGCGCAAAATAATCGTGCCGCAAATCATCGAAAGTCATAGAAGTGGGTGCTCAAGCGTTTTTCGAGCTCCAAGGCCACAGTCTCGCGTTCTGGATGTAGTGTCTCCAATCTGAACCACTCCAATTAAGATGGGTTCGTTGCCGGAATCTCTGTAGCCTTCCTCGCTTCCATTGCGTCTACACCGACGCCTGAGGTCTTTCATGAAACGAATTCTCCCGGCTCTTTTCGCGGCCCTGATCCTGACCATCCCTCGTCTTCACTCCCAGGACTACACGCTCGGGCCCGACTCGCAGCCACAAGATGGCGTCCCCGAAGGCACCGTGGCAAAATTCGTGTTGCCTCCGGGCAAATACTATCCCGGCACACCCCACAACTGCACCGTCTATGTGCCCGCACAGTACGACCCCAGCAAGCCTATGCCATTCATGATCTTTCTCGACGGCAGCCAGGCGCTGGGCAATGGCATGCGCGTGCCCGTTGTCTTCGACAACCTGATCGCCAAGCACGACCTGCCGCCCTTGATCGGCATCTTCGTCGATCCCGGAATCCTGCCCATCGTTTCCGATCCATCCCGCCCGGACCTCGCCCAGAATCGCTACAACCGCATCTATGAATACGATTCGCTGACCCCGCGCTTTGCCGAGTTTCTTCTTAACGAGCTGATTCCCGCGGTGGCCAAAAACTACAACCTCTCGAACAATCCTGACGATCGCGGCCTGAGCGGCGTGAGCACTGGCGCCGTGGGCGCATTCATGGCTGCGTGGAACCGGCCCGACCAGTTTCATCGCGTGTTGAGCTTCATTGGAACCTATGTCGCGATGAAGGGCGCGGACTCATTGCCGGCGCTGGTGCGCAGGACTGAACCGAAGCCGATCCGCATCTTCATGCAGGACGGCACCAACGATCACATCGTTCCCACCATGCCCTACGGAACCTCGTTTGCGGGAAGCTGGCCGATCAACAACCAGGTCATGTATCAGGCACTGGAATTCGCCGGCTACGACGCAAAGTTAGAGATGGGAACTGGCGCGCACAACACCAGGCAGGCTGGCGCCATCCTGCCCGACGCGTTGCGCTGGCTGTGGCGCGACTATCCCCAGCCGATCGTCGTGCACGAGCCGGCCGCGATGCACGAGCCCGGCTGGGACCCAGCCACAAAGGTCTTTTCCATTATCGATGTCGACAAGCCGTGGCAGCAGATCGGTGGCGACTTTCAGTCCATCGAAAGCCTCACCGCCGACCGCAACGGCAATGTCTACTTCCCTGATCCTTCCGCGCAATGCGTTGATCGCGTGGATGCAAACGGCAAGTTGACGCAGTTCACACAGCCGCCCAACTACGCCTCGATTGTGCGCATGGGCGCGGACGATCTCCTCTACACCTACCAGCCGACAACCGGCGACATCGTCGTTTCCAACACAGTGACCGGCGTGGCCAGCGGCGAAAGAACCGTGATCAGGAACCTCGCCAGCGTAAAGGATTTTGTCGTCACGCAAAAGGGCGCGATCTATTTTCTCGACAGATCATCGCCCTCCATTGGCCACATCGATCCCTCCGGCCAAGCACGGATCGCATTGCGCTGGACCGATCTGGATGGAGAAATTACCGGGCCCAAAGGCCTCGCCCTTTCGCCCGACCAGTCGATGCTCGTTGTCAGCGATGCGGTTTCCCGCTACAGTTGGTCGTTTCAGATCGCCGCCGATGCCTCGCTCGAAAACGGCGAACCATTTTACCGGCTGGAACTGCCGGAAACGACGATGCTGCCTTGGCAGATGGGCACGCGCGGCTCGATGGAGGATGCGGACGGCATGGTCTATTTCCCGACACCGCTTGGCATTCAAATCTGCATGGAAAACGGACGCGTAGCGGAGATTCTGAATCCCCCTGCGCCGGGCGGCGCTCCGCTGTCCGCAATCACCTTCGCCGGAGCGGGCGATGCGAACTGGATTTACGCCGCACAAGGCGGCAAGCTCTATCGCCGTCCAGTAAAAGTAATCGGCGCAAATGCCTGGACTGTGGTGAAGCCGCCCAAGCCCACGCTGTGAAGGCCATAAGGTCTTCTCTGCGCGACGGCCGGGTCACTGGCAGGTGGCTGGCACCTTAGTTTGACTTGAGAAATTTCAGAATTTCGCGAATCAACTGCGGGCCTTCCGCAGTTGCGAACAAGAACTGTGCGTGTGCCGAACCGCCGAGTACGATCAACTGCTTCGGCCCTGGAGCTTGCTCGTAATGCTTTGAAATCCCAGGGAGACGCAGGCCGGATCCATTTGAGTCGTCGCGCGCAACAATGAAAAGCTTGCGCCCTCTCAGCTTTTCCGGTGCGTCGCCACCCTCCGATCCAAGAAAGATCATCTTGTCGAAGATTCCCGCTGGCGATCGCGCTTCTGCATCGCCCACCGCGTCCCCGCCAAGACTCGCTCCGATTGCTGCGACCGACTTTGCACCAATTGCTTTCAAATAGGCCGCGGCCGCCTGCACATCGATTGCGTTGTCGTCGTCGGATCCAAGTGCGCTCGGCGAGCCGTCTGCGTTGAATGTGTCGCCGCGATAGTTGATGGCCAGCACGAGAAACCCGGCGCGGGCGAGAATTGGCGCCTGCTTTCGCCAGCTATCCTTGTTGAATCGCCCGCCGTGTGCCAGCACCACGGCGCGGTTTCCACCGCCATAGAGATCAGCCTGAATCTGTGCGCCCTTACCCGAAGGCGCGTCCGCGACAGGAATCGAAAGATGCCGTTGCGCAGACATGGAACTGGCGCTCAGGGCAACACCGAAAGCAAGTAGACGCAATATCAAAGCACGTCTCCAACGATTGAGTTCGGTTGACTGGCCCATGTACGAAGGGCCGCCCGCAGGCGGCCCTCACCTTGTTCCCTTGTTCCCTCGGTCCCTGCCTTTTACCACCTTCCCCACGCGCGGCTCATGTAATCGGTCAGCGTCATGCTGATCAGCACCAGGAAGACGAAGAAGCCCGAGGCGACCGTGAGCTTGGTGAGTTTTGCGCTGTACTTGACGTGCATGAAGAAGAGCACCACCAACGTCATCTTGGTGCAGGCAATGGCGAGCGCGACAACCGGATTCCAGAAAAGTGTGAGGCCGGGAGCAATGTGCCACTCGCCGAGGTCGATAAACGACATCCAGACGGTGAGACCCGTAAAGAAGAGCAACGCCAGGAGGATCGCCAGATAGGTAAAGGGGCTGACGATATGGTGTTCGTGCTGTTCGCGATCGGTTTGTTGTTCGCTCATAGTTTCAGCCCTCAGTATCTGCTGATCAGATACAGCAGTGGAAACAGGAAGATCCAGATGATATCGACAAAATGCCAGTACAGGCCAAAGTTCTCTACATACGTTACGTGTCCTGTGGTGTAGGCCCCGGCGCGCGCCCTGAAAAACATAAACGTAAGAATTGAAATGCCGACAATCATGTGCAGCGCGTGCATTCCCGTCATGGCGAAGTAAAGAAAGAAGTACATCTCGGTCTTCTGCGCCATATCGGGCGGCAGCGGCTTGTCGTGATATTCCTTGTAGACCTCGAGGTCGAACGCGGGATTGATGAACGACGCATCGCTCCAGTGCAGGCCGGGTACGTGGTGCTTCTCCCACTTCTCGGTGTACTCAATCGACTTGATCCCCAGGAACGCCATACCGAGAATCCAAGTCAACCCGAGAAACAGAAGCAGCAAGCCCTTCCGGCGCGTCTCGGCGCTCCACACGCCCATCGCCATGGTGAAGCTGGAAAGGATGAGCACACCGGTATTGGCGGTGCCCCATCCGACGTTCAGCTGGTGCGAGCCCTCGACGAACGCGGGGTAATACCAGTTGCGCATGATCAGATAGGAAGCAAAAAGCCCGCCGAAGAACATGATCTCTGTGAGCAGAAAGAGCCACATGGCGAAGTTGGTGGCGTCGAACTGCTGGTCGACGGTCTCAAAGTGATGGCGCTGATAGGACGGATGCTCGTGGTGCTCTTCCGCCAGCGCGCCGTTGGCAACTGCGGTGCTATCCGGCACTGACCACCTCTTTCTGTGGCTGCCGCTCCAGCCATTCGTAGTCGTAAGCTTCGTGGTCCATGACGGGAGTCACGACGAAATTCTCAGTCAGCGGAGGCGACTGGGTCTGCCATTCCAATCCCGTTGCCTGCCACGGATTATCTCCGGCGATAGCGCCGTACTTGAGAGACCATGTCAGGTAGAGAATCGGCAAAAGGTAGCCCACGCCCAGAATCGTGGCGCCTGCAGTCGAAAAGACGTTCAGCACCTGAAACTCCGGCGGATAGGCTGCATAGCGCCGCGGCATCCCCAGCGTACCCAGGATGAACTGCGGGAAAAAGGTCAGATTGAATCCGATGAATGTCACCACCGCCGCGAGCTGCGAAATCTTCTCCGGATACATGCGCCCGGTCCACTTGGGCCACCAGAAGTGAATACCCGAAAGGAAGGCCATCAACATGCCGCCCACCATTACAAAGTGGAAATGCGCCACGATGAAATATGTCTCCGTCAAGTGAATGTCAGTCCCCGTCGAGCCGAGAAACACGCCAGTCATGCCGCCGATCGTAAACAGTCCCATGAATCCGAAGGCGTAGAGCATGGGCGTCTCGAAGGTGATGGAGCCCTTGTAGAGCGTGAAGCTCCAATTGAAGATCTTGATGGCCGAAGGCACCGCGACCAGCATGGTGAGCAGCGAGAACACCAGCGCCGCGTAATTTGAAATGCCCATGATGAACATGTGATGGGCCCAAACGAAGAACGCAAACACCGCAATCGCCACCGAAGAAAAAGCGACCGCCGTGTAACCAAAGACCCGCTTGCGGCTAAAGGTGGAGACAACTTCAGAGATGACGCCCATGCCGGGCAGAATCATGATGTATACGGCGGGATGTGAGTAGAACCAGAACAGGTGTTGGAAGAGAATCGGGTCGCCTCCCAGCGCCGGATCGAAGACGCCGATGTGTACCGTCCGCTCAAGAACCACCAGAACCAGCGTGATCGCCAGCACTGGCGTGCCCAAAACCATGAGAAGGCTGGCTGCGTAATTCGACCAGATAAACAGCGGCAGCCGGAACCAGGTCATGCCCGGGCAGCGCATCTTGTGGATCGTGACGATGAAGTTCAGGCCAGTGAAAATGGAGCTGAATCCGGCGACGAAAACCGCCAGGCCCGCGGAGACGACATTTGTATTGAGATAGTGCGTGGAGAGCGGCGTGGTGAAGGTCCAGCCTGTATCTACGCCGCCGGCGGCCATCGTGTAGAGCATCATGCAGCCCGCGATGATATAGAGATACCAGCTCAGAAGGTTGATCTTGGGGAGCGCGAGGTCCTTGGCCCCTACCATCATGGGGATGACGAAATTGCCGATCGTCGCTGGCACCGAAGGCACCAGGAAGAAGAAGACCATGATGAGTCCGTGCATCGAGAACACCTTGTTATAGGTGTCGGCGGCCATCAGGTCACTCTGCGGCGTCAGCAATTCCAGGCGAATCAGTCCTGCCAGTGCTCCCCCAATAAAGAAGAAAAAGGTAATCGAGATCAGGTACAGCGTGGCGATCCGTTTGTGGTCGCCGGTCAGCAGCCAGCTCAGCAGCCCATTCTCCTTGCTCAGGAAGTTCATCTTGGGAATCCTGGCCGTGGACTGGTCGGGAAGACTCACAACGGTGGCAGCGCTCATGGCTTGACCTCCTTCTGCGCCGCGGGCTTCTGCCCCGGTGCCGGCGCCTTTTCTTCAATATTTGGGGATAGTTCAGTAGTGTTTACGGTCTGCTGAATACGATAGTCGGAGTTGAGATTCTTGATGTATTCCACCAGCGCGATCACACCCTCCTCGCTGATTTGTCCCTGGTAAGTGGGCATGATCGGCGCATAACCCTGCGTGATATTTTGTGACGGGTTCAGGATTGCCTGCCGCAGGTAGGCGTCGTCAGCGGTGACGGTCTGGCCGTTCGAAAGGGTGAGACTTGAGTCGTACACGCTGACCAGGTTGGGCCCACGGGCATCGGGTCGCGTATTGTGGCACGCGTTGCAGCTTAGGCTGGCGAACAGCCGCTCGCCGTCCTGCGCCAGCGAATTTCCACTCGTTGAGCCGGCCAGCCACTTCTTGAAGTCGTCGGGAGTCATCACCACCACGTCCCCGATCATCTGCGAGTGATTGGTGCCGCAGTACTGGGTACAGAAAAGGTGATACGTGCCCGGCGTGGTGGCTTCGAACCAAACGGTCGTATAGCGTCCTGGAATCGCCTCGCGCTTTACGCGGAAGGCCGGAATCGAAAAGCTGTGAAACACATCCTGCGAGATGATCGTCAGCTGAATGGGACGGCCTGTTGGAACGTGCAGAGCGTTGATCTCATGCTGCCCGCCGGGATGCTCGATCTTCCACATCCACTGCTTGCCTACCACGTAGATGTTCATGGCGTTGGCCGGCGGTGTGTAGATGCGGAAATAAAGCAGCGCGCCCCACACGAACATCACCAGGAACAGTCCCAGCGGGATGATGGTCCATGTGGCCTCAAGCAGCGTTGAGCCCTCGATCTGCACCGCCTGGGGATGGCGCTTCTTGCTGTAGAGGATTGAAAAAGTGACGATCAGCAGCACCACCAGCGTCAGTCCAACAAGGCTCACCAGGCACATGAAAAAATAGAGCGCGTCCGACTCCGGCGCTATCTTCGACGCCTCAGGCGGGAAGAGCGAGAAGTGCGTCAACCACTTGTCGAGGAACTGCCAAAGTACTGGGCTGATGTGGTCCATTCCTTTATCCGTTCACCTTCTTTGGTGTCCCGTGGGTTCCCATGCCGATTTCGTGATTGTGCTGGTAGTCGCGGCGAAACATCACCAGCATGAAACCGCCCAAAAGCACTAGCGTGACCAACCCTCCGAGCTGCACCACTCGGGAAATAATCAGGTCGTGCGTGTTCGAAGCGGGATTGTAGTGATAGCAGTAAGTAAGAATGTTGTCCACCGGCGATCCGATCTTGTCTGATGAAGCCTCGTCGAGGCCCAGCAACATATCCTTGGGCGAGTACTCAACCCCCATGTAGTACTGGGCGAGTTTTCCTGTTGGAGTCACAATCTGGATCGAGCTGGCGTGCGCGTATTGCGTCAGGTTGCTCCCCGGTACTGTGAGCTTCACGTAACGGAAGCCGACGGCCTGCGTCAGCGCGTCGATGTTCGGCTGCGTGCCGGTGAGGAAGTGCCAGCCATTGGCCGTCTCGGGATGCCCGTAGCGCTTCAAATAGGTGTTCTTCTTGTCCGCAGCTAGGTCTGTCCCCTCGGTGGGATCAATGCTAACCACGATGATGTCGAAATCCTTGCCGGGGACGAATCGCACCATCTCCAGCGCGCTCACTAACCCATCGAGCTCTTCAGAGCACAGCATCGGGCAGCGGTAGTAAACCAGGGCCAGGATGGCCGGCACTTTGCCGAAGTAATTGCCCAGCGCAACCTGCTTGCCAGTGTCATCAGTGAAGGTGAGGTTCAGCGGCAACTGGGTGTTGAGATGCTGGTCGATGCCCACGGCTTTCAGGATGCCCGGGGTTGTGTCCGCCTGTCCCCCTGCACTGGTCATCGACGACGTCATCGGCAGCCCCTTGGAGCCGTAGGTTGAAACCTGCGCGACAGCGAACGGCGCGGCAATCAAGAGCACAACCGCGCCCGCTGTGGCCGCTGCCACGACACGCCAGCTTCCTCGGGTTGTGCTTCTCCACTGCACGATGCCTGCTCCCTTCTTCGTTTTCCCTTGCGGCTGTTCAAAAATTCGCTGCGCATCCCTGCGCCGTGTCTCTTGTTCGATGCCGCGAAATCCGCAATCTCAACGCCTACTTCTGCTCCCCGCGCTGCTCCTTGACCGCCTCATTCTCTGCCTCTGCCTGCTCAAAGCCGGTGCGCGCAAATCCATCGGTCAGTGGCATGGTCACCACCGGGCGGCTGTCGCCGGCCATGGGCGCCTGCACTTCTGCAGGCGGCGCCACCGGCAATCCCCGTTGCGCAATCAACTCCATGGCTCGCTCGATGGGGATTCTCACTGTCCCTTTCGACTGATCGATCCAGGTGTAGTTGTCCAGCAGCAGATCTTCGCGCGCGTGCAGGTCAGCGATATCCTGGTCGCCGTTATCGATCTGGACCCGCGGCGTGGGAAAGGTCTGCGTGAGTTCCGCCATCTTGTTCTGCATCTCGGGGCTCGATGGCATGTTGCCGAGCTGGCGCACATCCACGGTCTTCGTCCACTTGCTGTTGGGCCCGTCTTCTTTGTTCATGCGGGCGTTAATCACCTTGCCGATTCCGTAGCAGAGCACCCCGCCACCGCCACAAAGATGGCCAGTGCGGTAAGAAACACCACAATGCCCGTGATGCCGACGTCGCTGCGCTCATAGCCCGATCTCAATGCTCGACTCTCTTCCGGCTCGTGCCCATGCGTGCCCGTGTTCGTCATGCGTTGGCATGTTCGGGCTCCAGAATCTCCGCGAGATGCGGATCGTTCACCTGCACCAGCGGCCGCGTCTTCAGCCGCGTGCAGAAATAGGCCAGCCAGAAGCAGACATGGCGGCAGGCACGGCAATGTATTCGAGAATTCCCCAGCTGAAGTGCAGATTGCGCGCCGCGTCTTTGAAGTTCGGCTCGATGAGCCAGAACATGTTGAAGCGCCCGGCGAAAACCATCCACTGGCAGACGCGGAGGAGGCGCTTCTTGTTGCGCTTCAGGTCGCGCGAGAGCAGCATGCTGAACGGAATCACCCAGTGGAAGATGAAATCGAGGGTAATGATGACGCCCCAGTTGCCGCGGATGCGATCCAGGTACCAGTTGATCTCGTCGGGCAGGTTTCCGGACCAGATGATGAGGAACTGGCCGAAGTTCAGATAGATGTTGAGCATCACAAAAGCAAATGTGAGCTTGCCCAGGTCGTGCTGCTCGGTCTGGCGCAGGATGGTCTTGAAGGGCTCGGCCTTGGGAGAGCGAGATCGCAACGATGATGCCGAGAGCCAGCACCAGGTAAGCCCTGTCCAACCAGGAACAGCAGGCCGTAGACCGTGGAGAACCACGTGACATCCATCGACATGACCCAGTAGATGGCGCGCGCCGTCATGGTGATGGCGTAGATGACGATGCCGGGGCCGCTGATGTTCTCAAATTTCTTGATCCAGTAGGGCGTGTTCTCCGGCCTGTCGCGTCGCGCTTGAGGGCCAGCGCGTTCAGGCGCCAGGCATAGAACCCCCAGATGGCGAAGCAGAGCAGGCTGACCCAGAAAACATGTCCGGATTCAGCATGGGCCGCTTGAAGTCGATGCAGTGGGCCTGGATTTCGGTGATGCAGGCCGGACTTGAGCGCCGCGGCGGTGTCTTCGCTCGTGGTGTAATTGCGCCCACAGGTAGAGCCGCTTCATAAAGATGGCGATGACCAGCCAGTAGACGAAGATCACCGGCAGCGTGCGGCTCATGGCTTCAAGCGGACGGCGCAGCAGCAGGCCCCACTTGCCGCCGGAGCAGTACTGCACCATCAGCAGAGCCAGTCCGCCGACGGCGAGGCCCCAGGTGAGCATGGTGCCGAGCGTCCAGGCGCGCAGCAAGATGGTCCCAGCCCAGGCCGTCCTGCGCCTGCCCCAGCAGCGCCAGGATCACGGCGATCACGGCAAAGATTGCTCCAGCCATCAGCGCGCGAGTCTTCCAGGCGTCGACAAAGGCCGGCGCGCTCAAATCTGCGGGAAGCTGCTTCGTGTGCGGTTGTGAGCCATATCCATGTGTGTTCGCCTTTTCCGTGCTCCGTTGCTCCGTTTGCTATCCCTGGTCCCTGCGTTCCTTAGTCCCCGGCCGCTTTTTCCGCGCCGGCTGAGCCGTTGCGGGAATCGTAATCGCTGGATCCGCGGGATAGGCCGGAGCCATGCCCGGCGTTCCCTGGCTGGCGATGGGCTTGTAGGCCTGCACCGCCGTCGCCGGCATGGGCCAGGTTCGGCGTAATCCGGGATGTCCTTCGCCGCGCGCAATATCCTTCAGGTTCATGATCTGCACGCCGGCCGGCACATCCTTCACCGTGGCCGCCTGGCTGAGCTGCAGGGCGCGGATGTACGCGGCCACCGCCCAGCGGTCGGCCGGCGTCAGTTGCGCCGAGTAGTCGGGCATGGCGCCGTAGCCGTGCGTCATCACGTAAAAGTAGTGCGAAATGCGGCTGCGACATGCGCACCTGGTCGTGAAAATTGGCGGCCGGCTTGATAGCCGCGCTGCACAATCTCGCCCAGCCCGTTGCCCACGCGCGAGTGGCAGGGCGTGCAGTAGATGTTGAAGCGCTCCTGGCCGCGCTTCAGCACTTCCATCGTCACCGGGAACGGCATCTGGTCCAGTTCCTGCTTGTAGCCGTTGGGGCCCTGCACCACGCCCGGTATAGAAGTAGCTGTCCTCGTGGAGCTGGCCCCGGGCCACGGTGTCCAGAACCTGCGGACGCGCGCCGCGATGGTCGGCGAAGAAATCGCGTGCCGCGCTGCGGATCCATCTTGGGCTGGTCCTGCATGTCCTGCCGGCAGCCGGCGATGAGTAACATGCAGGCGGCAATGCGGCAAGCGAACAGTGCTTTCCCACGCCTTCGCAAAATGCGAGACTATGGGGCACGCCGGTTTCCGTTCCGCTTTTCTGATCCCTGATCTCTGATCTCTGACTCTCTATGGTGGTTCATCAGTAGTCCACCTCCACCACCGAGGTCGGCTTGAAGCTCTTCCAGATACGCCTTGGTCTCGGCGAGATCGAACTTGGGATCCAGCGCCTCAAGGCAGAGGAAAAATTTATCAGTCGTTGCGCCGTCACGGAAGTTGGGCGCGTTGAACAGCGGATGATAGAGCGACGGCAGCCCATTCAGCGCCAGCATGCCGAAGGCCGCCGAGAGCCCGGCCCACAGAATCGTCCACTCGTAGGTGGGCACAATGAAGGCCGGCCACGAATACATGGGGCGGCCCGCGATATTCAGCGGATAGGCGAGCACCGAAATCCAGAACTTGAAGCGTGAACATGGCCGCACCGCCCATCAGGCCGCCGATGAGCGTGAGAAGCGGCACCTTGTTGCGATGGAAGCCGATGGCTTCCGCCGCTTCCTCCACCGGATAAGGCGTATAGCAGTCCATGCGCCGCCAGCCATCCTGGCGCGCCTGCTGCGCAGCCCGCACCAGGTCGCCCGGAGTATCGAATTCGGCCAGCAGGCCGTAGGTTCCTTCGCGTGCAGGCATATCAGTCTCCCGCCTCCGCCGCGACCTTTGGCTTGATCTTGGCCGCGGGCAGCAACATGCGGATTTCGTTCATCGGAATCATGGGCAGGAAGCGCACAAACAACAGGAACAGGAACGTAAAGAAGCCCAGCGTGCCCACGAAAGTCATGTAGTCCCAGTTCGTCGCGCGGTAGGTGCCCCACGCCGAAGGCAGAAAGTCGCGCGTCAGGCTCGTGACGACGATGACGAAGCGCTCAAACCACATGCCCGTGTTCACGACGATCGAAATGATGAACATGAAGGTCGATGTTGGTGCGCAATTTGCGCGACCACAGCGTAGTCAGCGGAATCGCAGGTTGCAGGTGATCAGCACCCAATAGGACCAGCCCATGGGTCCGAACGCGCGATTCCAGAAGGTGAATGCCTCCCAGTGATCGGCCGAGTACCAGGCCATGAAGGCTTCCATGCCGTAGCCGTAAGCCACGATGAATCCGGTCACCAGCATCACCTTGCCCATGTTGTCGATGTGGCGATCCGTCACCAGCGACTCCAGGTGATAGAACTTGCGCAGCGGAATGGCCAGCGTAAGCACCATGGCGAATCCGGAGTAGATTGCGCCGGCCACAAAGTAAGGCGGAAAGATCGTGGTGTGCCAGCCCGGCAGTACGGCCACGGCGAAATCGAAGCTGATGACCGTGTGCACCGAGAGCACCAGCGGCGTGGCCAGGCCGGCAAGCAGCAGCGACGCCGTCTCGTAGCGCATCCAGTGGCGCACTGATCCGCGCCAGCCCACGCTCAGCAGGCCGTAAAAATACTGCGCGAACTTCGATTGCGAGCGGTCGCGCATGGTGGCCAGGTCGGGAACCATGCCGATATACCAGAACACCACCGAGATCGTGGCGTAGGTCGACACCGCGAACACGTCCCACATCAGCGGCGAGCGGAACTGCGGCCACACGGTCATGGTGAAAGGCAGCGGAAACAGCCAATACCCCAGCCAGGGACGGCCAACGTGAATCAGCGGGAATAGCCCGGCGCACAGGCCACGGCAAAAATCGTCATGGCCTCGGCAAACCGGCTGATGGCGTTGCGCCAGCCCTGCTTGAAGAGCAGCAGAATCGCCGAGATCAGCGTGCCGGCATGGCCGATGCCGATCCACCAGACGAAGTTGATGATGGCGAATCCCCAGGCCACCGGCTGCGTAGATGCGCCCAGATGCCGACGCCCTTCAGGAAGAGCCAGGTCAGCGCCACCATCAGCATGGTGGCGCCGCCGCCGGCCACGGTGAAGAAGCCAAACCAGCCCATCGGCGTGTGCGGCGTGAGCACAATCCGCACGATCTTCTCGGTGATCGACCGGAAGGTCTGCCCCGGCGCGATGACCCGGTATTCGCCGGTTGCGGGATCGACCCAATGGTCAGCGGGTTTTACTTCTTTGGTCGCCATGGTCCGTTCTTGTTCCCTTGTTCCCTGTTCCCTAGTTCCCTGTTCTTTCCACCGGCGTCTCTTCGAGTTCCTGGATTCAGATTCAGAACTTCGGCCACGTAAGTGGTCCGCGGACGCGTATTGATGTCGGCGATCACCTGGTAGCTGCGCTGCTTGGCGCGCAGCTTGGCCACGCGGCTGCTTTTGTCGTTCTTGTTGCCGAAGGTGATTGCCTCGCCGGGCACGCCTGCTGGCACGCGGTCACAATCTCGCCGTCGCGGATATCGCGATTTTCCTTATCGGCTTCGATCTTGGCTGCGTTGATGCGCTGCACGCAGTAGCTGCACTTCTCCATCACGCCGCGCGAGCGCACCGTCACATCGGGATTCCGCATCAGCTTCAGGCTTTCCGTCTCGTAGTCGGAGAACAGCAGGAAGTTGAAGCGCCGCACCTTGTACGGGCAGTTGTTTGAGCAGTAGCGCGTCCCCACGCAGCGGTTATAGACCATCGTGTTCAGGCCTTCCGGCGTATGGACTGTGGCGCCCACTGGGCAAACCTGTTCGCAGGGCGCGTTCTCGCAGTGCTGGCAGGCCATGGGCTGGAAGTGCGCGCGCGGCGCCGAAAGATCGCCCTCAAAATAGGAGTCGATGCGCAGCCATTGCATGTTGCGCCCAATGCGCACCTGCTGCTTGCCCACAACGGCGATATTGTTCTCGGCATAACAGCTCACGATGCATGCGTTGCAGCCCGTGCAGCTGTTCATGTCGATCGACATCGCCCAGGCATTCGCTTCGTTGTACGCCCAGTTGGGAAAGAGCGACGTATCGTACTTCGGCGTCTCGTGTGTCTCGCCCTCGTGCGCAAAATTGGGATTGGCCTTGAACTCATCGAGCGTTGCGTAACGGATAATGCCGCGCGGCCCCAGCGCTTCATCGGCTTCAAGGGAGTTATTGCCGGTCCCCTGCCCCAGCAGTCCAGGACCGCGTTTGTCCTGGTAGTGGCTCTTGGTGATCGCAATGCCCCACTTGCCATCCAGCTTTCGAATTGACCCGGTCGCGTAGAACGGCGCCCAGGTGTTGCGAAGGAGATATGCGTTGAAGCCCTGTCCTGAGCCCACGCGGCCGGCGAACTCGCGGCCGTAGCCGAGATACACCGTGATCGAGTTTTCAGGATGGCCTGGCGCGGCCATCACCGGAGCTTTGACGCGGCCATTCCCGACGCACAGCTCAACGATGTCGTCTTCTTCAAGGCCGAGTTTGGTCAGCATCGCGCCGCTCATGATGGCGGCGTTGTCCCAACTCAGGCTCGTCACCGGTTTGGGCAGCTCCTGCAGCCAGCCCACATTCGACCAGCGCCCGTCATATATGTTGGGGTCGGGGCGGAAGATAATTTCCAGCGAATCTTTCGGCGTCGGCGTGGGAACTGTCCCGTGAAATGCCGCGCTCGAACCCGGCTTTGCAGTCTTGTCGAATGCCGTGTTCTCAATCCAGCCGTCATGCAGCGACTTGCGCCAGCCGGTCTCGAAGTCGCCCTTGATGTTGGCCTTTTGCGTCTCGCGCACCGCCGCATAGGCGCTCAGCATCGGCTCGTTGAGCAAATTCTGGAAAACATCGTGCGCTGTCTTGCCACCATAGAGCGGATCGATCATCGGCTGCACAATCGAAATCGTTCCGTCGTAGGCGCGCGCATCCGACCAATACTCCATATAGTGCGCGGCAGGGATGTGCCAGTGAGCCTGGTGGCCCGTCTCGTCGTAGTGCGAGCCGAGATGCGCCACGATCTTCGCCTTGTTGAAGGCGTCAGCAAAATTCAAATCGGCAGGCGCGTCGTAGATGGGGTTGGCATTCAGAATCACCAGCCAATCCACCTTGCCTGCATTCAGGTCGGCAACCAGCGCCTTGAAATCGCCAAGCTGGTCGCTGGGCAGCGCGATCGCTGGCTCCGGCGAAACAAAAACCGTTTTCCCCGTGTTGCCTAGCGCATCGTTCATCGCCATCGCCAGCGCCGCAACCGACTCGTCTTGATACAGGCCCGGCAACACTGCGCTCTTGCCGGCACTGGCTTTCAGATCCTTTGCCAGCGCAACGAGGAATTTTTGCTGCTCATCCGTCCACGCATAGGCCGGCGCATTCACGCCCGAGGCGCCCACAGCCTGCGCCAATGCCGCTGTGAATGCCGGAACTTCGCTCGCCCGCAACCCAAGCCGGTGCTCGGCCTTCATGCCCGTCGTAGTCGGCGTGCTCTCCACCGAATACAGCCGGTTCATCCCGTTTTCCGGCTCCTTGCGCCGATTGGCATAATCGCGCACCAGCCGGTGGAAGCCGGGATAAGCCGCACCGGAAAGGAAATCCGCGTCGAGCGAAACAATCACGTCGGTCTGGGTCAGGTCGTAACGGACGTTCATCCCGCTGGCTAGCGCTGTCCCTGCAATCGCGGGATCGTACTGCACCAGCCTGGCCTTCGGGTACGCCTTCTGCACCTCACTCCACTGCCGCGCCAGCGTGGGCGAAGTGAACGCGGCGCTCAGGAAGTAGATGCCGGTTCCATCCTTTGTCGCAGCCACCTTTTCGCGAAGTGCCTCGGCAAACTCTTCCCATCCGCGCGCCTCGCCCTCAAACGTCACATGCTGCGAACGGTCGGGATCGTAAAGATCGAGCAGCGTCCCCTGCGAGTACGGATCAGATCCGCCCTGGTTGTACGCGTGCTCCGGGTTGCCATCTACTTTGATGGGCCGAAACTCGTCGCTCTTGATCAGCAGCGGCACCGCACCAGTCGAGAATGGGTGCGCGGTCGCAAAGTACACCGGCTTGCCCAGAACCAGATCTTCGGGCGCTTTCACATAGGGGTAGATCACTTCATCGGGTTGCTTCGTGCAACCCGCCAAACCGGCCAGCGCCATCGAAGCGCCCATCAATCTCAGGAATCCGCGTCGCGAAACCGGATCGATCCACTCTTGCGCCGCCGAGGGAAACTCGCGCTCCACCGCAGCCTGAAACTCCGGCGTGTTAGCCAACTCATCCAGCGACCGCCAGTATTTCTTGCCCTTCGCGCCCTTCAGCTCCGCGCGCACCGCATCGAGCGTCATCGGCGCAGAATTCTCAGCCTGCTGAACGATGGCCTTACTCGCGTTCTGCTTCGCGTCTTTCACGGCATTCCCCATCGGTTTCTCCACCGCCGGCGAGTTCACTCCGTTTCCGCTCATCGGTGGCACACCTCGCAACTGGTCAGGTCCTTTGGCGTGCGAATCTTGTAGTGATCCAGCAGAAAGTGGCCTAACTCGTCCTGGTCAGTGAACTTCTGGTAAGCGGTTGCGGGAACCGGCACCGCTGCGGCGCCAACATCCGCTGTCATGCCCTTCGCGGAGACCCCGGGAAGCTGCAACGACGCCATCTCCGACCCCGGCGACCCGCTCGGCTCTTGCGTTGTGCAGTTCACGCTCTGCGCCGTGGGCACGCCGGACTTGTTTGCAACTGCCGAGCACCACACCGGCTTGTCTGAAGTGGGCGCTTCCCACGCCATGTTGTAGATCTCGCTCGTAGGCCGCAGATTCTTCGCCGGATTGCGATGGCAGTCCAGGCACCATTCCATCTGCAGCGTGTTCTGCTCGTACATCAGCGGCATCTCGTTCACCTGGCCGTGGCAGGTCTCGCATCCGATCCCCTTGTTCACGTGGATTTCATGGGTGAAGTAAACGAAGTCGGGAAGATCGTGCACCTTGATCCACGGAATGGATTGGCCCGTATACCAGCTCTGCCGCACCGGCTCCAGTAGTTGCGCGTTTGTCCAGATCTGCGCATGACAGTTCATGCACGTCCGTGTGGGAGGAATTCCGGCGTAGCTCGATTTCTCCACCGACGTGTGACAGTACTGGCACTGCAGCCCCAGCCCTTCCACGTGGTGTTTGTGGCTGAACGGTATCGGCTGATCCGCGCGCTGGCCCTGCCGTGTGACCCACGGCGAGCGTTGCAACTGATCCAGCGTGACCCCCAGGGCAATCACAATCAACCCCGTCAGCACCAGGCTCATGCGAGCCAGTGCATTGGAGCTGCGGTCGAAGATTTGTGCCATGAACGATTCCCGGTTTGACTTCCGTCTGTTTATGCGCCGCGTGTGCCGGCGGTCACACAGGTTATGTACAAGAAACGCTCTTCGGTAGAAATCAGGTGCGGGGGCGGGGAAGCCCGAAATTTCAATATAGCAGCCTGCGGCCAGAGCGCAACAAGCTGTAGACACAAAATCTCGAAAAAAAATTGACGGGAAACCGCTTTGCAATCGATTGAAAACAAAATCGCTTGTGACAAGCGTGATTGCGGGATAACCACCACCGTTCTCCTGGCAACTTGCGTACCAGAAGTTGGGATGTTCAACGAAAAAATATCACGTCACGCGCCGGGCGTGCCACATCCGCACAATTTCTCCAACACAGTTCCCTTCCCGACTCAGGGAATTCTCTTTCGTTCAACGCTTGCGTTCAAAACCTTCCAGACCCCCATCAGCCGTCCGCCTGCCGAAATCGGTTCAGCTCAAGATCGCTCTTCCTTCCGCGACCCCGCGCAGCATTCAGCGCATGATCCACTGCGCGACTCAGCAAAGGAGCTTTCCGGCGAGGATCGCGGCCACCCGACGATCACCAGAAAGACATCGAGCACAAATAGAGCGATCGCGATGTCGTTAAAGAGCGTCGCCTCAGGCAGACTCGGCCAGAGCTGGTCGGCCGCCCAGAAGAAAAAAGCAGCAGCCAGCATAATTGCCTTCACAAATTCCATGGCGGCCGGCCGCTGCGCAATCTGGTAAATCAGATAAGCAACCGCGATCATGGCCAGAGAAAAAGCCGCGGGAACGTTATGGCTTCCTGCAGGGAACAGCCGCGGAAAAGCGTCCCAGACCAACAACACAACCACGCCTCCGAGCGTGATGACACCAAGAAGTGCAGGAAGACGCCTTCGGACTCCGCCAAGCCGCGTGTACATAGTTCCCTGTTGCCCGCTGTTTCAAAAGAAACCGTGAGGGGCCTTGTCTCCGACCCAACTGAGCGGCAAATCGGCCGGATCAGATGTGCCTTGCTGCGCAATATTAGCTGCCCGGTCATTTAGAATTCATAAAGACGTAACAACCGCTCTCTAGGCAATCATTCGGCGCAGGCATGTTGAAGTTGACTCCAGAAGGGTTTTCCCCTTCTATCGCGGGTTCCTCGCCGCCCGTGCACAGCCCAATGAAGAACGATTAGGGAACAACATATGAAATACGCCGGACTGCTGGTGATGCCCGCTGGATTCTTTCTCGTTCTTGCCGCGCTGGCGCTGTTTCCTGACCCGCCGCGCAGGGCGGCGTTTGTGGTCTGCGGTTTGGCCGTCGAGTGCATGGGCCTTGTCGTCGCGGTACGCGGCCACATGCCGGCGCGTGGGGCAGACCGCCCATGAGCCCGCTCGCTCCCATTCCGCCGGCGCCCGTTCCCGCCATAAGCGACGCCGCTTTCGTGCTCACGCTCGCGTTGCTCATGGTTTCTCCGCTGGCTATCGCGGGCATCGCGCTCATCAATGCCGGCCTGGGACGTGCACGCTCGGCCGCCCAGGCGTTGCTGGGCAATGTGACCCTTCTGGCTGTGGCCACCATCGCGTTCGCATTGGTTGGCGCCGCGCTTACCGGCAGCCTGGGACACACCGAGATCGCTTTGCATGCTGCAGGGAAAAGCTGGGGCGTGTTGGGCCATGGCCCGTTTCTGCTTCGTGGCCTCGGCAACGCCACGCCGAAAGCGCAGCTTGCGCTGCTCTTCGAATTCATGGCGGTGGCCATGGCCGTGCTGCTGCCTTGGGGCTCGGGTGCCGATCGCTGGCGCCTTCCGGCCGGATGCATCTCCGCCGCTGTTCTGGCCGCCTTCGTCTTTCCTCTCGCTGCACACTGGACCTGGGCCGGCGGATGGCTTACCGCGTTAGGCGCTAATTTCTCCTTCGGCGCCGGCTTTCTTGACTGCGGCGGCGCGGCCACCGTGCACGTCCTCGGAGGCTTCAGCGCTCTTGCCGTGGTCTGGATCGCCGGGCCGCGTCGTGGCAAATTCCCCAAAGAGGGCCTCTCCACCGCCATGCCCGGCCATAATGCCTCATATGTTCTGTTCGGCTGCCTGCTGGCACTGGTGGGCTGGCTGGCCTGGAATACCGCCGGCGCGGTGATTTGGCTGAACGCTCCGCTCGCTGCGCTTCCTGCGACTGCGATCAACACGTTGCTCTCCGCTTCTGCCGCACTCATTGCCACCTTCGCCGTCACGCGTGTTCGCTTTGGCAAGCCTGATGCGAGCCTCTGCGCCAACGGCTGGCTCGCGGGATTAGTAGCATCGAGCGCCTGTGCCGCCATCGTTACACCTGGCCAATCCATCTTCGTTGGCGCCTTTGCCGGCATCTTCACACCTTTGCTGGTCGAGCTGCTCGAGCTCGCGCTCTCCATTGACGATCCCTCCGGCGCCATCACCGTCCACGGCGTCGCTGGCGTTTGGGGATTGCTGTGCGTAGGAGTCTTCGCGCCGCAGGCGGGCCAATTCCTTGCGCAGCTCGTCGGCATCGCCGCATTGCTCGGCGTCATCCTACCCTTGGTCTACCTGCTCTTCGCGCTCCTCAACCGCATCGTTCCCTTCCGCGTCGATCCCGACGGCGAGCGCATCGGCCTCGACCTGCACGAGCTGGGCGGCGGCGCTTATCCTGAATTTGTCATCCACCGTGATGAATCCTACCGCTAGGCTTGTTTTTCCCCCAATTGTGTGATTTCTCTCTAATCCAACCGCATGTACGCTGGCGGCAGGAAAATTGCGCATGGAATTTCTGCTCTATCTCCTGTCTCCGCTGGGCGTGCTGCTTGAAGTGGCGGCGCTCGTCCACTATTTCCGCAATCGTCCGGAGATGTACTGGATCTATGTGATCATTTTTCTCGGGCCCATGGGCTCAGCCGTCTACCTCGGCGTCGTTGCGCTCCCAGATTTCCTGCCATACTTTCAATCGTTCCGGGGCGCTCAGTGCAGCAAGCGCATTGCTCAATTTGAGGCCGCCACTCGTGAAAACCCTTCAGTTGCAAACTACGAGGAATTGGGCGAGCTCTATATGAGCAGCGGAAACCTGGAAATGGCGCGGTCTACGTTCGACAAAGCGATTGCCGCGCGTTCCAACACGCAGGAGACGTTTTATAAGCGCGGCCTTTGCGCTCTCAAGTTGGGCGATCCCGCATCCGCTGTAACCGATCTGGAACGCGTGGTGAAGGAAGATCAGGCATTCGATTTTCATCGCGCCGCGGGAATGCTCGCGCTCGCGTGCTGGAAGGCTGGACAAAAGGACAAGGCAGAGGCGCTGTTTCAAAAGGCGACGCAGTCCTCGACTCTGTCAGAGACTTACATGAACTACGCGGAGATGCTGGCGGCTGATGGACGTAATGCCGAAGCACGGCAGTGGGCGCAAAAAATCCTCGATAAAGAGCTGACGATGCCAGGTTACCTGCGTCGGCGTGAGCAGCAATGGTTCCAGAGCGCGAATGACTTTCTCAAGCGCGTCCCCGCCTGATTAATCCTCCGCTGTTACGGCTTCTTCGGGGGGCTCGCCGGCTGGGACGGGTAAGCCTTCTCCACAGCGTCTTTGAATTCCTTGAACAATGCCGGCTTCGAGCCGTCGAGACCGTCGGGCTGCGTGCGTAGCCACAGCTGGGTGCCGAGGGCTTCATTTTGGTTAGGCTCATAGACCTCGAAAAGATCATCGGGAGGGCCCACTTCGCCGCCAACCCCCACGCCCACAGCCGGGCCGCCCGCGCCCGGCGCAGGGCCACCAGGACGAGAGCCGGGAGCCCCTAACGGTCCCGTGCTGACTCCAACTCCAGCTCTCCCCTCGGCGATCCGCCCCTTGCGAACGACAATGATCAGGTCAGCTTGGTCGCGGCGGGTCACCAGCGTGTAGCGCTTCCAATCGTAAAGAGCGCCCTCCACGTTGGCGATGGCTTGCCGATCCTCAGGATCCAATCGCGGATCGAACTCTTGTCCGTCGACTGCTTCCACGTAAACATAGCTCGCGTTTTTAAAAACTGCGGGCAGCGTATCTGGTTTTTTGGTCTTGCCCTGCACTGCAACCAATGCCGGCAGCAACATTGTAAGCAGAGTGGTTGCCTTGTGAAGTCTCATAGCGGCCCTCGATCCCAATCGTTCCCGCCCGATCGTTCTCTCTTGGACGGCAATGCCCAACAATCGCTACCAGAGTACGCGCTTTTCTTTGCCGGAGGCGCAAATCTTCCGGGGATTCTGCGCTAATTGCCGCCTGCGCGGCATCATCCCGCTGCGAACCGTGTGCCGTATGATGTTCCGGACTGTTCTTCGGACCGCAGTCCAAACGGGGTGCCTCATTCCGCGTCTCCACCTGGGCGTCTTCCTCGTCGTCATCTTGGCAATTGCCGGCAGCTCGGCCGCGCAAACGTCGGCGGCCTCGGCATCGGCCGTTCCGGCAATCACCCTCACTTCGCCGCTTGATTACCAAGTCTTCCAGCGCAGCGCCTTGCTCAAGGGAAGGGTTGTCATCAGCGGTCAGGCGCACGTTGCGGCCGATCACATACAGGCGCGCCTCGCCGGCAACTCGCTTCGCGGGCCGCTTACCGGCAACTGGGTGCGGCTCAAGTTCAACCGAAACTCGGGCGATTTTTCAGGCGCCCTGGCAACAGTCCCCGGCGGCTTCTACCAATTGGAACTGCAGCTACTCCGCGCGCAAAAACCCGTTGCCGAATCCACGGTGCCGCATGTGGGCGTGGGCGAGGTTTTTGTCGTGTCCGGCCAGTCGAACTCAACCAATGCCGGCGAGGTTCTGCAGGCCACACAAACAGGGATGGTCGTCGCGTTCAGTGGTGACACCTGGCAGCTTGCAAAAGATCCCCAGCCGGGCGTACAGGACGGTAGCACGAAAGGCAGTTTCATCCCGGCTTTTGGCGATGCGCTCTACCGCAAATATCATGTGCCCATCGGCGTCGCGTCTGTAGGCCACGGAGCCACCAGCGTACGCCAATGGCTGCCCGCGGGAGAGCAAGTCTACGTGATGCCGACGATGACAAGATTCGTGACGCACAACGCGCAAAATCAGTTGGTTTCTGACGGAACCCTCTTCGCAGGCATGATGAAGCGGATTCATCAACTGGGCAAGCGCGGGTTCCGCGCTTTGCTATGGCACCAGGGCGAGTCGGACTCAAACCAGCCGCCGGAACATACCATCTCCGCCGGGCAGTATCGCGCGATGATGGTCGATCTGATTCGCGCGTCGCGCAAAGATGCGGGCTGGAACTTTCCGTGGATTGTTGCCGAGGCCACTTACAACTCGCCGAAGCTCCCTTCAGTTCCGGCCATCGAACAAGCGCAACGCAGCTTATGGCAAAAGGGAATTGCGCTCGAAGGGCCGAATACGGACGCGCTGGGCAGCCAATACCGCCAAAATCACGGCGCCGGCGTGCACTTCAACGATGCCGGGCTCAAGGCCCACGGCGCGTTGTGGGCTGAGGCGGTGGAGCGCGATTTCGACCAGCAGCTCCACTAGCAGTCTCCGGAAGAACTCATGCGCCCCGCGTTTTTGTATCAGCGCATGACTGGTAGGTCAGGGCTTTAGTGTCTGCGTGAGAACGCTTCAGCCGGTGTTTTCTGATGTTGTTGTACAGCGGTCTTGCGTTCTGGTTTCTGTTCAGGCTGCCCGCCTGACGTGCAGCCGGGTGATGTTGTAGGCCATTGTGGCCAGGGTGAATTCGTTTGCGACGTTGTTCAATCCACGGGTGCGAAATTGTCTCATTCCACGTTGTTGTTTCAGAACTCCGAATACCGGTTCGACGATGGCCTTGCGGCGTGCGTAGGCGGCCTGCCCGGCCGGACTTCGCAATTTGGCCCGCATGCGGCGATGCGCCGGGGCCTTGGCCCGGGTGCGGCAGCGCGCGCCCAGGTTCAGTGCCCGCGCCATGTTGGAGTCCGGTACATATCCGTCGATGTTGCGCTGTTCCATCTGCTTGAGGTTGTCGACCGAGAAGAAGCCGCTGTCGGCCAGTGCCTGGCCCGGCGGCGCACCGCAGCGCTGTTCGGTCTGGTCCAGCATGGGCGCAAGCGAGCCGTTGTCGGTCACGTTCTGCGTCACGCGCTGGGCCACGATAAAGTGGTCGTCCGAGACCGCGATTTCCGCCGAGTAGCCGAGCACGAACTTGTCCCCGCGCTGGCGCAGAAAGCGCGCGTCTTCGTCGGTGCGCGAGAGCCGCTTCAAGCCGCTCTTCTTCAGCCGCTCCAGCCGCCGCGGCAACTCGTCCAGCGCCCGGTTCAACTCGCCGATGGCCACTTCCAGCCCGCCCGGCTCGGCATCGTCGCGGTCGGCCTCCTTCTGCCAGGCGCGTACCTGCCGGCGCAGCTGCGCCCGCGTGTCGCGCAGCGCCTGCTCCGAGTCCACGCAATCCTTGCAGGCGTTGGCCGCGATGCGCGTCGAGTCCATCGCCACACGGCCCAGCTTCACCATGCCCCGCTGCTGCGCCCACTCCAGAACCTGCGTAAAGGCGTCGTTCAATGCCCGTCCGTGACGGCGGCGGAACGCGCTCAATGCCCAGTTGTCCACCCGCTCGCCTGCCGCCAGGTAGCGGAACGCCAGATCCTCCACCACCCGCCGTTCCACCTGCCGCGCGCTGCTGATGCCCAGAGCGTAGGCGTAAAGCCACACGCCCAGCATCAACTGCGGAGCGTAAAGCTCGCCACCCTCGGCCGAGTAGCTCTGTTCGAGCCCGCTCATATCCAATCGCTCGATCACCTCACGCACGAAAAAGCACAGGTGGCTGGAGCCCAACTCATCCCTCACACTCGGCGGCAGCAAATACGCTTGATCCGGGTTGTACAACTTGAATCGCGACATGCTTCTCTTGTCGCCTAACTCGCATGTGAATTACAAGTACCTTGTGTAGTTCTCACGCAGACACTGAAGCCCTGACTGTCGCAAGTCCGGCAAAATGAACCGGGGCTTTGGCCCCTGAGGGACGCCTAATCCTGCGATTAGCCCGCTGTTCTCTTTTTTCCGCACTTGCCGGGAACCGCGAATTCGCGCTCGTCACCGCCGCGCCAGCAGCAGCATCACAACAAACATCACCACCGGCACCAGTGCCAGCCCGGCGTAAAGCATCATCTTCTTGCCTCCGGGCAAAAACCGCTTGCGCGACACGGGCCGCCGCCGGCCACCGTCTTCAACGCCTACCAGCTCCTGGTGCTCCAGCTCCCAGGCCATCTCAACTGCAGTCGCGTACCGGTGGCGTGGGTCGCGCTCCAGCGCCCGGAAAAGAACCTCCTCAAGAGCCGCCGATATTTCCGGCCTCAGCTCGCGCGCCGGTGCGGGATCGATCAATAGCCGCTCGTTCATCACCGCCAGCGGATTCGATCCGGTGAACGGTGGCTGGCCCGTCAGCATCTCGTAAAGCATGGCGCCGAGCGCGTACACATCGCTGCGCTGGTCGCCCCGCTGGCCCTTCACCTGTTCGGGTGAAATGTAGTCGGGCGTTCCCAGCAACGGCGTTACGTCGGCGTGCGTAATGCGCCGCGCGTCTTCCTTCATCGCGATGCCGAAGTCGATAATCTTGATGCGGTCCTGCGCGTCCACCATCACATTTTCCGGCTTCAAGTCGCGATGCACCACACCGTGCTTGTGCATCGTATCCAACGCGTCGCAAATTGCCAGCGTGAGCGCGGTCGCCCGTTCCAACGGCAGCCTGCGTTCTTCGTTCAGAATCTGCCGCAGCAGCCGGCCCTCGACCCATTCGATCACCATGTAGCGCCGGCTCCGCTCTTCGCCGTCGTAGGTCTTCACCACTCCTGGGTGGTCGATCTCCTGACCAATCTCCTCTTCGCGGCGAAAGCGCTCCAGCAGCACCGGGTCAGCCTCCATCTCTGGGTGCGGAACCTTCACCGCCACCTGGCGTCCGTTGCGCACATCCGTCGCGCGGAAGAGGGTAGCCATGCCACCCCGCGCCACCTCCGCATCCAGGCGGTAATGGTCTAGCATGTCTCCGGCTTCAAGGCGAGTGGTCACTTCGCAAAGCATCGCAATTCCGAGTGTTTCATGCAAATCGTAAGAAAGATGCAAAGAAGCGCAGCTTAAGCGTCACTGGGACCGACCCCGGAAATCGTTATGATGGTAGTAACAATGTCCCGATGGTCTACATACGCCGCGGCCAGCATGGTGCTGGCGTTCGCCTCATGGCCCGGCGTTGCCCACGCTGTCGCGGCCAAGTCGCATCCCGTTAAGCCGGAACCCCCGCAGGATACGGGATTCCTGAACCGCAGCATCGAGTTGCACGGAGTGACCTACCGCTTTCAGGTCTACCTGCCCGAAGATTGGCGGCGCGACGACAGCAGGCCATGGCCCATCATCCTGTTCCTGCACGGCCGCTCTGAGCGCGGCTCCGAAGGCATGTGGCAAACCCAGATCGGCCTTCCCGAGGCAGTGCGCAACCATCCGGACCGTTGGCCCTTCGTCATCGTGATGCCCCAGTGTCCGCAGAACGCCCACTGGACCGATCCTGCCATGCTCGATCTGGCCATGGCATCGCTTGACCAGGAGTCGGCCGAGTTTCACGGCGACCCGGCGCGCACCTATCTCGCCGCCCTCTCGATGGGTGGATACGGGGCCTGGGAACTGGCGCGTCTCCATCCCCGTCGCTGGGCCGCCATCGCCATTGCCGCGAGTGGCGTCTTCTGGAGCTACGATCCCGAACGCTGGCAGGAAGCCTCCATCCTTCCCGCCGAATACGCGACCGCGCTGGGCCGCACGCCCGTCTGGCTCTTCCATGGAAGCCAGGATGACGTGGTTGCGCCACGCCAAAGCGAATTGATGTTCGACGCTTTCAAGGCGGCCGGCGGCAACATCCGCTTGTGGATCTACCAGGGGCTCAAGCACGATTGCTGGACCCGCGCCTTCGACGAGCCGGACGTCCCGCGCTGGCTGCTGTCGCACCGTATGCCCGCCACGCCGGAGCCGCCTGCCTTTGCAGAGCGCATTGTGATTCCCACTGTGCCCGTCGCCATCAAGTTGTCACCCGTGCAACTCGACACCCTGACCGGCGAATACCGTGAACCCAATGGCAAGGCGGTTACGACCATTTCGCGCCAGGGCGATCAACTTTTCGAAAAGGCCCCCGGCGGCCAGATTACTGAGCTGGCGGCGGAGTCAGCTGACACGTTCTTCCGCCCGGGCGACGCAACTGGCGCCCGCAACATTCACCTGAACTTCGAGCACGATGCGCAGGGGCACGTCACCGGGTATCTCCTTCGCGACAACCGCCATGAAGAGCGCTGGATCCGGGTGGTGGCGGCGGTCAGGTAGGCAAAGGGCAATCCCCGGAACAAAGCCCCCAGCGCTTGCGTATACCTATCTCGACGTCGAGGAGGCAACATGTTTTGCAGCGGATGTGGTCGCTCTTTAGAAACAGGGCAGGCAATCTGCCCGCAATGCGGACGCCCTGTGGCGCCGCCGATGCCGCCCATGCCTCCTGTGCCTGGTTTCCAGTTTGAGCTGGAGCGCTATTCCGGCAAAGTGAGAGTGCTGGGCATTCTCTGGCTCGTCTACGCCGGTTTTTCTCTGCTGCTGGGCTTCGCCGGCTTGTCCTTCATGAAGGCGTTCATGTCGGACGGTTTCGGCCCTTGGATGCACGGCCCTACACCGCCGAATTGGTTCTTTCCGGCTGCAATTCATCTTGCGTGGCTGTTTCTGTCGATTCGCGCTGTCCTCTGCGCCATTGCCGGATGGGGTTTGCTGGAACGGACGCAGTGGGGCCGCATCATGGCAATTGTGATGGCGATTCTGAGCCTCATCAAGTTCCCCTTCGGCACCGCCTTGGGCATTGCCACTTTGGTCATCCTGCTCGGCTACCGCAATTCAACACTTTACGAGCAGATGGGATAACGGCGTCCAGCCACTTGCCACCGGTACCGCCCCGTCGCCTCACTCCGTCCGCCACGAGTGTATTGCGATTTTGCATCAGCTGACTCGACCAATCGTGTGGCCCCGCATTCTCGAAACGCGCCGCAGTGATGGCAAACCACCGTCTTCTTTTTCATCTCTCCGTCTTAGCCTCCTGCCCATCGCCACTTGTCTTGGGAAATGAAGGGTTCAGGATGACAAACCCTCCATGGCTGCTGATGAAAATGGCATGGAAGAGCGAGGTGGGGATGAGTCCATCCGTGTCGGCTTCGGCCCGGCGCGAGAGGGCAATCGCTGTCAGCTCTGGGACCGAGTTGCTTCCCAGGTTGAGAGAGCGGATTTCGCGGGTCGCCGACATCGAAGCAACCCACCGATTGAAGTTTCCGGTCGTTATAGGTACGGCCTGGCCTGCCCCGGGACCAAGGTTGTCCGAGAAGAGGGTAAGCTGATTTGCGCCGGAGTCCAGAAGCAGCGACATCGTTGCGTCCCCAAATTCCCGCATACGGCCGGAGATCACCAGCCGGTTGTGCGTGACCTTTCCGTGATAAATTCCCGTGAGTTGCAGCGGAAGACGCTCACCTGTCGCCGTCTGCGCCATGGAGCCAAGGGGAGCCTCGAGCCGGAGACTGCGGTGGCGATAGTCGATGAGCACGTCGAAGTTCTGCAGGAAGTCCTCGCCGAGCACGCCACGCACCGTGCCGTTCACGGTTGCAGGATGGTCGGAGCTGAAGATTTCTCCACCGGGAACCACGGCCCCGGCGACGGAGAGCGAGTTCACGCGAACGACTGACATGCGGGCGGAGGCAAGGACCCCGACCATGTTGCTTTCGCCCACGGGCGGAAGCCCGAGCTCCTCAGAAAGTTTACGGTCGACAATGGTCTTGCTGCTACCGGTGTCGAGCAGGAAGTCATAAGGGCCAGAGCCATTTATGCTGACAGGTACGATAATCATGGAGAGATCGTCCAACCTGATCTTTGCTGTAACGATATGGACACCTGGTTCGGTATGATCCTGCGCGGGGGCCACTACGTGGGCGCAGATTGCAAGGGCTAGAACAACGAAAAAGCGATTGAAGCGGCTGATTGGCGACATGGGGTTCACCTCGATGCGGTGAACTATGTCGGCCCGGCTCGGTGATGGTATTGAGTTCCGCCGGATGTTTCGGTGACGCCAGTGATGTCTTTGTGATGGCTTTTAAGCTGGAGAAAACAAGTGGTTTATCGGTTCGGCCAATTCGAGGTCGACGATCGGGAGTTTCGTCTTTCCGAGAACGAAATACCCGTGCAGGTCGAGCCGAAGGTGCTGCGGCTACTGATTTACCTGATCGAAAATCGGAATCGGCTGGTGCGGAAGCAGGAATTGCTGGACAAAGTTTGGCCGGACGCAATGGTGACCGAAAACGCCCTCACCCGAGCCATCACGCTGCTCCGCAAAGCGCTGAACGATGACATCCGCGTTCCGCGATTTATCGAGACGGTTCCGACAGCGGGCTACCGGTTTATCGCTGGCGCGACGGTTGCGGCGGACAACTCCGCCATCGCGCCCGCACCGCCCGTCGAATCGATCTCAACTTCGGTGAAACTCAGGCCATCGACCCCGTGGGTGGTCGCTTCCAGTGTCGTTCTGCTCGCCGGTGCCTCGGCGTGCACTTTTCTGTACCTGCATCGCGGCAAGAAGGTCCTCACCGACCAGGACACCGTCGTCCTCGCCGACTTTGACAACTCCACCGGCGATCCGGTATTCGACAGCACGCTGCGGCGAGGCATGGCGGTGCAGCTTGAGCAATCGCCTTACCTGAGCCTCATCGCCGATGACCGAATCCAGCAGGTACTGCAAGAGATGGGCCAACCGCCAGATGCGCGCCTTACTCCGGCGATCGCGCGTGAGATTTGCGAGCGAACTGCTAGCGCAGCCGTGCTGGATGGCTCGATCGCGTCCCTCGGCAGCCAGTACGTCCTGGGCCTGCGCGCAAAGGACTGCCAGAGTGGCAAGGTCCTGGCCGAGGAACAGGTGCAGGCGGCCAGAAAAGAAGATGTGCTGCACGCCCTGGATCAGATTGCGGGCAAATTCAGAACGCAGGTCGGTGAATCCCTCGCAACCGTCGAGAAGTACGACACTCCGCTGGCTGAAGCGACGACGCCCTCACTCGAAGCTCTCAAGGCTTTCAGCCTGGGAGTGAACCGGATGCGTGCGGGAGCGTTCGCCGACGCTCTTCCCTTCTTCTCGCAGGCGGTAGAACTCGATCCGAATTTCGCTTTGGCCTACGACGGCATGTCCGAGGCATATACCTTTCGCCGCGAGCCGGAGTTGTCGAACGAAAATATTCGCAAGGCTTACGAACTGCGAGGGAAGGTGAGCGAGCAGGAGCGTCTCACCATCGAGGCGGAGTACTACTGGCGCGCGACAGGAGAGTTGGAGAAGGCAATCTCTTCGGTCGAGCTGTTTCAGCAGACCTTCCCCAGGGATCTCTCCCCGCATCTTGCGCTGGGAATTTTGTATGGAAAGCTTGGAAATGCTGAAAAGTCGGCAGACGAGGCCCGTGAGGCCCTTCGCCTGTTGCCAGACTTGGCGGCCAACTACCAGAACCTCGCCGCAGACCTCGTGAATCTCAACCGGCTGGATGAGGCGGAGGCCGTGTACAAGCTTTCGGACGAACGGCATCTTCCCTTTGTGGGGCGGCCAAAGTCGCTTTATCTGCTGGCCTTTCTCAAAGGCGATAAGACACGCATGGCGCAGTTAGCCGCATCTGTAGCGGGCAAGCCGGACCAGGAGAACGCAATGCTGGGCGCGCAGGCTGACACTGAAGCGTGGTACGGCCGATTGAAGGCCGCGCGCAGTTTCACCCAGCGGGCAATGGATTCAGCGCTCGATCACGATGCAAAGGAGGCAGCCGCAGGCCATGAGGTAGCGGCGGCCCTCTTCGAGGCGCAGTCAGGAGAGTGGGGGCAAGGTCGCATCGACGCCAACGCCGCCATCAAGCTGGCCCCAAATCGCGACGTGCGCGCCATGGCCGCTTTGGCGCTGGCGCAATCGGGAGACACAAACTCAGCCGAGAAGCTGGTAGCCGGACTCGACAAGGACTTCCCGCTCGATACGCTGGTCCAGAGATATTGGCTTCCCGTGATCCGGGCTGCAATCGCCCTGCAGCACAACGACCCAAAGCTCGCGGTAGGATTGCTCGAAGCGGCGAGCCCCATCGAACTGGCGGGCGCCACAAACATTTCCAATCCCGCCATATTTCCGGCGTATCTGCGTGGCGAGGCTTTTTTGATGCTCCACGACGGCAACCGCGCCGCGACGGAGTTTCAAAAGTTCATCGATCATCGCGGCCAGGTGCGGAACTCGCCCATTGGGATGCTGGCGCGGCTGGGCTTGGCGCGCGCTTACGCAATGCAGGGCAACACCGTGAAAGCGCGGGCCGCTTATCAGGATTTCCTCACGACCTGGAAGGAAGCAGATCCCGACGTTCCGATC
>CAWJDG010000038.1:0-30937 GCA_963841365.1 uncultured Acidobacteriaceae bacterium
TAAAGCCCCTTAGGACATGTCTTTGCCGCCGCCCGCCCCTACCCTCTCGGCGCGCCGGTCGATTCGCGCAGCACAAAGCGCGTCTTGTACTCGAAGCTGGTCTTCTTTATTCCACGTGCTCAATCTCTTCCATCAGCGCCTTGAACGCCAGCCCCGCCAAGTCCCGCGGCAAAAACTGGATGCTGGTCAGCGGCGGCTGCGTGAACTGGCAAATCGTCAGGTCGTCGAAGCCGATGAGCGCCATCTCCTTTCCCGCCTGCATCCCCGCGCCGCCAGCGTCTTCAGCGCGCCCACAGCCGCCACATCGTTACAACACAAGACCGCCGTCGGCGGCTTGGCAAGGCTCAGCAAAGAGCCCATGCCCTGCGCCCCGCCATCCCACGTGTGATCGCACTCCGCCACCAGTTCCTTGTCAAACGGCGCTCCGGCAAGCTTCATGGCCTTGCGCATCGCGTCAAAGCGAGTGCGCATGCTGCTCCAGCTCATTCGCCCGCCCATATAGCCGATGCGCTGATGTCCAAAGTCCACCAGGTGCTTGATAGCGTCCTTGAACCCCGGCAGATAGTTGATTCTCACATTGCGCACGCCCTTCAGATCGTGATCCGCGCCCGCGTACACCACCGGCACGTCGATCGCCACGTTGGCCAGTTGCTCTTCCATCCCGAAGGTCAGCGCCGCAATCCCTTCCACCTGCCGCTCCTGCATCCGCGCCGCGCACACCGCGATGTGGTCCGGGCGCGTCTCCGTGTCAGCAAAGCTGATCAGAACCTCGTAGCCCTGCTCCACCGCCGCCCGCTCAAAGTACAAAATGATCTCGGAGAAAAACGGATTGCCCGCCGGTGATCTCAGAAACAACCAATCCCACCGTATGGCTTCTACCCCGCGCCAGCGCACGCGCCTGGAAGTTGGGCCGGTAGCCCACTTCCTGAATGATGGCCTGCACCCTCCGCACCAGCTTCGGGTCCACCGTCTCTACCTGGTTGATGACCCGCGACACCGTCGAATGAGAAACCCGGGCCCTTCGTGCGATCTCTCGTATGTTCACTTGCTTCCCTCATTCCATCTGCTGGCTGAACACCACGCTCGGCCCCCGGCTTCCATCAACCGCCGCTGCTTCATATAGACCGGTGCCTGCCTCCTCCCACGCAACTGCATCGACCCAATCCAAACCCGCCGGAAACAAGAAGTATACAGCACAAAAAAGCGCGCTCATCGCCCCAGCCCGTGCCGCTCAGCTACTTCCCGCGCGGCGGTCGCGGCCGAAAGCGCAACGTGTAGAAACTCCCAATCACCAACAGCACAATCCCGCCCCAAACCCCGGCATGATACTGCGACAGGATCGCTGTCGACGGTTGCGACCAGTCATTAATCGACGTGATCAGAATAATGACCCCATACATCGTCAGAAGCATGCCAATAAAAAACCACACCGGCAGCATGTGATGCCGTTCACGCATTGTTGGCCCCTTTCTCTCAGGTTTCGCGATGTCAATTTTTGGCCTGCGCAACCGGCCCAATGGGCGCCGTAAAGCTCACCCACCACGAATCCCCGCTTTGTCCGACCGTAGCGTCTGCCGGACGTTTGCCATTGACCAGCACATCCGCCGCCTCCGGCTGCTTCTCGAACGGCCCAAGCCGCATCGCGACCGCACCCAACGGCCGGTCGGAGGAAATCGCCAAACTCATTTTGCCCGCAGCCCTCCGCAGGTCATAGTGCAGCAGCGCCGTCTCTCGCTTTCCCTCGCGTTCAACGAAAGCCGGATATTTGTCCACCGCGATTTCGTTCCACCCATACGGCAATCTGGGCATCACGCGCAAGCGCTGCGGTTGTGTGTCGTCCACGCCGATCAGAATCCTGAAGACCTTGACGATCTCCGCCTCTTGCACTCCGTTGCCTAAGTCGCCAGTGCGGAAAACATACTGCCCGGTCGGATCAAGTTGCGCGCCCTCCGGCACAACGAAGGAATGGATCTCTGGTTCGTAAATCTCCCTCGCGGCCCAGTTCAGCATCGGCGTCACATCCTTCATGCGATCCAGCAGCAGCGCCGCTTGCGTCACAAAACCCTGTCCGTACCCCATCGCCCAGCCATAAAACCCCAGCGGCTTATAAGTGTCGATCAGTCTCTGATACGCCGCTTGATTCACCGGTCTCCATGCCGGGTTATCGTCTTGCGGCGCAAAGCCCTTGTAATCCGCCAGAAAAATCAGCGGCCCCAGCACCGTGCTCTTGTTCGGCCATCCGGCATCGTCGAGAGTCCACACTCGCCCATACTTCGGATCGTCAATGATGTAACGCGCCGGAATCGTCTTTCGCATCTTCTCCGCGGTGCTTCGCCAAAGTTCAGCCGAATGCGTCTCTCCAATCGAATCCGCCATCTGCGCCAGCGCTTCAAGTGCAGTCATGCAAATGTCATCGGGATAAACGGAATATCCTTTGCCGCCCGCCGATTCGCCCGTGGTGTAGAGCACTCCGTTAGCTGCTCCCGTAATCTGCGCATGTTCGAACTGCCACGGAATCCAGTCACCCGCCGCCTTCACATCCGTCCAATGCGCGCGCAACCATGCGTTGCGGTCCGGTTCTCTCTGCCACAGCTTGTAAATAAAGAGTGAGATCAAGCCGTGCCCGTCGTTCTCAAGAGGAGCCGCAAAATCCGGGTGGTTAATCACGCGGCTCCAGTGCGCGGGAATCGATGAGCCGTTGTACTTCAGCGAGGGATTCTCCGCCCACGTCCGCGCCGAAAGAAAAGCAAAGTCCGCTACGGGCGCAGCCTTGCTGAAGTAGCCAAGCTCCGTCAGTTCCTGCAGACTTCTGCCCAGGTCTCGCGACCAGGCGTGCGTGTAGTACACGCCCACATCCTTGCGATACGTTCCGAATTCTCCGCCCGCCGACCGCGGATCTCCAGCCCATGACAGCGCATCGCGCGTCGAGGTGTGATACGTTCCATCCGCGTCGATCTTGTCCAACATGTCCTGCAAGTTCGCATAAAACGCGTTTTCGAGCGCGCTCGCCTGGATTGTTCCCTTGAACGTCACCTTCGGGCCCACATACCCGCGCGGAATCTCCACAGGAATCGGCCGGTTGAAGTCGGCATCGGTCGAATAAAGCACTTCGCTCAGGCTCTTCAATCGTTGCTGCGAACCAGCCTCATCCACTCGGTCTGCGCGCAGCGGCTTTGTCTCGATGAATTTGCTGAACTCCGCGGGAAATTCGTTTGCCGGAATCAAATTCGCACCAGCGATCGTCGTTCCCGGCGCAGACTCCACCGTGATCCCTGCAATCGTCACCGAACCCTTCTTCTCCTTGGAATCCGTTATCTCAATGCTTTCGAGCGGCGCGTCTTTGGCCGCAATCACCGCGACATAATTTCCATCTTCAACCGGCGCCGCAGGGTAAAGCCGCAGCGATTCTTCAAATGCTTTGCGCAGGGGCGCATCGATTGGGAAAGGTCCCTGCGCCTGGTAAAACGACAGTCCCCACCAAACGCTTTCTCCTAAAATCAACGGAAAATCCTGCGTCGTTCCATCCTCATAGTGCAGCCGGATTTGACCCAGCTTGTCTCCCACGATGTAACGCGCCGCATAACTCAGCGGATCGGACCACGCCGATGGTCTCTGCGTCTCCGTCATTCCCAGCAGGTAAATTTTCTTGACGGCCACGCCCACATGCACTTCGATCGAGCCGCTCTCCGGCGCATGCCATGCGGTCTCAACGAAAGGCACTCCGTACCGGTACAGCGTTCTTGCGCACGACGCGTCGCCTTTGTCGATCGGCAAAGCAAGAAAGCGATCGGGAGTAACAGCCTTCGCATCACTGGCCGCGAAGCAGGTCGCCTGGCCGCAAAGTAACCCAATCGCCACACCGCAAAAAATCGCGATTTGTCTTTTCTTCCGATAACTCGTCATAACATCAACCATTTTTTGAACCACGCCCTACCAGAACATCCATTGCAGCACGGCAAAGAAGATCGCCACGCCGCATGCCCAGAAAATCGGCTTCTTCCAAAGCGCGATCGCCTCGCCCTTCGGAAACACCGTGTACTTCCACACCAGGTTCGTAAGCTCCTCCTTCGACTTTGGAGCCGTGAACAAACTCACCACAATCGTGACGAAGATGCAGATAAGCAGCGACCAGAGCGCGCGATACACGTTCTCCGCCATGTCTTTTGCGTCAGGCGAGAGTGCCACATAGCGTATCCATACAGGATGAATTTTTACCGCCGTGTACATGGCGACGCTCGAGCCCGTGCCTGCGAGCAGTCCCCAGAAGCCGCCCTTCGCCGTCGCGCGTTTCCACAGCATCCCCACGATCACCGATCCGAAAAGCGGCGAGATAAAGAAGCCCACCAGCGCCTGCATGTAATCCATGATGCTTTTAAAGTTGGTCACAAAGTACGCGGTCCCAATACTCAACACCACGCCGAGAATGGTGCACCAGCGCCCGATCCGCACATAGTGCTGGTCCGACATTCCCTTCTTGATGTACGGCTGGTAAATGTCGTAGGTCCATACCGTAGCGAATGCGCTCACATTGCCGGCCATGCCCGACATGAATCCCGCGATCAGCGCCGTGATGCCCAGGCCGAGCAGTCCCGGCCCGCAATAGCGCGCCAGCATCAGCGGCAGCACTTCGTTATAACTGTGCATCCCCGGGCCCGCTGCGCTCTGCGGAACAAGCTTGTAGGGCAACACCGCCAGCCCCAGCAGGCCCGGCAGTATGACGATCAACGGCACCACCATCTTGAAATACGACGCGATGATCGGAGCCAGTTGCGCCGCGCGCAGATCCTTGGCTGCCATGGCCCGCTGCACCACCAAAAAATCGGTCGTCCAATAGCCGCACGCAATCGCGCCGCCGAGGCCAAAGACGATGCCGGTCCAGTGCACTCCCATGGGATTGCCGGAGAACGACCCCAGCGTGCTCCACAGATGCACGTAATCGTTCGAGTGCATCCGCTCGAAGATTTTTGCTTGCAGGCCCGACCATCCACCCACTTCAATCAGACCTAAAATGGGAATGACGAGCGCGCCCAGCCAGATCAGGAAGAACTGCAGCACCTCGTTGAAGATGGCTGAGTACAACCCGCCCAGCGCGACATAAACTGCCACCGTCAGCGACGAAACCCAAATGCTGAAGTGAATATTCCACCCCAGCACCACCTTCATCACCAGCGCCATGGCATACATATTGATGCCCGACATCAGGATGGTCATGACTGCGAAAGAAATGCCGCTCAGCGCGCGGGTTGATTCGCCGTAGCGTAGTTGCAGATATCCCGGCACCGAATGCGTCTTTGAAATGTAGTAGAACGGCATCATCACCAACCCGAGAAAAACCATCGACGGGAAGGCGGCGATCCAGTAAAAATGCGCAGCCAGAATGCCGTACTCATAGGTCGAACCGGCCCAGCCCATCAGCTCGATCGCGCCCAGGTTGGCTGAGAGAAAACTCAGCCCCGCAACCCACGCCGTCATCTCCCGGCCGGCCATGAAAAAGTCGTTTGAGGTGTTCGCGTAGCGCCTCAGGTAAATGCCGATTCCCAGCACCATCAGGAAGTAAAGCGCGATGATCAGCAGATCGGAGGGTGACAGTGAGATAAGGCGGCTGGAAGCCGACCATAGGAATAGGGCTGTGAGTGAACACGGAATTGCCATCGAATCGTCCTTGACCGTCCTTGAATTGATGTGACCCGAGGTTCCGCCGGGGTTACGGAATTTTGCGTTTCCTTTTGTAGCCGGGGACTATTTCGCTTCGAAAATCTTCTCCATCGGTACCCACTTTTCGCCGGGCCGCGCAAAGGAAAGCGCCTTCTGATACTTCCACATCAGCTCTTCCCACTTTTGCATCTCGGGGTCGCTGCTGTCAGCAGCTCTCTTCGCGTCCAGTGAGAAATCGTCCGTGGTTTCGAGAATCATGAAAAGGCGGTCGCCGGCGAGGTAGATCTCCTCGCTTACGACCCCCTGCCCAAGAGCCGAGTCAAGCACATGCGGCCAGATGTTTTCCTTCTGGTGGTAGCGCTTGTACTCCTCAATCAGACCGGGATCGTCATGCAAATCCAGCGCAAAGCAATAAGTCTTCATCGGGTCGGCCCTTTTTGAACGTCGATCCTTTCAACAACGCGGGTGCCCCAGAGCCTGTCCTGAGCTTGTCGAAGGATCTCGATTTTGAGACCCGGGAAACCGATCAAGTAGGCAATCTGAACTCCTACTCCGCCAGCACCATTTCTTCGCACTCTCTGAAGTAACGGATACTAGTGGCCACGAGCTTGTCCAGCTTGCGTTTGTCGGGTTTGCCGTGCATCGCGGGATATGGATCGCCACCTGGCCCCAGCGGCTCGAACGTCACAAATCTGTCACCCAGGTTGTAACCAATCACATAAAGCGCGCGAATCATCGTGGCCAGGTCCATCGATCCCTCGCCCATCGCGCAGCGATTGCTATCCGCCATGTGCAGATTCACAAGCTGATCACCGGCGTCCAGAATCGCGTCGCCGATGTGCCGCTCCTCCGATTGCATGTGATACACATCGCCATTGATGTGTCCCACGCCGGGATGATTCACCGCAGCCAGGTAGCGCTTCGCGTCCGCCACGGTGTGCACCAGGCTCACCTCGGCTGAGCGGATGGGCTCAATGGCAGCCTTGATGCCATGCTTCACAAACAGATCCCCGCGCATGGCCAGCGTCTCCGCCGAGCGCTCAAACTCCACATCGTCATACGCCTTCGGCCGTCCCACGGCGCCCGGAACAACGAGCAGATACTTGCCGCCCACCGCCTGCGTAAACGGAACTTCCCGGTCCAGATAATCGATTGCAGCCTGCCGGCACACAGCCCGGTTGCAGGCCAGATCGTTATCTGCCGAAAACATGCCGCACACTCCAGACACCTTCAGCCCGTGGTCCGCAAGAATCTTCAGCGTCTCCTTCACTTTGTATCCCAGATTGGGTCCGTAGTGATTGCCGTGCATCTCAATGTACGGCACATTGCTTTTCTCCAGCCGCTCGGCCGATTCCGCAAGCGACTCTCTGCCGAATCCCCAGTTGCTCCACGAAAGCTTGATCCGATCTTTGAGCTTTTTCGGAGTCGCCTTCTTCAGCTCGCTGAAGCGCGCCCGAATCTTGTCGTTGCTTTCCTCAAAATGCTGCTTTCGCATCTCGTTCTCCTTCCCGGTACTCTTTCGGTTCAAACAGGGTGCCCCATTCATGGCGCGGTTCTATCGCGGCATGAGTGGGAGACGACACAGCCCGAACCAAATCGCCCCAACCACCAAACCCCGGGTGCCCCAGCTCTCATTTTTGAAACCTGGGATCCCACGATACTTCAGATACAAATTCAACCGGCCAGCTTCTAACGCGCGTGATCCCCCACCTTCGGCATCTTCGCGTGAACGTCTGGCCCAAAGTAGCGCAGCGTCACCAGCGGATCAGTCTTTGAATGGTTCTCAAAGGTCACGCCTGCCGTTGCTGCCTCGTGCGAAATAAACACTTCATCCTGCGTCATCTGTCCAAAGCGGATATTTGACGGGCAATCAACTTCGATTTTGCCGATGCGCCCATGCCCCTGCGGTCACAATCACGCCGCTGGCACCGGCGTCGCGAATGGTGCATTTCGCTCCCGGCATCACCGTCAGTTCGCGCGCGCTGAATTTCTGCTGGCCGTCAATCGTTCCGTAGACAATCCACTTGTCCACGTAACCTTCGCTCGCGGAATCGGCGACTGCAATCGGCTCCAGGTAATGATGCTTCTTGAATTCCGCATCCAGGTTCGCCGGATAGTCGACCAGGTCGGCAAGAAAATCGAAGTCGTAGTGCTTCTCTTCCGGCACATCCTGCGTCAGCAGGCTGCGCGGCACCGGCCGTCCTTCCACCATCGATTGGAACATCGCCAGCACATCGCTGCCCCACTGCGGCTCATAGGTCAGCAGCGATCCCGGCGCATGCAGGATCCGCGGCGGCACCAGCCAGCCGGTTCCCGGCTTCAGCCGGTATGCCTTCGAATAATCCAGAATGCCGTTGTCGCCCGTATCCCAGCGCTCCAGGCACTCGCGGATATCATCCCGCGTCGTGCCCGGCTCGAGCCCAAAGTAGGTATGAGGAAAATTGGCCGAAGGTTAGGTTTTGTTGCGGCGGAAAATAATAGCCCTCCGGCTTGCCTTCGCGGCCCACTAGCTTGGCCTGTTCTTCACTTTGATGAAGGTGGTGCATGATGGGGCCTGAATTGTCGAAGAACTTGCTGTAGACCGGCCAGCGATGGTACTTCTCCCACATCGCCTTCCCGATCATCCGCGGCCCTTCCGCTTCCACAGCCTCTTTCAGCGTGAACCGCTCGCCCTCTGAGACAACGTAGCTGAACCCTTCGTCCGGAGTCCGGTTGTCGTTCATCGCCGGCGTGGTCGAAGCAAACCAGCGCTCGTCAATGCCGCCGCGGTGCGCGCCGTAAGCATAAAGATCGCGCGAATCGAGCTTCAGCCTACGTCCCGGCTGCAGATAGACCCTCGGCACCCACGTCGGCGCAAGCCTTAGAATTCCCTCGCCCGCTTCCATTGTCTGGCGCGCTGCCGTATTCACCGCTGTAACCGTGCCCATTTTCTCCTCCGTTCCGCTCGACGTAAATTCATCCCTTCGCCACCACAAGCCCGCACCAATGCAGCAGGCCAGCAACCGGTCTCACAATATGATCGGCAAAACCTTACCGCTTCCATGCCTCCGCCGTCAAGCGCCCAGCGTTTGACGCTTCTTAAATTGAGAATACAATCTTTATTTTCAAATACCTGCCGCTTATTAAATTCCTTCCTGGTCCGCTCCCTGCACCGGGGAAAATCGCAGAGACCGGTCGCGTTGATCAGTTCCTCAGTCTGATACTACTATCGGAGTAAATGGCTGAAAATACAAGGCAAAATTTTGAGAGACCGAGTTCTCACAGGTCCCTTGACAAACCCAAAGACCAGATCCTAGAATTCGCCCGTGCCAGGTCAAGGGGCATCGCCTGGCAGAATCCCACACTCTACCCCGCTGGAAACGGCGACCGGTCATCTCGAGTTGTCCCCAGACACAATGAGGCACCAGCAACTCCCGCGACAAGTCAACACGATCTCCAAATGAGGCGAAGGTAATGGATCGAAGAACATTTAATAAGCTGGCAGGGTTTACCGCGATCAGCACCCTGGCCAACATGGAACTGCGCGCGCAGCAGCCACCCGATTCTCGAGAAGTTGTGTTGGAAGACAGCGCCTATCTCGTGGCGTTCGACAAGTCATCGGGCGCACTCACGCGCCTGGTGCGAAAGTCGTCCGGTTGGACGATTCAGCGGCGGCCCGACCTGGGAGTTTCGTTCCGCTTGCTGGCGCCGCTTCCCCATCAACGCACCAACTTTATCCTGGGCGAAAAGCAGCGCGCCGCCAGCGTAGAGAAAGTCTCCGATCACCAGGTTCGCCTCGAGTGGAAAAATCTGCTCAGCGAGCACGGCGGCGTTTTGCCCATCACCTTCACTGCGACTGTAACGCTCCAAGGCGGAGCCCTGACCTTCGACAGCACTCTGACCAATGATTCCGACCTCACCGTTGAAACCGTCGATTATCCGTACTTCGGAGACCTGAATGCGCCAACCCGTGATACGCCGATGACCACCGAGCACATGTGGTACGGCAATCTTGTCGGAGACGAAATCCATCCCGTCTTTCACAACGAAAAAGGATACTGGGGCGTCAACTTTCCCACCAAGTCGATTGAGTCAAGACAGACCCTGTTCACTTTGATCCAGCCTTCCGCCCAAGGCTTGTACGTCGGCATGAACGACCCTACGCAGCCGTACCTGATGGAGTGGACATTCGAACAGCATCCGGGCGTGGTGCAATCCATCGGCGACCCCGTCCCACAGGAAGACACCATCTCTGGCCTGCCTGTCTTTCTCCAGTTCCGCACCTGCCATTTCGTCTTTGTCCATCCTCACTCCGCAAAAACCCTCGCGCCCGTCGTCGTTCGCGGCTACGACGGCGATTGGCACGCCGGCCTCGACGTCTACAAGCAATGGCGCTCAACCTGGTACAAGCAGCCGCACATCGCCGCATGGGCCCTCAACCTGCATTCCTGGCTGCAATTGCAAATTGATGGCGCGGAGCAGGACTACTCCATCCCCTATCGCGAGCTTCCAAAGTACATCGACGAGTGCGCCGTCAATGGTGTCACCGCCATTCAACTGGTCGGCTGGGAGATCGGCGGTCAGGACGGCGGCGATCCCTCCCTCAGCACCGATCCGGGACTGGGCACTTGGGACGAGCTGCATCAGGCGATCCTGCACGCCCGCAGCAAGGGCGTCAAGATGATCCTCTTCGGCAAGCCAATCTGGGCCGACATGACCACGGAATACACCAAGAAGGTGCTCTATCAGTACGCCACAACCGATCCTTTTGGCATCCCCTACGAACAAGGCGGTTACAGCTACACCACCCCAACGCAATTGGCGGGTATTAATAATCGCCGCCGCTACGTCATGGATGTGCAGTGCCAGACCTACCGCGACATTGCCACCAAAGAGTTTCAAAAAACCGTCGATATCGGCGCCGCCGGTTGGCTCTTTGACGAAGTCTGCCACCACGGCCCGGTCGACTACTCATTCAGTGAAGGCCGAGGCTACCAGCCACCGAGTTATACCTACGGCGGTGACATGCCCATGGCCAGGCAATTCCGCGATGCAGCCGACAAGACCGATCCCGATTTCATCTTCGCCGGCGAAGGCCCTCAGGACTGGCTCATGCAGTACTATCCCGTCTCCTATTTCCGCATCAACGCCGGTTCCCGCGCAGTCTGCCGCTACATCGATTCCCAGGCTCCGTTGCTTGTTGCAGTCACCGGCTTCGACGACCGCGAAATGCTCAATCTCATCCTGCTCAACCGCTACATCATCAGTTACGAGCCTTACAACTTCAAAGGCCACGTAACGGATTTTCCGCTTACCCTCGCCTACGGCAAAAGAATCGACGCGCTGCGCGCCAAATATCGCGAGTACCTCTGGGACGCGGAGTTCCACGACACGATGGGCGCAAAGGTCACCTGCGCCGATGGCTCGCCTCACCATTCCGTTTTCGTAACCAGGTCCGGCAAGCGCGCGGTCGTCGTCGTCAATCTCGAACAGAACAAGTCCATCGGAGTCACGATCGATCTGCCCAATCCGGGCAAGCTGGCCGTTGTCACCCCCGATCAGCCGGAGCAGCAGCCCACCAACGGCACTCTTCAGGTGCCGGCTCGTTGCGCGGCAGTCATACTGGAAGTGTGAAAACTCAAGCCATGAAAATTACGCATATCTCACGGCGCGGCTTTATTCGGGGCTGCGCCGCCAGCGCCGCGCTTGGGCCGGCGGTCCTCACCTGGTGCGATGAAAAAAAACTCCCTGACCGGTCCAGCGGGCCTGCTCAGCGCATCGTCTCTCTCGACCAGGATTGGCTCTTCGGCGGCAAACTCCAGCCCGCCGCAACCGATCCCGCCTTCAACGACGCGGCCTTCACGCCCGTTACTCTGCCCCACACCGTCACCCCGCTCTCCTGGCAAAATTGGGACCCCACGGCCTGGCAGGATTCCTGGATCTACCGCCGCCACTTCGCCGTCCCGCCGGAGCTCCGCCATCTCCGCCTCTTTCTTCACTTCGATCGCGTAATGGAGGGCGCAACACCCATCGTCAACGGCCAGAATCTCGAGCCGCACCTGGGCGGCTTCCTTCCATTCGATCGCGAAATCACATCGCTCGTTCGCGACAGTGGCAACGTCCTCGCCCTCGCTGTCGATTCCCGCTGGCTCAATGTGCCTCCCTCCGGTTCCCCTCGCGGCCCCGTCGCGGTTGACTACCTTCTGCCCGGCGGCATCACCGGTTCCGTCCAGCTTCGCGCCGTTCCCGCCATCTTTCTGCGCGATGTCTTCGCCAAGCCCGTCGCCGTCCTCAGTCCCAATCGCAGCGTCTCCATCACTTGCCGCGTCGATGCCGCCGGGCAGCTCCCGGCCGCCATTCGCCTCACCGCCACTCTCCGCCGCGGCTCCGCCACAGTCGCCACCGTGTCACAGAGCGCGCAGGTCGAGAAGCCCGATCAGGAAATCCAGCTCTCGCTCGCCAATTTCCCCAACATCGATCTTTGGGATCTTGATCATCCGCATCTTTACGACCTCGAAGTCACGCTCTTCCACGACGATCGACCACTGCATCGCTACGTCACGCGCTTCGGCTTCCGCGAAGCCGCCTTCAAACTCGACGGCTTCTATCTCAATGGCAAGCGCACGCAACTCTTCGGCTTGAATCGCCACGAGCTCTATCCCTATCTCGGCTTCGCCGCACCCAATCGACTCTTGCGCCGCGACGCCGAGATCCTGCGCCGGCAGTTCAACTGCAACGTCGTGCGCTGCTCCCATTACCCCCAGTCCGAAGCCTTTCTCGACGCCTGCGACGAATTCGGCCTCATGGTCTGGGAAGAGCTTCCGGGCTGGCAATACATCGGCGACGAAAGCTTTCAGGATCTCGCCGTTCGCGACGTCGAAGACATGATTCGCCGTGACCGCAACCATCCCTCCGTCATCATCTGGGGTGTGCGCATCAACGAATCGCGCAACGATCCCGAGCTCTACCGCCGCACTCGCGCGCTCGCTCACTCGCTTGACGATTCGCGCCCCACTTCCGGCACCATGACGCCTTCATCCCGCAAGGGCTGGGAAACCGAATGGGCCCAGGACGTCTTCGCCTTCGACGACTATCACGCCAACCCCGATCAGTCCGTCGGCATCCTCGATCCCGTCGAGGGCTATCCCTACATGATTGCCGAAACTGTCGGCCAGTTCAGTTACGGCGTCGGCCGCGGCTTCGACATGAAGTACCGGCGTGCCGGCGACATCGGCGAGCAGACCAGCCAGGCAATCTACCACGCGCAGGCGCACAGCCGCACGGCAGACCATCCGCGCATCGCCGGTGCCATCGCCTGGTGCGCGTTCGACTACGCCAGCCTCGTCAACGCCTATCACGCGCTCAAATGCCCCGGCGTCGCCGATGCCTTCCGCATCCCCAAGCTCGGCGCGTCCTTCTATCTGGCGCAGGTCGCCCCCTCCGTCCGGCCCGTCATCGAGCCCGACTTTCTACTGGGACTTCGGTCCGCACACGCCCTCAGGCCCCGGCGATCACGCCGCCATCTTCTCCAACTGCGATCGCCTCGAGCTCTTCATCAACGGCAAGCAGCACGCAGTTCTCCATCCCGATCGCGCCAATTTCCCCAATCTCAAGCATCCGCCTTTCTTCGCCGATCTTAGGCTCGACGGTTCCGCGCACCCCGAGCTCCGTATCGACGGCTACGTCGGCAGCTCTCGCGTTCTCTCCCGCTCCCTTTCATCCGATCCCTCATCTGATCGCTTCTACCTCCACGCCGACGATGCCGAGCTCTTCGCCGACGGTTCCGACATGACCCGCCTTGCATTTGCTGCAGTCGATAAGTTCGGCGCGCCGCGTGCCTACGCCGGCGGCAACGTTTCCCTCCATTTGTACGGCCCGGGAACCATCGTCGGCGACAACCCCTTTTCCCTCGCTGAAAATGGCGGCGCCGGAGCCGTTTGGATTAGAACCATTGCGGGACACGCGGGAACAATTCGCATCGATGCCGAAAATAATCTCCTCGGCGTAAAAGCGGTCCAAATCCAGGTCAGAGCGCCGTCTGCGCAAAGCGCCAACCACTTGGCATCCTGATCCAGCGAAACCGATCTCTGTGTTATCGGTTATAATCGATTATCGGTTTGTCATCTTACCGTTTGTGTCCGGAGCCTAGCTTGCCCATACTCCAAGCGAAACTTCGGTCCATACGAAAAATTTCTCAGTGAAGCTTTGGAGTGCGTATGCCTAGTCCTCTCACGCCAGGAAAACTGGCCGGCTTGAAATCGATTTCAGATCAACGCGGAGTCATCGCCGCCCTCGCGCTCGATCAGCGAGGCATCCTCCGCAGCGCCATCGCCAAAGCCAAAAATGCCGAGGACGTTCCCGCCTCCGCGGTCGAAGAGTTCAAGGTCCACGTCACTTCGGCGCTCACTACCCATGCATCGGCCATTCTGCTCGATCTCGAATACGGCATGCCCGCGTACAAACACCGCAACAAGGCAGGCTTGCTCATTGCCTATGAGCAGTCCTGCTACGACGCTGCTCCGCCGCGACTGCCAATCCTCTATGACCGCTGGTCCGTGCGTCGCGTCAAAGAAGCTGGCGCCGACTGCATCAAAGTCTTGCTGCACTACACGCCCTTCGATCCTGTCGAGGTCAACGGCATCAAGCGCGCATTCACTGAGCGCGTGGGTGACGAGTGCCGCGCCAACGATATCCCGTTCGTCCTCGAACTCCTCGGCTACGACCCCAATGGCAAAGAGAAGAGCGTCGAATACGCGCGCATCAAGCCCGACATCGTCGCCCGCTCCATGGAGGAGTTCAGCAAGCCACGCTACGGCGTCGACCTGTTGAAGGTCGAAGTTCCAGTGCAAATGAAGTTCGTCGCCGGAACCCGCGACTTCTGCGGCGAGCAGGCCTGTTCGCTGGCTGAGGCCAAGCGCCACTTTGTCGCCACGGCTGCGGCTACTGACAAGCCATTTGTCTATCTTTCCGCCGGTGTCAGCAACGCGCAGTTTGTTGAGACGCTCGAGCTTGTGGCTGAAAGCGGAGCCCGCTTCAACGGCGTTCTCTGCGGTCGCGCCACCTGGCAGGACGGCATCGCAGTCTATGCGAAACACGGCGCCGGCGCTTTGGATGAGTGGCTGAATACCACTGGCCGCGAAAATATCACCCGCGTCAATCACGCCCTCAAAGCCGCGCAGCCTTGGCAAGCGCAGTTCGCCATCCCCACCACCGCCTGATATGCCGGAATGAGGATTCGGGTGCCCCATCCTAGCTCTGCTAGTATCCTGTCCCTAAAATTCGCAATAAAAATACAGTGGTCATCCTGAGCGACGTCTGGCCTGAATTCGGGCCAAAGGGAGTCGAAGGACCTGCATTTTGCGATGCCGGCTTCCACATCGAACTTCTCGGACACCACACTGCTGTGGAATCCCACGACCCCATCCATCCCACCACCCCTCGCCGTCCCCCAACCTGGAGTGCCCAAACTACTATTTGCTTAAGCGATACGCCTTGCCGTGCCAAATCCGGCTCGTTGGTATAGAACTCTGAATAGCCCCGTGCGTAGTTTTGAGCAAACCCGAACGGAATTCCAGGAGATTCTCGCCAAGCCCATTCGCGAACTCGGGCTCAAACTCGAGGGTTCTCCCCTCGAGCGATTCGTGCAGCAGCTCTATCGCGAACTTGAAGCCAAGGGCATCCACAAGTTCCGTCCGCTTTGTTATCTCACCGATGAATGGGGATGTCCCTCGGGCGAGCCCGTCATCGGCATTCCGTTCTATCTCGCCAACCCTCAACTGGCGCAGCTTGAGCGCGAGATGAACGACCTTGAAGACGCTCGCGAAATCATGATGTACATGCGTCATGAAGCCGGGCACGCATTCAACTACGCCTACCAGCTCCACAAATCGGCTGAGTGGCGCCTTCTCTTCGGTCCCTTTCGCCGCGCCTATCGCGACAATTACCGTCCCATTCCATTCTCGCGAAAGTATGTTCGCCACATGGCCGGGTGGTACGCGCAGAAACATCCCGATGAAGATTTTGCTGAAACGTTTGCCGTCTGGCTCACCCCTCGCTCCCAATGGCGAAAACGCTACAAAGGTTGGGACGCGCTGGCCAAACTTCAATTCGTCGATCGCATAGCGCGAAAAGTCGCAGATGTCGAACCCATCCGGCGTCGTGGCCGCGCCGATATCACCGTCGACGAAATGGAGTCGACGGTCGGCGAGTTCTATCGTCTCAGCCTGCCCGAAGAAATTCCTTCGCAGGAACCGGCGCTCGATGCCGACCTGGCCGACATCTTCAATATCTCTCGTAAGCGCCACAAAGGCGTCCGGCCCGCGCACGAAATGTTGCGCCAGCATCGCAAAGCCATCATCGACAAGGTCGCGTATTGGAGCGGCGTGCAGCGCCCCATCGTCAAGCGACTTGTTGAAGATATCTGCAAGCGTGTTGAGGACCTTGGTCTGCGCGTCGACGTTCGCCGCGAGTCCGATTACCTTACGGAATTCACCGTGTACACAACCGCGCTCTCCATGAATTACCTCGTCCGCGGCAAGTTCATCCATCCCTGAGGCGTGCCGGCAGTTGCCGTCACTCCAATTGGAGGCAACATGGCTGAAACAAAATTGAAAGTCACCGTGCTCTACGACTTGTGGGAAGAAGCAACCGTCGAAGTGGAGGAAGAAGTTCCTCCACCGCGCAAGCGCAAAGGGCAGAAGAAACGCACCAAGAAGCCGGTCAAGCACGACCGCGAAGAAATCACCGAGGCCCTTCAGAAGCTCGGTCATGAGCCGTCATATCACGTTCTTGACGGCCGCCCGCAGTCGCTCCTCGCACTTGCCAAATGTGGTGCCGATCTCATCTTCAACCTCACCGAATCCTATGCCGGCGATGACACCAGGGAGATGCACGTCACCGCGTTCCTTGATTTGCTCGAGATCCCCTACACTGGCGCTGGACCGCACGCCCACATCCTTGCGCAGGACAAATCCATCGCCAAGAAAATGTTCGCCTTCTACGGCATTCAATCGCCCTATTTCGCCACGGCCTGGCGCGGCAATATCGACCACGCGCACGACATCTCCTTCCCGCTCATCGTAAAACCCACCCTCGAAGATGGATCCATCGGCATCGGCGCCGATGCGGTGGTCAACAGCGTCAAGGAGTTGATGGAGCGCGTCGCCTACATTCAAACTGAATTCGATTCTCCCGCTTTGATCGAGGAGTACATCGAAGGCCGCGAAATCTACGCCTCCATCCTCGGCAGTTACGAGAAAGCACGCGCGCTTCCGCTTGTCGAACTTGACCTTTCCCGGCTTCCCAAGGGCGTCCCCAGGATCGCTAGCCAGGATGTGAAATTCGAGAAAGACACTGAAGCCTATAAGCTCACAAAATCGTCTATCGCCGAAGACCTCGATGAAGAAACTGCAACCAGGCTCACTGAGACCGCGCTCAAGGCCTATCGAGCCGTCAAGCTTCGCGATTACGGCCGCATTGACATGCGCCTGTCGAGCAAGGGCGAGGTTTATGTCATCGAGGCCAATCCCAATCCATGGCTCTCCAGCGGGCAGGAGTTCGCAATGGCCGCCAGAAAATCCGGCCTCAGCTACACCCAAATGATCGGCGAAATCGTCGACCTTGCCATGGCCCGCTACGCATAGCGGCCCATCCCTGCGCGGTGCCATCCTGAGCGGAGCCCGTTCGGGGCCCCTTGATCGTCACGCCATCATGAGGTAAGCGAAGTCGAAGAACCTGCTTCTGCCTTTCGCTTTGCATCAGGCTTGGCGCGCTTTATCGACTTGTTCCAGGATCAGCAGCGAAATCCCGGCTCAGGCCCAATTTTAGAGCTGCTGCGTCCAGTGCGGCCTGACTGAAGAAGAACTGATGCGTCGGATTGGAGTTTGGGTAAAACCGGATCACGATCTCAGGCTTTCCCACCGAGTCACTGATTCCGTCATGAAATGGATATCCCAAATCCTGCAACAAGTGAAGCGATCCTTCGTCGCCGGTTGGATTCCCTGTGTCTCCGACAATGGCAAACACGCTCTTGTGCGTGCGCTTCGAATGGACAGACGCGAAATCTCCCACCTGCACACCGCGCCGCCGGGTCTTGTCGCCGCGAACAACATAATTAATCTTGCGTGCGTCCACGTAGCGCCGTGGGTCACGCTCATCTTGATTCTCAATATCGGTAAAGGCGGTCTGAGAAATGTAATAGCCCGGGAACGGATCTTTTGGCCCCTGCAGAATCGGCCGGTTGTTTTCGTCAATCAGATAACCAACGATTGGCTTGTCAGCACGATTGAGGAAATGCGCATCCAGCAGGATGTCGAGTGTCTCCTTGTCCGGCGGACCGTAAGCGTTGGGAGCCCCATCCACATCGACGTCCATTCGATGCGTCAGTATTTCGAAAGAAGGCTGCTGCTTCCCGTTCTGTGCGTGCGAGGCGACGGTGAGGCTTATAGCGAAGGCCCAAGCGATCGCCTGGAAGAGACTCGCGCATCGCCAATTCTGCACTCTGTTTACCCCTCAGATCGAATCACTGAACCGCCCCTATCAAATCCGGCCCAACACCCGCAACTCGATTCAGCGTTCGCAAACATAATCATATTTCGCGCGTACCGCCGCACCATGGTGCAACTCCGAGGCGAACTGAAGGCCACTATTCCACAGGAGCGGATTGTCTGGAGCGATAGCGAGGCTTCTTCATCAGGTAGCCAATCGGAATCAGGCACACGGTAAGGATCACGAGGGAATGGATCGTATCGATGTAGGCAAGCACATTCGCCTGCTGCACCATCATGTTGTAGGTGTGAGCCATGGAACGGCTGGCGGCTCCAGCCAGCGAGTAGCCCTGGCCTTGCATCGCGCCGCTGAATCCGTGATCGAGGATGCGGTAGTTGGCCGAACCGGAATAGACGTGCGCGGCGAGGTAGTTCTGATGCACCTGTGCGCGGCGCACGAGCATGGTGCTGATAAAAGAGATTCCGACGCTGCCGCCGATATTACGAGCAAGCGCGGTGAGTCCGGAAACCTCGTTGTTTTTCTCCTGCGGCACGCCGACATAGGACATGACGCTGATCGGTACGAACAGAAACGGCATGCCCAGCACCATGATGACGCGCCAACTGGCAGCGTCCCAGAAACTGATGCTCAGGTTGAGGCTGGAGATACGCCAGATGCCGAAACTCACCCAGGCGAATCCGAAGCAGATCATGGCGCGGGGATCGATCTTTTGCCCAATGAAACCCACGATGGGCAGAAGAACGATCAGCACCAGCCCGCCGAGGGAGAGCACCATTCCGGCCTCGGTAGCGGAGTAGCCCATGATCTCCTGCAGAAACTGCGGGATCATGACCGTTGTGGCGTAAAGCGAGGCTCCGATCACCAGCATGATCAGTTGGGTCATACTGAAGTTGCGGCTGCGATAGAGCGAGAGGTCGATCACCGGGTGCGCAGCGGTGAGCTCGCGCCATAGAAAAGCGATGAACCCGATCCCCGCCAGGAATGCGCAGGTGACGATGAGGTGCGAGCCGAACCAATCTTTCTCCTGCCCCTTGTCGAGCATGATCTGCAGAGCCCCAATGGTGAGGGCAAGCAGGCCAAGTCCGATGCCGTCGACGCTTCCGAGTGTTTTGCGGACGCGCTTGAGATAGGGCGGGTCTTCCACAATACGGCTGGTGAGAAGCATGGAGAGAATGCCTACAGGGATATTGAGGAAGAAGATCCACCGCCAGGTATAGTTGTCGGTGATCCAGCCGCCGATGGTCGGGCCGATGGCCGGTGCTACGACGACGGCCATGCCGTAGATGGCGAAGGCGATGCTGCGTTTGTGGGGAGCGAAGGTATCGGCAAGGATGGCGCGTTCGCTGGGTTGCAGGCCCCCGCCGGCCGCGCCCTGAAAGATGCGGAAGAGGACGAGCAGAGCGAGTGAGTTAGCCAGGCCGCAACAGAAAGAAAAAATGGTGAAAGCTGCGACACAACTCATGTAGAAGCGCTTGCGGCCGATCCGGTTGGCGATCCACCCGCTGATGGGGAGAATGATGGCGTTGGAGACCAGATAAGAGGTCAGAATCCACGTGGCCTCGTCGTAACTTGCGCCGAGCGACCCCGCAATGTGCGGAAGGGCGACATTGGCGATCGAGGAATCCAGCGCCTCCATGAAGGTCGCGAGCGTGACGGTGAATGCGATGACCCACGGATTGAACCGCGGCTTCCACGTCTCGTCAAAATGAAACTCGCTGTCGGCGTCCCGCGGTTTCGCAGAAGAGGCCGCGGTCGACTGCGCCATGCACGCTCCCTAAAGAATTTTTTCTTGCGATGCGACTCCGGTACCAGGATGAACCGGATCGATTGCAGTCAAACGGGGAGTTCTCTGCTCTACGCCGGGGAAAAGCCAAGAATACAGTGGATCGAAAGCAGTTCTGTTGACAGAATAAAACAATTATCGAGCTGCCGGGTGCGGGCGGCGCACTTGGCATCTGGACAGCCGAATCTGCGGGCCTCGTTTCAGGCTGCCGCCGGCGCCCAAGCCACGCCACTCAGCGTGTACCATTTCTCCGGGGAGAAACTGCAAAATGTTCCGAGGGACGCTCACCCTTCTTCTCACCTGTACTCTCACGCTCGCCTCGCCCGGTGCGTCTCCGCAGACTGCATCTGCCCCTGTCTCCGCAAATCTGCCCTCCTTCGAGGCCGCTACCATCAAGCCGCCCAATCCAGGAGCCCGCTACCGGAAGGCCGGCTTCTACGGCGAACCTGGCGGACGCGTCTTCTTTGGCGGAAACATCAAGATGCTCGTCGAGTGTGCCTTCAACCTCCAGGACTACCAGGTCGCCGGCGGCCCGGGCTTTGCCTCTTCGCAGTGGTTTGAGATAAACGCCGTTCCCCCAGAAACCTCACTCTCGCTCAGCATCAAGGTCCACAACGCGGAGCCAACCTTCGAACAGCGCCTCATGCTCCAGAGCCTCCTCGCCAACCGCTTCGGGTTTAAGTACCATCTTGAAACGAAGACCGGAGAGGTCTACGTCCTTACCCGCGGCGCCAAGCCGCTCCAAATCAAGCCGCCCAAAGACCCTGCATCCGATCCCCGTGCCATCGTGGTAATTAGGCAGGGCGGCATCGATGGGGAAGCGGAGGGCATCAACACCACCACCGATTACCTCGCGCTGAGACTCAGCCGCTATCTCCAGCTTCCCGTCCTGAACAAAACTGGGATCGCTGGCTCTTACGACTTCTATCTGTCGCCCGATGATCCTGAGAACCAAGACCTGGCCACCGCGGTTCTCAGAGTGGCCGATCGCCTCGGTCTCAAGCTCAAACGCAGCCGTGGCCCGATCCAGACCCTCGTTATCGACCAGGTCCAACAACCCTCGCCCAATTGAGCCCGGGATTGAAGAAAGGCAGCGCCTCCTTTTGTCGGTCCCGGGTTAGCCGGGGAGGCAGTCGGACTGGGATGGACGCGGTAGTTCGTCGCGGGCGGGGCCTTTGGCGGGGCTCTCTTCGGCCGTGACCAGGACGCGCCCAATATTGGTCTGCGACAGATTTTTGCGGATTTCATCGCCCCAAGGATCGGCCGTCCCCACGATTGTCCCGTGGAGAGCCTCGTCGTGTTCATTCGGAGCGCTTAGCGGAGCTGCAGCATCGGCGGCGGAAGCGGTTTCAGCCAAGTCGGTGTGGGCCAAATCGGTGTGGTTTGGGGCCACTGCGGTCTTCGGCGGACCGTGGAGGACAGCGTCCGCCGTCGAGTCCTGCATTGGCTCCGGAGATGGGGACTGATCCGGAGCAGACGCAGAAACGGAATCCAGATCGAAGATGAAGGAGGCACGCTTGCGCGAGGGAGTCTCGACCGGATAAGCGTCGTCAGGCTCCCCGCGGGAACCGGCTGCGACAGGCTCGTCGGTGTCGAACAGACGATACGTGGAGTGGCTGCTTTCTTCGAGCGGATCGCGCAGGTCATCATCTTCGGAATCATCGTCTTCGGAATAGTAGCGATTGCGAGCGAAGGCGAGTCCCCAGTAAAGGAGGCCGCAGAAGCAGCCAGCGAGAGCCGAAGGCCACCAATCCACCTGCCCGGGGAGTGCGGCCAGACGTTCGAGATGGAGCGGATTCGGGGTGGCGCCGGAACCGGTTGGAGATGGTGCAGCGTCCGCCGGGGCGAGTTGCGGCTGCGGAGGCGTAGGCGCAGTTTGTTGTGACGCACGAGTCTGCTGTGCCGGAGGATTGGCAGGGGCAGAATTGGCGACCTCTTCGCGCTGAGCGGCCTGGCGCTGCTGTTCCACGATGCCGATGTCGCGGCTAAGCTGCTCGCGCTCGTAGCTGAACTGCGCTTTCGAGGTTCCGGCGGTGTTGAGGCCGGCAGCAGACGGCCAGAAGAGGGCCATCGCGTGCTGAATGGCAACCACGCGGGCTTGCCCGCCTGAAGCAGAGCCTGAATGAGCGAACTTGCTCCGCAGATCATCGAGCTTCTGCTCGGCGATGCGGACCTGGGACTCAAGGTACCTCTGGCGATCATGTTCGGACCGCAACGGCGAATCCGGGCCTACTCGATGATCCGCTGCGGAAAGCTGAGCGTGCAATTCCCCCAGCGCAACGGCCAGCGACGGTTCGGCCACTGGGGCATGTTGTGGCGCGGCAGCTGATGCCGGTGCGGGATTGGGGCCGGGCGCGGGAGCGGGATTTCCGGCTGATGCGGGCGCGGGTTCGGGGCCAGGAGCGGGTGCGGGTTGGGCGTTCGCGGCCGCAGGAGGAGGAGCACTCGTGGTCGAAGGCGCCCACGCGGCGAGGACTTTTGCGACCGCGTTGGCGGTGGCTGCGGCTTGGCCAGGATCGGAATCACGATAGCGTACCAGGAGAAGCCCGGCGGTCGGCTCGGTCAGCTCGACGCGGGTGCGGAACTCGCCAATGGCGAGGGCGGTGGGAGACTCGACGAGGTCGGCCTCGGGAACGAGCTTGGTGACGACAGCATCGCTGAGGATGGTCTGGCTGAGGAGGACGGCGGGATCGAGACCGCGCGTGATTCTGGGGTCCAGTTCCTGCGCCTCAGCAGAGTCGAAGGTGAGCGATGCGGCGCAGGCCAGCCGCGCTTCCCGGTAGCGAAGAAAGCCATAGAGGCCACAGCCGGTGGCGACAGCTAAGACCACCGCGATGAGCTTATGGCCTGGCGGTACGGAAGAGTGCACAAGAGCCTCGATCCCGATCGAAGATCCAAGGCAGGTCCTCTAGCGAAGTGGTGCAAGCTCCTGAGGTGCGGCGTGAGCTTCGTTCAGCAGTCAACCTCAGGGCAAAATCGGCTCAGGGCAAAATCGACGACCATCCGGTGCCTGGTCGATGTAGCTGCAGGCCTCGGGGGCAGAATCTTCTCCTTGCCCGGAGAAGATACCCGAATTTTTACCAATATACCGTGGCACGCAGGCTTTCGTCATGGAGACAGAAGCCGTGAATCGAGAAAACGGGTACTTCGATCATGGGTTGTGGGCGATACCCGCCGTGCCACCGATACGGAATCTGCCTTTGGACGAATCCCGTATAGCAATTTTCTGCTAGACGCAAGATTCCAGCTTAGAATTTGCCCGCACCGCGCAGGCTGCCTGCTTGCTTCCTTCCCCTTGCAAACTCATGAATCACAAAGGTGATTGCGTATGCTCAAATGCCCGTCCGCAAAACCGAACAACTGAACCATCCGCGCGTCGCATCAGAGTCCCGGAAGAGGAGGTACGTGTGATGGACAACAAGCGACCACGATTCCGAAAAGCAACTTTCGTTCTCGGTGCGGCGACTATGACGTTGCTGTGTTTCCCGTGTCCCACTCACGCGCAATCATCGGCCCCGCAAGACCGGCAGGCTACCCAAGGCGATGACATCACGCACAGGGACCTGGCACGATTTGATCAATTTCTCGATAGCCATCGCGAAATTGCCGACCAACTTCGCAAAACGCCTTCCTTGATCGACAACCCGCAGTTCCTGCAAAGCCATCCTGAGCTCAATGCGTATCTTCAGGAACACCCGAGTGTGAAACAAGAGATCAGCCAGCAGCCCGGCACGTTCATGAGGCTGGAAGATATGTATTCCCGCGACGCGAGTCTGCGCGATCGCGATGCCGGTTCGCAAGATCGTGATGCCGGCCGCGGAGACGTGGCGAATCGCAATGACGATCGCGGAGACGTAGCGAATTTTGACCGATTCCTGGATGGACATCGCGAAATCGCCGAACAGGTTCGCAAAGATCCGTCCCTTTTAGACAATCGAGATTTTGTGCGGGACCATCCAGCTCTCCAAACTTACTTCCAGCAGAACCCGGCAGTTCGCGACCAGTTGAGGCAGGATCCGAACGCCTTCATGCGGCAGCAAGATGCCTACGACCGCGATTCGAATATGCGCGATCGTGACGCCGGTGCAGATCGCGACGCTTACAGAAGAGACGCTGCGAATTTTGACCGATTCTTGGACGGACATCGCGAAATCGCCGAACAGGTTCGCAAAGATCCGTCCCTGTTAGACAATCGGGATTTTGTGCGGGACCATCCGGCTCTGCAAACTTACTTCCAGCAGAACCCGGGAGTTCGCGATCAGTTAAGGCAGGACCCGAACGCCTTCATGCGCCAGCAAGATGCCTACGACCACGATTCGAATATGCGCGATCGTGATCCAATGCGTGATCACATGGCGGACTTCGGAGGGTTTCTTCACAGCCATTCGGACATTCAGAAAGACCTGTCAAGGGATCCTTCCGTCGTCAAGGACCACGAATATGTCAAAGACCATGCTGAGCTGGATGCCTATCTGAATGCTCATCCCGATGTGCAGGCCGAATTGATGGCCAATCCGCAAAGCTTCGTGCACGGAGCACAGCAATACGGCAGCGCGAGCACCAGCGGCGCCTCTGGAGGCGCAGGCGTGAATGGCCACGGGACTGGCATTTCTGGCGGCGCAGGCATGAATGGCCACGGCACGGGCACGATGGGATCCGGCGCCGGCGCTACAGGATCGATGACAGGAACTTCCGCGAATCCGGCGACGACGACTCATGAGCCGCCGAAGCCGAACCAATAACGAATCGCAAAGGGTGACGTGGGAAGGCCAACCGGACGGCCTTCCCCTTCGCCGCCTTGAAAACCCGAGATCTGACAGATCGAGATTGTTGAGATTGTTTGGTCCGGCTCAATCCGCAGGGGGCCGGCAGGCCAATTCGGGGCAGGCACAATGCCGGCGCCTGTTCGGCTCGGAGTTTCCAGAGAAACGGAGGTGTCATGAACATCAAACGTACATTCGTTCTTTTCCTCGCCCTCATCTCGGCCGTCCCGTTAAGTGCGCACGGCAATAAAAAGAAGAACGGCATCGAGAGAGGCATCCTCGAGAAAATGGAGGCCGTGCCGTGCGGTGCCAAAGAGACAGGTCTGGCGGGCTTGGGCGCTCTGTGGGCGTCCGCTGGCGTGACGCATATTAACTCGAACGAAAAACTTTGCCCGCAGTACTTGCTGCGAACCGATGAAATGGACTACGAAATCCGGCCGATCGACCTCAAACACGCCACAATTCTGCCGATCGGAAAAGAAGGCGAGTTCAAGATCAAGAAAGACGAAATGATTCTCACCATGACCGAAGGCTCCGACCAAAAGGCGCGAAGTTATGAAGTCGTCTCGATGGATCCGGCAAATCCAGACAGCGGCGGAGCAAAACCATCGAGCACATCAGACGAAGACCGTTGAACAGTGGCACTGCGAAAAGCTGGGTTCGTCTCAGGGCGCATCGCCGACGCCCCGAGCGATCTCAGCAAGGGCGTATTTCGCTCCGCGCCAGGCAGGCGCACCACCTGAAAGCTGGAAACATTTCAATTCCTCGTGATGTCAACCCAGCCCACCCCGTCGAGCGCGGGACTGGTCGTATGGCCGGCCCTCAAACTTGCTGACTCGCTGACGACGGCTACGAGGCGCGGCTCATTCAATGCGCAACGCCCGCACGGGGTCGATGGAGGCCGCGCGCCGCGCCGGAATGATGCCGGCAATGGCAGCTGCAAGCACCAGCACCCCAATGGCGATGGTCATCACCGGCACATTCACGCTGGTGATCTCATAAAGCTGCGACTTGACGTACCGCACGCAGAAGACCGCCACCGGGATCCCGATGGCGAGGCCAACGGCTGCCTGCAGCATGGCTCCGCGCATGACCATTCCGATGACGCGGCTGCGTGCCGCTCCCAGCGCCATGCGGATGCCGATCTCCGGCGTGCGGCGGACCACTGTATAGGCCGTGACGCCATAAAGACCGATGGCGGCGAGCAGCAAGCGCCAGCAGGCCGAAGAGCGAAGTGAGACGCGCGATCAGCCGCTCCTCGATGAAGCGGTCGTCAATCTGCTGCTGGAAGGTCTGGAACTTCACGATGGTGAGGTTGGGATTGATGCTGGCCAGGGTCTCGCCGACAATCTTTTCAAACCCGGGGATGGGATGGGCGGTCTGGATGACCAGCGCGCCGGCGTACATGGATAGGTCTTTCTCGATAGGGCTGTCGGGGTCGTTGGCGACGCCCGGCGCGCTGCGTGAGCGGCAGAAAGTACATGGTGTGGTTCTTCCAGTAGACGCTGGTGTAGGTGGTGTCTTCCACCACGCCAACAATTTCATGCGCCCCATCCTCAGGGACCTTGGACGGGCCGGAAAAACCAAAGCGATGGCCGATGGGGTTGCGGTTGCCGAAGAACTGCTTGACGAACTCCTGGTTGACCACGGCGACGGGCGGCGCATTCAGCGTGTCCTGCGACGTGAAGCCGCGGCCCATCACGACGTGGGTGCCGACGGAGTCGAAGTACTCCGGTGTGGCTTTCACCCAGGATGCGCCTTTGTTCAGGTCCGGCTCGCCCTGAACCTTCACGCCAGATCCCCAGTTGTTCTGCTCCATTGGCGTGTAGGTGGCGAGGCCGACTTTGAGAACGCCGGGAATGGCGTGGAAGCGGTCTACGATGGTCTGGTAGAGGGGCTCGACCTCTGTGATCTTGTAGCCCGCCGCCTGCGGATTGATGTGGGCGATGTAGCGATTCGTCGCGTCCAGTTTCATGTCCACGTTCTCGGCCTTGTTGAGGCTCTCGGCAAAAAGGCCCGCGGCAACCAGCAGCACGAGAGAGAGCGCGGCCTGCAGCACAACCAGCGCGCGCTGCAGGAAGGATGCTCCATGGGCAGTGGTACGCGCGTTCGAGCGCAGAGCTTCAGCGGGCTGCGTGCGCGCGGCCATCAGCGCCGGCGCAAGGCCAAACAGGATGCCCGTAACCAGCGAAAGCGCAAAGGCAAAGCCAATGACCAGCGGCGAAGGCGAAGCCGTGACCGGCATGCTGTGCTGATCGGGAAAGGCGAGCGCCAGCAGCGCGTGCGCTCCCAGATAGGAAATGGCGAGGCCCAGCAGGCCGCCCATACCCGAGAGCAGAACGCTTTCCGTAAGAAGCTGGCGCACAATGCGGCTGCGCTGCGCGCCAAGTGCCGAGCGGATGGAAAGCTCCGCGCGCCGGCTCATGCCGCGCACCAGCAGCAGATTGGCGATATTGGCGCAGGCCACCAGAAGGACCAGCGCGGCGATCCATTGCAGCAGCTTCAGATGGTCCTTGTAACCGTCCTGCATGTTCTGGATGCCGCCGCCGCCGGGAGTGAGCACCACGTGGGTGCGGGGAAGGACCTTCTGGGCGCGCTGATCGGTAAATGTTTTAAGCGGCGCAATCTGCTGTTTCAGTAGCGCGCTGGCCTTCGCCTGGAGGGCCGGCAGGGAAGTTCCCGGCTTCACGCGGCCGATGATGTAGGCCCACTGCGTGTCGGGATCGTTGAAGTACGGCGCGCCGATCACTTCATCCATCGAATTCATGGGAAGAAAGTACTTGGGCGGATTGGTATCGATGCGGTCGCCGTAGAATCCCTTTGGCGCAACACCAATGATCGTGACCGGCTTGGTGTTGATATAAAATGCGCTTCCCACTACGCGAGGATCGCCTGCATAATCCTGCTGCCATGCGTCGTAGCTCATCATGGCGGTGATGGGTGCGCCCTTCTCGTCGTCGGCATCCACAAAGAGCCGGCCCGCCGCCGGTGTAAGACCAAAGACGCGGAAGTAGTTGCCGGAGACGAAAGTTCCCAGGACAGACTTCGCCACGGTCTGAGGTCCGGCGCGGCGGACGGTAATGGGCCGCCAGGCGTAGCCGGACTCCATCGCGGCCAGCTCTTCGAACTCCGGCAGGTTCTTCTTGAACACGTAATAGGTTTCTGTCGCAAAAAGCGAGTAGTCCCCGTTGTCGTGCCAGCCGCCGTTGACGCAGCAGTCATCTCTGTCGCCGATGCGGATGAGGGTTCTAGGATCGGTCACCGGCAGGTTGTGCAGCAGGATGGCATTCACCAGCGTGAAGATGGCCGAGTTGGCGCCGATGCCGAGCGCAAGCGTGAGCAGCACGGTAACGGTGAACCCCGGCGTCTTGCGCAATTGGCGGAATGCATAGCCCAGATCCTGCTGGAGAACTCTCATCGCCTAAACCTCCACACACGTCGGCTTGCAGACATAAAAAGCATCTCACGTGAAAGGAATTCTGTGCCAGCTACTCGAAATCAATAGGTCAGCGTTCTCAAGATCCTTGGCCTGCCAACCTCCCAAAATACTTGGTGCCCCATTTAGGTCGCGTCCTTTGCGCCATGAGCGCGGAACCCCCAGCGCTATTCCGCCGCCTCGAGAAACGGCGAGAGCTGGCTGCTTCAGCCCTGGCGCCTTCAATTGTTCCTTTATGGTGACCCGGAGGGAGCCGGAGGTTTCAACCTCCGCACTTTTCCGCCAACAAGAATCTGGAAAAGTAAAGAGCGTGGCCAAGCCGCGCCCAGACCCGACCAGCTTCCCCACCGGCATCGTCAGAAATCATCTCCACGAGCCAGTTCGGAATCCGCGTAACTTCCGCGGCCCGTCTTAATCTCTGAGCAGAAATCGGCGCGACAGACAAAATTCTTCGGGCGATCCACAAGAACATTGAAGGTGGTTTGAAAGCCAGGCGGGAAATATGCATTCACCTCACGTTGCGCATTGGCGCCCAGACTGCCCCGGAAGTTTGTCGCGGTGCGGTGTCGAATCACGATCTGCGGTATAATGGATTTACGCTCAGTGATTTGGACGCGAGTGGTGATTCGGCTTCGAACAGGCCGGTCAACCTGGCACAGATTTCCCCCAAGCCCCTACAGCGTGTACCCATCGGTCTCCTTCCCGGCGGCCAGGTTCGGAACCGTGTGACGGTTGGCGAACAGGTTGAGCGCTCGAGTCTTGATTGATTCGAACCTCCGTTCTCTCAGAGTGTGAGCGGACAGGCGCAATGCACCGGGCGGCAAGTGGAGCGGGGTAGACCCGCCGGCAGTGAGCCGGTAGGCGTAAAACAGCAGCGTGGGTCAGCTCCGGGCCGGCAAGCACCGAATGTGCATGCCAGCCAGTCCCAGGGACGAAGTTGGTTCTCTCTTACGCATAATTTACGGCAGGCGTGTGCGGGTGACTCTGCGCGTGCCTCCAGTCAGGTTCCGTTTGCAGGCCCTCGGGAAACAAGGGCTCCGGGACCGAAGGAAAAGACATATTTTGACGACTCAATTCTCACAATTTTCACTTTCGGCTGCGCTGATGGCGCGGCTCAACGCCAACAAGTTCGAAATTCCCACGCCGGTGCAGGCTGGCGGCGATTCCGCCGGCTCTCGAAGGCCGCGACGTGCTCGCCACCGCGCAGACGGGGACCGGCAAGACGCTCAGCTTCCTGATTCCGATCGTGGAGATGCTGCAGAAGACCGAAGGCCGCGGGGCACAAGCGCTGATTCTGCTGCCAACGCGTGAGCTGGCCATGCAGGTGGAAGTGGCGTTTCGCGCACTGCGCTCAAACAATGGACAGACGTCGGCCCTCGTGGTGGGCGGATTGGCCGAGCGCTCGCAACTGGATGCGATTCGCCGTGGCGCGCGCCTGATCGTGGCCACTCCGGGACGGCTCGAAGACTTTCTCAAGCGCAAGCTGGTGCGCCTTGACCAGGTGAAGATACTGGTGCTGGACGAAGTAGACCGCATGCTGGATATGGGCTTTCAGCCGGCAATTGCGCGCATTGCGGGCGTGCTGCCCCGGGTGCGGCAAACGCTGTGCTACTCCGCCACGCTGGAAGGCGCGGTGAAGGATGTGGCGCGCAACTACCTCAAGAACCCGGTGCGGATCGAGATCGGCTCAGTCCTCAAGCCGGCCGAAAACGTGGAGCTGCGCACATTTGAAGTGGATCACGACAAGAAGCAGGAGCTGCTCGAACACCTGCTCGACGCCGAGAAGGGCAGCTTCCTCGTGTTTGTGCGCACCAAGCATGGCGCCGATCGCGTGGCGCGCCGCCTGAGCCGTTCGGGCTGGTCGGCGACGCAGATTCACGGGGACCGTTCGCAAGCGCAGCGGAACCAGGCGCTCAAGAGCTTTTCCGAAGGCCGTCACCGGGTGCTCGTGGCGACCGACGTGGCGGCGCGTGGCATCGACGTTGCCAACGTGGCGCACGTCATCAACTTTGACATGCCCAAGCAGGCAGAAGATTTCGTGCACCGGGTGGGGCGCACGGGGCGAGCTTCCGCGAAGGGTGTGGCATCGACATTTGCGATCCCGGCTGAGCGCGGCGACCTGCGCAAGATTGAACGGACGCTGGCGATCACGATGAAGCGATTCCGGGTGCGGCGTGCGGAGCTGACGGCCGCATAGTCCGGCTATATAGTTCGGCTGCCTTTGGCCGAGTGCCCCACCCAAGCTCCGCTTGGGTGGGATCGCACCAACCTCAACTCACCCCTCTCAACTCAACTCGAAAAGGGGGTGCCCCGTTCAAGCTCCGCTTGGGCGGGATCCGAACGGAGTGAGCCTGAGGCTTCAGCCTTTGGAGTTACGCCCAACAAGAGCGGGCTTCAGCCCCGGCGGCAGCGAAACCATCCCGAATCGCCAACCAACACAGGTCTTGTATCAGGGCATGACTTTCAGTCATGCCGAAAAAGCTCAACCCATTTTTTGAGAAACAAAGAACGCGGCGAAGCCGCGTTCCATTCCCCGCCACAAAACCCAGCCGACCACGCAGACAGCTTCTCAGCGGGCGCCCGCGAACCGCTTCTCCCAAGCCGACATTTAAGGACTTATTTCGGCGAGGAGCCCTAATTGGCAGGATGCAAAACGATTGGGGCAATTGACGCCTAGCTTTGGGGGTTCAGATGTGCGTTTCCGGTCCGAGTCGAAAAAGACAGACCAGAGCGATGCAATGCTGCCAACGGGAGCTTCAGGGCAACGAGGAAAGTACTGGCACCGCCGGTGTGCCGCACTGTTGATCAACTGGT
>CAWJDG010000039.1:0-6631 GCA_963841365.1 uncultured Acidobacteriaceae bacterium
TGAAGCCCCTGATTTTCTGCACCCATTACGGCACGACTAAAGTCGTGCCCCTTCAAGGCTCATTTGGGCAATCAATTCTAGCGTGGTGATGTTACTGGTGGAACACCCGAGCCCTCGGTAAATCCCGCGGCCTGCGTGGAAGGAATGCTGCTGGCTGGGGGCGGCGGCGTGAAGTTGCCATCCTTGGCATTGATTGCGGTGGAGTAGTCGGGACCGAGGCCGAGCTTCTTGAGAGCGCGCGAATCGGGCATCAGCTTGGTTTGCCAGCCATTGTCAGCCTGGAACTTCTGCATTGCGGCCACGGTGTCGGCGTCCCATTTGCCGTCGGCTTCGCCCGACATGTAGTGCTCGCGGATCAGAGCTTGTTGAATCTGAGTCACACGCTCCGGCTCGATGGCTTGCTGGCCCCGTACCTTGCGCGATCTGTGCTTCGAATGCGAGAGCTTTGACTTAGCGCTCGGATGGCTGCTGGTGGTGGACCCGTTGGCATGCGCAGCAAAAGCGGGCGGCGCGAGAAGGGCCGCGGAAATCAGAAATGCCAGACGTGCATGAGACGAAAACACTGTCATACCACCTGCAACGACAAAGCTTCAGAGAACGCTTCGTAGAAGTTTAACCAAACGTTTGGGATGCGGCAACCTAAAAATAGGCTGCAGGTTACCAAAGAGCCCCAATTCGGAACCAAGCGCCGGCGGCGAATCTTCGGCACCGGCGCTGTTCCAATGCGGCTAAAGTGTTCCGCCAATCACGTTAATGCCCTGATCGGGATGGCGCGGGTCAATCACCTCAAACACAACATCATCGCCAGCCTTGAACTTACTCACCACGGCATCGAACTGATCCTTGTTGGGGGTGGGCTGTCGATTGACGTGCGTAATCACCAACCCCGGCTCCAATCCCTGCAAGTCGGCGAACGAGCCGGTACGCACGGAATCGATGATCACGCCTGACGAGTGCAGTTTGGCAGCCACCGCGGGAGTGATCTCGTGAACCACGAGGCCCAACTTGGCTTCACCGGCGCCACCCGCGTTTTCAGGATTGTTTTCAGTCTGCGGATTGTTCAAATCGGCAAACACCTTGTCGCGATCGCCGATGGTGACCGTGGTATCTTGCGGCTTGCCATCGCGCACGAAGCCGAGGCGGATCGTCGATCCCGGCCTGCGGCTAGCGATTTCGTTCACCAAGTCGTCCCCGTCCTTGATGTTGCGCCCGTCGATAGAGGTGATGATGTCGCCCTGCTTGAGACCGGCCTTATCGGCTGGGCCACCCGGCTGCACTTCCTGCACCAGGACGCCGTTTTTGAAGCCGTAGACGCGGTTGACGGCGCTTGACAAGCCCTCCTTGAACTGGATTCCAATGGACCCGCGCGTCACCTTGTGACTGGGGCTGATGAGATCGTTGTAAACCGAAACCACGGTGTTGGAAGGCATGGCGAAGCCGATTCCCTGATAGCCGGCCGACTGCGTAAAGATCGCCGTGTTCACGCCGATGACTTCGCCGTTCATGTCGAGGAGCGGCCCGCCGGAGTTGCCGGGGTTGATGGCGGCGTCAGTCTGGATAAAGTGCTGGAACTGGCCGGGCGCGCCTTGGTCGATGGTCCGGTTCTTGGCGGAGATGATTCCGGCGGTGACTGTTTGCGCCAGGGCGAATGGACTACCGATGGCTTCGACCCAATCGCCCACTTGGGCCGCGTCAGAGTTGCCCAATTTGACTGTCGGCAGCGGGGCGCTGGTATCGATCTTGATCACGGCCAGGTCTGTGGCCTTATCCCTGCCGATCACGCGGGCGGGGCGTCCCAGATCCGTGGTGTCGGGGTCCGTCGAGAGCTTGACGTAGATCTTGTCGGCTTTGTCGATGACATGGTCGTTGGTAATGATGTAACCCTTTGAATCGACGATGAAGCCTGAGCCCAGAGACTCCTGCACCTGACCGCCCTCGCCCTCATCGGGCGACGGATTCTGGCCGCCAAAGAAACGGTTGAAGAAGTCCTGGAAATTGTCCGGACCCGGCTGCTGACCATTGTCCTGATCGCCGCCATCCGGATTCTGCTGGTTAGGCATCGACTTGAAGTGAAAACTGTGGCTTCCCCCGTTGGGTGATTGCTTGGGCAGAGTCTGAGTATTGATGTTCACCACCGCTGGTCCCACCTGCTTGGCAATTCTCACAAAATCGTTGGGAGGGGTTGGCGTGTTGGTGACCTTAAGGGGTGTGGCGTCGGTGCTGCCGTCTTGATTTTCCTGTCCGCGGACTCCGTGGGCGGCAAACGATCCAGCCACAACGGCGGCCGTGAGCGTGGCGAGGAGCACGAATGTCGAGGCAAGACGGCGCGAGCGAAGCCGGTCGAAGAGCAATTTCATAAAGTTCAATGACCTCGTAAGGCGCCCAGATTGTCAGCCGGGTTTTGGATAGCGCCATCTCTTAGTATAGCCATCCGCGAGCCCAATGGGGTTGCCTGTGAAGCTGCTGAGAAGAGCACCCAGCGGGGTGACGCAACATCCGCGCTTGAACACTTAGACGCGTCTGGTGGAGAAAGGGCCGCACGTGGAAGCGCGGCTACTTTGGGAAGGCTATTTGGACGATTGAATGCGCATGTTGGCAACGAAGACCTGTTTCCCAGCCACGAAGGATTCTCGAACCGTGGCTTTGAGAAGCGCTGCTGGAGCTACGGAGTAAAGATCGCGGTCGACCAGAATGAAGTCGGCATCGTACCCGGGCGCGAGCTTGCCCTTGCGATGCTCGGCGAACTCGGCATAGGCAGAACCCTGAGTGTAGGCGTGGAGGGCCTGACCCCGCGTGATTTTGTTCTGAGGAAAATAGCTGCGTGTCCCGGCCTCGTTCATTCGGGTTACGGCGGCGTAGAGGCCGCGGAAGGGCGTGATCGGTTCCACCGGATAATCGGTGCCGAAGGCCAACGGCACCCCCGCATCGAGGAATGCCTTCCACGCGTAAGAGAATGCGGCCCGCTTGGGTCCTAGGCGCGCTTCGGCCCAGTTCATATCGGTGAGGAGATGGCTGGGCTGCATGGACGCGATGACGCCGAGCTGTTTGAAACGCGGAATGTCTGCCGGATCGACCACCTGCGCGTGCTCGATGCGGTCGCGGGGGCCTGGGCGCGAGATGCCCGCGGAGAGTTTCGACTTCGGCTGCTCTGAGTGCGGGGAAGCGATGGAAGGCTCAAGCGTGTTTCCGCAGGGCATCTTCTCGTCCCAAATTTCATATGGCTGGGCGGGCGGACGGCATGGGCCGAATCCCGCGAGATTGGGGAGCTGCTGGAGATCGTGGCGATGAAAGAGGCTGAGTTCCGCCTGCTCAATGGCATTGAGAGCCATCGAGACCGCGCGGTCGCCGATGGCATGAAAGCCAAGTTGAAAGCCGGCTTGCTGGCGATCGACTGCCATCCGGTTCAACTCCGCTTGTGTGTACTGAGGCAGGCCGGCGTTGTGGGGATCGTCGGCGTAGGGCGCCTTCATCGCTGCAGTGCGCGAGCCAAGCGAACCATCCATGAAGCCCTTCAACATGCCGGTGTGCAGCATCGGGTCATCGGCCAGATGGTGAGCGCGCTGACTCCTCTCTTCTGCGAGCGGCTCTTTAAACGGTAGCCACTCCGTAATCCGCAGATCGAGTTTGCCTTCTTTCTCCAACTCCTCATAGACCAGGAAATCTTGCCAGTCACTGAAGTCCTGCACGCTGGTGACGCCGTGCGCGAGTGCGTCGGCTATGGACAGCTCTAGGCCGCGACGACGCTCATCATGGCTGAGCGGCGGAATGATTTTCTCAACGAGCTGCTGGGCCGACTCGCGCAGAATTCCGGTTGGCTCGCCATGAGCATCGTGGTCAATGGCACCTCCCATTGGTGGAATGGTTTTGCCAGTGATGCCGGCGGCCGCCAAGGCTGCAGTGTTGGCGAGGGCGATGTGACCGTCGATGCGGGAGAGGAATGCGGGATGGCCCGCTGTGACCTGATCGAGCTGCTCGCGATTGGGCAATGCCGCGTCGGACCAAAGCGTGTGGTCCCAATTGCCGCCGGTGATCCAGTGGCCGGGAGGTGCGACTTTGGCAAATGCCTGGACCTTGGCCATCATTTCGCTGAGCGACTTTATGCCGGTCAAGTCAAGATTCATCTTTGTCTGCCCGGCAGAACCAAGGTGAACGTGTGCGTCGTCAAAGCCGGGGAAAACAAAGATGCCGCTTTGAGACGTATTGAGGTCGCGTACGCGTGTGTTATGTCCGGCCAGGCGCCTTATCTCCTCATTGCGTCCAATCGCTAAGATTTTGCCGCCGCCAATTGCCATGGCTTGCGCGGTGCGCGGGTGGTCAACGGCGAATCCCTGGCCGGTATAAATGATGCCGTTGAGAAAGATGACATCGGGTGGGGCGATTGGCGCGGCTGTTGAAATCAGCGGTGGATGTGACGGCGCGGACTGCGATTGCGCAGAGGAAATGGAAACTGCGATGCAGGAGATGGATATGATCGCGGCGGCTACTGCCAAGTGAGCGCGGAGGCGCATGCGCGGAGTGTATCAGAGGTGCGTTTCCGCGGGTGCGTTACTGGTCGGCGGCCCACTCGAGCATGGCGAGAGTGAGGAGCAGCACTCGCTTGAGAGCCAGTTCGCGGTCTTTCGGCGAGTACCACTCGTGCAACGTGTGCGCGGCACCACCTTCGCCGCCTGCGCCGATCGACAAGGCGGGAACACCGAGCGAGAGCGGGATGTTGGCGTCAGTCGAGCCGAGGCGGAGGTCGGTGCGCAGACCCAGGTGCCTGTCGACTGCGCGCAATGCGGCAAGAAGCGCGGAGTCGTCGGGCAATTTCGCGGCGGGGCGGTCGCCGATGGTGGAGATGGCAAAGGACAAGCGCTTGAGCGAATTCGCAGCGGACTTCGACTTTGCGTTGCAGTGTTCGATGGCATCCTCAACTGCGCGGTGCAAGGCGACTTCAAGAAGCACGAGTTGTTCAGGGTCCGTGGAGCGGAAATCGATGGTGGCCTGGGCGTTTTCGGGAATCGAGTTCACGCTGATGCCGCCATGAATGGTTCCCAGGTTGAGCGTCGTGTTGGGAGTCTCGGGCAGCGGCGTGTCGGCCAGCCGGGCGAGCGCAGTGGCAAGCGCGGCGATGGGGTTCGGTGTGCCGGCGTCGGTGAAGCTGTGGCCGCCGGGTCCGGTTACGGTGACCTGGTAGCGGCGGCTGCCGAGGGCTTGTGTCACAGCGCCATCAGCGCCGGGGCCGTCAAGGACGATGTGGGCGGCGATGCGGCTGGCGAGTGGGCTGTGCTCGTAGACGTGACGCACGCCGCGCAGATCGCCTTCGCCTTCTTCGCCGACATTTCCCAGTACGACGAGTGGTACAGGCAGCTCGACGCCGGCATGGAGCAGAGCGCGGACGATGGCGAGCATTCCTGCAACGCCGGCCGCGTTGTCGCAAGCGCCGGGGGCAACCAAACGGTCGTCTTCAAGCACGGGATGGATGGGCGTTCCGGCGGGAAAGACTGTATCGATGTGCGCCGAAAGCAGAATTACTGGACCGGTGCTCTCGGGCGGGAGATTCACGGCCGGCAGAATTCCAAGGACGTTTCCGGCGGCGTCAGTCTCAATGTGGCCCAGGCCCAACTCAGCGAAGCGCTGGTTCAGCCACTTTGCACGAGCCTCTTCTCCGTGAGTTGGTGCGGGAATCGCCACCAATTCCAACTGCCAGTCCATGATGGTTTTTGGATTCCCATGCAGCCAGGAGAAGGCCGCGTGAATGGGGCGCTGACGAGCGAGCGAAGTGACCCGCGAGAATGCCGAGGCTGCGGAGAGGAGTGGCATGTCCTGGGTTTCAGACTAGCAGGATGGTCCGTATGCTCGGCGGCTTCTGGATGTGTGGCTCCCAGAATTACAGCCGAGTGACCGTCAGAATTAGAGCCGAGTAAAAGTGGCGCCCGTCGACAGACACACAAATGCGAGCGCCTACCCTATCGGAAAGCGCTCGCATGAAACCCAAAGTCAAACGCTGCGGCCCTTGACATCCGCGCGCAGCCGAACCGGCCGCAGATTACTAACTAGGCAACAGCGCCGCTGCGACGTTGTGCCGACTGAAAGTCCTCCATGATCTCTGGGCGCTCCGCAGTGACTTCAAGAAGCGCCCGCTTGAACGGCCACCCCTTCGATTCCGCACGACGCCAGGCCAAGTCAACGATCTCCGCTGGTAATAGGTGATTTTTCAGCGCCTGCAGAGAGGATTGGCGCTCCATCTGGCGCTGCCCTGGAGAGATCGACGTTCCCCACGTCCCACCGCGCGCATCCGGATTCGGCCCAGCCACGATGTAAGGCCCTAAATGCGGATTGCCCACTTCGGCCAGCGCCTCACCAAACTCGATGTTGCGTTCGCGCGCTACATACCGCGCGCACTCGTAGAGCAGCTCGCCCGTCGGATCCAAGTGATCGACGAGGCTCTCCACCAAGCACACAAGAGGGTCGAATGCCGGCGTTCCCGCCGCTTCCGCGAAGAGCAGAGGTAAGCCCTGGCGATCAAATCTCTCGCACCAACGCCCGCGCTCCTTCAGGTGCGAGACCACATCTTTCGCTGCCTGCTTGCTGGCGTCATAAATGAGTTCGATGTATCCGTGGCTGTAGTCAGGTCGTCTCATCGGTGGCT
>CAWJDG010000040.1:0-13363 GCA_963841365.1 uncultured Acidobacteriaceae bacterium
TGAGAACGCTTCAGCCGGTGTTTTCTGATGTTGTTGTACAGCGGTCTTGCGTTCTGGTTTCTGTTCAGGCTGCCCGCCTGACGTGCAGCCGGGTGATGTTGTAGGCCATTGTGGCCAGGGTGAATTCGTTTGCGACGTTGTTCAATCCACGGGTGCGAAATTGTCTCATTCCACGTTGTTGTTTCAGAACTCCGAATACCGGTTCGACGATGGCCTTGCGGCGTGCGTAGGCGGCCTGCCCGGCCGGACTTCGCAATTTGGCCCGCATGCGGCGATGCGCCGGGGCCTTGGCCCGGGTGCGGCAGCGCGCGCCCAGGTTCAGTGCCCGCGCCATGTTGGAGTCCGGTACATATCCGTCGATGTTGCGCTGTTCCATCTGCTTGAGGTTGTCGACCGAGAAGAAGCCGCTGTCGGCCAGTGCCTGGCCCGGCGGCGCACCGCAGCGCTGTTCGGTCTGGTCCAGCATGGGCGCAAGCGAGCCGTTGTCGGTCACGTTCTGCGTCACGCGCTGGGCCACGATAAAGTGGTCGTCCGAGACCGCGATTTCCGCCGAGTAGCCGAGCACGAACTTGTCCCCGCGCTGGCGCAGAAAGCGCGCGTCTTCGTCGGTGCGCGAGAGCCGCTTCAAGCCGCTCTTCTTCAGCCGCTCCAGCCGCCGCGGCAACTCGTCCAGCGCCCGGTTCAACTCGCCGATGGCCACTTCCAGCCCGCCCGGCTCGGCATCGTCGCGGTCGGCCTCCTTCTGCCAGGCGCGTACCTGCCGGCGCAGCTGCGCCCGCGTGTCGCGCAGCGCCTGCTCCGAGTCCACGCAATCCTTGCAGGCGTTGGCCGCGATGCGCGTCGAGTCCATCGCCACACGGCCCAGCTTCACCATGCCCCGCTGCTGCGCCCACTCCAGAACCTGCGTAAAGGCGTCGTTCAATGCCCGTCCGTGACGGCGGCGGAACGCGCTCAATGCCCAGTTGTCCACCCGCTCGCCTGCCGCCAGGTAGCGGAACGCCAGATCCTCCACCACCCGCCGTTCCACCTGCCGCGCGCTGCTGATGCCCAGAGCGTAGGCGTAAAGCCACACGCCCAGCATCAACTGCGGAGCGTAAAGCTCGCCACCCTCGGCCGAGTAGCTCTGTTCGAGCCCGCTCATATCCAATCGCTCGATCACCTCACGCACGAAAAAGCACAGGTGGCTGGAGCCCAACTCATCCCTCACACTCGGCGGCAGCAAATACGCTTGATCCGGGTTGTACAACTTGAATCGCGACATGCTTCTCTTGTCGCCTAACTCGCATGTGAATTACAAGTACCTTGTGTAGTTCTCACGCAGACACTAAAGCCCCCGGCTATGTTGCGGCTTTAGCAGAAGTCAGGGCTAAAGCCCTGACCTACCAGTCATGCCCTGATACAAAACCCGCCGCGAAGGATTTCTTTGCAGCCTGTGAAACCCGACCATCTTCCGTTAAGAGCTTTTCCGCATACTGTTCGGTCAATCTGGACTCACTTGGTTGAGCGGGTCACGTGGAAGTTTTCAAGGAACAGGTGGTCGATGCCGGAGCTTATAAGGGATGTGACGGCGTCTTCGGGCGTATTGACGATGGGTTGCCCATTGACATTGAAGCTGGCATTGAGCACCATTTCGCGGCGCGTGGTGCGGCCCACAGCAACCAGGAGCGCGTGAAAATCGGGATTGTCGTTGATGCTGCCAGTTTGCAGGCGCGCGGATCCGTCGACGTGGGTGACGGCGGGGAGCAGATTGCGCACCTCGGGGCGGACGTTGACGACGCTGGTCATATAAGGGAATTCGGCTCCGGGAGCGACCTCGAACCAGCGATGCGCCTCTCGAACCGTGCAAGCGGGTGCGAAGGGGTGGAAGGTTTCGCAGTTCTTGACAAGGGCGTTGATGCGATCACGCACTTCGGAACGGCCCGGGTCGGCAAGAATGCTGCGATTGCCAAGAGCGTGCGGCCCATACTCCATGCGGCCACGCGACCATGCGACGACGCGCCCTTCAGCGATGAGCTTGGCGGCGGTGGCACAGGTTTCTTCGAGCGATGAGCAGCGTCTCCATTGCAGCCTACCGTTGCAGTGGTAGAGGGTGGACTCAATTTCGCCGGCGGTGTAGCGCGGGCCGAAGAGTGGTGCGGGGAAACGTTCGTTGGGAACCGTTCCGCAAAGCGAAGCACGATAGAGCGCTGCACCAAGGGCGACGCCGTCGTCGCCGGCCACGGGCGGCACATAGACTTCGTCAAAGAGATGCGAGCGGCTGAGCTTGCCGTTGACGGCGCAATTGAGCGAGACGCTGCCGGCCAGGGCGATGCGGCGCAAGCCAGTCTTTCTGCCAAAATGTTCGCAAAGATGGATCACAGTCTGCTCGAGGCACTCCTGCAACGCGGCGGCGACATTCTTATGATCGGAGCGAATGGACTGTCCGGGGGCGCGGCGCGGGACGAGTCGCTGATCAAGCCAGGCGCGTGTAGCGATGTAGTTTTCGCTCCCCTCGCAGCTACGGTTGAGCCTGAGCATGGGAATGCGGATGGCGCCTTCAGGGCGAAGCTGCACGGCATCCTGAAAGAACTTGCGGAATTGCGCGGGATCGCCGTAGGCCGCGAGGTCCATGACTTTGTAGTTGTCGGAGTTGAAATCGAATCCGAGATGGAGCGCGACGAGTGAGTAGAGGACGCCGATGGAATCGCTTATGGCCACGGTGTGAATCTTCTCGAACTCACCGAAGTGAAATTCGTAGACGCTGATGCTCTCGGTCTCGCCCATCGCATCGTTGACAACGACGAGGCACTCATCCCAGCCAGAGGTATAGGCCGCGCTGGCGGCGTGCGCTAGGTGATGACCCACGTGATGGACATTCTGAAGCGGGAAGGCGGGCAACTCGCGGCGTATCTGCGGCAGCAGGGCATCGCGAGAGAGTACTTTCAAGTAAAATTCCTTCGACACTTCGTCGCTGGCGTAGAGATCGCGATAGGGAGCGTAGTCAAAGCCGTGCGCGATTTCGTCGATTTGGTGGATGGAGACGCCGGCCTGCGCGAGGCAAGACTCGATCGCGTCGATGGGAAAGTCGCCGGTATGTTTCTTGCCGCTAAAGCGCTCCTGCGCAGCGGCGGCCACCAGCTTGCCGTCAACGACCAAGGCAGCGGCTGCGTCCATGCCCGGGACGATGCGGTAGTCGCGCTCGTCGAGCCCCGGCCAACGGGCCCGCTTGAAGGGCACCGAATTTTCAAGCCCGCTAATTCCTAAGATCTTCATTGTTGCCCCTTAGCAACAAACACCCAGACGGCCCTGGGGCGTGGCGCTATGCACCACGCCGCGGTCGCACGCAGATTTGGGCTAAGGCGAATGTGAGAGGTTGTATCTCTAACCAACTTCAACCTTCTCGATCTGGGCAATCAAAAGGGGCCCTGAGCCCCACAAGTAGTGCATCTAATACACGCGCCGTTTCCGATATATGGAACAAATCTCCCGCGACGTGGGGAACGATTGTATGCATTCCATACGTCGCAGGCGAAGACCAACATGTCTAGCGCTCTCTTACTCCACGAGAGTAGCGTTCAGGAAGGTTTTCGGAAATCCCACCTATGTGGGTTCATCGCGGAGCCGGTAACCTGCAGATGGTGACTTTTTGGGGGCAGGGGCCGGCCATCTTCTTCAATTCACGTCCCGCTGCCGTGCCAGGAGTATTCTGCTTCTTCAGGCGAAAGAAGCTGATGAGTGAGGGTCGAAGATGAGCCGAAGTGGTTGGGTGATGATGGCGATGGGTTTGTTGTGTGTCCCGGGTATGGCTTCGGCGGGCGGCCCCATCCGCGTGGCAATTGTGGACGGCGAGAGCGGCGGCGCGTACCACAATTGGCATTTGACGACGCCGGTGCTCAAGAGGGAACTGGAAGAGACTGGGCTGTTCGAGGTGACGGTGATTACTGCGCCGGTGTCGGACGGGGACTTCAGCAACTTCAGGCCGGAGCTGGAGCGCTATCGGGCGATCGTGATGAACTACGACGGACCGGATTGGCCGGTGGAACTTCGCGCGCAGTTTGAGAAATACGTTTCGGATGGAGGCGGGCTGGTGGTGGTGCACGCGGCGGACAATGCGTTTCCTGATTGGCCCGCGTATAACCTGATGACCGGCATCGGCGGCTGGAGGAAGCGCAACGAGCAGGCGGGTCCGTATTGGTATTGGAAGGATGGGAAGATGGTTTCGGATACATCACCGGGACCGGCAGGGCAGCATGGAGCGCGGCTGCCATTCCAGGTGACCACGCGGGAGCCGGAACATCCGATCATGAAGGGCTTGCCGGCGGTGTGGTTGCACGCCAACGACGAGCTTTATGCGGGACTACGCGGGCCGGGCAAGGACATGACGGTGCTGGCGACCGCGCACTCCGATGCGAAGAACAAAGGAACCGGCCGCGACGAACCCATGCTGATGGTGGTGCGGTACGGAAAGGGGAGAGTGTTTCACACCACGCTGGGTCATGATGTGTTTGCGCTGAGCTGCGTGGGATTCATGACCACGTTTCAGCGGGGCACGGAGTGGGCGGCAACGGGTAAGGTGACGCAGAAAGTGCCGGCGACGTTTCCGACGGCGAATACAGTGAGTTATCGCGCGGACATTGCGGAGATGGATCCGGCGTTTCTGAATGGAGCGTCGCCGGTGGTGCCGTAGGTGTGGAGCTAAAGATGGGCGGCCGCGGCGCTACTCGTTCCACCGCCGCATGATGAGCGTGGCGTTGATGCCGCCAAAGCCGAACGAGTTCGACAATCCGATATCGAACTTGTGTGCGATGGGTTTGTTGGGCACGTAATCGAGGCGGCACTCGGGATCGGGATTCTCGAGATTCATGGTGGGCGGGAGCTGCTGGTTGACCAATGCGAGCACAGTGATGCCGGCCTCGAGTCCGCCCGCGCCGCCGAGCAGATGCCCAGTCATCGACTTGGTGCCGCTGATTTTGAGCTTGCGGCTCAGCGCGTGCTCGCCGAAGACCGCTTCGATAGCGCGCGACTCATTGCCGTCGCCTGCCGGAGTGGCCGTAGCGTGCGCGTTGATGTAGCCCACCTCTTCCGGCTGAATGCCGGCGTCTTTGATGGCTGCTCTCATGCTTCGCTGCGCGCCCAAGCCGTGGGGCGCGATGCCGGTCATATGGTAAGCGTCGGCGCTCATGCCGTAGCCGATGACCTCGGCGAGAATTTTTGCGCCGCGCGCGCGGGCAAACTCGAGCTCTTCGAGAATGAGAATGCCGGCGCCCTCGCCAATGACGAAGCCGTCGCGATCCTTGTCGAACGGGCGGCTGGCGTGAGTGGGATCGTCGTTGCGCGTGGAAAGCGCGCGCATGGCTGCGAATCCGCCCACGGACATAGAAGTGACGGCAGCTTCAGCGCCGCCCGCGATCATGGCGTCGGCGTCGCCGTGCAGGATCATGCGCACCGAGTCGCCGATGGAGTTGGCGCTGGTGGCGCATGCGGTGGCGGTGGCGGAGATGGGGCCGCGCGCTCCGTAGCGGATGCTGATTTGCCCGGCGGCCATGTTCACAATGGCGGCGGGAATAAAGAAAGGCGACATCTTGCGCGGGCCGCCCTGCAGCAGGTTGTTGTGCTCGCGCTCGATGACCTCGAATCCGCCGATGCCGGAGCCAATGAAGACGCCGATACGATCGCCGTTGTCTTCAGTGATCTGAAGGCCCGACTGCGCCATCGCTTCTTGCGTCGCGGCAAAGGCGTAGTGAATGAAGCGCCCCATTTTTCGCGCTTCTTTTTTGTCGACGAATTGGAGAGGGTCGAAGTCCTTGACTTCGGCGGCGAAGGTGACCGGGAAACCGGTCGCGTCAAAGGCCCTGATGGGGGCCATGCCGCTGGCGCCCGCCAATAGCTGGCGCCACACCTCGGGTGCGGTGTTGCCGATACCGCAGAGGAGGCCGATACCGGTGATGACGACTCTGCGCGCCGACACTGGGGACGGAGCCTGAGTTGGAACCTGGGTCAAAGCTTACTTGCCACCTTTCGCGTTCTTCTCGATGTAGTCGATGGCGTCCTTCACGGTCTTGATCTTCTCGGCGTCTTCGTCGGGAATCTCCATGTCGAACGCTTCCTCGAACTGCATCACTAGTTCGACCACATCGAGCGAATCGGCGCCCAGGTCTTCCTGAAAGCTGGCTCCGGGGGTGACTTCAGCCTCGTCCACCTGCAATTGCTCAACGATGATCTGCTTCACTTTTTCTTCAACAGCCATGCGTGCATCTCCTCATGTGATTAGGAACTCAAGAAAACATTCGGGGTACCGGAACAACCGCTCCCGCGAACCTACCATACCGGCCCGCGGCAGGGAATGACAACCACCGCGCAAAGAAAAGATGCGCTGGCCCCGAATCTTCAAGTCTACCGGGAGGACCGAGGGGTGTAAAGGCGAGGAAAAACAGGGAATAGGGAACAGGGAGCAGGGAATCGGCATCAGAGATCGGGGGCAGCGGCCGGGGGTGGGAAGGGTTAGGGCGCAGGGCAGGAAATGCACCGATGGATGGCGTATATTTGGCGAAGAGGAATCTGGGGAATCATGCCGTCGTTGATCGTCACTCTGGCTGTGGTAGCAGTTGCAGGAATAGCGGGAATACTGGTTGGATTCTGGCTGCGAGGCTCGTCGGCAAACGAGCGCCACGAGGAGTTGGCGCGCGATCTGACCGCGACGAAAAGCGAATTGGTGCAGGCGCAGGCCGAGGCGGCAGCGAGGGCAGGCTTTGCGGCGCTGGCTGAAGAGCGCGGAAGAAGGCTTGACGATTTGCGCGGGGAATTGCAGAACAAGGCGGACGCCGAGCGCATGCTTGCCGCGCGCGTAAAGGAGCTTGAAGCAGAACTCAGAAACGAGCGGCAGAACCTGGCAGAAAAGCTGGCGCTGTTGGAAACGGCGAAGAAGGCGCTTTCTGATCAGTTTCAGACGCTGGCTGCGGAGGTTCTGGATGCAAAGTCGAAGACATTTTCAGAGGCGAGCCAGACACAACTGGGCACCCTGTTGACGCCGCTCAAGACACAGATTGAGGAGTTTCGCAAGAAGGTGGAAGAGGCGCAGAGCGACTCGAAGACGGGCGTGACCAAGCTGGAGACGTTGATTGGAACACTGGGCGGCTTGAACCAGCAGCTCACGGAGGAGGCGCGCAACCTGACCACGGCGTTGCGCGGGTCGTCAAAGGCGCAGGGCGATTGGGGCGAATTCATTTTGCGCGATCTGCTGGAAAAAGCCGGGCTCCGCGAGGGAGAGCAGTACAGTTTTCAGCAAAGTTTCTCCGGATTGGAGGGCGAAGATGGCAGCCGGAGCAGGTCAGCGCGCACCGATGTGATCGTCTTCCTGCCGGGCGGGCGCAACCTGGTGATCGATTCGAAGGTCTCGCTCACGGCGTACAGCGATTATGCGAATGCAGCCGACGAAAATGCTCGCAACGCCGCGCTCAAACTGCATCTGGCGAGCGTGCGTGGGCATGTTTCCGGATTGAACAAGGCAGGCTACCACCGGTTACCAGGCATTGAAACGCCGGATTTTGTGGTGATGTTTGTGCCCATTGAGCCGGCATTTCTCATTGCGCTGCAGAATGATGCTGAACTTTGGGCCGATGCTTATAAGCAGGGCATTCTTCTGGTGGGCCCGACGACACTGCTCTACATCATTCGCATTGTGAATGTTCTGTGGCAGCAGGAACTGCAGGCGCGCAGCGTCCAGGACGTGATGAATCGCGGGGCGGAGCTCTACGACAAATTTGTGGGCTTCGTCAGCGACCTTGAGGCGGTGGGTAAAAGCTTGCGTGCCGCCGAACAAAACTACGGCCTTGCCATGAATAAGCTGAGCGAGGGGCGCGGAAATCTTGTGAGGCAGGTCGAGATGCTCAAACAGCTTGGAGTCAGGACGAGCAAGTCGATGTCGCGCAATCTGCTGGACGCTGCGATGGGCGAAGAGACGGAGTTGGCTCTTGCAGCGGAGGCCGATGAGAGCGGCGAAGCGAGCGGGACGCAGAAAACCAGTTAATGTGGTGGGTCAAAAGTTTGTTGCATAAATCAGCACCCCAAATGCAGGTCGTTCGACTCCGTTTGGCCAAAAAACAGGCCAAACTTCGCTCAGGATGACAGCATTCTTTATTGCCACATTCTGCCTCAGGAGACTAAAGTCCCCCGCGCCACTGCACGAATGCTGCCTATTGAGCTGATGGCGGTGTAGCCGGAGCGGGCGGAGTAGCGGGTGCTGCCGGCGTTGCGGGAGCGGCAGGGGTATCCTTGACACGCTTCAGCGTCATTTCCATACCCGGGAAATCGCCGGAATCGGACTTCGTGGTCATCTTGATCTCATCGCCATTCACCGCGCAATTGTGGTGGATGGTCATGCCGTTGAACGACACGTCAAAGGTAAAATTGTCGCCATCGACTTTGCCGTTCGAGATCGCGATGGGGTCGCCCTGCGGTCCCTGCACCGAGCCGGTCAGCTTGTCGGCGTCCTGCTTGAAGGTGAAGGTGAGCTGGAAGGTGTTGCCATCGGGAGTCTTCATCTCTGAGGACCACGTGCCGGTGACGTCGGCAGCAAGCGCCGTTGCGGCGGTGAACGTCATGGCCAGAGCAGCGCAGATACAGAGCAGTTTCTTCATCGGTCCCTCGCAGCCGTTTGCACGGCGCAATCATGATACATGGAAGAGAGAGCGGCTGGACAGGCCCTCGAATTGAGCCGAGCCCACCTGACAGCTACGGATTTGTTTTCGCCGCTATTTGACGCCGCGATAAATTTCAGAGCCGGCTAGCAGATACGCGCCGACGCCGTAGACGTAACTCGTGGTCTCGCTGTAGGCTCCGGGGGCTGCGCCGACGGGCTGAATGCTGCCGAGGCGGCCATCGGCATAGACGTGGGTGAGCATTCCGGCCCATGCCTTTTCGACTGCGGGCCAATACGTGGCGCGGTCGAGAATTCCTTCGTTGACGCCGTAGGCAAGGGCGTAGGTGATGAAGGCGCTGCCGGAGTTTTCAGGCAGCGGATAGGAGTCGGCGTCGAGGAGACCGGGGCGCCAGAGTCCGTCTTTGCCCTGGATAGAGAGCGTTTCTGCCGCCATCTCTTTGAGCAGCGCGACATACTTGGGGCGCAATGGCGAATCAGCGGGCAGTCGTTGAAGCACGCGCACGATGCCGCCCATGACCCAGCCGTTGCCGCGCGACCAGAAGAGCGGTTCACCGTTTTTCTCGTGCTTGTCAAGGAACGTCGCGTCGCGGAAGTAAAGATGTTTCGAGCGGTCGTAGAGCAGCGCGGTGGTGATGTCCCACTCGTGGTCCATGAAAGTGAGATATTTCGTGTCGCCGGTTGCGGTGGCCATATCGGCGTAGACGGGCGGAGCCATAAAGAGCGCGTCGCACCACCACCAGAGCGGATGCCTGGGATCGGTGGGATCGGGCGTGGCCATTTCGGTATCCAGGCGGGCGCGCATGGGAGCCATCATTTTGGAATCTTTGTGGATGAAGTACTGCTCCAAATACATTTGGCCGACGGCCTGATCGTCGGCGTGCATCACGCGCTGGCCCGGCTGCCAGTCGAGCTGCTCGGCGATGTGGAGCATGGCCTGCTTGTATTTGTCACCGGCGACTTTGTCGGGGACGGCCATGAAGCCGTCGTAGAGCGCGGCCCAGGTCCAGTCGGTCTGCGGATCAGCAGGCATGCGGCTAAGCTGCCAGTCGGCAACGAGCTTCATGGCTTTGGCGAGGTCGCGGTGCGAGAACTTCGGCGAGAGATTGTGCGCGAGCGGGCCGGGCGTGGTGAGCGTGTCGCCCGGAGAGGCGATGGGCGCTTTTTTCGGCTGTGCGCTGGCGACGGCAGACGATGAGATGAGGGCGAGCAGGGCGGCGAGGGTCATGGCAATATGGCGATGGGCGCGATATACGCGCCGGAAGGATTTGCTGGGATGCATCAAAATCTCCAGGATTTGATCGACTAATGCTGCGCAATGATTGTAGGGCAGCGATGCGGCCACGGTCACTCGTGGTGAGACCTTAAAACCTCATGCGCAGGCCGAGCTCGATTTGGCGCTCGCGATAGAAGTTGGTGGCGTTGATGTTGAGCGGTTGTCCGAAGGCGGCGATGGGAGTTCCGAGTCCGGTTGTGGTGGTGGTTCCGCAACTGGCGCTGCCGACGGTATTGATGGTGAGGTAGCAAAGCGTGGGGAGCGTGCTTGAAGTGCCGCTGGACTCGATAGAGTAGCCGGTGGTTTCAAGCTCGGTGACGTTTTGGTGGTTAAAGAGATTAAAGGTCTCGGCGAGCAATTCCAACTGGCGCATTTCGCCGAGATCAAACCGCTTGGCGAGACGGAGGTCGGCTTTCCACGTGTTGGGATAGCGGAAGGTGTTGCGGCCGAAATTGTAGGAGCGGCCATCGCCGCCGAGGCCATAGACGCGGTTGTCGCCGCCAGAGCCGTTCATGCCGGGGCCGAGGCCTGCAATGGCAGCGCCCGTGATCGTGAACTCTTCAGGCAATGAGCCCGAAGTGCGCATGGTGTAAGGCAGACCGCTGCGGAATTGGCCAATACCGGAGAGCATCCAGCCGTTGCCGATGCGACCGGCGAGATTGCGCAGCTTCCAGGGAGCTTGAAAAATGGCCATGATGGCCGCGGAGTGGCGCGTATCGAGATTGCTTGTGCCGTACTCCTGGCTGAATTTGGCGGGGTCAAGGACATCGCTGCCGGCCACCAGCGTGGTTTCGTTGGGATTCCAATCCATGGCGTGCGCGTAAGTGTAGTGGGCGTTCAGGCCCAAGCCGCGGCGGCCTTCGCGCGCGATCCTGATCATGGCCGCTTCATAAGTTGAGTTGGCGCGGCTCGTGATTTCGGAAATCTGTTGGTAGTCGGGATTGAGACGGCCAGCCGTGCCGGTGGGGGATGTTGCGGAGGGCCATGTAGCGTAGAACGGCACGGTGATTTGCGAAGATCTGATGGGGCCTTTGCCGGTTGGGTCTTTCACGTTGTAGGTGATGGTGCCGGGATTGAAAGCAGGATCGAAGTTGGTGTCAACGGAGACGGGCAGACGGCGACCAAGGCTGAGCATCGCGCTTGCGGTGAGCAAGGTGTGGGCGGGAAGCGGTTGCTCGATGGCAGCGACTGCCTGATGAATTTCGGGGTTGCGGAAGTTGGGCGCGAATTCAACCGCTCCGGGCTTGACCACACTTGAGGGCTGGCCGGCAAAGACGTAAGGGAAGAGCGGAGCACCGCCGGAGCAGAACTGGCAATCGTCGGAGGGGCGCATGAAGAAACTGAGATCGCCGCGAAGCGAGCCGGTTTGGGTAAGTGCGGTCTCGAGGGTCGCATTCTCCGTGCGGCCGTAGTACATGCCGTAGCCGAGGCGGAGAACCGGCCAGCGGTTTTTGGCAGAGCCGAGGGCGAGGCTGACGCGCGGGCCCCAGTTATTGCCCAGAGACGGCAGAGTTTGCGTGAGCGGGAGCTCAGGATTGCGAGAGCGTGGCGATAGGCGGCGGCAACTGCTCGCGCTCCCAGCGGAGGCCAGCGGAGAATACGGCGAGTTTGGCGGGTTGCCACTGCGCAGTGACGTAGCCGGCCCAGTCGTTGGTGCTCAGGTGCCAGTTGGTGGGGCCCATGGTCTGCGAGTAGTAGGAGTAGCAGGGCTGGCTGCCGAACTTGGTGTCGGTGGTGCCGCAGTTGTGCGGATTGCGCGGATCGAGCGCATCGGCGAATCCGAACTTCTCAAACGCCAGCGCGTCGGAGATAAAGCTGGCGACGTTGGAGTAGTGATAGGTGCCGGTCTGATTGCGAAGCAGGCTGGTGGCGTCCGCATTATGGTCGAGCTCGAAGCCGGCCTTGACGAGCAGATGGTTATGGACCCAATCGAGCATCTCCTGGCCGTGATAGAGCCGTTCGTCAGGGTAGCTGCCCTGGCCGAAGCGCGAAGGATTGCCGATGGTGAAGCCGTAACGCGAATCGACGACGATCTGCGGCAACTGGCCCCAGAAATTTCCGTTGAGGAATGATCTGCTCGAAGGTGGAGGGAGTGCCGGGCTGCGCCTTGAGGATGTCGCGGCCCACTGAGCTTTGCGTGACGGCGAGCAGGTTCGGCGTGAGATAGGCTTCCCAGCGGGCGAGCAGCCATTGCTGGCTGGCTGCGCTTGAGCCAAAGCTGTGGTTGCCGTAGGTCTCAGAGACGCGGGTGAGCCCGCCGCCCGCGGAGTTCCAATTGGCGCCAATGCCTTCAAGGGTGAAGTGTGGCGCTCGGTTGCCTGCCAATCGATGCGGGCAAAGCCGACCCATTGCGCAGCGATGCGCGGCGCGGGGCCGAGCAGCGCGGCCAGTTGCTCGAGACCGGCCGGCGTATAACCGGACATGGCAACGCCAAGATAGTCGTTGTAGGCCTGGTTATGGCTCTCGCCGAGTTGTGCGCTGAGCAGCGTAACGGGCGCGCTGGTTGGTTCAGGGCAGAGTGAAGAACTCAGTGGGATTTTTCGCGGTGGCCAGGCCGGGATCGTTGCGATGATAGCTGTCAAGGGCGGCAAACCAGAAGAGCTTGTCGCGACGGATGCGGCTGCCCATGCCGAAGCCCCAGACGATTTCGTGATCCGGGGGAGTGAAGGGCTAGCGGCGAAAGCTGGGGATGCCGCGGAGCCGGTGTTTTGAACCCATTGCGTGAAAGGGTTTTGCGCGCCCCAGTTGTTCTGGCGGTCGAAGAGAAAGCCCAGACCGTGAAGTGCGTTGGCGCCGCTCTGGGTATCGATGGTGGTGCGCCCGCCGGCGGCGTGCGCGCCCTCGGCCTCTACGTTGCCGGCGACCGTGGTGACTTCGCGGACCGCGGTTTCGCTTACGCCGGATCCGCGGCCGCCAGCCCAGGCCTGGTCTATTGATGTTTGCGGGGTATCGTCGTGACCGTCCGGGTCAGCGGAACGCGAGCCGGATGCGGAAGGCCGCGGCACCAAAGGCGAGGCCGTGTTGGCTCCATCGACCGTGATTGCAGCGGAATGCTGTCCGCCACGAAAGGATGCCTGCGATGAATCTGCAGTAGGGCTGGAAGCAGGGGTATCGAGCAGGAACTGCTGCCAGCGGCGTCCGCTCACGGGCAACGACTGCAACTGCGCGGCGGTTACGGTGGTGGCGATGACGGGCGTGATGGTATCGGGCTTTTGCGCGGCGGCCATGACGGGCGCGAAGGGAGAAAGGTCGACGATGTCTGCCTGCACGCTGTTGGGCGCTGCAGCGCTGGCAGCGAGAGCGGGGACAAGTCCAGGCGAGAGCGGGAATGCGCGCGGCAATGCGGCGGCGAGTGCGAGCTGTGTGGTGGCGGATTGCGTTTCAGGCGATGGACGCTGCGAAGCGTGCGGCGCGGGCAGCGGCGGTTCTGGAATCCCTGGATGCTGTGGGCG
>CAWJDG010000041.1:0-40125 GCA_963841365.1 uncultured Acidobacteriaceae bacterium
CACATAATATGTCCGGTGTTTTTAGCAAGTGAAGTGTCCGCATAACGGGCGGCGAGGATGGAGCCATGCGCGAGAGCATGGAGATCTATCCGAGGACCGCGGCGGAGCGGGCGATGAAGTTACAGCAAGTGTTGTTGCGAGCCACAACAGGGAAGATCAAGTGGTGGCAGGCAGCGGAGTTGATGGGCATCAGCGAGCAGCAGATGCGTCGCTGGCGGAAGCGGCTTGAGGAGCAAGGCCCTCAGGGATTACTGGACCGGCGACGGCGCAAGCCAAGCAGCAGGCGGGTGCCGAAGGCGCAGGCCGAAGAGGTTCTGGGCTTATATCGGGACAAGTACTTCGATCTGAACGTGCGGCACTTTCATGAGAAGCTGGTCGAGGATCATCAGATCGGGTTGAGTTATACGTGGGTCAAGCAGGCGCTGCAGACGGCCGGTCTGGTGAAGCGCAAGGCCAGGCGCGGGGTGCATCGCAAGCGGCGTGAGCGGCGTCCACTGCCGGGGATGATGCTGCACATCGACGGAAGTGACCATCAGTGGTTTCAGGATGAACGTCGGCACGACCTGATCGTGATTCTGGACGATGCCACCAGCGAGATCTACTATGCGCAGCTGGCCGAAGAAGAGACGACCGCTACCGTGATGGCCGGGCTGCGGGCGGTGATCGAACAGAAAGGGTTGTTCTGCTCGCTCTATTCGGACCGCGGAGCCCATTTCTGGTATACGCCGAAGAGTGGCGGCAAGGTCGATTATGAGCGTCCCACGCAGGTGGGCCGTGCCATGAAGGAACTGGGAGTGCAGATGATTCCGTCCTACTCTCCGCAGGCGAGGGGCCGCTCGGAACGCAACTTCTCCACCTGGCAGGGACGGCTGCCGCAGGAGTTGCGGTTGCGCGGGATCCGAACACTGGAAGGGGCCAACAAGTTTTTAAATGAGCACTACATCGCCGAGTTCAACCGCCGCTTTACGGTTCCGGCAGCGCAGCGAGGCACGGCGTTCATATCCTGCCGGCACAGGAACCTGGAGCTGATCTTCACGCAACGCTACGAGCGCACCGTTGACCGGGATAACACGGTGAGCTTTTACAACCTGATCATGCAACTCGAGCGTGCCGAGTGGCGTCCCACCCTGGCGGGATGCAAGGCGATCATCCATCAGCACCTGGACCAAACACTGACCCTCATGATCGCAGGACATCGCGTCGGTCATTACAGCGCGGAAGGAAAACTCCTGACGCCGCTAACCAAAAAACAAATCAAGGCCGTGGAAAAGACGTTGAGAGGAAAAGTCCAAAAACAGACTTTCCCTCTCAACTTGCAAATCCCGCAAACTACGCGGGATTCGCACTTTTCCACCGCCTCTACGGCTACTAACTTATGAAACCGGACATTTCATTTGCTCTCAAAAGCGGACATTTCTACTTGCTAACGACAGCAGGCGTGTGAGCCAGCTCTGACATTAGAAAGTCACTGAGTTAGCCAGCCGGCGACTTATCAAGGGCAAGGTACGGAGAGTTGACGGCACTTCATCCTTTTCTTGAATTGGAAACAAGAAGCCGAGGCGCATGGTGACGGTCTATCAGACGAGGATTGGGAAGAAACATCTTGCAAGATTTCGGAATCCCTATGAAGAAATGGGGAAATGCAGTAGGAAGAAGGGTGCAATGGGAATGAAGCTCATGAAAGACGGGTGGTTGCGGTTTTTGACACTTTTCGGCGGCCACGATTCACTGCAGCAAAGGAGACGCGTGGAGCACCGGTCAGGCCAGCGGCCATGTACGGCCACCTTTGCGGACTCGCCCGCGGCGGACGGCGCGAGATTCGGACGACCGGCCGTGGTGCTCGGAATTGCCGTCTGGTTTCTGGGAATGGCGCTGTCGGCGGCGCAGGCGGTGAGCACGACAACGGTGCAGGGTACGCTGTATCTGGCGAACGGGCAACCGGGCTCGGGGACTCTGGTGGTGAGCTGGCCCGCGTTTACGACCGCGGCGGGGCAGACAATTGCAGCAGACCAAACCACAGTGAAGATTGCACCGGACGGATTTGTGAGCGTGAACCTCACGGCGAATGTGGGAGCGACACCCGCGGGAGAGTACTACACAGCCGTTATCTACATGAGCGATGGGTCGACAAGCACGCAATACTGGGTAGTTCCTGCGGCGGCGCAAGCGAGTCTCGCACAGGTGCAGGCGCAGGTGATGCCCGCGGCGCAGGCCGTACAGGCGGTAAGCAAGGCCTATGTGGATGAGTCAATTTCAGAAATTTCGCAGAGCCAGCTCACTGCGTCGGGCGGGAGCTTGAGTGGACCTTTATATCTGAACAGCGATCCAACACAGGCTTTGCAGGCGGCGGACAAGCACTATGTTGACGCACAGGTGGCGACGGCAGTGCCGCTAACGGGAGGCACTTTGAGCGGACCGTTCAGCGCCACGCAGATTGGGGCCTTGTACCAGGCAGATCAGTTTCCCGGAGCTGACCTTGGAGCGAAGATCCAGACATGCTTGAACGCATTGAACACAAGTTACGGCGGGACGTGTGACGCGCGAAACTTTACCGGCAACCAGTCCATGGGATCGAACCTGACGATCTCGACTGGGAACTCAGCAGTTTTGCTCCCGTGCGCGACGATTGCGACAGCGAATCAGATTCTTGTGACGGCGGGAACGCGAAATGTCGCTTTGCACGGTTGCGCGATGCGAGGCGGGACTGCCGCTAGCGGAAGCTTGGGCGGCACCGTGTTTGCCTACTCTGGCACGAGCGCAATGGTACAAGTGGGCGACCCGACCTATGCCGCGGATACGCTTGGATTCCATATGGACAACGTAGTGATTAACACTACTGGCGCGGCGAACGCTGCAGCCCAGGGACTCGTGGCGGATCGGACGCAGGAACTGGACCTGGAGAGTTTGTATCTGCTCGGTAATTCAAACCAGACAGGCATGACGCTGGACGGGACCGGAAATTACACCGGAGGAACCTTTCTCGACGACGAGTTCGGTGGATTCGGGACTGCGGTAAATGCGATTGGGCATCAGGTGGCAAATCCAGCAACGACAGACTGGATGAATGCGAGCGCCTTTATAAGGTTGCACATCGATTGTCCCACGTCGAACGGTAGACCGATAAATGGAACTTACGGAATCAACTTACTTGAGGGCGACGGAAATACTTTTACCGGCGGAGATGTAGAGGGATGCGCAACTGCAATGCACCTGGGGCCAAACGCGCAGAACAACACGATCGTAGGTCTGCGGAACGAAAACTCGACAAATCAGGTAGTAGCGGACGTGGGGAGTTCGTACAACAATTGGATGGCCGGCGGAACGATGTTCACCGGAAAGCTCGCCGACAGCGGAACCCGCAACAGCTTCCTCGATACGTTTCACCGGAGTTTCAACGGATTGAATGGTGATTGGTTCGGGAGCCAGCAGGATGCGACGGTAACCAATCAGTATCGGCTGGGAACTGGCGCCGGAAACGAGCGCGGATTGCTGAACCGCTACCAGACCGACTACGGCTACCGATGGACGACGGGATTGAGCGATGCAACTGTGGGCGAGCAGTTCTACCAGATTCTCGATGAGCTGAACAATGTGTACCGCTTGTCGATCGGGCAGTATAACAACGGCCAGTCGAGCAGCAACAATCAAACCGTAGTTAACTCCGCGGGGACAGGCGCGGTGGTCCTAAACGGAGCAAATAACGCTGGAACCGGAGGAGTGATCTTTGGCTCGGGCGGGCCGAGCGAAACGACAGTGGCCACGATCAGCAATGCCGGAAATGCGCAGTTCAACGGAGCACTGCAAGTGGGCGGGACGTCGCAATCGACAGGAACCATGACGGTGCGGAATAGCGCGGATGCGGAGGTGGATTACTACCTTTGGCCCGGGCTTACCACAAGTCAGAAAGGATCGTTTACTTACAAGGACTGGAATGGAAACAGCCAGTGGTACTTGGTAAAGGATGCGAGTAACAACTGGGCGCTGAACTCCGCAACCGGGGGACTGGATAGCTTTAAAGCCTACCAGAATACAAACAGTGGGGATACATATGTCAATTCGAGTAACTCCACCGGACATATTCGCCTGAATTATGAAAGCGGATCGGGTGCGGAGACAGATATCTACTCGGGATCGAGCGCGAATCTGGATGCCGCGTTCCTGGGGCCGACGAGCATCAAGTTTCCGGGTTTGGCGGCTTCGTCAGGGCATTCCTGCTTGCAGGTGGATGCATCGGGATATCTCACCAATACCGGCGCGGCTTGCGGATCGGGAGGCAGTAGCGGCACTATCGATTCGGGAAATTCCGGACAGATTGCGTACTACACATCGAGCGGCACATCGATTGGCGGCATGAGCGCGGTCCCACTCAATGCGGGCGGGACAGGGGCAAACAGTGCGAGTGGAGCGCTGGCGAATTTAGGTGCTCTCTCTGTTGCGGCAACAGCACCGCAGACAATCGCCGGCCCACTGACCGGACCATCAGTAATTGCCAGCGTGAATTCACAAATCAACGTAATGGCCCCGCCTTACAATGCTAGGGGTGATTGCTCCAGCGATGACCAGGCCGCGATTAACTCAGCACTCAGGGCGGCAGATGCGTTTGCGGTTGGAAGTTCTGGTCCGGCAACCGTCTATTTTCCAAAACCTCCCGGCGGGTGCTACTTAACGAGCACCTTGGCGTGGTACGGCGAACCTCTGCAGGGATCGGGCCCAGGAGTAACTGGTGCGGCTGGGTACGGCGGTGTGGAGCTGCGCGGAAAACCCGGACAGGACATTCTTAACCCAGGCGACCCCACGACGAGTAATCTTACGTTCTACTACCCGCCTTCGATTGAAAACATTGTTTTCAAAGTGGACGACTCAGTCACTCCAAACTTTCCTCACCGCTGGCCCGGCAGGTGGGTAGACGATGGGACCATGACTGCGAACAGTGCTGTATTTAAGTCCTCGCGGGCACTGATCGACTGTTCAGATGTGGGCCAAGCGATCCAGGTCAACGGCGCGGGTCCGAGCGGCTCGAATCTCGTGACCACTATTGCCTCGGTCGCGCCTTGCTGGAATCAAGGCTCACTAGCTTCGGGCAACTGGCAGGTCATCACCCTCGCCAACGCAGCATCGACCACGGTCACGAACGCTCATACCTACGTATCGGTGGGTGATCTACCCGTTACGGCGAATCTCGGCAACTGCGCCATCGCATTCGATGACAAAGACGCAAACACTGCCGACTGGGTGAATCCTTCCGCGAATACGAGCCTCTATGAGTCCAGCTTTCGCAATGTGACCCTCACCTCAACATCGGGAGCTAACAATGGCCAGAACAAATCTTGTGGTCTCTACACGCAAGGATTATGGCAACTTTATGCAGTAGATGCCAATTTTCTCTCAATTAGCCGCCTCTACTACGGAGTGGTGCAAGCCAGCGCCGAACTGAACTCATACAACGGATCGTTCGGTGATTTTGAGAAGTGGTCTCATATCCAGTTCAATGGAGCTACTTATCCTTGGATCAGCTACGATGGGGGCTTCAATGAACTCAGCGGTTGGCAGCTCTATTCGGTCTATGGCCCGCAGATTCTCGGCGTGGTAACGCTCTATGAGACACCGCCGGCATACTGGACTATCAGCATACCCGAATCTGAGGGAGGAGGAACCGGCGAAGGGCTCAGGCTTATTGGCAAAAGTCATCTCTTGAAGAACACGGGTCTTTCAGGAGTGGGCCAGTCAGCATTCCTCGAAACGAGCAACCTGATCGCTGAAGACATTTCACTAGGTTCAGGGACCACCTATATCGACGGCGACCATAACACTATCAATCTTTCGGCAAATGGCACCGCAAACAAGACATTCGTCAATCGCGGCCTAGCGAACAGCATGGTATCGAACACGCAGGGTCAATGGTACGACAATGTTCCCACTTCACAGCCAGTTGCCGTTCTGCCGACCAAGGGAACGGGAATCGCGGGCCAGCAAACCTCTGATTTTATTCAGTCAGGCAACGCGGCGGCTCCATACGCAAGCAGTCAGAGCCTCTTCTTCTGGCCGCAGGACGCATTGCCAAATTCTGCGGGCTCGCATCCGTATGACAGCTACATCATCTCTGACCCAGCCTCGATGAGCGGCAACGACTTCATATTTTCTTCTGGGTACAATAGCTTTGAGAGTTTCGCGCAATTTATATCGCCAACAAACACAGCAGGCTTAAGGATCATCGGTACGAACATTCCGGCTGTCCCGTCAACGATCTACTTTCAGGCCAAATGCGCGAGCAGCACGACCAGTGTTTTCCAAATTGAGATTTTTAACAGTGGTGGCTTTGTTGCTTATCAGCAACTTCCGTTCTCTTGTACGACATCGTTTGCGTCCTATTCCCTGGCCTTTGATTTCACTTCTTACACAGGCGATTGGGTAAATTTTGCGAATCCGGGGGGGCGACCTACGACGCGGCGTGGATTGGGATTCGTCCCAACCAGCACGAATACAACGGGCAGCAGCCTGTATTGAGTGCAACGCCAATCAGCACCACGGGGGGCGGTGCTGCGGTTCCTACCGGCCCGGCATCATCCGCTTCAGGAAACGTAACCCAGTTTACGGGAACCGCCGGTCAGATTGCGGATTCAGGGGTAGCGCTAGCCACCCTTGCGGCGAAGGCTGCCGCGGGAACCTGCACAGGCGGCCAATTTGAAAATGGAGATACCGCCGGCGGTCCCACCTGCGCCCAGGTGCAATACTCCCAGGTCAGCGGCACTCCGACGATACCCTCCTCGCTGCCGCCGATTGGTTCAGCCAGCGGCGACTTGTCAGGAAGTTACCCCAGCCCAACGGTGGCAAAGGTCAATGGCGGTGCTGTGCCTGCAAACGCGAACACGGTGGCGACTAATTCCGCCTCGCAGCTCATTGCGGCGACATCGCACAACTTATCGGTACCAGCAAATTGCATAACTTCAGGCAGCGCTAATACGTATAGCTGCACGACGTCACCGTCATTTACCCCGGCAGCGGGCGATCATATCCAAGTGGAATTCAACGTCGCCAATACAGGCACTTCTATGCTGGCGGTGAACGGCGCTACCGCGGCGACAATCAGGAAGTGGGGTAACACGTCCGCGCTGGCATCAGGCGACATCCAGGCCAACCACTGGATCAGCGCAACCTTTGATGGAACTAACTGGCAGTTAGAAGGTCAGTTAGGGAATGCCAACTCCACCCAGGTTAACAGCGGCACGGTGCCTGTAAGTGCACCGGTGATCGGCACAAATAGCAGCGGACAGTTAGTAAGTATGTCCGTGCCGACGCTAACTACCGTAGGTTCCACTACCTCAACTAGCCTGACCTCGACGGGCATTGTGCTGCCTGGCGTTCCTGCAGGCACGACGGTTCATGGCACGTGCGCGATCATCAGGGAGGGAAGCTCGACATCGTACTCAACGACCTTCGGGCTCGGCGCCAACAATGCCCCGACCGATCTGTGGGTCCTTGGTACGATGCACGGCGGATCGAATGGCGCGACGCTAGCCGATAAGTACACAACTATTACCAATACAACAGCAACGGCTGTAACAACGGCTGGAACACCAGGGGCGGCGTCGACCGGCTATCGAGGGGACATCGATTTCACACTTGTGACAGGCTCCAACCCTGTGACTCTCACGCTTTATTACGAGAGCAGCAGCGGTTCGGGCACCAGCTCTGTCGAGCCGGGAAGCGCGTGCTGGCTGATGTAATCCCCATCCTGCATTCGTGAATCGCAGCTAGCTTGGTTTGCGAGAACGCACCAATGCGACAGATCAACAATACGCTGCCCGCCCGGGTGAACCTGCTGAGCGGGCAGCTTGGTGTCACTTTGGAGTGGGCCTGTGACGGAAGCGGAAGAACTCGCGCAGCTGACGCGAGCGTGGAAGGTATGCCTGGAGAAGCCCAGCCGCGAAGAACTGGAGCGATTCGGCAGGATTCTGGACCAACGCCAGAAGAGCTTGCATGGGAGCACTGCCGGAATGATGCTGGCGAACCGGATGCTGGTGGTGAGAACGCGCGATGGAAAGCCTGCGAAGCTGAAAGCGAACGCAGTGCAGATGGAGTTTGAACGACGGCGAGGCACGCGGAACATTGTGCTGAAGGCGCGGCAAATGGGCCTGACGACGTGGGCGGCGGCGCGGTTCTTTCTGAAGACGATTACGCAGCCTGGGACGCTGTCGCTAGAGGTGGCGCATACGCAGGAGGCGGCGGAGGAGATCTTCCGCATTGTGCATCGGTTTGTAGGCTGGCTGCCAGACGGGCTGCGCAACGGGCCCTTGAAGACAGCACGGTCGAATGTACGGCAGATTGTGTTTCCCGCGATTGATGCGCAATACCGCGTAGTGAGCGCGGCAGACCGGAACGCGGGGCGAGGATTGACGGTGCAGAATTTGCACTGCTCCGAACTGGCGCGCTGGCCGGGCGATGCGGCAGAGACGCTCGCGGGCCTGCGCGCATCTATGGCGCCCGCGGCGGAGCTAATTCTGGAGTCGACGCCGCAAGGTGCTGGCGGATGCTTCCACGAGGAGTGGCTCAAGGCCGATGAGACTGGGATGGTGCGGCATTTCTTCCCATGGTGGATGGAGCCGCAGTACCGCGCCGAGGCGGTGGACGGGGCAAGCCTGACGGACGAAGAGCGGGATCTTGTGACGCGGCATGGACTGGATCTGAAACAGATTGGCTATCGGCGTCGAATCAGGGCTGACTTTCGCGGACTGGCGCGGCAGGAGTTTGCCGAAGACGAGGACGGCTGCTTTTTAGCTAGCGGCGAGAGCGTGTTTGAGCTGGCGGCCGTGGAGGCGCGCATCAAGACGGCGCCAGAGCCGGTAATACGGCGGTGGAATGGAGAGATGGAGATTTGGCTGCCACCCGTGAAAGGCAAAGAATATGTCGTGTCTGTTGATCCGGCGGGCGGCGGGAGTGAAGGCGACTACTCGGCTGCGCAGGTTCTGGAGATGGAGACGGGGCTGCAGTGCGCTGAGTTTGCTGGTCACATTGGAGGGCTGGAACTGGCGCGGCTGGTGACGGAGTTGGCCACAGAGTACAACGGTGCGTGGCTGGTAGTGGAGCGGAATAACCATGGCAGTGGGGTACTGGCACTGGCGGAGATCGCCTGCAAGTATGGGCGGATTTACCGGCAAAGCGGGCAGGCAGGTTGGCTGACAACGAGCCTAAGCAGGCCAGCGATGCTGGGAGGGCTGGATGCGGCGCTAGTGGAGGAGCCACAGCGGTTCCAAAGCCGGCGATTGCTGGGGGAGTGCAGGAGCTTTGTGCGGCTGGCGAATGGGAGTTCAGGCGCGCAGGCGGGGACTCACGATGATCGGGTAATGGCCATGGCGATCGGATTGGCTGCACGGGCTGAGCTGGCGAGAAAGCGTTCAAGAACAGGAAGTTAGCGAGTCATTGGACAGCGAGCCTGCGGGTCGGCGCCATCAATAATGATAGCTGCAATGGATAGCTGTCGACATAGTTGTTCTGTCCTTTCAGCGGCCAAAACGGGAAAATCCGAAGAGAGCCGAAAAATCAGAAAAAATCCAGAGATTGGACTTTGACACACAGGGAGCATTGGCGGTACATTAGGCGAACAAAAGGCGAATACAACATAGACCGCCTGAGATCAAATGCCTACTGCCACCGCACTTCGTTTGGAGATCGAACACGCGCTGGAATGCAGGTTTCCAGCAGCGCTGACACCCGCACCGCGAGCCGCACGCGAGGTTGCGACAACGGGGATCGCGGCCGTTGACGAGCTTTTGCACGGCGGGCTGCCGGTGGGGGCGATCAGCGAGTTGACTGGGTTGGTGTCGTCGGGACGGACGAGCCTGGCTCTCAGGTTTGTGGCGCGACGGACTGCGGAGGAGCGTGCGTGCGCGTGGGTGGATGTGAACGATGCGTTCGATCCGGAGTCGTCGGCGGCGAATGGGGTGAGACTCAGCCGGTTGTTGTGGGTGCGCTGCCGGGATGAAGCGGGATTGGGCGCGGCAGCAAGAAGGATTACGCGCAGGACGGACAAGCGGCCGGCGCGGACCACGTGGACGCAGCTCGACCAGGGGCTACGGGCGACAGACCTGCTGCTGCAGGCAGGTGGATTTGCGGCGATTGTGCTGGACCTGGCCGACACGGCGCCGGAGCAGGCGAGCCGTATTCCGCTCGCGACGTGGTTCCGCTATAAGCAGACGGCGGAGCGCACGCAATGCAGCCTGGTGGTGCTTGGCAAGCGGGCGTATGCGCAGTCGGCTGCGGCCGTGGTACTGGAGTGCGAGGCGGCGCAGGCGGCGGTGGCGGGCGGTACCGTGCTTCGCGGATTCGAATTTGCGGTGCGACGCGGGCGGGAGCGGTTTGCGCCGGTGGAGATCACGACGCGAAAGCCGCCTGCTGCGACCTGGCAAGCGAACGCAGCGTGGAATACAGAGGCGCGCGCATGACCCTCTATGCATGTGCGTGGGCGGCGGAGTTTGCCACGCAGGCATTGCTGCGACTGCGGACGGATTGGCAGACGGACGCAGTAGTGGTGCTGGATGGGCGCGCGCCGCAGGAGTGGGTCTGCTCGCTGAACCGGCTTGCAGCGCGGAAGGGCGCGGTGACTGGCATGACCCGCCTCGAGGCGGAGAGCATGGGTGGCCTTCCACCCCAACGACGAGGACCTGTCGTTGGGGACCCCGGGCTGCGGCTGCTCAAGCGATCGCCCGAGAGCGAGGCGGCGGCGAGGAAGGTGTTTCTGGAGTGCGCGGCAAAGTTTTCTCCGAAGATCGAAGACGCGTGTAACGACGCAGCAAGCCGGGGCGATGCGGGCACCGACGATATGGGCAGGGGAACGGCATGCGCGTTCATGCTGGATATTGCGGGAACGGAGCGGCTGTTCGGACAGCCTGCGCAGTTGGCGGAGCGGCTGCGCGATGAGCTGGCCGCGGCAGGATTTCGCGCTTCGATTGCGGTGAGTGCAAATTACGACGCAGCGCGCATGAAAGCTGCCGGCACGCACGGGATTGTGGTGATTCCGGAAGGCGCAGAGGCGGAGGCGTTGGCCAGGCTGCCGATCGCGGCGCTGAACCTGGACGAGGCGTACGCAGCGACCTTCGCGCTGTGGGGCATCAACACGCTGGGCGAGCTGGCTGCGCTGCCCGAGGCGGAACTGGTAGCGCGTGTGGGGCCGCAGGCGCGCAGATGGCGTGCGCTGGCTCGTGGCACAGCGCAGCATACGTTCGAGCCTATCGAGCCGGAGTTTTCGCTCGTGGAGTTTTGCGAGTTTGAGACGCCCGTAGAGCAGATCGATTCACTGCTCTTTGTGGGCGCGCGCATGATCGATTGCCTGGTGACGCGGGCCGCAGGGCGGGCGTTGGCGCTGAGTTCGCTCACAGCGCAGATGGGATTGGAAGGCGGAAGAACGTATCACTGCGCGATCCGGCCCGCAGTACCAACTGTGGATCGTAAATTTCTACTCAAGCTGCTGCAACTGGAGATTGGCACACATCCACCGCAGGCCGCAGTGGTTGCGCTCACCCTGCGGGCTGAGGCAGGGCAGCAGAACAAGGTACAGCTTGGGCTGTTTGCGCCGCAGATGCCGGAGCCCTCGCGGCTGGATGTGACGCTGGCCCGATTACGAGCGCTGGTTGGCGACGAGCGTGTGGGTTCGCCAGTGCTCGAGGATACGCATCGTGCCGGCGGATTCCACATGGAAGGTTTCGCGGCTAATAACGGAAGCCACGCGGAGGTGGAAGCGGGCGAGCGGGTGGCGTTGCGGCGCACGCGGCCGCCGCGACCAGTGCGGGTAATGATCTGCGGAACGAAGCCGACGGTCTTTCGCGACGAAGAAAATTCCTACGAGATTGCGGCAGCGTATGGGCCGTGGAGAACGAGCGGTTGCTGGTGGGCGCTGGAATCGTGTGACGGTGCGTGGGACTGTGAGGAGTGGGATGTGTTGGCCGCGACACACGAAGGCAAATCCGTGGCGTGCCTGCTGACGCGAGATTGTGCGCGGAATGCATGGCGGCTGGAGGCGTTTTACGACTGACGGCAGCATCCATATACCGAATACGCGCTCGCCGGGGACGCCGATCTGCCATCCCAACGACGAATACAGCGCGGTGGATGACATGGGAGCGGCGAGTGTTCGCACGCAGCCGCGATCGTCCATGGCGCGAGACAGCGAATACGTCGAACTGCACGCCACAAGTGCCTTCAGCTTCCTTGCCGGTGGGTCTTTGCCAGAGCGACTGATTCAGCGCGCGGTTGAGCTGGAGATGCCTGCGATCGCGCTGGCCGATCGGAACGGAGTATATGGCGCAGCCCGCCTTCACACAGCGGCGCAACCGTGCGGAGTGAAGGCGCATATCGGTGCTGAGATTGCGGTATCGAGTTTTGGTCATCGGCTCACACCTCCCGGTTGGCTGCCGCACCAGTTTCCCGATGAGCCGGCGCGAGTGGTGCTGCTGTGCGCATCGCAGATTGGCTACCAGAATCTTTGCCAACTCATTACGCGCTTCAAGATGCGCGAAGCGACAAAGGCAGAAGGCGCAGCAACGCTTGAAGACCTGGAAGAATTTGCCGACGGATTGATTTGCCTGACCGGCGGCGAGGAGGGTGCCCTGACAGCGGCTCTCGCGCGCGGCGGCGAGAACGAAGCGCGCAAGACGGCCGAACGGCTGGCTGCGATTTATGGGCACAGCAATTTGTATCTCGAACTGCAGAGGCACCAGGAGCGCGAGCAGGAGTGCCGCAACCAATCGCTGCTGAGCGTTGCAACCAGTCTCGGCCTTCCCGTGATTGCGGCCAACGGTGTGCGCTACGCGGAGATGAAAGACCGCGAGTTACTGGATGTGTTCACCTGCATTCGCCATCACACGACGCTGGATAAGGCGGGCCGGCTGCTCGCGGTGAACGCCGCGCGGCATCTGCGCACGGCGCACGAGATGACGGCGCTCTTCCGCGACATTCCGGAAGCGATCGCCAACACGCGCATCGTGAGCGAGCGGCTCGAATTCACGCTCGCCAATCTGGGCTACGAATTTCCGCATTATCCGATGCCGGAGGGCGAGACGATGGATAGCTTTCTGCCCAAGCGCGTGGAGGAGGGCGTGCGCAGCGGTACGGCTCGCCGGAGAAGCGGCACTTGCTGGAGCAAAGCGCGCGCGCAGGTGAAGCACGAGCTGTCGCTGATTGCGAAGCTGGGCTTTGCCGGATATTTCCTGATCGTGTGGGACATCATCCGCTACTGCAAGTGGCGGGGATTCTGGTGCAGGGGCGCGGGAGCGCGGCGAACTCGGCAGTGTGCTATGCGCTCGAGATTACGGCCATCGATCCGGTGGGCATGGAGCTGCTGTTCGAGCGGTTCCTGAGCGAGAGCCGCGGCGAGTGGCCGGACATCGATCTCGATCTGCCTTCAGGCGACGAGCGCGAGCAGGCGATCCAGTATGTTATGAGCGCTACGGCGAGCTGGGCGCTGCGATGACGGCGAATGTCATCATGCTATCGCGGCAAGTCTGCGGCGCGCGAGGTGGGCAAGGCGCTGGGCTTCGATGAGGAGCACGCTCGGCGCGGCTGTCGAGCCTGGTGGGCCACTGGGAGTGGCGCGGCAGAACGACACGATGGCGCACGCATTTCAGCAGGCGGGCTTCGACATCCGGCATCCGCGCATTGGCGCGCTATCTTGAGCTGTGCATGCGCATTCAGGATCTGCCGCGCCATCTCGGCCAGCACTCGGGCGGCATGGTGATCTGCCAGGGCAGTTGAATCATGTCGTCCCGATGGAGCGCGCGTCGATGCCCGGCCGCACCGTGGTGCAGTGGGACAAGGAAGACTGCGCCGACCTGGGCATCATCAAGGTGGACCTGCTGGGCCTGGGCATGATGGCCGTGCTGAAGGAATGCCTGGAGCTGATCCCGCGGCACTACGGCGAGCAGGTGGACCTGGCGCAGTTGCCGGAAGATCGACTGGTATATGAACGCTGTGCAAGGCAGATACGGTGGGCATGTTTCAGGTGGAGAGCCGCGCGCAGATGGCTTCGCTGCCGCGCAACTCGCCGGAGCGCTTCTACGATCTTGTGGTGCAGGTGGCGATCATCCGGCCCGGGCCGATCGTGGGCAAGATGATGCATCCGTATATGCGGCGGCGGCAGGGCAAGGAGGAGGTCACGTATCCGCATCCGTCGCTGGAGCCGGTGTTGAAGCGCACGCTGGGCGTGCCGCTGTTTCAGGAGCAGTTGCTGCGCATGGCCATGACGGTTGCGAATTTCACCGGCGCGGAGGCCGAGGAGCTGCGGCGCGCGGTGGGAATGCGGCGCTCGAGGGAGCGGATGAAGGACCTGGAAGGGCGGCTGCGCGCGGGGATGGCGCGCAACGGCATCGATGCCGAAGACGCAGGACAACATTGTGCAGGGCATCACGTCGTTTGCGATGTACGGATTTCCCGAGAGCGCACGCGGCTAGCTTTGCGCTGATCGCGTATGCGTCGGCGTATTTGAAGGTGAATTATCTGGCCGCGTTCACCTGCGGACTTCTGAACAATCAGCCGATGGGTTTCTACTCGCCGGCGGTGCTGGTGAAAGATGCGCAGCGTCATGGGCTGCGCGTAAGGCCCATCGACGTGCAGCGGTCGGAGTGGCCGTGCACGCTGGAAGCGGAACAGGGCGGATCGATTTCACTCCGGCTGGGAATGAATTATGCGAAGGGGTTGCGGCAGAGCTCGGCGGAGGCGCTGGTGGCGGCGCGCGGCGAGGGACTGTTTGCGTCAGTGGATGATTTGGTGCGGCGTGTGCTGGTGCTGAACCGCAAGGAGCTGGTGGCGCTGGCGCAAATTGGCGCGCTGAATGCGCTGGGAGAAGTGGAGCACCGGCGCGATGCGTTATGGCAGGTGGAGTGGGCGGGAAGGCCGGTGGGGCCGCTACTGCGCGGAGCGGAGCAGGCGCGCAGCGATGCATCTCAAACTCGCGGCGATGCGGCTGCAAATAACGCGTCTGCGCGCGGCGATGCTGCCATGCCGCTCAGGCAGATGACGACGGAAGAACGGTTGGCCGCGGACTACGCGGGCACGGGGCTGACGACGGGACCGCATCCGATGACGTATCACCGCGCGGCATTGCGGAAAGAAGGAATTTATTCGGCGATGGAGCTGGCGGCGTGCAGAAGCGGCAAATCGCTTGCCATTGCCGGTTGCGTGATTGCGCGGCAGCGGCCGGGAACGGCAAAGGGATTTGTGTTTTTGTCGCTCGAAGACGAGACGGGGATTGCCAACGTGATTTTGACGCCGGATGTGTTTGAGCGCGATCGGTTGGTAGTAACGCGAAACCGGTTTTTGCGCATCGAAGGGCCGGTGCAGAACCAGGATGGGGTGATTCACGTGAAGGCGCAGCGGATTGTGCCGCTGGAGATTACGCGTGCAGAGGTTAGGTCCAGAGATTTTTATTAAAGCAGCTATTAGCCATTAGCCTTTAGCCTTTAGCTCTTAGCCCTTTCCGTGCGAGCCCAAAAACCCGCGCCAAAACCGAATACTTTGCCTCATATGGGCCAGCTAAAAGCTAATGGCTAGGGACTAAAGGCTGTATTTCCGCCTCCCTGCCCGCGTTTGCCGAACCGGGCGAATCCCCCTACAATATTGATAGAGAAGAATTGCAGGAAAGGTTTGTCTTTCGATGCCGAAGGAAAAGATTCATCCCAATTACGCCGCGGTGCGGGTGTTGTGTGCCTGCGGAAACAATTTTGAAACGCGGTCGACCCACAAGGGCGACATTCACGTGGAAATTTGCTCGGTTTGCCACCCGTTCTTTACCGGCAAGCAGAGGCTCGTGGATACCGCAGGTCGCGTGGAGCGGTTCCGGCGGAAGTATGCCAAGAGCGACAAGGCGATCGCTGCGAACGAAAAAGCTGTGGCGGCAAAATAAACCGGCGACAATGCCCGGTCAGTTCGAGTGGGCCTCCGCCGCGGCGGGGGCTCACGTTTGTTTGGGGAAGACGCTTCTCGCAGCCGATGACCAGGAGTTCCACGAGATGCCACGCCGAGGTTTCACGGTGAAGAAGAACTGGGACAATCCGGTGGAGCATGCGATGCCCGCGGAGGCGCGGGTTCCGGCCGAGGTGCGGCTGGGCGCAGTGGTGGTGCGCCCGGCGACGGTGCTGGCGCCCATGGCCGGCGTTACCGACACAGTGTTCCGGCGATTCATTCGGCACGCGAGCTCATTCACGACAGAACAAAGATCAGAGAATAGAGATCAGGGATCAGTGACTGAGCAGGTTGAGACAGCAATCAGCAATGCTGGAGTCCGGCTGCGGGCTGTTGATGACCGAATTCACCTCTGCCGACGGCCTGGCGCGGATGCGCGAGACGAAGCGGCGGCGGTACCTGACGTTTTACGACGACGAGCATCCCATCGGAGCGCAGTTGTTCGGGTCGAATCCCGAAACCCTGGCCGAGGCCGCTCGGATTGTGGAGGAGACAGGGTTCGACACGGTGGATTTGAACCTGGGTTGCCCGGCGAAGCGCGTCGTGGGTTGCAATGGAGGGTCGGGGTTGTTGCGCGATCTGCCCAAGATCGGCGAAATTTTTCACGCCATTCGCAGCGCTGTGACGATTCCCTTCACCGTGAAGTTCCGCATGGGCTGGAACGAGTCGCAGATTGTGTGCGTGGAGCTGGCGCGGATGGCTGAAGCCGAAGGGTTGAACGGTCGTGGCGCTGCATGCGCGCACGCGCGAACAGGGCTACAGCGGGCAAGCGCAGTGGGATTGGATTGCCGCGGTGAAGCAGGCGGTGCGGATGCCGGTGATCGGCAACGGCGACATTCGCACGCCCGAGGATGCGGTAGCGATGGTGGCCGAGACGGGCTGCGACGCGGTGATGATCGGGCGCGCGGCGCCGGCCAATCCTTGGATCTTCCGGCAGATTGCGCAGTATACGGCGACGGGCAGCTACGAGCGGCCCACGGTGGAGGATCGCTACCGGATGATTCGCGCGTACTTTGAGATGCTGCTCGTCGAAGCGGAGGCGACCAAAGATCTGCCGCGCGACGCGAGGATGGGCGACCCGGTGGGAAAGATGAAGCAGTTTGCCACATGGTTCACGCATGGCGTGCCGGGCGGTGCAAAGCTGCGTGCGGCCATTTATCACGCGCACAGCGGCGCCGATGTGCTGGGCGAGGTGGAGCGATTCTTCGCGGCACAACGCGAAGCAGGCGACAGCGCCACCGCCGAGGCAGAAGACGGAGCGCAGGATTTTCCCGAAGCTGCGATGGTTTGCGATTAGTTTGAGTGCGTGCTGATGTTCAGGTGAGTGCGAGATACTCGTGCGCGAGCCGCACCACCATCGAACCCTCGCCGACTGCCGACGCAACGCGGTTCATAGCGCCGGCACGGAGGTCTCCCGCAGCGAAAACACCGGGAACGCTGGTTTCGAGAACCAGCGGTTCGCGCTGCTCCTTCCAGATGCGCGCGTAACCGTCGGCTGCCATCAGGTCCCTCCCTGTAAGCACAAATCCCTTGGCGTCGCGCAGCACTTCGGCCGGAAGCCAATCGCTCCTGGGGCGCGTGCCGATGAAGACAAAGAGCGCGTCGACTTCCTCCGAGCGCGCCGATCCATCAACGAACGACTTCAGCGTGACTTTCTCAACATGGCCCTCACCCTCGACTCGTTCGACTTCAGTCGAGGAGCGCACGCGGATGTTCGGTGTCTTCTCAATTTGTTCAATGAGGTACTGCGACATGGTTTCGCGCAGGTTGGCGCGGCGAATGACGATCTCGACTTCTTTTGCGTAGCGCGCCAGGTACATCGCACCTTGCCCCGCCGAGTTTCCGCCACCCACAATCAGCACGCGCCGATCGCGGAAGGCCGCTGCCTCAGTGGTCGCCGCACCGTAGTAGACGCCCGCGCCCGTGTGTTCGGCAATGCCGGGCGCAGGATGTTCCCGATAGAACATGCCCGTGCTGGCTAGCAACACCCGCGTTACAATCTGACGTCCGTCGCTGAGCGATAGCCGCTTGTATCCGCCATCGATAGCGAGACCGGTGACTTCGAGCGGCGCCAGAAACTCAGCACCCAGGCGCTGCGCCTGCGAAAGCGCGCGCCGCGTAAGCTCACTGCCACTCACGCCGGCAGGAAATCCCAGGTAGTTTTCAATGCGCGAGCTTGTGCCCGCCTGCCCGCCCGGCGCATGCCGGTCAAGCAAAATCGTGCGCAACCCTTCCGACGCGCCATACACCGCGGCGGCAAGGCCGGCAGGTCCGGCTCCAACGATCGCCAAATCGTATACATCGAATGCCGCTGTCATCGGTTTACCGAGCCGTTCGGCCACTTGCCGCGGATCGGGATTGCGCAGCACCGGCGTTCCATCGTCAAAGAACAGCGCCGGAAGTTCTTCGGCGCTCACGCCCGCCGCATCCAGCAGAACGCGCGCGTCCGCATCGCGTGACACGTCGAGCCAGCGATAAGGAATCAGGTTACCGGCCAGAAAATCCTTGATGGCGTGGGACTGAGGAGACCACTGGTGACCCACCAGCCGCAGTCCCTTCGCCTCAGGCAATGACTCGGCCTGCCATGCATCCAGCAGATCGTCAATCGCAGGGAACAGCCGTTCTTCCGGCGGGTCCCATGGCTTGGATAAATAGTGGTCCAGATGCGCTTCGTTGATGGCTTTAACGGCTGCATCGATATCGGAATAGGCGGTGAGCAGAACTCTGCGCGCCAGCGGGTAGATGGCGCGCGATTGCGCCAGCAGTTCACTGCCCATCATGCCCGGCATGCGCTGATCGCTGATGATGCATGGCCACCGAATCACCGCGGCTCTTCAGTTCGCGAATGGCATCGAGCGCCTCTTGCCCGATGCCGCGCTCATCACCGGTATAGTTCTCGCGGTATCGCGAGCGAAGATCGCGGCGCACGGCAGCCAGCACCTGCGGATCGTCATCCACGATGAGCAGGACGGGCTTGTTCATCGCGCGACTCCCGCGCTTTGGGCATCGGCAATCGGCAGCGCGACGCGAAACTCCGTGCGGCCCGGCTGCGACTCGACCTCAATCGTGCCGTCGTTGTGGCGAACCAGACGGCGCACAATGTCCAGACCAAGACCGGTGCCTTGACCCATAGGCTTGGTGGTAAAAAACGGCTCGAAGATGCGCTCGCGGATCTCTGCGGGAATGCCGGGGCCATTGTCGACGATGCGCACCACAACGCGTTCTCCTTCACGTTTCGCTCTCACTTCAACGCGACCGCCTTCAGGCACCGCATCCAGCGCGTTGTCGATGAGGTTTCCCCAAATCTGGTTCAGTTCGCCGGCAAATCCGCGTACGCGCGGCAGCCCGTCTTCCAGTTCAATCGACCACCGCAATCGATTTCTGTCCGCGCCTTGGCCCTCAGCACTGCCACCGTGTTGCCCAGGTCGGGTCCCAGGTCCACTGGCTCGGCCACCATCGCCTGGTCCATGTGCGTGAACCCCTTGATGGCCGTCACCAATCCGGAGACGCGCATCGCCGCCTCCTGAATCTCCGATGGCCAAATTGCGCACGGCACAGCCGGCAGCGGCCCAGCGCAGCACCGCGTCGAGCGCCGGCCCCTGCACGGCAGCGGCAAGTTGATCCAGCGCCTCGAAGGTCACCTGGGTATCGGCAAGCGCTTCCGCAGTGGCCGTATCGAGGTTATGGTCTTCCAGCCAGTCGGCAATTGCCTCCTCCCGCTCGGCTTGTTGGACGGGCGAACGGACTCCCTGCGGCGCCTTTGCCAGGCAGGCCGCGCGAACCGCGCTCACGGCGGAGAGTTGCACATCGCTCAGCCGGGCCACGCCCAATGCCTGCGTCGCGCTCTCGGCCTCATCCAGCCGGTCCTCAAGCAGCGTGGCGCTGCGCTCAATGGCTGAAGCTGGATTATTCAGTTCGTGCGCCAGGCCCGCGGAGAGCTTGCCCAGTGAGATCATCTTCTCGTTTTGCAGGTCGCCCGAAGTAAACAACCGCGCGCGATCGAGCATGGTGTGCACCAGAATCCTGGTCACCTCAAAGCACTCGCGGGTCAGCGCCTGAAGCTCTTCCCGGGGCAGCGCCAAAATCTCGGTTGCTTCCTCTGCCACAGCGTCGCCCGGCGCAGAAGTCATCCGCGAATAAGGCAGTATTCCGGACACTTCGCCCGTGCGCCATTCAATCATCTTCTGCGGTCCGGAGCCTCGTTCGACTGACAGCGAAACATGGCCCGACAGCACCACATAGAGACCTTCAACTGGAGCGCCTTTGTGCGACAAGATATCGCCGGCGTCAAGGTGACGCAACGTCCCGTGGGCTGCCAACCACGCAAGTTCGACTCTGGGCGCCGTGCCCAGAGTCTTGTGTTCCGCAAGCCGATCAATCAGGTCCAATGCGGTCACCTGTATGTTGGAGTTCTTCCGGGGGAAGGGGAAGCCACCATCAAAGGTAGCAGATGAATTGCCAGCCCGAAAGATAATTTGGGTCCCGCGCGGAAGCCGGCGCAGCGGTCTGAAATTCAGACTTCTTAGGAGGCCCTAGAGAAGGAACAGTGGAGTGGTAGGCGAGGCGGGACTCGAACCCACAACCCCCGGCTTAGAAGGCCGGTGCTCTATCCAGTTGAGCTACTCGCCCACGCTCTTCATTGTAGCTGTGAAGCAACGGATTGCGCCTGCGCGGCGCCTCTCTGCGTGCCCTCGACGATAGCCTGAAGGTAACGGACGACGGTGGCTTCGGCCCAGTGGACGCCATCCGCTGAGAGGCGGCTGAGGAATGCGCAGTGACCTCCGTGGGGCGGCTCAACGAAGGTGATATAAGGGTTGGCCCCGAGCAGCGCGCGCGTCTCAGGGAAGAGCCGGATGAACGGATCGTCCTGCGCTGCGAGAATCAGCGTGGGAACGGCGATGCGATCGACAACGCGGGCGCTGGCGGCGCGGTAGTAGTAGTCGTCAGCGTCGTTGAAGCCGCAATAACGGGCGACGATTTTGTCGTCGAACTCCCGGATGGAGCGCACCGGGCCGATGCCGTGAATCTGGTAGATCCCTGGAAAGAGCTCCGCTTTATGATGCACCCGACGCATCAATCCGCGCAGAAACTTCCACTCGTACATGCGATTGGCCGGTTGATGCAGAGCATCGGCGCCGGCGGCCAGATCGATGGCTGGGCAAACCGTTGCCACAGCCACAATCGGCGCACGCGCACCCCACTCGCCGGCCAGCTTCAGCACCAGGTTTCCGCCCATCGAGTAGCCAACCAGCGCTATGCGCTCCAGAGCAAACCGCTCAGTAAAGTGGCGCACTACCGCGCCCACATCTGCGGAGCGGCCTGAGTGGTAGAGCGTCGGTGTGAGCGCATCCGTGCCGCCGCAGTTGCGCATGTTCATGCGGACGACGTTCATGCCGGCGTCCCACGCACGCGCGGCAATCCCCTTCATATACCGGGAATCCGAGGAGCCCTCGAGGCCGTGCACCAGCACTGCCGTGAGCCGTGCGGCGCGCACCGCCTCCGGTTGCCAATGGCAATGGCAAAGGACGCGGCTGCCATCGGTTGGATCCACTTCAACCGTTTCAGCGTCGGTGGGCAAACGAAACGCGGGACGGGGAAGGAAGTTGCCAACAATGGTTTGCAGATGGCCGTTCATAAGCCAGGGATGCGGCTGAAACGTGGTGAGCCACGCCGAAAGTTCTGTGGGTATCTGCATGGATAGGCTGGCCGGTTCCGCGCCGCTCGGCTCGTCCGATAAGGAGGTTAAACCCTCGCGTTCCATATGCTTAGGAGGGAACAATGGGGCGGCTAGTGGGGATCGAACGTTTCGACATCATTGACCGCCCGCAAGTTACAGAATACACATTGCCACCGTTGCCAACAATGCCCGGACTACCATGGCACCTTGTCCGATATTGCCCGATGGCGAACTACCTCCGTTCACAGTCGCAAAGCTCGAAAATCTCGGGCGGCCTAGCGCACAGGCTCCTCAGTTAGGACTCGAACAGGCCCGCCTCATCCATCCCCTCGCGCGGATCCACCATGATTTTGCCGCAAATACTGGAAAAAACTAGAGCCGCAGTGGTTCTCCCTTGGCGATGATCACATCCTCAGAAATTGCTGGAATCGCGTGAATTGGCACACCGGCGATACAAAAGCAGTACATTTTTCGCGTGGACGACATCGCTCGATAAGGATCAATCCCGTACTGGCATCCTCGGCGCACTCGGCGCCGCCCTGCAGGAATTCGCCTAGCTGCCCAATCGAACCGACCGCAGGCTCGTCGTCGTGAGCGATTTCATCGAAGACGACGGCGCCTACAACTTCGTCTCGGCCGGCTCGCTCACGAGTCCGGTGCGCGCCCGTGAACTCGCCGCACGTCTACGTGAGCAGCATGGCTTTATGGTCCAGGGCGTGCAGCTCTGCCTCAGCCGCCTTGAATCGAGTGACTTTGCGCCGCTCTCGGCCGTGCGCAAGGAAGCGATCCAAGCGTTCTGGACGGCATACTTCACAGCAGGAGGTGAACCAGCCGAAATCCAATTCGATGGCACGGGGATTCTCGCCGACACCGAGCGTGGCTGCTTTGACGGAAAGCGATAACGCATTTTCAGGGGAGGGAGCGTGGCATCATGAGCGGGTTGAGTTTTATGCAGGGGTGGGTGGCCCTCGCGGGATCGCTCGGAATGATCGCAATCATTCTGACGGCCTTCGGGCTCATGCTGGGCATCGTGAAGCCTGCCGATGCTACTAAGCACCTCGGAGCGATCTTGGGAACTGTCATCGTGCTAATTGCGATTCCGGGCGTCCTTGTGCGCGTCTGGTCGGGGATGTCTCTGTGGCAACAGGTCGGACTGGTCGCGATTGCTATTGGCGTTTGGCGGTGGTGGAAACCACAACGACAAAATCGGATAAGGAGACGGGACTAGAATTCCACCTCATAACCAAGACGGAATCCTCGCTCGCAAGAGTAAGGGCTTTGGTGTGGATCGGAAGATTTACGAATTCTCGTTTATTACAACTTCCTGTTCTTCTTGGGAGCGAGCCGTTCCACTCGGCGCGCATTGCGGCGGATATTCTTCATCTCTTTCCTGGCCGCTTTCTGGTCCTTGGTAACTCTGCTGCCGAAAATCTGATGCGCCCGTCTTCCTTTTTCGTATTGGAAATAGCCGCCTGGACGGACACCGAATGCGCGAAGCGGAAGACTGAGGAAGTTCGTTCGCCCGCTCCCGCCCGATAATTCGAAGTGTTGCTTTCCAACAAAATTCGATACAACCACATTATCGATTGAATATTGGTCGCCCTGGGTTGGATCACAAACTTCAAGATCGTAGTGGACAGTGCCCGGAGTCCCTTTCGGCACGGGACCTGTTACCGTCATTGCCGCGTCAGGGTCGCCGAGCAGCTCCAGTACTTCGTGTGATAGCGTACATGTCCAGACTTCCTTAGATTTCGCACAGATATCGAGATAAACGAACCCATAGGGAAGCTTCATGTTGTTGGCGGAATGATAGCCCAGTGCGCCCTTTACTCCAGTGGTGGGATCTTGGGATGAATCGCCAAGATAGATGACTGCATCCGCGTCTTTTTGGATCGGAGCCTTTTTGTCACCCAGCGATAAGGCGATTGCTTTCAAGGTCGCGTGGAGTGCCCGGCGAATTCTTTTTCCCTCATGCCATTCCAGGCTCCTCTCATAGCAGCTTCTCTGATGATTCCCGCTGGCGCAAAATTCGCCGGGCACTCCAAAACTTCGTGGAATCGAACTCGTTCCGGAGTATGAACTGATAATTGACAAGGATGCCCCTCCGGTCCCGCAAAGGGGGCATTGAATAATGCTCGCTCTTTCGTAAGGGGAGCTTAACCTCGGCGTATGCCATTGATTATAAGGCGCATCCAAAAACTGAACTGTTCAGAACATTGACAGCCTTCCAACGCAAGGAACACTCTGCGTCCGAAGCTAATGAAGCGATTTATTAAGATTCACGCTAGGTCAATTAAATGTGGTGGTTTGAAGATTCGCTGAAGCAGGATCTGCGCGTACTACGAGTAGGCGCTTCCCATCCGGAGAAATCGAGAATTCAGATGTGCTGAAAAGAGGAAGCGCGCCGTAAAACTCTGTGATATCCCGCTCTTTACGTGTCGCAAAATCATAAAAGGCGATCATGGGGCGCCCAGAACGTTCCGTCAAAAAGACGATCCCTTTCGGCGTAAGGGCCCACGACCCTCGGTACCCCGGCATTAGCGAATTGATGACAACCTTCTGCTGCCTGGTTATGAGGTCCAGCTGGGTGACGGTTGGATCCATTCTGCCATGCCCAAAGTAAAGATAGTGACCGTCTCTTGATTGTGCGATCGGTGCGCCTCCCTGGTCGGAGATTTGCTCGAGATTGCCTCCTGCCGCCGGCAAGCGATAGATGAAGTAGTTCTTTCTAGCGAAGATCCAATTTCCGTCTACGGAATACGAAGGATGGGAAACAGGCGGCGAATTGATCTGCCGAACAATAGGTTTTGGAGACGCATCAACATCGTAGAGATGTCCTTTGGACGAGAAGACAATCGACTTACTGTCGGGCGCCCAGGTATCAACTTCAGGAATGATGGAACCGGTATTCACCTGAAATGCACCGGAACCATCCGCGTTACAGACCCAGATCTGCATCTTTCCCGATACATCGGATCGGTACATTATTTTCTTGCCATCGGGCGAAAAAGCCGGCGAAACGTCCTGGCCGGGCGTCTGAATGATTCGCGTCCAGTCTGCCTGAGTGGGATGTACTTTCGACAGATTCACCGCCCAGATGTTCAGGTCCGGCTGATAGGCAGAGATGACCGCCAGGTTCGAGCGCCGCGATATGGAAAACTCTGGCGGCATATCGGTGTCTATCGGAAAAGCAAGCGAAGGTCGGAGTTGCGGAGATTGCAAATTTAGGCGCCAGAACCGAAACTGGTCATTGCTTTGCCTGCTGAATACCAAAGAATGATTGCTATCCCAATCCACATCCCCCAGGCGGCTTGGCTCTTCTGTTAATTTACGTTGCTCGCCTCCAGTTACCGGCACCACAAACACATCATCTTGCACTCGATACTTCATTCGGATAAAGGCCACCTGAGCGCCGTCTGGAGAGAAACGAGGTGCAACGTCTCCGATAATGTCCATATCCGGATAAGTCAGACGAATCTTCCTTCCATTGCTTACCGAGACCAGAAACAAACTTAGAGGGTCCGACTCGACTGCCTTGTCATCTACAACAAGAAAACTCCCGTCAGGGGACCAGTCCAGGTGCCGGTAATTCAGTTGATAGCGGTGCGGGAAAAGAGTGACTAAGGTTCCTTCGGTCGAGAGCGCAAGATTCAGGATTACAATATCGGTTTTATCGAAACCGATATGCAGATAAGCGAGATATTTTCCATCCGGCGACCATACCGGACTGCTGTATTTCCCAGGTCCGGAGACGACTCGATGGGGCCGAATGTCATCTGTCGACTGAGTGTAAATCGATGAACCCGAGCCGTCGGGACTGGAGAATACAAACGCTATGCTCTTCCCATCCAGGCGCCATGACGGCTCCGACTGGGCGCCATTCATCCGGACCAGAGTTCTAAGCTCTGGTTGCGAGACAGCAGGTGCTTGCTGGATTGGGGCGCTTACCGGACGCTCGAAAACAACCGTCGCCAGAATGGCCACGGCGATCAGGGATAGAATCGCTATAACGGAATATCGCCGATAAATCGGAACAACATTTTTGAAGGCTGCCCGGGGTGGAATTCGGGAACTGAACTCGGAAGCCTCTCCGGCTGGAACTTCCCTCGTCGGGGGTTCCCATTCAGCTATAGCTGATCCATTTGCATGTTGCGACTCTCGGACCGCAGCAACCGATTCGGAAAACCTATATCCCCGTCCGGGAAATGTTTCAATGAATTTCTTTCCCTGGGCTGTTTCTCCAAGTAACTTCCGTAGAACACTTATATTTTGAATTACATTCGACTCTTCCACGAACTGTTCAGGCCATATACTTTTGAGCAACTCGTCTTTGCTCATAATGCGGTCATGGTTTTCAACGAGGACCAGCAAAGTCTGGAACTGCTTCGGTGTTAGTTCAACGAATCGTTCGCCATTACGGACAGTCCGGCTCTTCGTATCGAGCGCGTAGTCGCCGAAACTATAAATGACTGTTTGCTCTGCGGTGACGCTCTTAGCATTCATTGAAGTCACGTCCGAAGTACTCTGAAGTTCTTGCTCCTCCAGGTTCAGGTCATGTATGCTGATGACCGCGGCTCAGGATGAGGTACGGTTTGAAGCGACGGTCAGGCTGCCATGCTCTGGCCCCGACGTGGCATGGGCTGCAATAGCCGACTCGAAAGCAGGTGCTCTCCACCTGCACGCACGAGCAAGCCAAGCTCCTCTTTGTTTTCGCGCTCCCCGCCCGAGCGGCCGCCCCCTCCAATGAAATCTCGCGCTGGGCGTCTTTCGGGATCGTCCAAGCAATAATTTTAGGTCCTAAAAGCCAACTTTCATTCGCAATTTTAGGACATCAAGCCATTCTCGGTGTGAAACTGCTATCGGTTTCACCGAAGATTCATCGAGTCATGGATTGCCTCCATCCGACGAGCTTGAGGTGCGAAAGGAATATACGCGTTCAAGATCGGAACCGAAATGAAAAAAAGAGGCAAACTGGACAGAGCCTCTTGCCAATCTATTGATTCTAAATAAGATAACAGAGACTCCCCGGGCCAGGTTGCAGAACCGCTAGGCCAAAAACCACAGGAGCGAAAAATGAAAGCAAGAATCGCAACGCGAAAAGGCAATGAGAGGCCAGACCGTTCGTTTCAATCGTTGATCCGTTCGATAAGCGCCGGCATATGTGTCGGTCTGCTTTCCGTGGCGGCAATGGCACAGACAACTACCGGTTCCATCTACGGGACGATCACCGATTCCAGCGGAGCGGTCATTCCCGGCGCTACTGTCACTGTGACGAATGTTGAGACAAATGCGGTTGTTTCCACCAAGACCAACGGCGTCGGGGATTATATCTTTCCAGTCTTGAATCCGGGATCGTTCAAGGTGACGGTAACGATGACGGGATTCAAGACCGTGACCGAGGCGGATCTTCGATTAGACGCCAACCAGAACCTGAATGCCAGCATTTCAATGCCGCTTGGGGCAGTGACTACAGAGGTTGCCGTGCAATCGTTTGCCCAACTCATCGATACGCGTGAATCGCAGGTGGGGGAGACAGTCGAAATGAAGCGCATTGTGGACCTCCCGCTCTCGAGCCGCAATGCCTACGATCTTGTGCAGCTTGTTCCAGGTATTACAAACTACAGTGCCAGCACGCAAATCGGGGATACGATCGGAACTGGCTTTTCCACCAACGGCATTCGCACGAATTTCAACTCTTTTTATTTGGATGGCGCCTACGATACGGAGTTCTTTCGCGGCGGCGGCAACATTGTGCCCGCACCGGATGCCTTGCTTCAATTCCGGATCCTCACCAGTAATTTCGATGCGGAGTTTGGCCGCTATCCCGGGGCGGTCGTAAACGTCATTACTCGCTCGGGCAGTAGCCAACTGCATGGTCTCGTTTACGATTACGCTCGCAATCGCATATTCAACTCGAAGAACTACTTCACACAGCCTACTGCCCCGCAAAAATTTGTGTACAACGTCTTTGGTGGAGGCCTGGGAGGCCCACTCGCGTTGCCGCTCGTCCCGAGTGGCAGCGACAAGATGTTCTACTTCCTTTCCTATCAAGGCCTTCGCATTCGCCAGTCAACGCTTATCAACCCCACCGCCATTGTGGTCCCCACGGATGCGGAAAGGTCGGGAGATTTTTCGGCTAGCACAACCAAACCTAAAACATCCTTGTGTCCCTCTTACAAATGCCCGGTCGACAAGGCAACGCAGAATATGTTGAAGTACGTCCCTCATGCCGATCTCGCTCTAACTACTGTCACGGGAGGCAAGAATGTGTACCATCCGGACACGCAGGCGGTTTCAAACCCTACAAACGAGGACCAGGGGACCGCACGCCTGGATTATCAATTAAACCAGGTGCATCACTTGCAATTCACCTATTTCAACTCTCGCGGAAATCTGCTGAATGCGACTCAGAATGGCAATTCGATCCTGGACTTCAGCGGCGGGGTTACCAACGAGAACGAGTCCAACTACGTGATCGGCGATAACTGGATCGTTTCGTCGAATGCGGTGAACACGGCAACTGTCTTTTACACCTTGAACAAAAGTCAGATCGTGAACGAGTTTAATACTGGGCTGTTTTCCGATCTGGGGATGACCATTTCCAACGGCGGTGCTCTGGCCACTCAACCCCTCGCCACGGTGACTGGCTACTTTACAGAAGGTGGAGGCCGTCCTAACACGACTTCACAATTATCCACTGGAATTGAAGATACCTTTAACTGGTCTCGAGGAGCACACACCTTGAAGTTCGGCGGGGCCTACATCTTCAATCGCTACCAGGAAACGGCTGCCTTTCTTTCCTCTTCAAAAGAAACGTTCAATGGAAGCATCAGTGGGAACGCCATCGCCGACTTCGTGACGGGAAGCGCTCAATCCTTCCAGCAAAACAATGGCTCCTTTCATCGTCTTGTCGCTTGGGATCCGTCTCTTTTTGTCCAGGACGACTGGCGCATGAGCAAGCGGTTCACTGCAAACCTCGGTGTGCGATGGGAGGTCTATTACCCGTTCTCTGGACAAAGGAACTTCGGAAGCTTCATTCCGGGAGAGCAATCCGTCCGCTTCCCAACCGCCCCTGTTGGTTATGTCGTCGAAGGAGATCCGAATTGTCCGCCGGGGCTGCTCGTCGTTTCTTACAAAAGATTTGCTCCCCGCGTTGGCTTTGCCTGGGACGTTTTTGGCACAGGAAGAACTTCGTTGCGTGGCGGCTACGGAATCTTCTACTCCTTCAGCCAGGAACCTTTCGTCGGGAACCTGGAACAGCAGCCCTTCACGCTCTCAGTCACGCTGAACAACACGACTCAATTTGTAAATCCATATGCCGGTCAGGCTTCGTTTCCAGTAAGCCCATTTCCATATGTAGTCGACCCGGCACATGCGACATTTACGCAAAACGCCACGTTTGCGGGTATACGTCCGAAAAGCTCTGCAATTCCCTACATACAGCAATTCAACCTGACGACGGAGCAGCAATTTGGCGCCAATTGGGGAATGCGCATCGCCTATATCGGAAACGTCGGGCGCCGCTTTTATGTCAACCGGGACCAGAATGCGCCTGTCTATGGCTCTACCGCAACAAAAGCCAATGCTCCGAACCGTCGTCCATATTTCGGGATCGGGTACACATCCTCCATCAGCATGCTCGATCCCATTGCCAACTCATCCTATAACTCCCTCCAACTCTCCCTCACCCGGCGGTTCGCTAAGAACCTTTCGCTTCAGGCGTCCTATGTCTGGTCCAAGGCGATGGATGATCTGTCAGCCGATCCTGGGAGCGCCACCGATTTTGGGATTTCCGACCAGTACGACATCGGGCTCGACTACGGACTGTCGACATTGGATGTCCCGCAGCGTTTTGTTGCTTCCGTTATCTATAGTCTTCCCAACGTGAATAAGTTTGGCCTTTTTGGCAGAGAGGTTCTCACCGGATGGCAGGTTAACGCCATTGAAACGCTCTCCACGGGCAATCCGTTCAACATTGTCTCCAACGTTGACTCGAACCTCGACACGATTAACACTGACCGGCCCAACGTCGTCGGCAATCCACGGCTAGCATCAGGGCGCTCCAAGCTCGACAAGATCAACGGGTTCTTTAATACCGCTGCGTATCAGCAGGTTCCAGCGGGAATCCCATACGGGAACAGCCCGCGGGACCCGATTGTGGGGCCGGGGACTGTCGATACCGACTTGTCCGCGTTCAAGCAGTTTCCAATTCACGATAGGCTAACCGTGCTTTATCGCATCGAAGCCTTTAACTTGTTCAACAACACAAATCTTAATAATCCAAATGGGACCTTGACTTCGGCTCAATTCGGCACGATCACCGGTGCAGGCGCCCCACGCATACTGCAGATGGCAGCCAAGATCCAATTCTAAGATTGGGATTTTCACGATCGTCCACGATTTCGAGCTGGTCGACGCAATGAAATGCAACGCATCGACCAGTCTCCTTCGGGCCGTTCTTTCCCACAACCTCGCTGCGCTTCCGGTGCGCACACCGAACGAACCGGGCCACCGCATCGACACGTCCGCGAGACGCTCAAGAGCTCAATGCAAGAGGTAATTGGATGATCAGAATGTGGAAAGTATTCTTGATGTGCATCTTGATTCCCGCAGTTGCACAGGCTCGTTCAACACAGAACTGGGACTTCGATTGGCGATTTCATCTAGGGGATACTCCGCAAGCCCCACTACCCGGCTTTAACGATTCCAGTTGGCGGCAGCTCGATGTGCCGCATGATTGGAGCGTTGAAGGCACATATGACGAAAACAATCCAGGAGGCGGCGCCAGCGCCTATTTGCCGACCGGAATAGGGTGGTACAGAAAATCGTTCAGTGTCTCGCGCGCCATGCTCGGTCAAAGCGTCTGGATCGTCTTTGACGGTGTGTTCATGGACAGCTCAGTTTGGATCAATGGGTACAAGCTGGGAACACGCCCATATGGCTATGTCAGTTTCGCTTATCAGCTCACCGGACATTTACGCGAAGGCAGAAACATTATTTCTGTTCGCGTGGATAATCAACTGCAACCGGCGGCGCGTTGGTACACGGGATCGGGAATCTACGGTCATGTGCAACTGGTCTCTGCCAATCCAACGCATATTGATGAGTGGAGCACCTTTGTCCGTACCCTCCGAGTGGCCGATGAAAATGCAACAGTCGCAGTTTCGACGACAATCGACGGTTGTTCCGCTGCGAAGCAAGGCGTGACCCTGGAATTCGACATCGCGAATGCGCGCGGTGAAACCGTGGCAAGCAGTTCAGTTCCCGCTTGCAAGGGCCGGGTGGACGAAGAATCCGCTTTGAATCTAATCGTCAAACATCCGGGCTTGTGGTCTCCGGATACTCCAACTTTGTATACGCTGCGCACCCGCGTCGTCTCTGATACCAACGTCCTCGATGCGACGGAAACTCGCTTTGGTATCCGCACTGAGGAGTTCACCCCCGATCGAGGATTTGTGCTCAATGGTGAGCCGCTCAAGCTGAAAGGTGTCGCGGACCATCTTTACGGGGGACCGATGGGCGTCGCTATTCCCGATTCCATCCTCGTCCGCCGACTCACGCTCCTCAAAGAAATGGGTGTGAATGCTATTCGCACCGCCCATAATCCGCACCCACCTGCCTTCTACGATCTATGCGATCAAATGGGCATTATGGTCATGGATGAATTTGTTGATGGCTGGCACGAGAAGGCTGAGAATGACTACGGAGCTAGGTTTTTTAGTAACTGCTGGAAGCGCGACGTTGCCGATTGGGTGAAACGTGACCGCAATCATCCATCCATCATTTTATGGAGCATCGGAAATGAAACAGGTTACTCGGATGAGTTCGGAATTACGAACTGGATCCATAAATTCGACCCGACTCGTCCAACGACGGGCGGAAGAGTGCATTTCGGAGTCGGCGTAGCAGGATTCAACGGAGAGAGTGAGGTCCCGGGATTTCTGGATAAGTTCCATCGGGAGCATCCAACCATCCCCATCGTACTTACTGAAGCGCCACACACGTACCAGACGCGCGGGTTCTATCGTGTTCGAACCTGGTGGCGCGACTGGAAGCACTTCCATGAATTCCCGGAATACGGGTCAAACGAGATCTTCTTCGATGGCAATCAGTGGTTCCGATCTTCTTACGACAATGCGATGGTGCGCATTACGGCGCGCGCCGCTTGGCAGGAAGTCGCCACAACTCCGTGGATCTCCGGGGGGTTTCGCTGGACGGGCTTCGATTATCTCGGTGAGGCGGACTATAAAGGCGGCAGGTGGCCCGATCGCGCTAAGAGCGGAGTAGGAGTTCTTGACCTAGCTGCCCTTCCAAAGGATGACTATTACCTCTATCAAAGCCTGTGGACCGCAAAGCCCATGGTGCATTTGTTGCCGAGTTGGACTCACCGCGGTATGAAAGGCGTGGCGATTCCGGTCGTCGCATATTCCAACCAACCCAAGGTTGAATTGTTTCTGAATGGTGAATCGCTTGGCCGGCACAAGCCAGGGCCTCTCGGAGATTTTCTCTGGAAGGTGCCATACGATGCGGGCACTTTAAAAGCTGTGGCCTATTCTCAAGACGGAGAAACCACAGCATCGGGAACGCTAAAGACTGCTGACGCACCCGTGAACATTGCATTGGAGACAGACAATGCGACTTTGCGGCCCAACAGAACCGACACCGCCGTCGTAACGGTCGAAGCGGTCGATCAATCGAAACACATCGTTCCCTGGGACGCGAACCGCGTCGATTTCAAAGTGACCGGCCCGGTTCATCTGCTTGGGTATGAAAATGGCGATCCCACGGATGTAACTCCGAATCAAGCGCCGTGGAGACGGATGTTCTATGGAATGGAACGCGGATTTTTTGAGAGCACCGCGCAACCTGGACCGATTGAAGTGACAGCGGCGGCCGATTCTCGGCGACGAGTCCATGGGCTATGAAGGCAACGCTCCGTGCATGATCGCAATCGCGGTGCGGCAAGTCGCATTACGCGGCGCATTGACGCCGGACAGCATTGAAATTCGTTATACGACTGACGGCAGCGAGCCCAGCGCATCTTCGACACCTTACTCGGCTCCTTTTGAAATTCGGCAAGACACGGTAGTGCGTGCGTTGATCCTACGCAACCACAAGCCCTTCATGACGACGAGCGCGCATTTCAGGAAGGTGGATCCGACTCTGGTCAGCGATCCAAGATCGGCCACCGATTCGCAAGTTGATCCTGTGGATCGCTTCAAATAGGACCGGCGCCATGCAGTACAAGCCGCCGGACTGCATTTGGGCAAGGTTTTATCAACACACGTGCCGCGCACATTTCAGAGGTGACGCAACTGCTACTTCAAGCTGCTGCTGTAGGGGAATTGATAGCCGTGTGGAACCTGTTTCAAAAGCGCGAATTTGGCCTAGAAGTGAAATGTCGCGCGGCATTATCGGGTGAAAGTGAATGCATGTAACCGAGAGGAATTGAGTACTGCGATATGGACTTTACAGTTGATTTGCGCCTTCATCGGAATTACCGCCAACGGCCTTGGCCAGGCCAAGCATGCCTTCTGTCGAGTACAACATTTACGCCGGCAACACGCACGCGCACACGCAGTTCACCTGGTCACATGGTCAGCAGTGGGAAAGGGCGATCTGTCAAGGCATCATCTCTTCTTCCTTGCTTCGAATCCGACCACGTCAGGTTGGAGCAAGGGCTACGTCTCGTCGGATAAGTGTCCAAGCATCTATGTTGTGGACGGGCTTCGGTACCCCGGACCGGATGAGTGCTTCGCCCCCACTGGCAAGACGTGCAGGGTCCACCATCGCGCCATTTCGAGCTGGCAAACAGGATGGCTTTGACTTCTATATCACCACAGATCATTCGCAGGAAGGCATCTTCTGGCCTGGGTCCAAACAACCCCGCATGGAAGGCGACGAAAGAGCAGGCTGCCGCTGCAACGGACAAGGATTTCGTTGCAATAGCCGGCTTCGAGTACTCAGAAAATAATGGCCCAGGTGGGACGGGCCACATTAACGTCATCAATGCGGACGGCATCCTCGACGCGCTGGTTCCCGGCATAGACCTACCGTATCTCTACAAGTGGCTGGAACATGCTGCGCCCAACGGGAGCGGCCCCATCGTTGCAAGCTTCAACCATCCCGGGAAAAAACAGTACAACGACTTCGACTACCGCGATCCGCAGATCACCAACATCATCACGATGCTCGAGGTGATTAACTCGAATGTCCATATTCATTACGAAGCATTTGTCGAGGCGCTTGATAAAGACTGGAAGGTCTCGCCCATCTCTGGTCTCGACAACCACGGCTTAACCGGGATATCTAAAGACTCATCTCGTACCTTCGTTCTGGCGAGATATAAGACGAAGGCTGCAATCCTCGATGCGATGAAGAATCGGCGCACCTATGCTTCCCTTGACAAGGACATCGAGTGCAGATACACAGTGAACGGCCAGATCATGGGGTCTACGCTCGACCGTCCCGGAATATTTAATTTCCATATCTCCATCAGCGATCCGGATACGAATGAGCCAAAAGACAAAATCACCAAGATTGACATCGTCACGGATGGAGGCGCAATCGTTGAGGAGCACACTGTCACGGTTCCGGCCTACTCCGTCGATTGGGATCCAGTGATCACAAGCTCCTCAAGTAAGTACTATTTTGTCAGAGTATGGAACGCCGGAGGCGGCGATGCACCCGGCGCGGACCCAAGCAAGCCGATCGCATGGCTGGCACCCGTGTGGACCGGGAGATAACACATGTGTAAATAAGATTGCGGGCGGGCCACAGCGTTCCGTTGACTTTGCAAGGTGCGTTTTTGCGGCGTGAAACCAGACCGGTTGCAGCAGGAAAGAGTCCGGCATAGAAGGAACCCGCATGATCGCAAATGAGATAGCTTCAAGCCGCCGTGCATTTCTCAAGGGTACCGCCGTCGCTTCTTTCGTTGGCGCCTCTAAGGGAGCATGGGCAGACCTCGCCGCCCCAGCGGAGGCGCCAGTGCGGCGACCCAATGTTCTGATGATTTGTTCGGACCAGTTCCGCGCGGACTTCATCGGGGCAGCGCTCGAAAACCTATCCACTCGCGCGACAAATCTTGATGCTATGGCTCGCCGTGGAACCATGTGCACACAAGCAATCTGCCATCAGCCGCTTTGCTCACCCTCGCGGGCCTCCTTCCTTAACAAGCCGATATGCAACCGAGACAAGCGTGTGGAGGTTAGGCCTCCGCCGACGAACTCTGGCGCCTTCAGGTGCATCTCTTCGCTCTCGATGTATCGGGCCGCAGCGCGGTTGCGGGAATCGAAGCGCCATCGCCCTCCGCAAAGATCGGACCCTGCGCGAACAGCACCTTCCCCCGATCGCTATAATGTTTTTCGATTCGTTCAAGAGGTAGCACCGGATTTGGCGCCGTTCCGTTGTAATTGCCCTCGATCGAGTCCAGCATTTCGGCGTTGGGTCGACCACCGCAATCGTGTGGGTCGGGCCATGCAGGGCAGCGTTCCATAGGAGGCCAGTTCGATGGACCTGATGCGAGAGTTGGAATCATCATGCGCCAATTGGCGCGCCGTCCTCGTCACCGCGTTGCTGTTACGTAGTCTTCTGGGTGATCATCGCTTTCTTCCAACGTATCGTAGAGCGGCTGCGCCGGCGCAACCTCGGGTCCCTCGCGCGCTACCGAGATCGCCAGAATGCGAATTCTATCATTCTTCGGTAACGTGAGCGACATCGCATTTGAGGGCAAGTCGATCGAATAGCCGAAGAGATAGCTGTACGCATACGGCTCGTTGAGCCCTTGCGGCGTGTGGTAGTGATCGCAGTACCAAGCTAAGTCTGCGCGCTTGATATATCCAGGTTCGAGCCCAAGATAGTCTTCGGGGTAACGCGGCGTCCTGGTGGGTGAACCGCGGTACTCGATGCTGGGCCACGTGGCGTGATGCGCTGACACCGCCCAGTCCTTTCGCAGCGGAACTTGCTTGTGCTGCTCCTCGACGAAATCCGGCTCAGGCTTCCACAATCTTTTGTCCCACTGCCCGATAAACCCTCCCCAGTTCTGAATGGTGAGAGTGGCGGTGTGACCTCCTAGGCGAAAAGCACCGGTTTGATCGCTGTCAGCCGACGCTGCTAGTATGTGCAGGCGGTTGAAATTTCCGCGCGGTAATGGTATGGATTGGCCGCGGGCAACCACGGCATCGGGCGTGCCAGTGGCCGCCGAAGCCAGGTGAAACACGACGCCTTTGAACTGCAACGCACTTGGCAGCATCTCCGCGGGAAGCGCATTACCTTTGTCGTCGAAGCCCTGCGGCGATTTCGTGTCATCATTCGAGGCTGCGGCCAGATCGTAGTGCAGCGCAACAGGCTGTGATTGGACAGCGCGAATCATTGCAGGCGGGGGACCGAGCCGCAACGCAAATGTGCGCGGCTCATAAGGTGTAAACGAAGTATCCAGAGCGCCATCGGCGAGCGTTGCCGGTCCTAGCGGCTCCTCCTGCCCGTTCACCTCCCGCGCGGCGGCAATCGGCGCCGCAAACTTGATCCGTACATGCGGCGCTGCTTCCCCATCCTGCTCTACCATCCGCAGAATGATCTCATCGCCCATCTCAGCCTTCTTCAGCGCCAATACGCGGATGTGCGGATTGTCGATTCTCACCAGCGAGAAGCTCCTTCCCAGCGGCCCCTGATGTTTGCTGGTCGTGAAGGCCATCAGCGGCGTACTCAGCCGGTACGCCTGCCAATCGCTCTGCCCGGCGCGCCAGTCGCCCCGGTGCCCCGCGATTCCAAAGAGAATATCGTGATGCCCCCAGTCCTGGTTGAGCTGATCGGAATACGCGCTGTGGACCTGACCCTCCCCTGGCCCACGTGACGGCAATCCCGGTGTGCGCAACAGCGTCAGCCGGATGGTGTGATCGTCGCGCTTGTCTGATGCATTCTTGACGTCCGTCAGAATCGTCGCCCCGTAGCTGCCGCTCTTATCCGTCAGATCAACCCAGTAATGCGAGGCCACCTCAAACTGTCGCGGCTGCGCGGTCGGCCGCTCAATCGTGCCCACCTCCCAGTTGTAAGTCGCATCGGGGTTGCTCGCCGTCAACGGAACCACTGCCTTCAGATTCGCAGAGAGAGTTCTCCAGTCAACCGCGTCGCTGAACTCCACGCGATTGCCGGCGTCACCGGCCGAAAGGCGCACCGTCTCCGCAAACCTCGAACCCTCCGTCTCGCGCGACACCTCAATCGCTACCCGCACCGGCCCCCGCTCCGCGATGCGGATCTTTGCCAAGCCGCTCACATACGCCCGCGGTGCCGCCTGCTCCTGATCGAAGTCCATATTCCATGCCGGATACTGCCGCGGCGCATCATTGGAGATGGCCAGCCGGATGGGCCCGGAGAGCAGTTTCCTCTTCAGCTCTTTGTCAAAGATGCTCACCACGTCGCCATCGCCGTTCAGCGTCACGCGGTAGCGAGCGTTTTCTAGAGACGTCGGCGTCACCTTCATATTTGCGGAGTGCTCGGTCTCCGTTGCGCGTCGCACGTCGTATACGGCGTACCCCACCGGGGGCGCAGTTGCAAGGAATAGCACCTTCCCTTCTTCCATCTGCGACGGGACCTCGCGCCCATCGGAGCCCACAACGCGAGCCGCCTTCGGCATCTCGCCCGTAAATGGAATCGTGGCCTCCACGACATCCTGCCGCTCGATATTGAGCGGGTTGTAGACCACCACCGGCACGCCCTGCGCCTCAGTGTCGAGTGCCGACGCCACTGCCTGGGTCGCGCTGGTCAGCACGCCGGCAAACTGATTCAGAGCGATCACATCGTCATTCCATGTGAACTGATAGGCACGCGGCGTCGCTGTTCCACCAGCCGTGTCGTGGAATTGCCCGCCCAGCACCAGCATCCATGCGTCGTTCAGCCGCTGCTGCGGATAAGTCCGTCCACCCATCCACGCCGCTGCCACAGATGCCTTCTCCGCTTCATCTGCCAGGATCTCGTTCTTCCGGTTCCACCGCCTGTGGTACGCCTGCGAAGTCAGCGAGCCGGCCGAGTGATTGATGAGTTCCAGATCGCCCTTGTACTCCGGCATCTTCGACGTCATATCCGGCTTGATGTCGTTGAACATCTGATCGGCCGCCGTTGAGATCACCCGCACCGGTCCGTCCCCTACGCGCACCGGTTCGCCGTCTGCTGCCTTGGCATTTCCATCGTCCGCGGGCAGATCGATCTTTCCCTGCGTAACGATTGCTTCCAGCATCTTCACGGTCTCTTCATCCGTGGCGCCACCGTTGTCGCCGATGCCGATGTAGTGGTAGTCCGCGTAAACTCCGGTCAACTTGCCATCGCGCTCGATGCGTGAAACCCAGTTCACATGATCCATTTCCTCGCGCGCGGCCTGCGCCGGGGTCAGGTCCGGATTCAGAGTGTAAGCAGGCGGCACCTTACTCGGGTCGTAGCGGATGCGGCTTCCATACCGGCTAGGATTCAGAGCGGCAATAACCTTGCTCCCATCCGGTCCCTCCCAGAGCCCCACGTTGAAGGGAATCCCCTCTGGCGTATCCTCTGGCGACTCCGGCCCGCCGACCACTGGCGCTGGCGCCCATCCTGGGCCCAGCTTCTGCGTGGAGAACCCCTTGATCCCCGCGTGCGCCAGAATCGTTGGCAGCGACGCGGGAAATCCGAAGCAATCTGGCAACATGTACTCCGTGCTCGCCTTGCCGAAATCCTTCCGGAAATAATCATTTCCATACAGCACCTGCCGAAAAATTGATTCGGCGCTGGGAAGATTCACGTCGCCTTCCTCCACTGACGACCCTGCAGGAAACCAGCGGCCCTCCGCCGCGTATTCCTTCACCCGCGCGTAATCGTCGGGAAAGTACTCCTTCATCAGGCGATAGCGATTCGCGCCCGTCCAGTTGAAGACGTAATGTGGATACTTATCGATGTAGTAGAAGTTGACCCGCATCGTCTTCAGTAGGTATTCGCTTATGGTTTGCGGAAACTCCCAGCGCCACTGCGTGTCGAGATGCGCATATGGAACAACATAGAGCATCGGTTGCTTTGTGATATCCGGCGCCTGCATTACCTGCGCGTGCGCACCCATCGTCAGAGCGGCCAAAGTAGCCGCAAGCGAGAACTTCATCCAATTCATCCGATTACTCCATCTGAATTCTGTTGTGGCGCGTGGGATACTTTGCCCCATTGCACTCTACTAATTTGAGTGGTTTGACGTGCCAGCTCCCACGGGAATCTCAATTTTTGCCGCAGCCATCCCTTCGGCGTGGGCCTGAATCGTAACAACTCCAGGATGTCCACTCGCCCTGACCAGAACCATCGCAAGGCCGTGGAATACCTTACGCTGTGCTGTAACGTTGAGCTCGTGGCTGGCAGGGTCTCCATTGGCCGCGCCGGCCAGCGTGCCAGCGCCGGAAACCGAGAACTTGATCTCATTGTCGGCGCTCGACACGACGTCACCGGCCGTATCGAGCACGGCGACCTCGATCGGCGCAACATCCTCCCCATTGGCGCTCAAGTGAGCAATGTCAGCGGTAAGCCGCAGCGTAGCGGGCGCGCCTGCCGTACGAACGGCATAATGTGCTGCTACCCGGCCGCCTTTATACCCTAAGGCGATCAAGGTTCCGGGAGCATAACTCACATGCCAATCGACATACTGCTCCTTCGGCACATCGCGAATTCCAAGGCTCTTCCCGTTTAGCCGCAACTCGATACGATCGCAGTTGGAGAAGGCGCGGACCAAGATATCTTTGCCGGCTTCATCTTTCGGAAGATTCCAGTCAGGAAAAATATATACGGACGGCGTCGTCTGCCACACCGCTTTCCAGTAGTAGTAAACCGGCTTGGGAAATCCGGCCAGGTCCATGGCTCCGGTCTGGCTCGTTACCGCCGGCCAACTAAACGGGTTGGGTTCGCCGCGATAATCGAATCCAGTCCAGACAAACTCGCCTGCTATGTAAGAATTCTCAGCCACCGGAACCCACGAACGCCATGGGCCGGTGTCAAGATTCGCGTCGCAGCCATACCCCGAGCAAAGGCCAAGAGGGCGAGAGGTATCGATCGTCCCACGTGAAGTCTTCGCGTTAACATCTTCGCTTCCGTAGATCATCAGTTCAGGAAACTCGGCATGCACCTTTGCAAACTCGTCGTTGTGGTAGTTCATGCCAAGAATGTCTTCGTCCGGGATGTAGCCATCGGGGTTATATCCGCCGTTCACCGCTCCGGTGACAGGGCGTGTTGGGTGGATGTTCTCGATAGCCTGTTTCATCGCGGTAAAAATTGCGGCGCCGTGCGGCGTCTTGCCCTCGCCTTCTTCGTTGCCGAGCGACCACATGATAATCGACGGGTGGTTGCGGAGCCGCAGGACCATGGTTTTCACGTCGCTCAGATCGCTGAACCCCGTGTCGTTGGCGGCTTTGGGGTTGTAGGTATCTCCCAGGTGCCGGTTTTCAGCCATCACCAGCATGCCCATCCGATCGGCATCGTCATAAAACGCATCAGCGACGGGATTA
>CAWJDG010000042.1:0-58122 GCA_963841365.1 uncultured Acidobacteriaceae bacterium
AACTACACCGAATAGCCTGCGGAGCCTGCTGGCGCAGCCGGTTGAACCTACCGCGGTTACCGCCTTCGAGCTTGAGCAGTATCTCAATCACCGCATTCCGCCACTGCCAGCCGTGAAAAATGTAGGCGACTGGACCTCCCAGGCACAAAAACTACGCGAACACCTCCTGGACGACGTCGCTTTTCATGGCTGGCCAAGTGAGTGGGTGCATTCCGCTCCCAACTTTAAACAAGTGGGAACGACCGATGTGCGCAACGGATACCGCGTGAGCAAGTTTCTCTACGAGATCGTTCCCGGATTTTCCGCAACTGCGCTGCTGTATGAGCCAGAGAAGGTCAATGGGCGTGCTCCTGCGATCCTCAACGTGATCGGCCATGAGCCGCAGGGCAATGCGACCGAGTATGAACAAAAGCGGTGTATCAACTTCGCCAAGCGAGGCATCATCGCACTTAGCCTGGGATGGGTTGGCTTCGGCGAGCTGGCCTTGAAGGACGATGATCACGACGACGCCGGTGCGCTCGATCTGGTCGGCTCCAATGCGCTGGGCTTCTTTTACTTGGGCATGCGCCGAGGCCTCGACTTCCTGGCCTCACTGCCCGAGGTCGATACTACTCGCCTGGGAGTGACCGGCCTCTCTGGAGGCGGATGGCAAACTACGGTGCTGAGCGCTCTCGACAGCCGCGTGGCAGTGAGCGTGGAGGTGGCCGGCTTCGGCGCGCTGCAGTCCAACATCACACATCCCAGGGACACCGATGAGGTTGAAGAAAACGCCACAGATTTTGTGCGCGATACAGACTACCCGACCCTGGTGGCCATGCGGGCGCCGCGCCCCACGCTGCTTATTCACAATACCGAGGATGACTGCTGTTTCCGCGCTGCGCTGGTCAAGCCGTATATCTACGACGAGGCAAAGCCTTACTTTGAGTTATACGGAAAGCCGGACCTGCTAGCGTGGTATGAGAGCAGCGATCCCGGCACACATAACTATCAACTCGTTAATCGCCTGCATGCTTATCGCTTCTTCTCGGAGAACTTCCACATGCCGGTGATTACTGAAGAGATTCCCAGTTCGACCGAAGTGAAAATTCCCGAAGAACTCGCCGTCGGTATTCCCACCGACAACCTGACCATCACTGGTTTAGCCAGGAAGTTAGCGGGCTCCATAACGAGACCGAAAGTCCCCTCCGACAGCGCTGGGCACGAGGCGTGGAGCAACGACCAGCGAGCGAAGCTCAGGGAAGTTATCCGCTACGCGCCGGTTTCGTTGGAAAATGCGTGGAGGATGAACAGCACACGGCGCATGGCGATTCACACTTTGTCTTACCGCTTAGATTTCTCGAACGGGCTAAGCGCCAGCGGCATCTGGCTCAAGGCTAACGATGCGGCCGAAGAGGTGACGACAACCATCATTCTGAACGACAAGGGGTATGAAGAGGCCAGCGAGCTTGTGTCGCGACACGTTGATCACGGCGAGGAAGTCCTGGCTCTCGATTTGATCTTCAATGGTTTTAGCCGCCCGCAGACTCCGGATCCAACGGATTGGGAGACGCTGACGGCAAGCACGGGCGATCGTCCGCTTGGCCTCGAAGTGGCGCAACTACTCGCGGTCGCCCACTGGCTGCGATCAGATCGCGCACATAGACAGATTGAGGTGGAGACAGACGGCATTCGCTCCGCGGTGATTGCTGCGGTGGCGGCAGCCATCGATCCGCAGGCATTCTCCGTCATCACCAGCAATCACGCGATGAGGAGTCTGAGTTACCTGCTCGACACCCCGATAGCCTTCCGCTCGGCTCCCGATCTCTTCTGCCTAGATCTTTATAAGTACTTTGATATCGACGGGATAACGGCTATTGCTGCCCCAACTGTCATTCGCGATTTACCATCGGCCCTGGATCATCCCTAGCCAAGTTGGCGGACGAGCGAGACGAGAGGAATCCATGCATGTCGCACAGCAAGCGGATAAACCCACCAAGTCCCGCGTTGCTGGGCGGGTGCGATGGTGGATCGTCTGGACCTTGTTCTTCTCCACGGCCACCAATTACCTCAGCCGCCAGACGTTCTCGATTCTGGCGCCGCTCATTGCGGCGCAATACCATCTAACCCACACGGATCTGGCCAAGATCTTTGGGGCCTTTCAGATTTCCTACGCGCTCACTTGGCTACTAGGGGGCATCTTTCTCGATGCAGTCGGAACGCGTATCGGCCTGGCTCTGGCGGTGATTTTCTGGTCGGTCGTGAACATGCTCACCGGCTTCGCCGGTTCTGTCCTGGGCTTCGCTTCGTTTCGGTTTTTACTAGGAATCGGGGAAGGCTTTAATTGGCCCGGTGCCAGCAAGACTGTGGCCGAGTGGTTTCCCAGCCAGGAACGCAGCCTGGCTGTGGCCATCTTCGACAGCGGCTCCAGCGTAGGTGGCGCTTTGGCCGCGCTGATTATTCCCCTTGTCGCTCTGGCCGTCGGATGGCGCGCGGCGTTTGTCTTTTCCGGCCTGCTCGGTTTTGTCTGGCTGCTTGTGTGGCTGCGCGTCTACTACCCCCTCGAACGCCATCCGCGGGTAACGGCTGCGGAAACCGCCTTCATCCGCGCCGGCCAGGATGCGCCTGCGGTCTCAGCGGAGCGCGGCCTCCAACGCTGGCTCCATCTGATCCGCGAGCGCAATGTATGGGGCATCGTGCTGGGCCGTGCGCTAACTGATCCAATCTGGTGGTTCTACATCTTTTGGCTGCCTCAGTATCTGAGCGACGCACGCGGCTTCAGCTTGCAGCGCATCGCTCTATTTGCCTGGATGCCGTTTGTCGCTTCCGATCTTGGCAACTTCACTGGCGGCCTGATCTCCGGCTTTTGTATTCGTCACGGTGTCTCGGTGCTTCACTCCCGGATATGGGTGTGCGTCTTCAGTTGCCTGCCGATTCTGGCCGGCATTCCCGCCGCCACCGTTCACAGTGCTTATCTTGCATTGGCACTAATCTGCATTGCCCTTTGGGGCTACGCCAGCTGGTCCACCATGGGCCTCACCCTGCCCTCCGACCTGTTGCCCCATGATGTTGTGGCCACGGTCACAGGACTCAGCGGACTGGCAGCTGGCTTGGTTGGCACCGCCTTCACTTTTGCCGTCGGCAGCATCGTCGATCGGTTTTCCTACAGGCCTGCCTTTCTGGTTGCCGGGCTGATGCCTCTTTTAGCCACCGCCTGTCTGTTGTTGCTGATCCGCACGCCAAATCATGGCCGCGGCCAGACCGGTGTTTCCTAATTCCTCATCCACCCGGAGCTTTTCTTCACGAACAACTCCAACTATCTCATCGCGGCTCATGGCCGTGAAGAGGAGGACCGATCGCAAACAACAGGCATGAGCCAGCCCGACAAACCAAAACAGCACTTTGCTGACTCGGGAGAGAAGTAACCGAGGTTCTATCAGCAGCGCCTTGCGTCGAATGGTAAGCCCCTCGCGACACGATTTGAATAGGTTTGACGAGAGCGTTGCAGTCGATCGCTTGGTGTTCTGACAAACTTACAAATTGGAATTTGGTCAAATGTTGGTAAACCCCCGTACCTGAAACTGAGGTCGCAGGATGCGGTAGCCGAATTGAATTGATGAAGCGCATACCTTCCGACCCGTTCCTTTCGGTTGACTACGAAGTTGGATGTGTCGGTAGCAAGTCCTATGAGAGGGGATGTCAAGAGAAAAACTCTCCCTTTCTCCAAGGGGGAGGCTGTTTGACTTGCATCCAGCCCGATGCTGTGGGCTAGCTGCATATTTCGTGAGCTTGATGCGGGTAGTTGCAGGTTATATCTCCTCGGTTTCATGGTAAGCGTCCCCGGCCCTTTCAATTACCCACAATTCTGCGCTGGGTCCGGTTGGATGTTGATGGATCGTATTCTGCCTCAAGTCAGGCACTTACGCTGTGAGCACGATGCATGGCGAAGTGATTGCCATGAGGAAACTGCGAGAGGGCCGAGGTGCGCAACGCCGGGAGTCGTCTACGGATTTCCGGTCGGAAGAATGGATAGACAATGAAGTGGTGGGATGCGAGTTTGAGGATGTTCGGCATGGCAAGCGACTGCGACAACTTTTGGGGCAGTTGTCACAGTAGAGTAGGTGCGACCACGCCGTGGGCATGTCAGGACTGGGCCAACACGAAGGCGGCCTACCGCTTCTTTGGCAACGAACGGATCAGCGAATCCAATATTCTCGCCGGTCATTTTGCCTGCACGCGCGCGAGATTTTCCGCTAGCCGTGGCTTCCCCCTTCTGGTTCTTCACGACACGACGGAGTTGTCTTATCGGCACGAAGATACCGCATCGATCGGAATCCTGAAGAAGATACCTGCAGGCCACAAAGGGCGTGCAGGGCTTTACACCAGTTGCGGCATTCTGATGCACTCCAGTTTGGTAGCTACCCGCGAAGGGCTGCCACTGGGTCTGGCGGCGATCAAATTCTGGAACCGAGACAAGTTTCACGGCGCGAATGCGCTGAAGCGGCGGGTTAATCCGACGCGTGTGCCGATCGAAAAGAAAGAGAGCATTCGCTGGCTGGAGAACCTGAGACAGTCCACGGAATTGCTGGCAGACCCTGGACGCTGTGTGCACATCGGAGATCGGGAGAGCGACATCTACGAACTGTTCTGTCTGGCTCAGCATCTAGGCACCCATTTTCTGGTGCGCACCTGCGTCGACCGGCGGGCCGGAGATGGCGAACATACGGTTCGCGATGCGATGAAACAGGCTCCAGTTCGGGGACTGCATCGTGTTCAGGTGCGGAACAAGCAAGGGGAATTTTCTACTGCAGTTCTTGAAATTCGCTGTCGACGCATGGTGGTCCGCCCACCCATCGGCAAGCAGAAAGACTATCCGGAACTGATCCTCACGGCGATCCACGCCAGCGAGAGAGATACTCCGAAAGATCGCGAGAAGATCGACTGGAAACTGCTTACCGATCTGCCTGTGCGCACGCGTCAGGAAGCTGCCGAGAAACTTGATTGGTACGCGCAGAGATGGAAGATCGAGACCTTCCACAAAATCCTGAAGTCCGGATGCAGGGCGGAAGAAGCGAAGCTGAGAACGGCCGAGCGGCTTGTAAACCTCATTGCAATCCTATGCATCCTGAGTTGGAGAATCTTCTGGGTCACGATGCTGAATCGCACACGGCCGGGGGCATCGCCTGATGAGGCCTTTACAGAACTTGACCAATATCTGTTGGACGAATTGGTGCCCGATAAACCTGCCCGGAATCAAACAGCACCTCTTGCGCACTACATCACGAAGCTTGCCCGATTAGGTGGCTATCTCGCTCGCGCGCACGATCCTCCACCGGGCAACACCGTGATCTGGAGAGGTATGTCACGACTCACCGACATAGAACTGGGCATCATGATCGGAGTGCAACTTGTGGGTAATTGAAAGGAGATCGGGACGCTTACCATATTTCGAAGTTGGGGGCATTTTTGTCCCCCAGCCGCTGGGGGAGAGCCACTATGGCCTTAACCGATACCGAGATTCGCAGATCTAGACCTTCTGAGAAACCTTACAAGCTCTCCGATAGCGGCGGCTTGCACCTTCTCGTCACTCCATCTGGCGGCCGGCTCTGGCGCTGGAAGTGTCGATTTCAGGGCATAGAGAAGCAGATGGCGTTTGGCCCTTACCCTGCCTTATCTCTGGCGGATGCGCGCGAACGCAGAGACGCAGCCCGCAAGCGGCTGGCAAATGGTATCGATCCAATGGTCCCTGATAGACGAGCCAAGGTGGTTGATCTCCGCCATCTCCCTCGCCGTCTATTCAATCTGGCGAGTCTTCCTTTCGATCATTCACTAGTTCGGATTTCGCGGCGCTTTCCCAAATTGCTGGCCGAAAGACGCACAGTTGAAGGAGCGAGAGTAGAGTTAGTCAAGCAAACGATATCTTGAATGCTGCTGCAAAGTCCGTCTCGGGGTTGTAGTGCTTGGGTAGTTTCACCCGCAGTTCTTCAGGTGCCTGCACCCATTTAAGCTTTTCGTCTGTGCCCAATAGCTCCACGTGTCCGACTTTCCCCGGTCTAATGCTGTTCGCGCTGCCCAGAGACTGTACCGCGAATTCTTCAGCGGGCCGTCCCAAAACCATCGCGTACACAACCGTGTTGTTATTATTGCGCGTGAACCGGATGTCCTTGACTCCCAGTTTGCTGACGCCTGTACCCTTAAACGGGGCTGATTTCACAGTGTCTGGGCCTTCTCCGTAGACTTTCCACGGGCGCGTGGCATAAATGGCTTCTCCATTCACGCGCATCCAGTCTGTAATCCGGTCCAGGATCGCAATTTCTTTCGTATCGATCGTGCCATCGGGCCGGCCTGGAATATTCAAAATGAATGTGCCGTTCTTGCTCACGGTATCAATCAGCCAGTGAATAATATCGCGCGGCTCCAGGTAGCCGCCAAACTCTCCGGGCTTTTCATAAAGCATGCGATTGTAATGCCATTGTCCAATGCAGGTTTCTGACTGCCACGGGTACGGCATGGACTGCCCGGTGAGTGCGCGCTCATAATCGGCAACCACCGCTTTCGCCAATTGGTCAGGCACGTGTTTGACATTGATTACGCCTTCCATTTTTCCGCCATGGGTCAGCAAATTGTGGTTATAGAAATAGGATCCGATATTCATACCGGCCCATCCCAGGGGAAACAGGGTGTCGTCGAAATAGAGCAAGTCAGGGTCATGCTGATCGATAAGGTCACGCGTGCGATCGTAGAAGTTCTTGACATAGGAGATATCCGGCAGTGCATCCACCGGGTGTTTGGGACCATAGAGCCGCGCCGGATCCAGACCCTGCCACCATTGGCCTTTCCCTTCGGCCGCGGTTAGATCACCATCATAGGGAACGCCCGCAAAAGGTCCCCTTTTGTCGGCTCCATGCGATGTTTGAAACCACCACCAGTTGCGCGCCTGGTGCACGGTAACGCCGAAGCGGAGACCTTGATTGCGGGCCGCATCCGCCCACGTGCCGACCACATCGCGTCGCGGGCCCATGTTCACAGCATTCCAAGGCTGATGCCTCGAATTCCAGGTGTCGAAGCTGTCATGATGGTTTGCGAGCGCGACGAAGATCCGCGCTCCAGCATTCTTGTAGCGTTGCATCAACTCTTCCGGATCCCAGTTGAGGAGCGTCCACTGCGGGCACAGATCTTTGTATCCGAATCGCGACGGCGGCCCGTAGTGCTCCACTTGAAAGTCGTTCTGCTTCGAGCCCTGGTTGTACATTCTCCGCGCATACCAGTCACCGTCCTCCGCAACGCACTGCGGACTCCAATGAGCCCAGATACCAAACTTTGCGTCCTGGTACCATTCCGGAGCTTCATATTGCAGCAATGAGTCCCACTCGGGCTTGTAGGGTCCTTCGCCTCCCAGGTCGGCAATCGGAGACTTCAACGGCACTCCGTTCCATGATCCCCCCGGAATTGCCAAGTCGTCTGGCCCTTTCCCAATTGCAGGTACCCATGCACTTTCATCGAGCTTCTCTTGGACAATATGTGCATTCTCCAGCACAAAGAAAAGCCGCTCGTGCGCCGGAGTAGCGCAGAACTGAGCATAATCCTCGGTGAGCGTATCGAATGCATGCGGCAGTTCTGGTGCGTCGTTTTTTTGGCCAGACACTGGCATAACGGTTGCAGCCGCAGCTGCCGCCATGATCTTGCAAAAGTCCCGTCGATGCATAAATCATCCTCCGTACAAAGCTCAAGTGTGAACAGGCCTCCTCGATGCCAGCTTGAGTGTCGCGCTCCTTATCCACTGCCAATCCCGGCCAAGCCAGTTGCGAGATTGGAACATGTGAATAGCCTGCCCTGCATAGGAACGCGTTGTCTCTGGGTATGGATGGTGCTCTGATGCGCGAGCAAGCCTTCGAGTAGTAGGGTTAGGCATCTACGCCGAAAAGTCCCAGCGGCCCGCAAATTGGGCTTAAAAATCAGGCCGCAGTACTTTTACGAAGAGTAACCCCGCGTCAAGAGAGTGCGCATCAGGCAATTTCCCTACAGACGGGAATTCTGTTGATGACGTCTGTTCGTGCAATATACCCCTCGCTGTCGCAATAGGAGCTACAGCGGATTACTCCAAATGGACAAGTCCACGTTGAATGGCGGCAATGGCGGCTTGAGTTCGATCGGATACGCCCAGCTTGCTCAGAATATTGCTTACATGAATGCTGGTCGTCTTCTCGGCAATATTGAGCTGTCTCGCAATCTCCCGGTTATTGCCGCCATGCGTCAGTAGTGCCAAAACCTCCAGTTCGCGCGGCGTGAGATCGGAGCCGCTAGCGCGCTCTGCGAGCCTGTTGCGCACATCTTCCGGAATGTAGCGCGCTCCCCGGCTCGTGGCGTGGATTGCGTTCAGAAGTTCTGCCCGCGATGTGTCTTTGACTAGATATCCGCTGGCTCCGGCCCGCAGGGCCCGATAGATGTCTTCGCTGCCGTCGTAATTGGTAAGCACCAGGATGCGCGCTCCCGGGTCTCCGCTCCGGATGGCGCGAATGGCTTCCAGCCCGCTCGTCCTGGGTAGCCGCAGGTCCATCACTGTGACGTCAGGATGATGCTGAAAGTATTGCGTGATGGCGTCGGCACCGTTCTCGGCGATGGCGACGATTTTCATCTCCTCGCGTCGGCTGACGATTGAAATCAGCGCCGTCCGCGCCAGGAAATGATCCTCGACGAGCAAAATGCGGATGACGTTCATGCGTGCGGCTCCTTCCCGGCGTACCGGTAAAGAAAGGTCGCCACCACTTCCGTTCCCACCCCTGGTCTCGAGCAGATATCAAGCTTGCCCCCGAGCCGGCGGGCACGCTCTTCCATTCCTGCTATTCCCAAATGGCCATGCTCGACGGTCCGCTTTCCGTCGTCCGCAAAACCGCATCCGTCATCCTTGATTCTGAGCGTCACTGCATCGACGTCGTACCGCAGCCCGACGAGGATTGACTCGGGGTGCGCATGCTGAACCGCATTATGAAGCGATTCCTGTGCGATTCTCAGTAGGTTATGCTTGAGAACGTCGGATAAGGGTGCCTCGCGCCCTTCCAACTCCGTGCGCACGTCCACGTGCGCTGAAGTGCTCATGCGTTGGCAAAGTTCTGAGAGCGCAGTTTGCAGGGAAATATCCTGATCGAGATTCAGGCGTAAATCCCAGATAATCCGGCGCGCTTCCGCCTGCGTATGTCGAACCATGTCCCGCGCCAGATCCATGGATGCGCGCGCTTCATCGGGAGCGCCACGAAGCTGGTCCCGAGCATCCTCAAGCTGCCAGGCGATTGCGGCAAAGCCGGCCATCAGCGAATCGTGCCACTCGCGCGAGATTCTGTTCCGTTCCTCAACAACGGCAGCCAGTTTTCCTCGCCAACGGCGCCTGTACCACAAAGTCCAGAACCAGAGAAGGGCTCCGCCAGCCAAGACGACAAGCGCTCGGAACCACCACATCTGGTAGATAAACGCTTGCTGCAAAATGTCGAGGTCTGTCGATTCTTTGCTCCACGGTCCGATGCCGCGCCGGACTTGCACCTGAAAAACGTAATGGCCAGTAGGCAAAGCGGTGTATCGAGCGACGCCCGTGGAACCCGCCGAGTGCCAATCACTGTCGAATCCCAGGATCTTATAGCGAAACTGGAGTTGTTGGGGATTGGTGAGCCAGATGGAGCCAAAGGAAATGTCGAGCTTGGCGGTTCCTGCAGGCAGCCTGACCTGAGACAGAGTTGCCAGTTCGCGGCCGTCGATCGTCACGCTTTCAATGAGAGCTCGTGGCGGCTGAATATCCGACAAAGCGGGCGGCGTAGCCCGCACGAAACTATTCGCGGTGGCAAACCAAAGATCACCGTTGGATGCTCGCCAGGCAGCTGGCTGAACCTCGCCGCGGCACTCCGTGCTGCGCATCCCATCCGGCTTGCCGTACTGGGCGCTCTCAACATAGGCTTGCTTCCCATCGGCGACATCGATCATCTGCTCGCGATTCACCTGTATGATCCCGCGGTCGGTGGCAATCCACAACGATCCCTTTAGATCGTCTACGACGGCGTCCACCGCTGCGGGTGGCAAACCTTGCGCCGGGGAAAAGTGATACAGGCGCCCATTCTTGTATAAGTCAAGCCCGTTGCTTTGTAACCCAACCCAAATATCGCCGGCGGAATCCTTGGAAAGAGACATGACTGCTCCCGCACCCGGAATCCTCTCTGTCGTGTCCTTTGAGATTCGATAGAGACCGTCCCATGTGCCTGCCAGGACAACCCCTGGAGCGGCTTCGAGAAGGCTGTATACAGCCTCGCCGGGCAGGAATACTTGTTCCGCCCCGGGTGTCACGGATTCGTTACGAAACCGCAAAATGCCGCCCGGGAAGAGACCGACCCATAGATTGTGGTCCGAGTCCTCCACGAGTGCGCGAATCACAGTTTTCGGCAGGACGGGTCCGGCCGGCCAGTGCTGCAAGGCGTGGAACTTCAGCTGGTAAAGTCCGTCATTCGCGGTCCCAAACCATGTGTCGCCGTCTGCTCCGGAGGTAATGGTCCGGACGGTCCGGTCGACCAGTTGGGATGGTATTCCGTCCGAGGTGATCCTGCCGTTCTGAAGCCGGAACAGGCCTCCATCATTTGCTCCCAGCCAGAGGTTTCCAGTCGAATCCTGATACACAACAGATGCGAATGCGCTGGTGAGTCCTTCGGGCTCACCGTATGGAACGAACGATCCGTCGTTCCAGCGCATCACTCCTGCGCTACGGCAGCCGAGCCACAAATTCCCTTCATTATCCACCAGGAGTGCGCGAATAGAGTTATCCGCCGGGCTCGACCAATGCTGGACGTCGCCGGAATTATCGCGATAAATCCCGTGGCCAAAGCTCGAAATCCAGAGATCGCCCCTCTGATCCTCCGCAAAACCCACGACGGGGCCCGGCACGCCGGCTTCGCGAACACAAGTGACCATATCGTCTCGGAGGAAAAGGCGAAAAAGGCCGCTCGTCGCTCCCAGCCACATGCTGCGGTCCCTGCCCCGGAATAGTGTTCGAATCTCAGCCGGGTCCAAACCAATCACGCGCAGACGGCTGAGTTCTCCATTCTTCCAGCGTAGAAGCCCGCCTCGGCCCGCGATCAGGACTCCACCCTCGTTGTCGTCGACGAAGCCTCTCCATATCCGCATCACGAGTTGAGATGCTTCAAGAGAAAGGCACTCGAGTTTTCCGCTTGCAACCCGGCACGTCCCGTTTCCGGTTCCCACCCAGATCGTTCCCCGATCGTCTTCGTAAAGAGACTGTATAGAATCGCGCGGAAGGCCGTCAGCGGTCGTAAAGTGCCGCACCTCCGAGCCACGGCGTGCAAACAGACCATCGAATTCTGTTCCAATCCACACCGTGCCATCCCTCGCTGTCAAAAGGCTGCCGATGGCATAGCTGGAATCCGCGTCGGAGGGGCCGGCGCGCATTGACCTGAAATGTGATCCGTCGAACTCCACCAATCCGCTGGCTGTGCCGATCAACAATTGCCCGTCTGGCGCCTGCGCGAGCGCCCGTACTTCGTTGCTCGGAAGTCCCTCCTCGCGCTGCCATGAAGTGCGATTGTATTGCGAGACGCTGATGCCCGAATCCAATGCCACGGCAAGTGGTGCGGTTGCGACTGCTAACATGGCCAAACACAGGGGCGATTTGGCAGGATTAATCTTCATGGTAAAGTCATTGCCGGCTTCGCGTTCCCCCACAGTCTAGCTCAGAAACCTGGAGGTCATGCCCATCGCGGCGGCACAATAATTTGCCCATCTAGGGCAATTTCCCTAGCATTCGCAAGCATTGCCTGTTCGATAATGAAGCGCGTAACTGGCGCACTGATCGATGCGGGCGAATTGGTTTCCGGGCCAGACAGCTTCGGGAGTGGATCAACTCCGCAGCGATGCGCCATGCTCGGTAGTCAGCCATGAAGACGATTTCCTGACTGCTCTTGCATGGCCAAAAAGGCCGTCAGTGGCGGAGCCGCGGGAACATGCAGTTTTACTGACTTCGCAATGCAAAGAACGCAAGGAGTGAGTAGTGTCGACCAGCCGGCGTACGTTTCTCTTGGGATCGGTGGCCGCGGCGGCAAGCGTGCACGCGCCCGGGGCAGTGGATGGGAGGACGCAGAGCGAAGGAGCAACGGGCCCCGCGCCCGCCAAGCGACGGCCGAATATCATTCTCTATCTCGCCGACCAGTTTCGTTGGGATTTCATAGGCGCCAACCGGCTCAACTCCAGCGCCAATACACCCAATCTCGATGCCATGGCCAATCACGGGACGTTGTTTACACATGCGGTAACGAATCAGCCGCTGTGTGCACCTTCGCGCTCGGTCTTGTTCACAGGGCGGCACGCGACAGAGACTGGCGTGTGGCACAACGTAACGAACCTCAATCCTTCGCTGCCTACGCTTGCAGGCGAGTTGCGCAAGGCCGGCTACACGGCCAACCTAGTCGGCAAATGGCACCTGGCTCCCTCGAAACTCGGCAGCGGCCGCGGCTATGTCCCGCCTGAGTTTCGGGGAGGTTTTCTCGATTTTTGGGAAGGCGCCAACGAACTCGAATACACTTCGCAGCCTTACGAGGGCACCATCTACGATGGAGACGGCAAAGCAATCAACTACAAAAATGAGTATCGCGCCGATTTTCTGAACCGACCGCGCGGAATTCTTCCTGCGTCAAAAACACGAACGGCCGTTCCTGCTCTATATTTCGCAACTTGAGCCGCACTTCCAGAACTTGGCGGCGGCCATTGAAAATGAGTCGAGGCAATTTGTGGCGCCTCACGGCGTGGCTCAGCATTTTCAGGATCCTTATGTTCCTGCAGATCTCAAGGCCTATCCCGGCAACTGGCAGTCGCAATTGCCGAATTACTATGGCTGCTGTCAGGCAATCGATAAATCCGTCGGCAGGATCCGGCAGATTCTGCGGGAAGAAAATTTGGCCGACAATACGATCCTGATGTTCCTCAGCGACCACGGCTGCCATTTTATGACCCGCAACGAAGAGTACAAACGCAGCCCGCACAATTCGTCGATTCGTATTCCGCTGATTGCGGAGGGACCTGGATTTAATACTTCCACGCGCGTCGATGAGATCGTCGGTAACCTCAATATCGCGCCAACTTTGCTGGAAGCGGCGGGTATTGAGGCTCCCGGATCGATGAAGGGGCGGAGCTTTCTGCCCTTACTGCGCAATCCGGAAGCGCGAGCCGCATGGCCCAATACCGAGCTGATCCAGATCAGCGAGGCGATGCTGGGGCGCGCAATCAGGACGGCGGATTGGATGTATTGTGTCGCCGACGCCGATGCGGATCCTCTCACGCAGGAATCGAGTCTCAGGTACCGCGAATACGCCTTCTACGACGAGCGTGGCGACCCAGACGAACTCACCAACCTGGCAGGGCGCAAGGAATATCGCAAGCAGGCGGAACGACTGCGAGAGCAACTGAGACAGATGATTGTTGCTTCGGGCGAGCCGGAACCGGACGTCATGCCGGCAACGTTGTATCCCGGATAAAAGAAACTGCAGCTGACTGCGCGGAAGCCGAACGGCAGCGCCGGTCTCAGGTAATCCGATCCGTCCAAGATTGATGACTATGAGCACCACGCAATGATGCGCAAATTCCGTCCACAAGGAGTGGCATTCTTGTCCACAAGCAAAGCAACGTCGTTTCTCCCTCTTTCCCGCAGGGATTTTATCTGCGGTTTTACTGCAGTTGTGGCGGCCTCACGCGCTGGAGTCGCGCACGCTGAAGCAGCAAACCCACCGGACTTGACGCACCCAACACTTTATGTGGTTCCATATGCCCACCTTGACACCCAATGGCATTGGGAGTTTCCGCAGACGATCAGCGAGTATCTGCTTAAGACGTTTCGGGTGAACTTCTACTATTTTGGTAAATATCCGCACTACATCTTTAATTGGACCGGCGCGAATCGTTACCGGTTGATGAAAGAGTATTTCCCGGCAGATTATGCGCAGATGCGGCGCAATGTAGCTGTGGGCCGGTGGTTTCCGGCCGGCTCCTCGGTCGAAGAAAATGACGTCAACCTGCCCAGTGCAGAGTCCATCTTCCGTCAGATTCTCTGTGGCAACAACTTCTTCCGGGAGGAATTCGGGAAGGCGAGCTCTGAGTACATGCTGCCCGACTGCTTCGGATTTCCGGCATCGCTGCCGTCGATTCTTGCCCATGCCGGGCTGAAAGGTTTTTCGACTCAAAAGCTGAGCGCACGCTGGAACCCCGGACCAAGAGTTGGCGGGCCCAGTTCGCCAGAACAGACGCCAGAAGGCATTCCGTTCAATGTGGGGATTTGGGAGGGCCCGGACGGGAAGACGGTTCTCGCGGCGCTGAACCCGGGCCGCTACGCGGGCGGAATTCGCCGCGATATTAGCCAGCCACTCGTCGGACCTCCGGCCGATCAGGACGACCTCGACTGGGTCAAGCGAATCGATATCAACGGAAAAGCGACGGGCGTATATACCGATTACCACTATGTAGGAACTGGCGATATAGGCGGTGTACCCGATGAAGAGTCCGTCCGATTACTGGAAGCGATTGTCACCCACGGACAAGCCGTGCCGCCGCCGCCGGGGTTTGACAGCAAAACCACCTCTCCGCCGCCTGGTGGAAAGCCGGTTCGCTTTGGTGAAGGTCCAGTACACGTTCTTGCATCGGCGGCCAGTCAGATGTTCGACGATATCGCTCCTGCGATGACAGCGCGCATGCCGCGTTATAAAGGCGACCTGGAACTGATCAACCACTCGACGGGCTCTCTGACTTCTCAGGCGTATCACAAACGCTGGAATCGCAAGAACGAGATTCTGGCCGATGCCGCGGAGAAGGCATCGGTGGCTGCGGCATGGATAGGCGGCCGCGAATATCCCTATCAGCGGCTCAACGATGCCTGGTTCCTGGTGTTGAGCGGGCAGTTCCATGATGTGGCCGCCGGCACGGCTACTCCGCGTGCTTATCAGTTTACCTGGAACGATGATGTCATTGCGCTCAATCAATTTGCCGGCGTGCTGACCAACGCCGCACAGGCGGTGGCTTCGACAATGGATACGAAAGTGGAAGGCATTCCTTGCGTGGTCTCAAACCAACTCGACCGGGATCGCGAGGATGTCGTTGAAGCCGCGGTTGCATTTCCCGGCGGTGCGCCGGCGGCGGTTCGGGTTGTAGGACCCGATGGTCAGGGGGTTCCAGCGCAACTCTCTAACGGAAAAGTGCTTTTTGTCGCCAGAGCGCCTTCCGTGGGATTCGCGGTCTACGATATTCAAACCGGGAGATCGGCGGGCGCAGAATCCGAGTTGCGCGTTTCGGAAAACTCACTGGAAAATCATCGCTATCGAGTTCAGCTCAACGCCGCCGGAGACGTGGCCAGCATCTTCGATAAACAACTTAAGCGCGAGTTGCTCTCAGGCTCCATACGTCTGGCAATTTCGACCGACTCTCCGCGGCAGTTTCCTGCCTGGAATATGGACTTCGATCAGGAGCAGGCCGAGCCTCGAGCGTATGTCGGCGGTCCGGCGAAAATTCGCATTGTGGAGGAAGGACCGGCTCGAGTAGCGCTCGAAGTGACGCGGGAGACAGAGTCATCGCGTTTCATGCAGACCGTTCGGCTCTCGGCCGGAGACAGCGGAAACCGCGTTGAGTTTTTCGATCGAATCGATTGGAGAACTGAGTCGGCCAACCTGAAGGCCGTATTTCCGCTTTCGGCCGCGAATGATAAGGCCACCTACAACTGGGAGGTGGGGACCGTTGAGCGGCCCTCCGCTACCGAGAGGCAGTTCGAGGTGACTTCGCACCATTGGATCGATTTGACAGATGCGAGCGGATCCTACGGTGTAACGCTCTTGACCGATGTGAAGAACGGCTCCGACAAGCGCGACCATTGCACTCTCCGTCTAACTCTGTTGCGTACCCCCGGAGGTGGCTCAGATCCCACAGTCCTGAAGAACTCTTATCAATTGAGCCAGGACTGGGGACACCACGAGGTTCTATACGGAATCGCCGGCCACGCTGGAGATTGGCGGAGCGGTGGCGCGGACTGGCACGGTTACCGCCTCAGTACTCCGCTTGTCGCCTTTGTCACTGCGAAGCATGACGGCTCGCTTGGCATGACCTTTTCTCTGATGAACACAACAAGCCCGCAAGTGCGGGTTCTGGCGCTCAAGAAAGCGGAGAGAAACGATGAGGTTATCGTGCGCCTTGTCGAGTTGAAGGGACAAAGCGCCGACCGCGTTCAACTCCGGTTCGCGCGGCCCATCGTCGCCGCCCGCGAAGTAAATGCGCAAGAGCAATTTATCGGATCCGTGGAAATTCGTAATGGTGCCCTCGAAACGAGCTTTACACCTTACCAGCCGCGAACCTTCGCGCTGCACCTGAACGCTCCTCCCGCGCAGGCAAAGGGAGTTACGTCAAGACCTGTGCCGCTTGCCTGCGAACTGGCCGTTGCGAGCAACGACGATACCCATTGTGAGGAAGGTTTCAACGGAAAGGGCGACGCATTGCCCGCGGAAATGCTGCCCCAGGGGCTGACTTTCAACGGCGTCCATTTTGATCTGGCGCCTGCAGGGACCGGCAAACCGAACGCGGTGCGAGCCAGGGGCCAATCCATCGAGCTACCTGAGGGAAACTTCAATCGCGTCTACGTGCTCGCTGCCTCAGCCGATCGTGACCAGAAGGTGAGTTTCAGGGTTGGTAACCATAGCGTGGATGTGAATGTTCAACACTGGAGCGGCTTCATCGGCCAGTGGGATGCGACCGCGTGGAAACCGAGGCCGGAGAGTGTGATGGTGAATGACGTCAACGGTTCGCGACAGGTTCCATTGCGAAAGGACTGGGCCGTTTCGGCGAACCATGCAAAATGGGATGTGGAAGATCACGGCTCTCCGTACTGGTCGCCGCAGTTTCCCGAGGACTATTTGGGGCTGGTTGCCGGATACGTCAAGCGTGCGGATGTGGCTTGGTATGCCTCGCATCACCACACGCGCGAGGGTTTGAACCAGCCTTATGAATATAGCTATCTTTTCGCGTATGCGCTGGACATGGAGCCGGGCGCAGGCACGCTCACGTTGCCCGATAATGACAAAATTCGCATCCTTGCTATCTCGGTGACGCAAGAAGATCACGTCGTAATGCCCGCACAGCCGCTCTATGACACGCTGGAGCAGGCAAGCGACGGGCCGCACGATTACCTAAAACGAGATTCAGAGAGATCCTGAATTTGAATCGCGTTCCGGTGATCCATCGACAAAGCGGAGATCGCTGTTCTTGATCTTTCCAGACCACAACAGCGCTGCAGAATTAACCGCTCACGGCGAGTGACTCGGGAGTCGCACCCGGAGCCGTCGCCATTCCGCGCGACCAGCAAATTGATTCGAGGGTAGACCGCAAACTTTGTTTCACTCCGTCGGCTTTCGGATCGGCAGCCATGTTCCGTTCTTCGCCCGGATCGGCGTCATGGTCATAAAGCTCTTCTCCTTCGCTGCCTTCCGTCCAGAACGTGTAGCGATATTGCTCCGTTCTGAGAGAGTAGCCCATCACCTCACGAATTCCGTTTTCGCTACGGAGCACCTGGGTCACTGCAGCACGATCCGATGCGGCGCTGGCATCTTTGAGCAATGGAGTGAGGCTGCGCCCCTGCAAGTTCGAAGGCGTGCCCTGAAGTCCGCAAATCTCGGCCAGGGTCGGATAGATATCGAGATTCTCCACGGTACGGCCACACGCCCGGCCCTGGCTGCGAACGCCAGGGTCGCAGATCAGGAGCGGGACGTGGCTCGCTTGTTCAAACAAGGTCTGCTTCATCCACTGACCATGCTCTCCAAGATGGAATCCGTGATCGGCCCACATCACGATCACCGTGTTCTGGGCGAAACCGAGGCGATCGACAGCATCGAGCAGGCGCCCGACCTGCGCGTCGAGAAAGCTAATCGACGCATAGTATCCACGGATCGCTTCGCGACGCTGCTGAACGGTCATTCCCCAATTGGCTGGCTCAGTAAAGTATGCCCATTCCGGAGCAGTATGCATTTCGGACTCTTTGAATTCGGGCGCCTGAATCTGATCCAGAGGGTAGAGATCAAAGTATTTGCCGGGCACGATCCAGGGAACGTGCGGCTTGTAGAATCCCGCAGCGACGAACCAAGGTTCATTGCGATGCTGGTCCATCATGCCGATGGCGGCGCTGGCAACCAGGTAATCGGTGTGCTGATCGTCGCCGGCCTCAGAGCTGTAATAGGCGATCGCCGCTCCGAGCTGTCGACCCGGAGTGTAGACCGTGGCGAACTTTTCGTCGCGAAGATGATCAATACCGGCCGGATTTACAGTCGCCTGCCAGCTTTGCGGATCGTCGAGCCCCGGCGCGCCGATATCGTGAGGGTTGCGGTAGTGATAGATTTTGCCCGCACGCGCCACAAAGTAGCCGTTTTTTTGAAAAAGCTGAGGGAGTGTAACGACGTGCGGCGAAACCTCACGGAAATGCGTCTGATTGTCCCACACCTTGGTTGTATCCGGCGCCAGTCCGGTCATCAATGAGCTGCGGGACGGGCAGCACAGCGAGTACTGGCAATATGCGCGATCGAATCGTACGCCCATCTTCGCCAGCCGGTCGATATTGGGGGTTTTGACCACGGGATGTCCGTAGCAGCCAAGACACACCGCAAGATCGTCCGAAGAAATGAACAGGACGTTTCGCTTACGATTCGCTGCATCGTTGATCGCCGGGGCGTCCGCAGCTTTCATTATTGGTGGACCACTTAGTGCCGCCAGCGAGGCTGCGCCCATTCCGAGGAAGCTGCGCCGAGAAGGTCGTTGCATATTCATATCTAAGCATTTATTCAAATCGACTCACCAATTATTGTCATCAGGTAAATTCCCTATACATAGGGAATTTGCCTGATGCGCGCCCATTTATACGCGAGTACCCTTCGAACAACTAACGGGTCCTGACTTTAGGCCCAATCTGCGCGCCGACCAGACGATGCGGCGTCCGCGCGTCGGGGCCGATGTTTACAAGCTTGTTTGCGGGCCAGAGCATGATCCATGGCCCGGGACAAAACGATTCCCCAGGAGGTTGCGCGTGATTTCGACAAGGATTCACCACACATCTGTGCGGTTAGGTAAAATATCCGGAATTTGCCCGGCCTGGAAAAACGTTGTCGCTGCTATTTCGATGTCTAACGGTGTGAATCGACAAACTAGGCAACTCAATTGTGGCGCCTTCAGGTTCTGCCGCATCGTTTTGACAGCCATGGTAGGAATGGGCCTCGTCCTGAGCACTTCAATCGCAAGTGCCCAGCTTTCCACCGCCGCCATCAATGGCACGGTGGGAGACACGACCGGTGCTGGGGTTGTCGGCGCTCAGATCAGCCTCGAGGGCGTTTCTACCGGCACGGTGCGGACCACAGTATCGAATTCAGTGGGCAACTACGCCTTCATTGATGTAGCCCCAGGCAGCTACACCATGAAGGTGGTCGCGCATGGTTTTACCACAGCGGAACAACGCGCCTTTGTTCTCCAGGTAAACCAGACCGCGACATTCAATTTCTCGCTGCATGTGGGCTCTGAGACACAACAGATTACCGTCACGGCCAACTCGGCTGAGCTACAAACCTCAACCGCGAACATCGGCACGGTGATCAATGAAGCCGCGGTCGATTCCCTCCCGTTGAACGGCAGAAACTTTACCCAATTGTTGACTCTCACGCCGGGATCGAGCCGGGCGAACACATCCCAGAACTCGGGCGGTCAACGGCAGATTACCATCGGGTCGTTTAGCTTTCCGGCGGTAAATGGGCAGATGAACCGGAGCAATCTCTACATGCTGGATGGAATCGTGGACCAGCAGCTACGCAACAGCGAATATGCCGTGCCACCGATCATCGATGGCATCGCTGAATTCAAGGTTCAGTCGCACGACGATCAAAGCCAGTTTGGCGGTGTAATGGGGGGAATTGTCAATGTGGTTACAAAGTCAGGCACTAACCAATACCACGGGGATGCATGGGAATTCCTGCGCAACGATGCATTCGATGCAAAAAACCCCCTGCTTGCCTCTGTAACACCCCTCAAGCAGAACGTTTTCGGCACCACGATCGGCGGCCCGGTTCTGGCGCCGCATTACAACGGGAGAAATCATACGTTTTTCTTTGGCTCCTATGAAGGCGTCCATATTGACTCCGCCAATGAAACTCTGTACAACGTCCCCACAGCGGCCGAGGAAAGTGGCGATTTCAGCGCCGTCACTCAGCAGCTGTATAACCCACATACGACAAACTCTTCCGGCGTCCGGACCGCATTCACAAATAACAACGTCTCATCCGCCATTGACCCCGTCATGCAGGCGCTGATGAAGCAGATGTATCCCGCGCCGCTTGCTACTCCAATTTCCGGGTTTAACGGTGTCGATACCACGCCCGCTCTTACCCGGCAAAACAACTACAGCCTGCGGGTGGATCAACAGATCAACGCCTCCAACTCCTTTTGGGCGCGGCTCAGCCAGGACCACACCACGAAGACCGATTCGGGAGGGTTTGTGGGGCTGCTTGAAAGCGTCGTCAGCGACTCGCAGAACTGGGGCGTGGGTTACCTGCACACGTTTGGCGGGTCCGCTACGCTGCAGGTCAGCGCCGGTCACGTGTGGCAACTGTACAACGATGTCGTCAACTATACGCACACAGTCTCCGTCAGTGGATTCGACCCATTATATGGGTGCGATTACATCGGGCTTCTTCCCTGCGGCGCCCCAGCCGTCACCGTCACCGGTTATGCAGGCGGCGGAGTCAGCTATACCAGCAATGACGATGGCGACGTCTACCAGTGGGGTGCCAACTTTACAAAGTTGGCTGGCCACCATATGTGGCAGATTGGCTCCATGATAAGCAACAACTCCGGAAACAGCTTGATCACCGGAGGGACTCTGGCCTTCTCGGCATTTCAGACCTCCAATCTCGCGAGTCAAAAAAATACGGGCAATGCGCTCGCATCCTTCCTCATTGGAGCTCCAACCAGCGCCAAGAAAGAGAACTCCCTAAGGCTTTACAAAGACGGATGGGTCAATGCGGTCTACGGTGGAGACCAATGGAAACTCAGTTCCAGGCTGACCATGAACATTGGACTGCGATACGACTGGGTTTTGATGCCAATACAATGGCCCGGGGGAAATATGACCGGGGACCTCAATTTGCGCAACGGAACCTATATTCTCAACAATGCTACTGCCGGCCTGGGCTCCTGCGCCACTCTACAAACAGCGCCGTGCATACCAGGAGGTACTCTTCCCCAGTATGTCGTTCAGGGGACAAACGCCCGCATGGTCAACGATCAGCTCGATAACATTCAGCCCCGGCTTGGTTTCGCGTATCAACTGGACCAGCAACGCGTTGTTCATGCTGCCTATGACCGCGTCTACGACACTTGGTCCGGCTCCATTCAAACAAGCGAGAACCTGGGAGACTTGTGGCCCTCGGTGGGAACAGGAACCGCAAGCAACTTAAATACAACCACCGTAACCACCACGGCGGAAAATCCGATGAACTTCCCATCGGGCGTCGCCACCGTCCTTCCCTCTGCCACTCCGTTTACGTTGTCCAACACTTACATCGCTCCTTACATCAAGAACCCCTACTCTGACCAATGGCTTTTGGGGATTCAGCAGCAGTTTGGAGCCGCAACCATGTTCACCCTCAATTACGTGGGATCCCGCACCAGCCGCTTGCCGTGCTGCTACTACATGAATGTCGCCGTCAGCCCCGGCCCTGGGACCCCGCAAAGCCGCGCGCCATATACCTATATCACGCCCACAAAGTATATACAGAGCAACGGATCGGGCAGCTACAACGCCATGCAGGTCCAGCTTGCCCGAAAATCAGCCTCCGGATTAGCGTACACCATCAATTACACCTGGTCGAAGGATATCGACGTGGCCTGCGACGGCAACTTTGGAGCGGAAGGATGCTTCGTCCGCAATCCCTACAATCCTGCTGCCGACCGCAGTGTCGCCGGCATGGACCTCCCACAGATGGTTACAGCGAACGTGCTGTATCCGCTACCCTTTGGCGAAGGCCAAAGGTTTCAGACCGACAATCGCCTCGTCGACCTGGTGGTGGGGGGTTGGCAGCTCAACGCGATCGCAACTCTCACTTCCGGAACCCCCTTTACCGTTTCGTACTCGGGCGATGTTGCCAATACCGGCAATGTCAATCAGGGAGTGAACATCGTGGGAAGCCCGCACATCGCGCACCCCTCAATTTACGAATGGTTCAACACGGCCGCATTTCAGACTCCCGCTCAATACACTTATGGAGATGTAGGCAGGAACACATTGCGGTCCGATTGGTATCGGGATGGGGACCTGGGGATCAGCCGCACGTTTGCAATCGAGCGAGCAAGTGTCGTGTTCCGTGCCGAAGCCTTCAACTTCACAAATACCGCGGTCTGGGCCGCTCCAGGGACGACTCTGAATAGCACCACGTTCGGTCAAGTATCTGGTACCGCAAGCACGCAACGCGAATTACAAATGGCGCTAAAGATTTACTTTTAGCTCGTTGTCCCGCCTTTGGCATGGAAGAGGCCGCGATCCAGGTTACTTGGAGCGGGTGATGCGTATCGCCTATCTGTCGACTTCGACAAGAACAGCTACCGCGATACGATGCTGCTTGATTTCTGACTAAGAAACGAGCCGCGCAGCAAGAGCAGCCCCAAGTAACGCAGAAGCCACTTTGAACTCTCAACGCCGAAGCCAAATCTGGATTGCCCGGCGTTCGCAGCGGACCCAAATGTATCTAGGAGAATTGAAGATGCCCCCAGGAGTGCTGCTTCATCGCGGCAATGACAATGGTCAAGCAGCGGAAACAGGTAACCGCGAAACCACGCGGCGCGAATTTCTACAGGGCTCAATGGCTGTCGCCGGTTCGCTGCTAGCCGATTCGGCCGGCATGGCGCAGGTCCAAGCGCAAGGCAAAGAGAAAAAGCCGAACATCGTCTTCTTTCTCGGCGAAGGGACGCGCCACGACGCGCTTTCCATTGCTGGTAATCCAATCGTAAAAACGCCCAACCACGACCGCATCGGGAGCGAGGGCATGATGTTCCGCAATGCGTTCTGCACAAACTCGCTGTGCGCACCAGCGCGCGCAACGCTGCTGACAGGGCTGTACTCCCGCTCGACGGGAGCGCTGAGTAACAAACATCTCCAGGTTCCTTTGCCCTCCGATATTCCTCTATTTACCGATCTTCTTCGCGAGGCGGGTTACGAGATTGCGATCGTAGATAAGGTTCATGTTCACAACGGCGTCGAAGAGCGTCACTGGGACTATTACTTCGGCCATAACGACGCGGCCAATGACTACGTCAACCCCACTTTCAAAGAAGGCAGCGACGGCAAAGTCGGTGCGGCGAAGCAATTTACGGGAGTCTATCCCGACGACATAGCCGTGGAACGTGCACTGAATTGGCTTGAAACGCGCCAAAGCGACAAGCCCTTTTGTCTGCTGGTTTGGTTTGTGGCGCCCCACGAGCCTTTCTTTCGTGCGCGCCGCTATTTCGACCTCTATAGTCACGGAACGGTCATTCCCAAACCGGCAACCTTTGACGACGATCTCAAAGGCTATGCGGGAAAGCCAAAATGCTTTGTCGCGGCCAAAAACAAGATTGGCACTTCGTCGACCCACAATTCAATCGTGTCGCTGGAAGGGATGGCAAAGGATTACTATGCCGGCCTGGCAGCAGTGGACGAGAATATGGGCCGCATTTTGGGGTATTTGGAACAAAAGAGGATTCTCGACGACACCGCGGTCGTATGCACGTCCGATCACGGGTACTTTCTGGGCGAGTGGCGTTTATTCGATAAGCGCCTGATGCACGAGCCATCGATCCGCGTGCCGATGATGGTGCGCTTCCCGAAACGCATTCCTACTGGCACGGTCCGCGACGAAACCGTCCTTGACATCGATGTAGCCCCGACGATTCTCGATTTGGCCGGCGTACCCGTACCCGCACACTTTCAAGGCAAGAGTCTGCTGCCTCTGTCGCAAGCTGCCGACTCATCCTTCCGTAAGGAGTGGTACTACCACTATTACCAGGGGGGCGACGAGAGCCCCCAAAACCGCGGCATCCGCACTGAACGGTACAAGCTGATCAATTACCCGAACGAGGAACCGCAGGAGTTCGAACTTTACGATCTGGACAACGATCCCTGTGAAGAAATAAACCTTTATGGGAATCCGAACTATGCGGCCCTGCAGCAGAGCCTATGGAATCGTATGCTGGAACTGGAGGCCGCGATTCCTGAGCGGCCGGGGCTCTAATCGGAACGGGTGAGATTGAGGACGACATTCTGGGATGTACCCGAGGTGGATAGAGCCAGACCTTTGCGAGTGTCAGGTAATGTGGGCACCTTATGCGAAGCGAGTAGGTTCATGCAGAACATCGCACCCGATCATGAGAAAAGGGCTGGTATGCCGACACGCCGACACTTCCTCAAGTTTGCCGCGATGGTAGCTGGCGGCGGTTTTACTGGTTGGATTCCTGAGTCGATTCAGCGCGCTCATGCCATCGAGCCGGATCCTGGCTCCACATGGCTGGATGCAGAGCACATCGTCATTCTCATGCAGGAAAATCGTTCGTTCGACCATATCTTTGGTTCGCTGCGCGGCGTACGTGGCTTCAACGATCCGCGCGCCATGCGTTTGCCCAGCGGCAACTCCGTTTTCGTGCAAACTGACGCGGCTGGCAATTCGTACGCGCCATGGCGCCTGGACATCAAGGACACATGCATCACATGGATGGGTTCGCTGCCGCACTCGCGTAACAGCCAGATCGACGCCTGGAATGAAGGCCGCCACGACGGTTGGCTCAATGCGAAGCGCTCGGAGAAGAGGGAATACGCTGATCTGCCGCTGACCATGGGCCATTACACCCGTGAAGACCTGCCGTTCTACTATGCCATGGCCGACGCGTTTACCATTTGCGACCAGAACTACTGCTCGGTATTGAGCAGCACGTCACCTAACCGTTGCTATCTGTGGACCGGGACCATCCGCGACCGGCAAAGTGTCGACTCTGGGGTTTACATCCGGAATGAAGAGATCGAAAACGGAGGCATGGTCTGGAAGACCTATCCCGAGCGGCTACAGGAGGCTGGTATTTCTTGGAAGTCTTACCAGAACGAACTGACCCGCTCCGGACTTTCTGGCGAAGAAGACGCCTGGCTGTCGAACTTCAGTGACAACACACTGGAATGCTTCGATGCCTACAATGTGGAGGCGTATCCGGGGTTTCCGCTCGCTGCGAAACTCTGGCTAACGGATTTGTCGGAACAGGCTGAAAAGCTCGAGGCCAGCATCGGAGTTGCAAAAACCCCCGCTGAGGCAGCACGGGCCGGTACAAAGCTGAAACAGGCACGCAGCCGCATCGACGAGATCCGGGCCATTCTGCCGCAGAGCGGTGAAGTACGATACCGGCAACTCACCGAACAGCAGAGAGCATTGTTCCACGCCGCCTTCGTCACCAACGCCGGCGACCCGCACTGTCACACGCTTTGCCCTTTGCAATTCGCAGATGGGGATGCGCTTCGTACGATGATGGTGCCCAAGGGCGACATCCTCTATCAGTTCCGCAAGGACGTGAAGAAGGGCAGGCTGCCGACAGTCTCGTGGCTCACTGCCCCTGAGAACTTCTCGGACCACCCCACTTCGCCTTGGTATGGAGCCTGGTATGTCTCCGAAGTCATAGACATCCTGACGAGCAACCCTGAGGTCTGGAAAAAGACGATCTTCATCCTCATCTATGACGAAAATGACGGCTACTTCGATCACGCTCCGGCATTTGTGGCCGCCGATCCGATGCGTCCAGAAACCGGAGGAGCGTCGGCCGGCATCGACACTGGGCTTGAGTATGCCTACGAGAAAGACGAGTTGGCTCAAGGCGTTGCAGATATGGACGCGCGTACCGGCCCCATCGGTCTCGGCTTTCGTGTACCTATGATTGTTGCCTCGCCTTGGAGTCGCGGCGGTTGGGTGAACTCGCAGCTCTTCGATCACACGTCTACGCTGATGTTCCTGGAGCGCTTCGTGCAGGCGAAATATGGCAAGTCGGTACGCGAGGACAACATCAGCATGTGGCGGCGCGCCATTGTCGGAGACCTCATTTCGGTCTTTCGGCCATATGATCCCAAGGGATCCAAACTACACTTCCTTAGCCGCAACAAGTACGTGGTAAGCATCGAAGAAGCGCGCCACAAAGAGATTCCGTCGAACTATAGGAAGCTTACCAACGAGCAGATTGACCAGATCAATCGCATGCCGATGCACAGCGACTTCACGGCTCATCAGGAAAAAGGCATCCGGCCTGCATGCGCTCTACCCTATGAACTTTACGCTGATGGAAACCTTACAGAGGATGGCACGAATTGGGAACTTCGCCTCGCGGCCGGTAACCAGTTACACGGATCGGTCTCGGCTGGCGCACCTTTCAATGTCTACCTGCGCAACCTGAAAGACGGCAAAGACTTGCAGGTGGCCACTTTTGCCGTTAAGTCCGGGGACACGCTGATCCGGCAGTTTCCGCTCGACCTGTTTGGCGGTGAAGAGTACTTGATTGAGGTACATGGGCCCAACGGGTTCTACCGCGCTTTCATCGGACGCGTTGCTTCCCAGCCTGCGGTCAAGATTCATTCAACTTACGAGCGGAATGCATCCGGATTGACCGGCAATGTGCAGGTAAATCTGGATAATGTCAGCGGAAGATCTGTCTTCGTCACAATTGCCGATCATGCTTACGGCGCAACCGCTGTGCGCAAAGAGTTACTTCCTGGTGAGGATACAGTCGTTATTTTGCCTCTGCGGTCGAGCAATGGCTGGTATGACGTTACGATAAAGGCGGACGGATGGGACGCCGAAGCCCGCTACGCCGGCCACGTAGACACTGGCACGCCCAGCATCAGTGATCCTTTGATGGGAGGCTTGGTGTAGCGCACGCTTAAATTTCAAACCTTCCGCGATCGAATTTCCCGGAGGGATCGACGTGCCGATCAATCGATGAATCGTCTTAAGAATAGATGATTTCCGCGGCATCATGCCGTGCTGCGACACGCAAGGTGCATCGACGCTTGTTCAGACAATGCCTCTTAAATTCGCTCCGCGGCTCACCAAAAACGCGACCTATTCGACAAGGAGTACATCATGGATCGCCGTAAATTTCTCGGTCTGCTGCCGGCGAGTCTCGCCGCAAATGCAGTTCTTCGCGCATCCGCTTCGCCAGCCGCCCGCGACGAACGCCCAAACTTCCTTTTCATGATCGCCGACGATCTTACCTACCGATCAATTCATGCGATCAACAACCCCGAGGTTCACACCCCCAATTTGGATCGTCTTGCCGCATCGGGTACGGTCTTTACGCATTGCTTTCATCAGGGCTCATGGTCCGGCGCAGTCTGCCTTCCCAGCCGGACCATGCTCAACACCGGCCTCACCGCGTTTCGCGCGCAGCAACACGATGACGAAGTGCAAACCTGGGGCCAGACTACTGGGTGCCGCCGGTTACGACACTTACATCTGCGGCAAATGGCATCTCAGCCCGCCTTTGCTCGGCCGCAGCTTTCACGAAATGGGTCCCATCGGCCCAGCGATGTTCATCTCCACTCCAGAAAAAGGCCAAGCCTACAACCGGCCCAGCCCTGGCAACACCTGGCAGGCCGATGATGAGACGCAGCGCGGTCACTGGGTCAGCGCAGCTCTTTGGCGCAGCGCTACGCCCGATCGCATCGAGCATGCCTGCAGCGTCTACGCCGATGTTGCTTCAGATTTCCTGACGAACCAGTTGGCGCATCGAGACAAGCCTTTCTTCATGTATGTCGGTTTCAACTCGCCGCACGACCCCCGGCAGTCGCCGAAGGAGTATCTGGATCTTTACCCGCCGGACAAAATCGGGATTCCGCCGAACTACCTCCCCGAGCACCCATTCGACCAGGGCGATGCGCGCGTACGCGATGAGATGCTCGCACCGTTTCCGCGCACCAGAGAAGCGGTTCAACTCCATCGCCGCGAGTACTACGCCCTCATCTCCTACATGGATGCGCAAATCGGCAGAATTCTGAACGCGATCAAGCAGTCCGGGCGCGCAGCAAACACCTACATCATCCTTACGGCAGACCACGGCCTCGCTGTTGGTGAGCATGGTCTCTTGGGCAAGCAGAATCTCTACGAATGCAGCGTTCGCATGCCACTCATCATCTCTGGTCCTGGTATCAAACCAGGCAGAGTTGTTGACGAGCTCGTTTACCAGCACAGCATGTACCAACAACATGCGAACTTGCCGGTGCTCCGATTCCTTCTACCGTCGAATTCCCCAGTCTCGTGCCGCTTCTGCATGGAGATAAAGCCCTGCACGACGCCGTATTTTGCCGCTACATCGGTTATCAGCGCAGCGTGCGTACAACTCGCTATAAGCTCATCGTGTATCCCAAGGCTCGTCAGATCCAGCTCTTCGATCTCGACCAGGACCCATGGGAGACGCGCAATCTCGTCGATGATGCTGGGCATGCCGATGTGAAGCGAGATCTATGGGCACGACTGCTGAGCTTCCAGAAGGAGCTTGATGATCCGCTTGTCCTTGAGGAATCCTGAGCGGCCAGGCGGGTCGTCGGCCATGCGTTGCACTGTTACGCCTTCGCATCAGCCTGAGCTCAATCCAAGGGTGCTGAGTCTACACCGAGTCTCCAGAAATGGGCCAAATCGCCGGAACCAAAATAAACACCGGGTCCGGACTTGTTCTCACCTTCTGCATTGAAAAAAACTTTCGACCGACCTAGGTTCACCATTCCTGTCGAAGATGCGTCCGGGAAGTCAATTGGGGGTATCTTTGGTGGTATTTGGAATAGGATGTTTCCCTAAGTATTTGATTTAATTAAATATGCCATCTGAATACGAGTCCAATCGTTTCAATGAAAGGCTCGGGGCTCCGGAGGCAAATGACTTCATCTTTTCATTTGGCGTCGAGGGAAAACTTCCGCGCTTTAAGGGGCCGTTTCTTCGACTTGTTGTACTTGTTGAAGCCGGCGGCTTTTCGCAATCCGACGGATGAGCCAGTCTTCGACTTCAGACTCGACCCAGCCTACTGCACGGGCGCCGAGAGAGACCGGCCGCGACGCGCTGCCCTCGCCCGGCGAATGTCCGTGTAAGCATTTTTGAACCAGCTCCGCTGCCGAGAATAACGAGGTCGTAGTCCTCGATTTGTCCTGTTGCGCTCATCGGCAAATCTCCTTCATCTCTCTCGTTTCTTCCACCCCATTTGGGACGGACCGTGCGGCGTGCTTGCCGCGGCCTGCAATCTCCCGCCATCAGCGATCAGATTCCCTTGACTTCGCCGCCATCCATGCGAACCGATGTCCCAGTCATCCACTTGGCAGCGGGCGAAACCATAAACGCCATCAGTTCTGCGATCTCTTCCGGTTGTCCGTAGCGGCTGATGCCGGCCTCTTCGGGAAACTTCTTTGTCGCTTCCTCGACACTCATGTTGTGTTCGGGCGCCCATTTCTCCAGAAAGGACCGGCGTCTGCCCGTCATGACTGCTCCCGGCACAATACTGTTCACCTGTACACCGTCCTTAATTCCTTGCTCCGCAAAAGCCTTCGCCATAGCGATGATGGCCGCATTCGTGGCTGCTACCGCGGCAAAACCCGGCTTGGGGTCGAGCGCCGCGCTGCCCGACATGAAGACGACTGATCCTTTGTTCGCCTTGAGCGCATCCCAGGCACGGATCGTCAACCTGCGGGCTCCGTGAAGCTTCAACTCCATGCCCGCGTACCATTCCTGATCGGTCATTTCGAAAAGGCCGATCTGCGGCACCGCTCCGGCGATATTGAGAAGCGCATCGATGCGGCCGTAGAGGTCGAGAGTGGCTTTGACCACGGTTTCAGGCGACTCGACCTGGCTCAGATCCAGTGCGATGGCCAGTGGCTCGGCTCCCTTCTGCCGGACCTCGCCGGCTACTTCGTCCAGCGCCGTACCATTGCGGGCAACGAGGGCAACGTGGGCGAAGTCGCGCGCCAGCCGAATTGCGGTGGAGCGGCCGATGCCCTGGCTGGCGCCGGTGACAATCGCAACAGTATTCATCATGAACTTTGCTCCTATTCAAGATGTTGATCTTTAGTCGATGTGTGTTGCGTCCAGAATTTCGCTCAGCCGAGCGTGGCTCGTGCGGCTTCCAGGATGATGTCCACGACCCGCTCTGGCGCTGTAAGCAACGGCGTATGGTCCACAGCAAACGGCCGGACCGTCGCCTTCATGCGCTCGGCCATGAAACGTTGCGTCTTCGGATTAATCATCCGATCTTCTTCGGCAAGCAGGTACCATGTTGGCTTTGTCTTCCACGCGGGTGGAGGGGCCTGTTCCTGAATACAGCGCACCGAAATCGGGCGCTGCACTGCGCGGCACAGAGCGATCTGCTCAGGAGCCGCGTTCTGGGCGAAGGCTTGCGCGAAGCTCTGTCCGGGCATCCAGATAAAGCCGTCCGCATCCGGTGCAAGCGTCGGCGCGTTCGGGTGAGTGTCGTCACGGTAGAAGACCTGCGCAACCGTCTCACCCTCGTCCGGCGCCAAAGCCGCGATATACACGAGTGCCTTCACCCGCTCGCCTTCGGAAGTTGCTACGACTGCGCCGGCGTAGGCGTGCCCGGCAACGATGATCGTGCCCTGTGTTCTGGCAATGGTCCGCCTGAGCGCCGCCGCATCGTCGCTCAGTGAGGTCAACGGAATGGGCGCCGCAACTACATCGAAGCCTTGCTTCTGCAGCAGGCGGATTACGGGCTCCCAACTCGACCCATCGGCCCACGCTCCGTGGACGAGAACGACAGTCGCTTTCTTTCGATCTGGCATCATGATTCTCCTGTGTTGTTTCGTGCAGGCAAGCGGAAGCGGACCGACGGCGCGATCAGCCGAGAACGAAGGCGATCTTCTGCGCGATGAAATCTCCGTGATCCTCAAGCGCAAAATGGCCCGTGTCCAACAGATGCAGTTCCGCCTTGGGAATGTCGCGGAGATAGGCCTGGGCGCCCTCGACCGTGAAGAAGGGATCGTTCTTTCCCCATACGATGAGCATCTTCGGCTGATATTTCCGGAAGAACTCCTGCCACTCACCGTAATGCGCGAGGTTTGCCTGGTAGTTGTGCAGCAGGCTCAATTGGATTGCGTCATTACCGAGGCGATCGAGAAAGTGCTGATCCATCGTGTATGCATCTGGGCTGATGCGGCTCGCGTCCTTCACGCCGTGCGCGTACTGAAAGATCGTCGTATCGAGCTTGAGCAGCGCGCGTACGGGTGCTTCGGTCCCTGGCGTTCGATTTGCCCAGAAGGGCTTCATCGGGTCGAAGGCAGCGCCAATGCCTTCCGCATAGGCGTTTCCGTTCTGCACAACGATGCCTTCGATCGCCTCCGGGCGCTTCGAGGCGATGCGGTAACCCACGGGCGCGCCGTAATCCTGCACGTAGATGCTGAACCTTTTTAGCCCAAGAACGCCGAACAGGAGCTCATCAACGAAGGCCGCCAGGTTGTCGAAGGTGTACTGGAAGTCGCTTACGCCGGGTGCATCACTGTAACCGAAACCGATGTAATCGGGTGCAATAATGTGGAACTTGTCCGCGAGTTTGGGGATCAGGTCGCGGAACATGTGCGACGAGCTGGGAAAGCCGTGCAGGAGCACGATGGTTGGCGCGCTTTTTGAGCCTGCCTCCCGATAAAACATCTTGAGGCCGCGAACAGCAGCGTGTTGAAACGTCGGCATGATCTCCTCCTGGGGGTCACTCTAATCACGATGAGGTGAGAATAGACAACACCTGTAAAACTGTCAATATCGGTGTTGTATTTTGTGAGATATTCTTATTGAAAGATCATGCGTGCTGCCTCTAAAGAGCCCGGCGAATGGATCGACGGTTTTCTCTTCGTCGGGAACCGGTGGATCCTTGACTTCCTGAACACAAGACCCATCCTGGCGCAGGGGCCGACGGAGTTTCTCAAAGACTTTGATGCGCTGCGGCGGTGGTTCATCGCGTCAAGGCTTGTAAATTCTGTGAAAAAGAAGAGTCTTCTCCGAACTTGGCGCGACAGCCCGGAGGCGCAGGCTTTCCTGAAGGAATTGCTTGGTTTCCGCGAACGTCTGAGGGAGGCCGTGTTGCGCATCGAGGGCGGCTCGGCACCTTCCGATGAATTCATCAAGGAGGTAAATGCTCGGCTGCTCAAGTATCCGCCACGCACCTCCCTTCGCAAGCGGGATGGGCGGATTGTGCGGGAAATGCTCGTCGCCCCCCGGAAACCCACAGACCTGTGGGTTCCAATCATCGACGGCGTGGCCAATCTGCTGGCCGAGTTCGACACCGACCGCCTTCGCCAATGCGAGTCCTGCATCGCTCACTTCTTCGATACGAGCAAGAAAGGCTCACGCCGTTGGTGCAGCATGAATATCTGCGGCAACAAAATCAAAGTGGCCGCCTACCAGCGCAGAAAGCGCGACGGTGATTTGCATTGATCAGTACTGCTACCGCGAGGTCGGCTCCGTGCCAGCTTTCTAGAAGCGGCACCGGCATTCTGGTAAACCCGTCCTATCAGCGTTTCTGAGGACTGATCGTTGTCACCTCTAAGCAGTGCTAAATGACCGCGCCCGTCGCAACGCCTGTCGTTCGCTACCTAAAATGATCATCGTTTCTGGTTCTCGATTGCTCTTCGTCACTGTGCTTTTGTCACAGATTGCCTACAACTCCCGCAGGGAGACGGCGACGGGGCGCAGCGCGGCGCGCACCGCGGGCAGCAGGCCGCCGAGAACGCCCATGGCCAGGGCGAAAACTACTCCCATCACGAGCAGGTTGAAAGTGATCTTGAAGGCGAAGGCGATGTTCGAGAAGGTGGAGAAATTCATGGTCTGCGTGGTCATGCCGTTCAGCGGAAGTACCACCAGGCAGCCGATAATGCCGGCTATGAAAGAAATCAGCAGCGCCTCGAACAGGAACGAGAGGATGACGTTCCAACTGGAGAAGCCGAGCGCGCGCATGGTGGCAATCTCGCGTCCGCGTTCTGAGACGGCCGAGTACATGGTGTTGAGAGCGCCGAATATCGCGCCGATCGCCATGACGGCCGCCACCAAGCCGCCCAGCACGGTGATCAGTTGCGTCATGGCGGAGGATTGTCTGGCGTAGTAATCCACTTCGCGCTCGACTTCCAGATTCAATTGGGGATCGGAAGTAATCGAATCCTTGAATTTGTCGAAGGCCGCGGGCGAAGTGAGGTGAACGGTGGCAGATTGGAAGATGTTCTCCGGGCGCTTGAGCACCTGATTCAGAATGCGCGCGTCGCACCACACTTCGGAATCGAACGACGATCCGCCCGCGTCGAACACGCCCACCACCTTCCACTGCCCGCCGCCGAAGCTAACGGTGTTGCCGACGGTCAGGCCCGCGTAGGTTTTCGAGGCGTTCTTGCCGACGACGAGCTCGTCCAGACCGGAATGGAACATTCGCCCTTGAACGATCTTGACGAATTTGCGGATTTGCAGCACGTTGGCCGAAACGCCGCGAACCTCAACATTCGCGTCCGTGCCTGTGCTGACAAGAGGTATGGGAACGACGCCGACAACTTCTTGGGTGACCAGCGGCTGGCCCGACGCATCGCGCGCCACGCCTGGCTTATCCTGTACTAGCCTCACGGAATCGAGAGTGATGCCACCCATCATTTCCGAGGTCGAGCCGGCACGCATGACGAGCGCATCGTCGGGCGTGCCTGAGGCGACCAACGTGGCGCGGAAGCCGCGTGCCAGCGAAAGCATGGCCACGAATACGCCGACCGTCCCGGCAATGCCCAGAATGGCCACGATGGTGGAAGTCCAGCGCGCCCGAATGCTGCGGAAGTTATAGGAAATCGGCACTGATCCGATTAGCGGCGCCAACAATCCGGCAACAATCCCGCCGACGATGGCCAAAACCAGGACAAGAGCAACGATTGCCGCGAGAGTGATCACTATACCGAAAATGAGCTTTGTCACCATGCTCAAACCCTCCGAAGGGCAGTCACCACGCGCATGCGCATCGCGCCATAGGCGGGAAGAATTCCGCTGGCGAAGCCGACCACGAGAGCAGCGATGACACCGGACGCCAACGTTCTTGCTGTAACGAGAAGCGGCGGCAACAGGCCGGCCATGGCGCGGCTAAGCGCTGGAATAGCGACCAGCGCAAGCAGCAAGCCCACACAACCAGCAAGCGCGATCATTATCGACTCGCCCAGGATGAATCCAAGGACGATGCGATCGGAGAAGCCGATGGCCTTGAGTACGCCCAGTTCATTAGTTCGCTCGCGCACGGAGATGGCCATCGTGTTTCCGGTGACCAGCAAAAGTGTAAAGAAGACGACGGTCCCGATAGACACAATGAGGAATTTGATGTTTCCGAATTGCTTCACCCAGCCCTCTGCAAATGCAGATTCCGTCTCAGTCTTCGTTTCGTATGGCGAATTCAGGTACGTGTTGTCGATGGTCTTGGCGATGCGCGGAGCGTCGTCGGGGTTAGCGATGCGAATGGTGTACCAGCCAACCTGACCCTTGATCGAATCGGGTACGCTCTCTTTGAAGTATTCCCACTGGAACCAAAACTGGGTCTCGTCATCTTCAGGCTTGGCGCCATGGTAAACGCCATCGATATCGAACTCAAAGGATTTACCCGCCAGCCCATAAATGGTTGTCTTGATGGGAATGCGATCGCCGATCTTCCAGCCGAAGCGCTTCATAGTGGCCGCGCCGACAATCGCACCCTGGCGATCTTTCAGGAATGTATTCCACTGGTCGTCGGGAACGATGAGTTCCGGGAAAACCTGCCGCTGGTTTTCCGGGTCGATCACAAACTGAGGAAAGAAGTTCTTGGGATCCTGATACACGCCGCCGAACCAGTTGTCGTGCGTGATGTACTGCACGCCTGGAATGCGCAGGATTTCATCCCGGTAAGACAGCGGAATGGTGTTGATGATGGAAGTGCGATTGATGGTGACCAGGCGATTCGCGCTCACGACATCTGCTCCGCGGCTGAATGCGTCACTCACCACGCCCAGCAGCGCAAACAGGAAGAGTGCCACGGCGAACGAGCCGATGGTGAGAACCAGCCGGGCCTTCTTGCGAAACAGATTGGCGAGAATCAGCCTGCTGAATTTCATGAGACCACTCCGCCGACAATTGCCTGGCCCGCGCCCGCTTCTACCAGCACGCCCTTTTCGAGATGCAGTGTTGTATTGGCCTGGCGTGCAACCACCGGGTCGTGCGTCACCATCAGCACAGTTTTCCCGTGCTCCCTCACCAGCCGCTTGATGAGTTCCATCACTTCATCGGCGCTTTTGCGGTCCAGGTCGCCGGTAGGCTCGTCACAGAGCAGGAAAGTAGGGTCGGCAACGATAGCGCGGGCAATGGCAACCCGCTGTTCCTGTCCGCCCGAAAGCTGACGGGGATAGTGGCGCATGCGATCACCCAAACCAACAATGGAAAGGGCGACTTCAACGTGCTTGCGGCGTTCGGCCTTTGAGAGCTTGGTCAGCAGCAAGGGCAATTCGACGTTCTGGAACGCGGTGAGCACGGGGATGAGGTTGTACATCTGGAAGATGAAACCGACGTGGCGCGCGCGCCAGTCGGTCAGCTTGCCGCGAGACATGTGCGTAATTTCATCGCCGGCCACGCTGATGCGTGCCGCGCGTGGGAACATCGAGGCCACCCAGCAAATTGAGCAGGGTGGTCTTGCCCGAGCCGCTCGGCCCCATGAAGGCCACAAAATCGCCCTTATCGACGTCGAGATTCAAGCCCTGCAAGACGTCGATGTCCTCGCTGCCGCGGCGATAGGTTTTGTCCAAGCCGCGAACCTGAATCAGGCTGCCCACTGCTCCATTTCCGTCCACGCGTACCATGATCAACGCTCCTTGATTTTTCGCAATATCCGATCAATAGCCCGAATGGCGCCATTCCCTTATGGGCACAGCATTCTGTGTCCCACTCAGCGACAACAAAATTACAATCACAAAAGGATAACTGAATTGCAAGAACGCTGCATTAACGCTTGATCGCTACGGTTTCGCCATCTTTCAAGTCGACCGGTCCCCCAACTACAACTGTGTCTCCGGACGCGAGCCCCGCCAGGATCTGCGTTTGCGCGTTGTTCGTTGTGCCGACCTTCACTGCGTGGCGCTCGACGTGATCGCCACTCACCAGGAAAACGATTTTCTGCCCGCCATCGTCGCGGACCGCGTTCTGCGGCACCATTACGCTCGCCGGCGCTGCTTTCCCTTGCTTCAGTTCTTCCCCGAGGAACGTGACCTTGACGCCCATGTCGGGCAGGATGCGCGGATCGAGCTTGTCGAAGGCAATGCGCACCTCGACAGTGGCCTTCTGGCGATCAGCCGTGGGAATGATGGTGCGCACGTGGCACGGAATCTTCCAGTCGGGGTATGCATCCAAAACGGCGGTTACCTGCTGGCCGCTCTTGACGCGAGCGATGTAGTTCTCATTGACGTCCACTTCGATTTCATTTGAGGCCATATCGACAATCGTCGCAATGCCTGTGCGCGTGAAGCCACCGCCGGCCGAAATTGGCGACACCATTTCTCCCACTTGCGCGTCCTTGGAAACGATGATTCCGTCGAATGGAGCGGTAATGACGCAATTATCCACGGACTGCTGAGCCTCTTTAATGCGCGCGTCAGCCGCGAGCACCTGTTGCTGCGTGTAGTCGATTTTTGCGTTCAGGCTGTTCACGGCCATGGTCGCGTTGTCGAGCGCTTCCTGAGTTTGAATTCCTGCGGTCCTGAGTTCCTGTGCTCGATGCAACTCGATCTGCGCGTTCTTCAACTGCACTTGCAGGTCGAGGATGCTCGCCTGCGTGGCATCGCGATCTGCTTTCGCGGATGCCAACGTCCTCTGCGCATCGGAATCGTCGAGAGTGGCCAGCACAAAGCCCTGGTGCACGTGCAATCCTTCAGTAAAGAAAACGCCCGTAACGCGCCCGGTGATCTTTGCTGCCACGGTGGCGCGCCGCTGCGGGGTGACATACCCGCTTGCATTGAGCAGGGCTTGCGGCCCATTGTCCGGGGCGTCTGCGGTAGCAACTTGCACCGAAGGCGCCTGATGCATATACCCGTAGACTCCGCCGACAATTATGAGCGCGGCGAGTAAGGCGAAAAGAACAATCGCGATGCGCTTGCCAGCATTTCGGGAGCCACGCTTGTGGGCATCAATGCGCAGCGCTCCGAGGTCCGGTTTTACAGGTACTTCAGGCATGGTTGGCCCCGTTCATCTGACCTGCGATTTCCATTATCGTCTACCGGACGACGCAATTGTATGCGCGGGAGCATTTCGCCTCATCTACTGCGACGTGGTCTCTCGTCTCCGGTTCGGGGTCTGATCACTTTTTCCGAATTCAAACGTTTCGGAACAGTCGGCGGCGCCACTCCTGTCTGCCAATCGAATAATTCTCAGCACTTCCAAACACGGACGTTTGGGAGAGTGAGCTAGCTTCAATGTCCTTGTTCCTGCGCGAAGAAAGTCGACATGCAGAGACAGGTCCGAGACAGAGCAGCAATTGCGATGGGTGAGAATTGGTGCATCGCCGAGGTTACACCTTCTTGCACTGAAAAAGTCGGGCTGGAAACGAAATTTACTATCCATCGGGCTAAACTCTGCAAAAATGCGACAAATCCGCTCGTCGATGCTCAGAGATGCAACTGGCACTATCCCATTTATTTTGTGTCAATTATAATGGAAATCGCCGAAAAGCAAGAAATGGCTGAAAACGCATCCGGAGAAGCTGACGTCCTGCCACTATCGATATCAAGACCCTTCAAGTTTTGCTCGGCCAGTGAGCCCGACGTCCGTACAGCTCCAGCGGGCAACGACGGCTCCTGGAGGATTTGTGCGGCCTGATCGCCGTCCAGCACAATCTGATACTGTGCCTGCACCGAGGGAGACGCATAATCCTCCAGCCTTGCGCTGATCGTGGCCTGCGATGCCCCGCTCGATATCTTCGCACTCTTCAGCGTAATGGCGTTGGGAGTTGCCGCGAATTCTGATTCGAATGCGTGTTGCAAGGGACGAAACGATCCATAGGTTATGTCTCCATCACTATACGAGAGCTTTCCTGAACACTCCTAGGCAGATCCCTTACCCAGTAAGAGGAGAGGTGTAACGGATGAATGCGAATGCTCATAGCAAGCAGACGCGCACGGACGATTCTTTGCTGTTGGCGATGTGGTCTATGGAGGGACAATGGAATTGAGGCAAGCTGCCATTTCACGCAGCACACGAACGCCATATCAATAGCATTCTCCAATTCAGGATGCAGTCAACGCCAAGCCAGCTCATCATTGCAACGTAGCTCAAGTCGAGTTGCCGATCGCGACAACATCCCCGATACCTTACATTCTCCTCAAGCCAACTTTTCCAACTCAGGGTACAGCAAATAGATCCTGGATTGATCTTCGCCAGTTAACTGTCCCAAACGAATCGGTTTGTCTTGCGACCTCGTGCCTTTTTGGTTGAGCACGTTCATTAGGCTCCATTCTCTTTGCAGTGTCTGGGGCTCTTGCGCCTCGAGATCATAGCGGGTAAAGTCGATCACATAAGAAGGACCGTCAGTTACCCAATTCTTCAGCAGGGCAAGACGAAATTCCCGGTTCATGAACCACTTGATTTCTAACTCTTTTTCAGATCCGGGCGCGCCTGTCCCCCTCGCATCAAATCGGTAGTTGAGCAACGTATTGTTGGGCGTGTGCTTCCGCCACTCCAAGCCAAATGCTCCTTCGGTCAGCACCTGAGTATCTGGCCACCGGGCCCGAACCTGCTGCAGCCAGTAGGCTAGATCTTCGTCATGCCCGATTGATACTTCCCAGATTGCCGTCACCCAGCCAAATCCATTCAGCGAGTGACCCCGGTCAAAGTGCATCGCGACAGTGTCCAGCATCTCCTTTCGACCGGGTTCCACCCCGAGCTTCACGACGGTTTCGATAGGCCCAACGCCGAGCCGGCTGTTGAATCCTCCCTGAAAGCCGTCCCTCCGCGCAGCCAGGAAATCGCAAGTCCAGCCGTCCAAGCACACGCAGTCAATAAAATCTGCTGTCCCCTGGGCCGGCTTCAAATAATGCTCACGACTAGGGTAATACGGATAACAGATGCCGCCGTCACCATCGCCATGGTCTATTCCGTGCTGGCTCCAAATCTGGCCCTGGCAGACATGAATGCCTTGTTCCGTGGCCAGAAATCTCTGGTTCTCCGCATCCAGAAAGCCTGCCACCAAACATTGCGGGCGATACCCTCCGCCGACCATTTCGGAGATCAACTGCAGCGCCTTGTGAATCGTCTGGCGGTTATGTTCCCGCGTGTCAAACATAGGGGCGAAATAGCCGCCGGGAATGAACGTGATCTCGTCGCCATAGTGGTCGTGATAGGAGGCAAGCAGGTGCCGCGCTTCTTTGAACTCCTGCCGGCTATCGTTCAATGCCAGCCAGCTTACGGCCCACGTCATCTTTCCGGCAGGACAGCCTTTCGCAAAAGCCTCACGTCGCGAGCGAATTCGATCCGGGCTATTGTAAGACGCTTCGTCCTCGCCGATCGAACGATCTGGAGTGACTTCAATCTGATTCACACGCACAACTGAGACGTGGGTAAGGTACCTGCCGCGAAAGGTGGAGAAACTTTCTTCAGCTTCACGCGCACCTAGGTCCGCTCCTGCCAGCGCAAGAGACGCCGCTGACCCTGCTGCTCCGCTCAGAAACTGTCGCCTGGTCCAGGAATTGTCCATTGCGCTTCTTTGCGTCGGGATCTTTCTCTCCGCTTTTTTGCTTTTTGCCGGGGCCTTTCGGGGCGACTGTGCGATGACCGGCAACCGACTATTTCAACGATTCTGCGCTACACGAAGCTGGAGAGTTTACAGGGTTGCAGCGAGCGACTGCGTTCCCGGGAAGGGTAACCACGTAGTGGCCGGGCCAGCGCGCCGGCTCGTTCACCGGATAGTCTGTGCTGAGTATCTGGGCGCCGCTGGCTATCATCGCATCGCGACGTGCCGTGTCATTGGCGCGAGCTTCCTTTGTATCCGCATCGGTGCGGGTGCGAATAAGGTAGCCTTTGCGCACCAGTGCGCTTATGTCGGCTGCGGGACCATCATTTCGTTCGATGAAGGCAGCGTCGGGTTCGCCAGGTTCGGCATTGGTGAACAGGACCCGGCCTCGAAGCGAGGGATGACCAGCCAGATAAACCGGGCCGACGGGGCGCTGGTCCATGAGAAAAATTACCTTGCCGCGTGCGCTCTTCAATGTGGGCCAGTTCCCGGCGAGGACCGCTTGATTGAGGGTTTCATAAGATCCACGGACGTCATCGGGAGTGATCATTTCATCGGACGGGAAAATGGAGCGAATCTCAGCATCCAGCGCGTCAAACGTGCTGGAGGTGAATGGCTCGGGCACGGTCAGCTGATAAGGACGGCGCGGCTGGGATTGCTTGGTTTCAACCAGAATGAAGATCGGGATATGGTCAGGATGGGAACGCGACCATTGCCGGACTTGTTCAAGGCAAGCGATGAAGGGCTGACAGGTGCTGCGGTAGTCAATGTCCTGCATGTGCATCACCTTGAAGCCTGGCTTGTTCATCACTCCTTCTGGATCGAAATCGGGATCGGGCGGCAGATGCGCCGCTGCGATCGACTGCTCGCCCAGCGGGTGCGCGTACAGCCCGCCTTTGCTGTCTGAATAGACATCGAGCTCGATCTGGCGAACTTCGCTGTCGAACTGCTGCGGCAGCGGATGATGCTGGTAATCGAGGCCCATGAAACCATTGGGGTTGTTGGACTGCCACAGCTTGGCCGCGTTGGGCGCGAATCCCGCGTGATAGCTGTTGTGGGTTCCAATGATTTGAATCTGGTTGATGCGCAATGGTTGATCAGTTTGAGCGAAGGCCGGCAAAGCGCCAAAGACGAAAACAGCAAGGAGAAGAAACGGTGCAAACCGTCGGGAAGACATCGAAGCTCCTGTTTCAAGACATTTAGAGGTGGGTGTACGCCTTGCTGTAATGAGTGGACCACTCCACGAGGCTCTCATTGAGAAAGCGCCAGGTATTCTCCTCGCCGTCCACCTCAATCAACATGTAGGCATTGGGATCGTAGCGAGTCGCAGCGATCGCGTAATGCTGCGGTCCGAAGGTGTGCCCAAAGTCTACCCATTTGTGCCAGTGACCGGAAACGACGAGTTGAATGGTTCCCCTGTATTTGCGCAGCAACGAATGCAATCCGTAATCGGAGAACTCCGATGGCACACAGAATGGCAGCGGATAGTGGATGAAGACGAAAGTCGGATTGTACTCCAGCAACTGCGCTTCGAGCCAGTTCAGCTGCTTCTCGCCCAACGAACCCAGGGTACCGGTATGATCTTTGGACTGGGTATCCCAAGTCGAACCAAGGCAGTTATTGAGGTGAACGAATTTGTACCCCTTGTATTCGACAGAGTAATAGGGACTGGTGGCAAATTTGGCTTCGAAGAGCCGATGGCTCATCTCGCGCGACACATCGGGCAAATCGTAATCGTGATTACCAAAGCCGACATGTACCGGCATTTTGAAGTCATCGGTAATGGCTTTGGCGTTGTCTAATCGAGTCTTGTTCTTGAAGTAGAACTCGTAGTCGGTGGAAGGATAGTCGTGAAAGTAGTCACCAACAAGGAAGACCTGCTCGATGGGCGGATCAAGACTGTTGATGAGAGTGCGAGCAGATATAAGATTGCCGGCGGAGTGTTGCAGACTCTCTGTGTCGAAGGCACTGCTTTCCTGGCCATGATAGAAGCTGTCAATGATGTGCGAGTCGGCAATTACGGCAAAATAGAAGCGGTGGCTGGAAGGTACGGAGGAGGCCTCACGCGCCCATAATGAGCGCGTGAGGGATGAGCCAAGAGCACCCGCCGAAATCAACCCGAATTGCCGGCGTGTGATGGCCATCGCTTCTCTCCTCCTCGATTTAGAAATTCAGCTTGAGAGCGAGCTGAATCTGGCGCGGCGGAAAGTACCCGGTGATGGATCCGAAGCCGCCGTCCTGCCGGTTCGAGTCGGGCGCAGTGTAGTTCACGCTGTTCAGCGCGTTGAAGGCTTCGCAGCGGAAATCCAGGTTTGAAGACTCGCTCCACAATGGGAACAGCTTGTGGAGTCCGGCGTTCATGGAGTAATAGGCGTTATCGCGCAGCGAGTTTCTGCCCGCGTTGCCGTAAGGCTGCGCTACGTTGGTGGGGATGCTGACGGTAGCGGAGCTCAGATATCCATTCAGCGCGGTCGCCGTCTTCACCCAGTTTCCGCGCAGCGATTTCGGATTGCCAGTGACGTTAGGCCGGTAATTCAGCAAATCGCTCACGTCGAACTGCGAAGGTTCCGAGTAGATCAGGTTCACTGGCTGACCACTGGTGGTGGTTTCGATCATCGTGAACTGCCAGCCGCCGGCTATAGCATCCATCAGCCGGCTGGCGTTGGCCCCAAAGTGGCGGCCGCGGCCGTAGGGCAGATCCCAGATTGCGGTCAGTGTATTGTTGAGCGGCTGGTTATAAGCAGACTGCCCGCGCTCACCTCTGAGATTGGCAAGGTTCACGCGCGAGTTGTCGTTGTTGGGTGTGTCCAGGTGGCCGGATGCGTTGTCGATCGCTCTCGAATAGGAAAAAGCATCGAGCAGGTAGAGGCCGCCAGAGTAACGATGCTCCAGCCGGACTTGTGCGCCGTGGTAAATGAGCATGCCCGCATTCGAAGATCCTTCAATGCCGGTAAACCCGACATCGGGCCGGCGATTGAGGAGCGGGACGCACCCACTCGTCACAGTGCCGCTGCAAGTAGCCGAAGGAACATTCGGCGCCGCCTGGTTGATATCGTCGAGCACCCAGATGTGGACTCCGTGCTCGCCAACATAGGAAACCTCGACGAGCGTGCTGTCGTTCAGCTTCCGCTGCACTCCAAAGTGCCAGGCCTGCACGTACCCGGTCGCAATGTTTGGTGGAATGTAGCGGGTCTGGGCCAGAGCCGTGCTGAATCCCGAAGAACTGACGAAATTCGCGCCGTATCCCTGGGACTCTGGGCTGAAGCACGAGGTCGACTGTGCATTCGTAGCGCAGATCGGGGTATTCACGCCACTGGTCACAATCTGCTGCGTGATAGAAGAGTTGACGATGTAAGGGCCGTTGTAAGCGAGCAGGTTCTCGCCGCCTTCACGGTTGAATTGGTCGTAGCTGATTCCGTATCCACCGCGGACCACGGTTTTATTGTCCATCGCATAGGAAAAGCCCAGGCGGGGCGCGAAATCGAGCTTCGGCATATTGACCAATGCCCGGCCGTACAACGAGCCCCCAGGGGCCTGCACAAGCGTGTTTGTCGACGGGCTGTAATTCGCCAGGTGGTTGCCATCGACCCATTGCGGCGTCACCAGCTCGTAGCGCAGGCCGGCATTCACCGTCAGCTTGTGGGTCAGCGTCAAGTCGTCCTGGAAGTACATAAAGTTCATTTTCTGGTGGTAGTTCACGATGACAAAGTTGTTCAACTGGTAGGTGCTGCGCGCGCCGACAAGGAAGTCAGTCAGGTAGGCTGCTTCCTTAATGCCGGCATCGCTGTTGCTGTTATAGCTGCCGGCGTTGGCGTTTGAGGCGCCGGAGCTGAAACCGCCGGCATAGTTATCCTGCCCGTATCCGGGATTGAAATCATCGATCTGGGTGTTGATCGCCTGGAATTCATAGCCAACTTTCATTGAATTGCGGCCATGAATCCACGTGTAGTTCAGCTTGGGGTCGATCGCGAAAGGGTTCTGGAACTGAGGGTTGCTTGGCTGCGATCCAAATTGACTGAAGCTACTTACGTTCTGGTCGTTCAGTGAGCGGGCGACGAGCGGATTAGTCGGTAACCCCGGAATGCCGGCTTGTACAAGCAGGCTCGGCAAGCCAAGCCCGTAGGGAGTCTTGCCCCCCAAAGTCCAGGTGAAGCCCACACGCGCATCGATAATTGAGTTCTGGTTGAACAGGAATGTATAACCGGCCGCGATCTGCTTGTTGTAGTCGTGAATCGTGCCGTTGCCGTTTCCGCCCGCCGCGCCGGAGATAGGCTCGGCATCCACGATGTTGCCATGGTGCCAGCTCCAGCGGAAGAAGGCCGTGGTGCGCGGATTCAGGAAGAAGTCAAAGCGCGCGTCGGTTTTGTTATCTGTAAAATTCGCCTTGGGGACGTTCACCAGGTTGTTGGAGAAGCCAGCCGCCCCTGCGGTGGTGATATTGGGCGAAGGCAGAGCTGGGATCACCAGTTTCGCCAAAGCGCCCCAAGCGGACTGCGGCACAACGCCGTTGGAATACACCGCACCCGTCAGTGGGTTGTGGAGCGCGACCGGGTTGCCGAGGGTATCGGTGAAGATGCCCTGGCGCTGGTTCGCATTGGGCACCGTGGAAGCAGAGTACTGGCCCTGCACCTGCCGATTGCCTTCGAAATCACCAAAGTAAAAGATCTTGCCCCTCATGAACAACGGCACCGGGCCGCCAATTGCGCCGCCAAACTGGTTCTTAACCAGAACGGGCTTTACTGCCTTGCCGGTAAGGGCGTTGGTCGGCGGCGTGAAGGGTCCAATCGCATTGAAGTCGGTATTACGGTTGTACTCCCACAGTTTTCCGTGCAGTTGGTTGGTACCACTCTTAATACTCACGTTGAAGACGGCTCCCGAGGCACGGCCGTACTCAGCACTGTAGTTGTCGGTCTCCACGCGAAACTCACTGATAGCGTCCGGCGATGGCTGAATGGCCTGATTCGAGAAGCTCTGGTTCGATGTGCCGTACGCATTGTTGTCGAGGCCGTCGAGCAGGAAATTGTTGAACTCGCTACGTTCGCCATTCACGTTGTAGGAGGCGTCGCGGCTCGTCACAGTCTGGTTTTCCAGGTTGTTGGCGCGGACACCCGGCGTTAGCATCGCCAGATCGGCGTAGGCACGCCCGTTGAGCGGCAAGTTGCTCACGTCGCGGGCAGAAATGATCTGGCCGCGCTCGCTGTCTTCTGTATTCAGCAGAGCCGCCGCGCCGGTTACAGTAATCGTTTCAGTTGTAGCTCCGGGTTTCAGGTTCACGTCTACGCGCTGGCGCGCATTCACTTCAGCGGTAAAGGGCTCGGTCAAGGTCTCGCTGAATCCCGGTGCTGAACCCTTCACCCGATACTGTCCAATGCGGACGCTCGTAAACTCGTATTGCCCTTGCGGGTCTGCTGTTACGGTTGTCTCAACGCCCGTGGCAATGTTGATCAGGGTCAGCTTGGCACCAGGGATCACTGCCCCCGATGGGTCATGGACAAAGCCGAGTACTGTCGCGGTCTCGTACTGCCCGTGGGCTAACATGCCGAAGAGTCCACCCAGGAGAAGTACTGTTGCGGCGAAGACAAGCTTCGAGAACAATCTCAAATTTGTCATTCTTCTTTGCCTCCTTTCAAGGTTCTTGATTGTTGAGGATTCTGGTTGGATACAGGGCACAGTTAGTCTGCGGTCTTGCGAGTCGCAGAACCGAGCCTTGGAGCTTCGCTCTCTACGTTTCAGCGGGGAACCTCGGTGATGGGCTTACCCCAGCATCGTTCCTTCACAATACAACGCCCCGGCGACCCTAGTTCGACTCGGATGATTAAAAAATCACTAAACCGGCATCCTCCGCTGGCTGAGAATCATCATCCTAAGTCTTCCAATCGACAGGGCTTGAGCCCAACTCCGAAGCACCTTACGAGTATTGCGGGCGCTTGACTAGGTGTTTCCCCGGTGTAGAGGGGTTGAGCGCTTCAGATGCAAGGGCGCAAACCTATGAACAATAATGAGTTAGCGAATATGGCTCCTCAAATTATTGTGGTGACTTTTACACCGTGGAAAGATTATCATTTTCACGTGTTCACAACATCGCTTCGCTCTGCAAGCCTTGAAGCGTCAGGGTCCGTCTACTCTTGGCCCATGGCCCTTCAGGCGTTACCTACAAAGACATCCGGGGGACTTGTAGTTGAGAGGGTGTCCAGAGCATAGGAGGGTGTCTCAATGTCGCAGGCCGTGCCGTTGATTGGCGGCGAGCAGCCAGATCAACACATCGTGCGTCCCTTGATCGACGACCCGCGCTGGCAACTTGCGCGAAGGATCGCAGCCAGCAAGTGCTTCGAGAAATCGTCATTCCTTGTCAGCTTTTTGCTTTATGTCTGCGAACGGGAGCTGCGCGGAAGAAGCCACGAAATCAATGAGCATCAGATTGGTGTCAGGGCGCTAGGACGGCCCGCAACCTACAATCCCGGCGAGGACAATATTGTCCGTAACTACGCCCGGCTTTTGCGAAAGCGCTTGGAAGAGTACTTCAAAACCGAAGGAAAGGACGAGGTTCTTCGCGTCGATATTCCGCGCGGACATTATGTTCCGGTTTTCTATTCACTTGAATCTGTGCAAAATGCCCCACTGCCTTCCTTATTACCATCCAATGAATCCCCCGCGGCGCGAACGAACGAAACGGCTCTCGACGCAGAGACCATCCATTCCTCCTTACGGGAGCCAGTTCACAAGGCACGTTCAATCGTACTCATATTGTCTACGCTGATGGTAATTGTTGCGGCTGGCTACCTCGGGCTGCGATCGTTCAAAAGAAAACCAACGTCCCTGTCACATGAGCTTTGGACACAGGTTTTTGGCTCGAATCGAGAGACGATCATCGTGCCGGCCGACAGCGGCTTCGGAATCCTGCAGAACCTCACCCAGAATTCCATGCACCTCGCCGATTATGTCAATGGCAAATATTTGCCTAAGATCGACTCTGTCCCCGGGCTGGATAGTCGCAATTTGAACGACCTCACCACCCAGCGATACACCAGCGTCGTTGATCTCAACATCGCTGTGAGTTTGTCCCGCTTGCCTGAGTTGGTGCCCGACAAGTTCGCAATTCGCTACGCGCGCGACTTGCGCATTGATGATCTCAAGCATTCCAATGCAATTCTTGTCGGATCCCAGCATAGCAATCCCTGGACCGAGTTGTTCCAGGACAACATGAATTTTGTCCTGCAATATGAGCCCGAAGTGGATGATTCCCGCATCTTGAATAGGCGCCCTCTTCCAGGCGAGAGCGCGGTCTACAACAACTTGTGGGACGAGGACTCCCACCGGACATATGCCGTGCTGGCCATCGTCCCAAGCCTTGATGGAATGGGCCATGTAATCCTTCTCGAAGGGCTCAACATGGCTGGCACTCAAGCCGCAGGCGACTTCCTCCTTGACGATCACTCAATCGATCCAATCCTGCAGAAGGCAAGACTATCCGACGGGAAGTTTCGGCCTTTCGAACTGCTGCTTGAAACCACTAGCATTGGCGCCGAATCACCCAAGGCCCGCGTCATTGCCGAACGATATGGATCGTCTGCAAGGTGACAGGCCGTATTCAGGTTTACCTTTTCTGCGCGGATGACGACGATTGGGAGTCCCGCACCGCGCATTCTGTTCCATCTCGTGCAGCGGCAGCCGATGACGGCTGGCAGTCTGGTCCGCTTACCACCGATTGGACGATACCGAGTTCATGCGCTACTCGGTTGGCAGCCAGCCAAGAATCGCCGTGTGGCTCTGCGGCATACTGAGTCATAGATCTGTTCCATTGCTCTGCAAACTGGAACCAGTCAATGGCGACGGGCGATTGTCCGGTCTTCAAAGATTCATCGAGTCGCCTGAAATAAAGTTGCCATCGCGGGCGATAGTAGCCGGAGACCAAACCGGCCCAATCCTTATTGCCATAGTCGTGGAGACCAGCTTCGCTCGCGGTTCGGTCACCCCATGTCGTCAGAATAGAACGTGCGTCGTATTGCAACCGCCGTAATTCGTCTTCACTCCCTGCCCATGAAGTAACCACGTTAAGCCAGGGGCCAAGTAAAAAGGACGAATCAGTCGCGAGCAGCGAGTCTTCGAGGTCCATCATGCGCAGCCAGCGGTCTGTGAGCTTGCGGAACAACGGCTCATCGCGACGATCGTATGCATCCTTGATTTGCGGCAGTGTCTCCCTGCTCCAATTGGCCAGTGTTTGACGGGCAACATCCACAAGATCGTACCGGTATGTGAGTGTTGCCCGCACCGGCGCAGCTGCCTGTAGCAACTCTGCTAACGCCTGTTCGAACCGCTGGGGATCATAGCGGAGCTGATCGGGAGCCCACGAAGAAACAGTAGTCACGGTCAGACCCGGCTGCGCGTCGAAGAGAGACTCGGGCGCCGCGTCGCGTTCTCCATGACTGGAGACGCCATCTGCGTGTCCAGCGTACGCAGTTTGAATCAGGATTCGCCACGCTCGTCGGGCATGCTCGTCATTGTATCCGTAGCGGCTCAGCGCATATTCTTGCGACCACCGCGCCAGGTCAACAGGCTCGGTGCGCCAAGCCATTTCTGTAAACAGCGCGAAAGCTGCGGGGTTGGTATCAAGCCCCTCGGAATAGAATGCTGTTCCAGCCATTTTGCTCCCCGGCCGCGTCCCCATCTTTGGTAGGCGCACTGCGTAATCGTATAGATTGGCTCCAAGAGTCGTGCGTCCTCCAAACTCCCACAGTCCGCCGAATAGATAGCGCGCGCCTAGAAACTCCGCTTCGCGGCGCTCGTCAAGTATCCGTCCCTGATCGAGATCGACGATCAGGAGAAGATTGCGATCAACTCCAGCGAGAAGTGCGGGCGAAGGATTGTTCTGCCATGCCAGAGTCATCCACAGCGCGCCCGGGTGAGCGCGGTTGAGTGCCTGCTGAATGCACTTTGCAGCAGCACTCACTGGAACATCCCCAGGTGTTCCGCCCTCCTGAAACGGCTCCATATCGTAGATGGAAGTGTCGCCGAAAAGCTCACGTTGGTGCCGATAAAACGACGCCGCCACTGCTGCAAAGAGTGGGTCGCGCGGGTCAAGCCAGCCCGGTCTCTTGAAGCCGTTCCACATGCCTTGAACTACTACACGGGAGCCAGGATGACGTGCAGCGAAATCGTCCGGAACGATTCCGAAGTAGCCGGGAAGAACGGGCGTAATGCCAAGCTCACGCAGTCGCGCGATGATCTGTCGGGCAGATTGCACACGCTGGCCAAGGATCTGCCGCGAAATTGGTTCGTCGAAGCAGCATAGGTTACCCATCAGTTGCCAGTTTTGGTGCGCGGGTGAGGTGATCCAACGGCGAATTTCGCTATCCGAATAGCCAAAATCGCGAAACGTCTGGTAGAGCACGGCATCCGTACCCCGTTCAACAAGCACTGCATTTATGCCGCTGGCGGCGAGCAAATCAATCTCCCGCTCCCACCGCGGCCAATTCCAGTAGGGGGTTGAATAACCATCCGTATTCTCGTTCAGCGCGTAGCGAAAATCGTAGGGCGACTCTTTCTCAATTGTCTCGGAAGGCGCCTTCAGCTCGCCTTGTGTGCGCAATTGGTCGCCGTTTGGAGAGATTTGCATATGCGCCACATACTTGAGATACCAATTCACACCACAGAGTGCGGCGACATTCGATGTTGCATCCACTCTGATTTCTCCCACGGTTCCAGAGATACGAAAGGCATCGCGGCCGTCGCTGTGGTGAAACGCCGACAGCCTGATCTGCGATTGGAACGATGGAATCAGCCTCCTTAGTGCTGCCCTTGCTGGCTGCAGTCCGTCGTACGCTGCGTCGGTCGCATGGCCGATGCCCTGAATCGCGGGGAAAAGGCAAAGGGCAATCAGCATCCTAGGAATTATGCAGTTCGAAGTCGGCATTTTGGGACGCATTCTTCTCCCTTAAACAACAAGTGGACGGGACCAAATCCCCGGACCCTGGCAACGGTCTTGAAACGAAAACCACGACTTGGTCCCCCTTTTGGCCACCGTCATTTCAATCTGACGAAACAGGCTCTCGATATTCTCCGGAATTTGCGTCGACCCTTGCGCGATCCCGGGATCCTCTGATACCAGTTTGTCTCATATCCGCCGGTATAAGGTTTGCAGGGCATTCCACCTTTCATTCTCAACTAGAAATTCTACCCCGATCCAATTCGCGAGATTGCGTGTTGGAGCTATTTATCCAGCGCGTTTCGCGGCGTGGTGGAATCGAAGTCGCGCTTGCGCCGGATGTAGGTCCCGTTCGCGCGCGTTACTTGCATCGTGGCTTTGAAAGGCACCGTATCCGCTTCACCGTCATTCACGTTTCGCTTGCGAATCTTTCCATCTGACACGGAGTAAAACTCACTGGCCGATACCCATGAAACACGAAAAGCAAAGACATTCTCATCTCCGGTCAGCGTCGTGCCATCGCTCCCGAGGCTGCTGCTGTTAGCTTGCAGATTGTGGTAGACAAGCTGGCCGTCCATCGCTGACTGAATTTTCAGGAAATGAATTGATTTCTCTGGCTATTGACGAGAGGCACGCCATCGGTCCGCATTTACTGCGCTGCGCCATCGGGATACTCTGGCGTCTACGCCCGCTCACTTGCCACCACCATGCCTGAGAATGTAGTTTTCCTGTGGAGCTCACGGCAGCTTTTTTCTCAGATGGAGGATGTTCGATGACTGTACATGCGCAATTATCCGGAAAAACGAGCGAAGCGATCACACGACGCGACGCGTTGAAGGTTCTTGGAGGAGTGATTGCGGCGTCAGCAGTTACTGCCCAGGGGCGGGCTGTGTCGTTGACTGCGCAAAGCGGAGCAGTGCAAGCTTCGCCAGGCGCGCTGCCGAAACAGCCGAATATTCTGTGGATCACTGGGGAAGGTGTGCCGATCAACGCGCTCAGTTGCTATGGAAGCAAGTTGATCGAGACACCGAATATCGACCGCATTGCCAAGGAGGGAGTGCGGTTCGAGAATGCATTCTGCACCAACGGGCTCTGCGCTCCCAGCCGGGCGACCCTGCTGACGGGGACCTACAACCACATCAATGGAATGACCGCAAATCCCGACGTTGCAGATCTTCCCAGGGACGAGGTGCCGCGCTTCGATCCGGCGCAGGAGACATTTCCCAAGATCTTGAAGCGTCATGGCTACCAGACGGGTATGGTGGGCAAATGGCATTTGCCCGTCAATCCGGCCAAAACCGGCTTTGATTATTTCGTTTACAAAGAGGGAGCCGGCGGTCCGTACTACAATCCGACGGGATTCCTGGGAAATCCGAGCCTCGGCAGCGAAGAGATTCAGAAGCTTCGGTACGAAGGCTACGAGACGGATGTGATGACCGACCTGGTGATTAAGGGAATGCAGCAGTTCAAGCAGCCGTTCCTGATGATGGTGCAGTATTTCAACGCGCATCGGCCATTCGATCCGCCGCACAAGTACGAGCACCTTTATGACAAGTTGCGCATTCCGGAGCCGGGCACATTTTGGGATGACTACGAGCATCGGGCGAGTCCAGCGCGCGCGGCGAGAATGCGGATTGAAGATATGCCGGATTTCAATCCTCCGGCGGATCTTACCGGGCGCCAGCGGAAGCAGTGGAACTACCAGCGATTCATGGAACATTTTCTTGGGACGCTTCGCTCGCAGGATGACAATATCGGGCGGCTGTTTCAGTATCTTGAGAAGAATGGATTGGCTGACAACACGATCATCGTATACACAACCGATCACGGCTTTTTCCTGGGCGACCATGGCTGGTTTGATAAGCGGTTCATGTACGAGCAAGCGATCCGCGTGCCCTGGATGATTCGCTGCCCCGGCATTGGCGGGCAAGGCACCGTGCGCAGCGACTGGGTGATAAACATTGACAATGCGCCCACGGTGCTGGACTTAGTGGGCCTTCCGATTCCGCCAGAAATGCAGGGCAAGAGTATTGTTCCGGCTCTGCGTGGAGCAAGCCTGTCGAGCGAGCCGCCCGCCTTTTACTATCACTATTACGAGTTCGGCTCGCCACATTGGGTCGCGCCGCACTATGGGATCCGTACGGACCGGTTCAAGCTCATCAGCTATTATGACCGGAATGAGTGGGAATTTTTCGATCTGGAGAAGGATCCGGATGAGATGGAGAGCCTCTTTATCGACAATGGCCGCCGCGTGCAGCCTGGCTACGAGGCAACCGTTCAGGACCTGGTTGAGCAGCTAAGAACGATTCGCGAACGCTACAAAGATACGACCGGACGGCCGGTGAATCTGCGGCTTCTGGGCGACTAAACGGGCGAAACCGATCAGCCTTAACAAAAGGACTATGCAATGCATTTTGCCGGCAATCGAAGCCTTCCTCTGTTTTCCGTTGTTGTCGCTTCTGTGCTTTTTGCACCCCGGTGCGGACGAGCACAGGATGTGACGCCGCAGCGCCCACAGATCACCGGCATCTCGCACGTGGGCTATTTTGTCTCAGACCTGCCGAAGACGATTTCGTTTTGGCATGATCTGCTGGGCTTCGACCTATACACGACCCTCAACCGGCCGGGCACAGACCAGATCCGCATTGCTTTTATCAAGATCAACGACCACCAGCACATCGAACTGTTCACCGATACTCCTCCATCGCCGCCCAACATGATGAGCCACCTTTGCTTCAGCGTGAGCAACGTGGAACAGATGCGCGCCTATCTGCGTGCCAAAGGCTTCAACGTGAAGCCCGGGAACGGAAGCACGACGCGAACCGGGGACTATGCCTTCGAGATCAAGGATCCAGACGGCACGCTGATTGAGTTCGTGCAAAGCCTGCCGACGGGGATCGAAACGCAGGACGCGGGCAAGTTCATTCCACCAACGCGCATATCCGACGCGATCTATCATGTGGGATTTCTGGTGGGGAACCTCGCCAAGTCGCTCGCCTTTTATGAGGCTGTGCTGGGCTTCGAGGAAACGTGGCGCGGCAGCAGCAATGGGCAAGAGCTGAGTTGGGTGAACCTTCAAGTCCCAGACGGCAAGGACTATATCGAGCTGATGCTCTACGACAAAAAGCCTTCGGGCTTCGGCACAAAGAACCACGTTTCGCTGCTGGTGCCTGACATGCTGACGGCAATCGCTAATCTTGAGTCGCGTCCAGCTTTCAAGACCTATTTAGCCACCTACGGCAAACCGCTCGATATGCACACGGGCAAGAACGGCAAGCGGCAGGTGAACTTATACGATCCGGACGGGACGCGCGTGGAACTGATGGAACCTCACACCATCGACGGCAAGCCGGTCCCATCATCGACCGCACCGCCACCGCCGCCAGCACTTTAAACCAGGTATCGACGCCGTTCTTCTACATTGGCTTGGATCTGTGCTCATTCCCGCTCGCCACGAACTTCGATTCAGTGAGACAAATCGTGTGCTGCGCTTATCTTGAACTCGTTGGTACCGGCGGGAAATTCTAGAGGAGGGTTATGGAAACGCACAGAGATCGACGCTTCGCCATATCAAAAAGTCACGAGGTTACGCTTTGCTGAATAGATGACAAGCGAGGTTCTGTCATCAACTTCAAGCTTGCGATAGATCGAGGTAAGGTGATGAGAGACGGTCGCCTCGCTGATGTGCAGTTTGTCAGAGATGATCTTGTTCTTGAGTCCTTGACAGATCAGTTCAATCACGTCACGTTCGCGCGGCGTAAGAGCGGCGATCTTGCGTTCTTCAGGATCCACGGCATCGCGGGTGCTGAGCAGGTTTTCAAGAACTCGCTCGGCAGCTATTCGCTCAATCCAGACTCCGCCACTCGTCACCTTGCGAATCGCAACCGGAATCTGCTGGATGGGGCGCTCTCGTTGAATTACGCCCTTTGCGCCGCAACGGAGCGCCCCTTCAAGGAAATCAAGGTCCGTTCGGCTGGTCAAAACGATGACGCGGGTTTCATCGATCTCATTGACAAGACGTTCCAGCATATCAAGCTCTTCTTCCAGAATGTCCGTGCTAACCAGCAATACATCCGGGGAATGCTTGTGCAAAATGTCCATCAGCCCATCCCGATTCTGGCATTCCGCCAGCACCTGGATGTCGGCGTGATCCGCCACTGCTTGCCGCAGTCCGGAAAGCGCGAGCGGTTGATTGTCCGCAATTACGACCTGAATATCGCTCATATCACTCCCGTGTCGGGTCCGAGGCAAACGACCTGACGTACCGCTGCCGTGCCATTAGTGAGCCCGGTTCAAGGCAACGCAAAGATATTCAATAGTAAGCAGCGAGTTTTGTGCACGGGATTATGGAATGGGCACCCGAGACGCGGTTCTTGAATCTAAGAACATGATAGCTGCGGGTTTTTCCCGCCGGATCTAACTCTTCGTGCAACTGAAAACTAGCTCAGTCTCTATTTAGACGCCTTGGAATTGCAATTGGTTGGGTTCACTCCGATGGCTTTCACAACTCCTTTAGTCTCAATTGCCTCGCTGCTGCGCGCGGCACTGACATCATCGCTGCTCCTTCTCCCGACGATTTGCTGTCGGCAGACAAAATACGAAAACATTTCGTCGGTAAGCTCTGCAACTGTCACCGAAACTCCGCGCAGCGCATATGATTTTGTCAACAGTATTGGAGTGAACACACACCTGAATTATTTCGATCGCCTCTACGGCAATTTTCCACTTGTGCAGCGCGAATTAAAATCCATCGGAATCCATCATCTGCGGGACGGCGTGCATCTCCAAAATTCTGACTACAATGCCGCACTCTATGGACGATGGATCCGTTTGGGAACCCTCGGTATACGATTCGACGCAGTTCTTGACCCACGCAGCCATCTTGGGCCGTTGAGCAGCGGACTGCTTGACGAGGTCGACGCGCTGGCTGGCCATACGATCGAGTCATTTGAGGGCCCAAATGAGTTGGATATCAGCAATGAGAACGATTGGCCTTCCACCGACCGCAGCTACCAGAGTGAGATCAGCTCTGCGGTCAAATCCATGAAGAACGCGAATTCCATCGAGACCATCGGCCCATCGTTGGCGTCGGCATCAAATAGTTCCAAGGTCGGCGATATCGGGAATCAGATGGACCAAGGCAACCTGCACCCGTATCTCCTCAACTAAATCCCCTTGGGCATTCGAGTTGCGGCGGGCACCTCAAGCAATATCGGGCTTAATCAGGATGGGCGACCGACGAAACTGTCCTGTTGGCCTGTGAAGGTTGGGTTCTCGGTAGATTCGTCTCAGTTGATGCCTAAAGGGCATAGAGCGTTTCCAAGACGACAGCGCCGTCGAAACGCGACTCGGCGATTCTGCGCTCATCGAGATCATCCAAAGCCCAAATTTTCGGATTGCCGACGACATGGCCGTTGGACACCATCCTCAGCTCGTTGCGGGTCGTGTGTGCAATCGGTTAATCTCCTTCAAACACTTGGAGAATCGACAATGAGATCAATGGCCTCTGTCGCATTGTTCCTGATAGCGGCGGCCGCTTTGCCTGCAAGCAGTGTTTCGCAGACTCCGCCCGATAATGACACACGCGAGCTGACGCATCTCGAAGATGTGTGGAACCAGGCTCACGTCGCTGGCGACGCCGAGGCGCTCGACCATCTGTGGGCTGACGATCTGGAAGTCGCTGTTCCGCATATGGCGGTCATGACACGAGCTGAGTCTCTAGGATTCGCCCGATCAGGACGCATGAAGTTCCTGCGCTATGAAACTTCGGACCTGCACATCCGGGTATACGGAGACGCGGCTGTAGTCACCGGCCATTTATTGCGCACCCGCACGTTGAGTGGCAACGAAGTCTCCGACGACTGGCACTTCACCAAGGTCTACATCCGCGAAGCGCACCAATGGAGGGTCGTTTCCTTTCAAGCATCCGATTCACCTGCGCCGTGACCAAGCGGTTTGTCACTCTTGCAGGTTTATCCGGGTTAACGGGCAACTCCGAATTTTCCGTTCTGCTCTCAAACTCGATGACCTACAGATCAGACAAGGGCTCTCCGTAATCCGCAACCAAGAAGCACGGATATGCGTTGATCGAGAAGCGTTCTCGCAACAATCCCTGTCTATCGGACAATCCGCTTCCGCCGATCGTGGTGAGTAGGGTAGTTGCTGAACGCGCTCGAGACGCCAGGCTCCGCTGTGGCCTTTGGTCTAATCAAAGAGGTGTGATTTAAATCACATTATTGGCAATGCCCTCAACCTAACCTATCGTTACAATGGCCCACGCATCGAAACTTTACCAACGGCACCTTATCCGTGCATTGAAAAACGGCGAATTCTTCCCCTATTTCCAACCACTTGTGGTTCTCGCGACGGGCAAGCTTCACGGTTTTGAGGTGCTCGCACGTTGGAAGCATCCGAATCTCGGCACGATCCCCCCAGACATTTTCATCCCCTTGGCGGAGAGCAATGGCTTGATCAGGGAGGTCAGCAGCCAGGTTCTGCAGAAGGCATTTGAGGCCATCGCGCTCCATGGAAAGGGTCTCCGGCTGGCGTTCAATATCTCCCCGCTGCAACTGAAAGATCGGTCTTTGCCGAGATATATCCGGCAGATCGCGGACGACGCTGGGTTTCCCCTTGAATACGCAACCATTGAAATCACTGAGAGCGCAATAGCGGAGGACATGACCGCGGCCCGCAGCATATCTGTGGATTTAAAGGCGATGGGATGCCGCATCGCGCTGGACGACTTCGGAACGGGATACTCCAGTCTCTATCATTTGAAGTCTCTCCCTTTCGACGAATTGAAAGTAGACCGTTCATTCGTCAGCTCCATGACCACCGAACGCGAGAGCCGAAAGATCGTAGCCGCCGTCGTGGGGCTTGGACAAAGTCTCGGGCTGAAAACGATAGCCGAGGGCATCGAGACCCACAAACAAACCGACATGCTCGTGCGCCTTGGCTGCGATATGGGGCAGGGTTGGTACTACGGACGGCCGGCGCCGGCTGAGCAGCTTCCTTCACTCATCGAGTTGCGACGCCCACGCGCGGTTTTGCGCAGCAGCGATCGAGGCGTCGGGCGCTCCGTCGCTTGCAGGGAGGGGCTTCCGTCACAACGTCTGGCCCAGCTCCAGGCAGTCTACGACGGCGCTCCTGTGGGGTTGGCTTTTCTCGATCGAGATCTGAAATACATCAACATCAACCGCAGGCTCGCCGAGATGCATGGTCTCTCGATTGAGGATCACTATGGAAAGACACTCGCCGAGGTCATCCCGGAGGTATACCCGCTTCTCGAGACCCATGTAAACGAAGCCCTGAGTGGAAAGGGGGCTTACGGCCTGGAGATTCGCGAACCCGCTTCTCATGGGCATAGCCGGAAGGCCTTCCTTGCCTCGTACCAGCCGGCATTCGATGAGGCCGGAGAGGTCGCAGGCGTATCTTGCGCGGTGGTGGATTTTACGGCTCGAAAGGCAGCCGAGGACAGGCTTCGGCAATACCAGCAACTCGTCGAAGGTCTCGATGAAATGGTCGCCGTTGTGGACCGGAATTACCGGTATGTACTCACAAACCGCGCTTTCCTTAAAGTGTTCGGCGGGGCCAACGGGAGGCTCGAAGGGCAGTCGATCCGGGAATTCAGAGACAGGGAAGTGATCGAGCAAATTGTCATACCGAACCTCGAACGGTGCTTCCGCGGGAATCCTGTTCTTTTCAGCATGGAGTATGACCTGCCCGGGATCGGGAGGCGGGACTTAAGTGTGTCCTACTCCCCTATTGAGGTCTCCGGCCAGGTGGAAACGGTTGCCTGTGTGGTCCGGGACATCACAGACATGAAGCGAATCGAATTCGTTGAGACTGGTTGGCAGAAGCGAATCGAACTGGCGGGGCGCGCAGGTTTGCGCATCGGGCTGTGGGATTGGGACATTCGAGAGAATACCGTTGTTTGGTCCGACGAGTCCTACCGCCAATGGGGATTTATGCGCGACACGTTTTCCAGCAAGGTTGCGGATGCCGTTCCCAGGATCCACCCCGCGGACCGCCCGTTTGTGGAATCGGCAATTCGAAAGGTTATGACTCGCGAAACAGACGAATACGCGGCTCAATATCGGGTTCTGAGGCCGGATGGTTCAATCTGCTGGGTCGACGCACGCGGTGTGATGATGGGCGATGGTTCCCAGCGCATGATTGGCATTGGCATCGATATCACCGACCACATGAAGACTCAGTATCCAACGAGCGATTCTGCATCAAACCTCTGCTAGTAACCATGAACAATTTGCAAGTCCTTTTGAGCTCGTTTGTGCCGCGAGTGCCTACCGCGCGCAACGACCAACTGCCATCCTGCAATGGCGATTGACGCGAACAGCCCTTACTACGTTTCCAGGCGCAAACGGTCAAAA
>CAWJDG010000043.1:0-4335 GCA_963841365.1 uncultured Acidobacteriaceae bacterium
CGGCCACCCGGAAGTAAGACTCAAAAAGGAGCATGATCGGCCTCTGGCGAGGAGGCCAGAGGTCGATGAAACTGAAGCCGCGTTCCCCGAAACAGCGTAAACACCCCAAAACCCGTTTGCGTTTGCCAGATCTCGAATTCTCAAAAACCGCGGTGTTGAGCAGCTTGACCAGTGTCGACGGCCAACGCGGATATGGCCATGCCATCGACGAGTTCGTCGATTGGTACTGCTCGGAACCGCGGCTGGCCTTAAACAGAACAGTGGTTCTCCGCTATCGGGGATACCTTGAGGCCCGCCTGCTCGCCCCCGGAACCGTCAATTTGCGCCTGGGCGCCGTTCGACGCCTCGCCTACGAGGCAGCCGACTCTGGTCTGCTGAGTTCCGGCCTCGCCGCTGGGATTCGTCGCGTCAAAGGGGTGCGGAATCTTGGCTTGCGCTTGGGCAACTGGCTCACTGTTGAGCAGAGCCTAGCACTCTGGCAAGCCCCGGACTGCGAAAAGCTCAAGGGCAAGCGAGACCGCGCGCTTCTTGCGCTGTTGCTTGCCTGCGGTCTGCGTCGCCACGAAGCCGTCGCCCTGAGACTGGAACACCTGGAACAACGGGAAGAACACTGGGCCATCGTCGATCTGAAGGGCAAGGCAGGACACGTTCGCACGGTTCCTGTCCCGGGCTGGGTAATGGAAGAGTTGCGAGTCTGGTTGAACGCTTCGGGAATCGAGCGGGGTAAGATCTTCCGTCGAGTGACGAAGATGGGGCGGATTCTAGGGGAAGGCATGACCGAGAAAGCCGTCTGGCACATCGTGAAGGATTCGGCGAAGCGGATTGGATTGGAGAAATTGGCGCCGCACGACTTGCGCCGCACCTGTGCTCGCCTCTGCCACACTGCGGGAGGAGAGTTGGAACAGATTCAGTTTCTTCTGGGGCATGTTTCCATTCAGACGACGGAGCGCTACTTGGGATGCAAGCAGCGGATTCGATCGGCGGTCAATGATCGAATCGGAATCGAGCCACGTTTATGAGCGGTGATATTCCTGATGGCAGCCGGAGACCGGTAGTACCATTGCGCTGAGGCCGGAGGCAGACGGATGGATTACGACTGCGACAAAGTCGATGAGATGACTCTCGCACTTCTATGGCTGACCAGTTTCAAGGATCCGGTTGGGGTGCGAGCCTGGAAAGGGCAAAATTGGGAAACGATGGAGAGGCTTCGCGCAAAAGGCTACATCTCTGATCCGAAGAGCAAAACCAAATCGGTCGTGTTGAGTGAAGAGGGTGAGAAACGGTCTCGGGAACTATTTGCCAAACACTTCGCGCTCAAACGTTAGATGTCGCTGATTGAATGCCAATCTTTTTTTTGCCGGAAGCGCTTATCTGTTTACAGAAACGGGTTACTTCCTGTTAGGCGACCATCCAGACACAATCCCTTTTGTAGAGCCTTGCGCGTTTATTGCTAGAGCGTGTTTCATAAACACCGCCTTAGCGTAATCCAGAAGCAGGCGATGTAGAAGAAGGCGTAGTAGGTGGAGAGCAGATGCTCATGACGAACCAGAAGCCGGCGGAATTGACCGAGCCAGGCATTGGTTCGCTCGACGATCCATCGCCGCTTGTAGCGCCGCATCTTGCGTCCGTCTTCATAACGCCGCCGCTTGTTGTTCTTTCGGTAGGGCGCAATCAGTTCGATGGCTCGCTTCTTCAGCCGCTCGCGCAACGGATCGGAATCATAGCCAGCGTCGGCGATTACGCGCCTGGGCTTTTGCCGCGGGCGGCCTTTTGGGCGCGGGACGCGGACTTCTTTGAGCGTGGCTTCCGCAAGCGTAACTTCTGCCGGAGAGGCACTTTCCAGCCGAACTCCCAGCGGAAGACCCTGACCGTCGACCAGTACCATCCACTTCGTTCCCTTGCCGCGCTTGGTTTTACCGACCGCATCGCCCCCTTTTTCGCCGGGGCAAAGCTGCCATCCAGAAACGTCTCGTCCCACTTCAGCAGGCCTTCCCCATCCAGGGCGCCCAACAGAGCTCGCCAGGCATCCAGCCAGACGTCTTCGTCCTGCCACTGCTTCAACCGTCGCCAACAAGTTGCCGGAGAGGGAAACTCGTCGGGAAGAAATCGCCACGCCGCTCCGGTCTGCAGAATCCACAGAATGCCCTCAAAACAGGCCCGATTCGATGCCCACGGCCGACCCCGGTTGTCCTTCCTCCGCCGTCCTTCCGGTAACAACGGCTCGATCAACTCCCACTGCTCATCGGTCAAAAGCTTCTGCCGCTTCTTCATGACAGAAGCTCATCAGCCGACCCGCCTCATGCATAAGTATTTAGCTTGAGGCCGAACCCATTTATGAAACACGCTCTAGTAATCCGCGACGCCCGCATCAGATCTGTCGACCAATCTCCCAGTGGTGACCGAAGGGATCCACGACACGACCAACCCGCCAGCCATGGCCTTCCACAACTGCGTGGACCACTTCAGCGCCGGCAGCGCACGCCCGCGCAAATGAGGTATCCGGGGCGGGATCGGTGATAAGAATGCGGAAACTGGTTCCTTTGAGAGTCTCTGGACTGAAGTTTCCATGCTCTGGAGATTCATCGCTCACCCAGAATTCCGAACTGCCGATGGAGAGCCGTGCTACGATACCTTCCTGGCTCTCATGCCGATACATCTCGATTGCACCAAATGCGTCCTTATAGAACTGGACGGCTTTGCGGCTATCTCGTACAAACAGCCACGGAGCGGATGACCGGAGGATATCTGACATGCAGCAAGTGTAATCCGCCCGAACTGAAATCGCGTCGGTCCGTTGGATCGGTACCTTACAAAGCCGCCTTGTCGTTATTGAACCGCTCCGGTCGAATTACCGGCAACCCGGAAGTAGCCCCGAAAACGGGTTACTTCCCAATTGGCGAGAGTACCGCAAGCCCTGCGCGATCCGATTTGGCGCTAATGCCAAAGTCAATTTCATTCGCCTTTACGGACCGAGGCGAGGAAAACTCATTCAAATCTAGCTTTGTTTGATAGTACGGGACTGTTGCTAGGAGGAAACGACGATGGCCACAGTTCGAATCGATCTGCCGGATCAACTCGCGCAGGGCGTCGAAGGCGCACTGCCTTGTGGTCCATATGCAGGTTTTCGATGTAGCTTTGGTTCGCGGCCCTAACCGCATGAACATCTCAGTTTTTTGCATAGGGGTGCGAATGAAAAGTGAGCCAACAATCGACGCGAGGTGATTGTGGAAAGTACAACTGCAAGGCAACTACCGGCGGGCCTGTATTGGTTTGAAGATCTGCATCGCGGGGATTGGTTTGAGACCGGGCACCTCGTTGTAACAGAAGCGCACATCGTCGCTTTTGCGGGATTGTCCGGAGATTTCTTTGACGTCCATATGGACGATGAGTTTGCTCGCGCACAAGGGTTTCCTTCACGAATCGCTCATGGACTGCTCGGCCTTTCGCTGACTGATGGCCTGAAAAACCGATCATCGGTGCACATCATGGCGATTGCTTCCCTTGGCTGGAATTGGCGGTTCGTGGCTCCCATCTTCGCGGGCGACCGCATCGGGGCCAGAATCACGGTTGCGGAGACGCGAATCTCAAGGAAAGGACAGGGAATCATCACTCTGCATCTTGAGGTAAGGCAGCAGGAAGGCTGCGTTGTACAGCAGGGAGAAACCACGCTGCTTGTGAGACAGAATCCTGCTGCGGAGCCATCTTGCAATTAGCCGCGGCCAGTTTCCGATCAAGGCAGCTTCGCGCACATCGTTTATCGCCGCCGTAAAACGGCAGAACGATCAACGCGGCGAGTGCAATGGCTGTGCCTCGCCAAAATCAAATCCGATGCAAGTGAGGAACATTCTTAACGGTCAGGAGTCATAAAGGTTCTGAGCTGCGGTCGATGAAAAGGTGGATCTGAGATCGTGGAATACGAAGAAGAATACTATGAAGCGCTCCGTTCCGCCCTGGCGAATACGCAGGTTAGGTATTCAGCCATTATCGAGCAATTGATGCTCCAGACCCTCCTTTGCTGCGATCCTATTACTGGCCCGAGTCTTGAGAATCCACTTTATCTGCACTGGCAATATATACCGGAGCCGTCTTGCCGAAGCGTACTGCGCTTCCAGGTGCGATCCCGGGGTACATGTCCTTTCAAGCGGTATCAGGGCTGGATCGAACGGTGATGTCCCGATCTCGCCCTACGCGGCTGATTTATTGGCCAGCTACGCTCTCACCTCATATACGGCAGCGCATTGGCAACTGACGACCGCAGCGCTTGTGAATGCAAGTGACGTCCTCGTGTTCATGGAAACGGAACACCGTCGTTTTTGTGAGGATTGGATTGAGCCA
>CAWJDG010000044.1:0-10535 GCA_963841365.1 uncultured Acidobacteriaceae bacterium
AGACCTCGGATCGCCCGGCCTCCTCGAGTACTCTTCTACCGTTCAATTGCCTTCCGGCTGGCTCGTCTTTCCGCCCAGTCCACTGACATTTCTGAAGATTGGGCCAAGTATCACGCCACTTATGCCTATAAAGATGGCGCATTCAACGCCGATCGCCGTCTGCTCGTCAAAAAAGACAAAGTTCCCCTGGACCAATGGGACAAATACCTAGAGCGTGTTTCATAAACACCGCCTTAGCGTAATCCAGAAGCAGGCGATGTAGAAGAAGGCGTAGTAGGTGGAGAGCAGATGCTCATGACGAACCAGAAGCCGGCGGAATTGACCGAGCCAGGCATTGGTTCGCTCGACGATCCATCGCCGCTTGTAGCGCCGCATCTTGCGTCCGTCTTCATAACGCCGCCGCTTGTTGTTCTTTCGGTAGGGCGCAATCAGTTCGATGGCTCGCTTCTTCAGCCGCTCGCGCAACGGATCGGAATCATAGCCAGCGTCGGCGATTACGCGCCTGGGCTTTTGCCGCGGGCGGCCTTTTGGGCGCGGGACGCGGACTTCTTTGAGCGTGGCTTCCGCAAGCGTAACTTCTGCCGGAGAGGCACTTTCCAGCCGAACTCCCAGCGGAAGACCCTGACCGTCGACCAGTACCATCCACTTCGTTCCCTTGCCGCGCTTGGTTTTACCGACCGCATCGCCCCCTTTTTCGCCGGGGCAAAGCTGCCATCCAGAAACGTCTCGTCCCACTTCAGCAGGCCTTCCCCATCCAGGGCGCCCAACAGAGCTCGCCAGGCATCCAGCCAGACGTCTTCGTCCTGCCACTGCTTCAACCGTCGCCAACAAGTTGCCGGAGAGGGAAACTCGTCGGGAAGAAATCGCCACGCCGCTCCGGTCTGCAGAATCCACAGAATGCCCTCAAAACAGGCCCGATTCGATGCCCACGGCCGACCCCGGTTGTCCTTCCTCCGCCGTCCTTCCGGTAACAACGGCTCGATCAACTCCCACTGCTCATCGGTCAAAAGCTTCTGCCGCTTCTTCATGACAGAAGCTCATCAGCCGACCCGCCTCATGCATAAGTATTTAGCTTGAGGCCGAACCCATTTATGAAACACGCTCTAGCATTTCGACGCGCCATCTACGATGACGAAAACCGCATGACTTCCATCACCAGTGGTGGATCAGTTACTGCCGAGGAAGGTAACAACTCGTTTAGCTTTGTTGGCATGCCATATCAGAACGCGGCCAATATTCTGTCTCCTTTGCGCCAAGCTCTGACCATCCTTACTGCGGAAACTCCACCAACCAAGGCGCAGTTCGATAAGGCCGACGATTTGAGCAATGCAGTCGTTACGGATGTCGAGGCAAAAAGCCTTGATATCCCGCCCGATGATGCGCATTCGCTTTATTGGACTGAGCTGCTGGCTTATGCCTGGTGCGTGCAAGGGTGGAAGGCGCTTGACGAAAATGCCCTGGATGATGCCGAAGAATATCTGCGCGCCGCATGGCGATTGAGCCAGGACCGCATGACCGGCCTCCTTCTGGGGCGCTTACTTGACGCCAAAGGCGAAAAGGCTGCAGCTGCACATATGCTCGAACTTGCGCACGTGACGCCCGTAGAAATTGTGCGAGGCGTCAACCCCGATTCCGGTTTCAAACTTCAACAGCAGATAAGCGACACTTACAAGCAGATCACCGGAAAAGAGCTCACGGCGACATCACTGAATCACGGCCAATACAGCGGCAGCCTGTGCGCTGAACTCAATAAAGAACTTGAAATCCGGGGTTTCACAAAATCCAGCAAGCTCACGGGTGAAGGCCTATATACGGTCGCTTATGAAAGAGGCAAACCGGCCAAGGCCTATTTCCTCAGTGGGGACGCCGGATTCGGGCCGATGACTTCAACCCTAGAAGGTCATCAATTCACGGCCACAGTGCCCGCGGGCTCAAAAGCGCGCGTGCTGCGCGAGGTTCGCCTCATCTGCGCACCCTTCGGCGGCTGCGATGCATACATGCTTCTACCGACGTCCATCGTGATGCCTTCGAAAAACATCACGGTCAGGACGATTAACGTCGCGCCATCTAAATCGTCGCCGGGCTCAAAGACCATTCAGATCAGAGAAGTTCAAGCGCAGCCCTGAGGGCCAGCCGCTTAATCGCTTATTCGCCGACTTGCTTTGCGCGTCGCGCTTCTGCCCCACCGCAGGGGATCACGCGTTAATCGCCATCCCCTCCACCGCGCCGTACCCATCTAGCATCGCCTCGCTTAGCGTGGGGTGCGCGTGGATCGTGAACATCAGCTCGTCCACTGTGCCTTCCAGTTCCATCACCGCCACCGCTTCGGCAATCAACTCCGTCGCCTGCGGCCCAATAATGTGCACGCCCAGAATCTCGCCGTACTTCGCATCGGCAACAATCTTCACAAATCCATCGTGACTGCCCACAATCGTCGCCTTTGAATTTCCGGCAAACGGAAACTTACCGATGTTCACTTCGTAGCCTTTTTCCTTCGCCTGCGCCTCGGTCAGCCCCGCGCTGCCAATCTGCGGATCGGTATACGTGCAGCTAGGAATCCGATCACGCCGCACCGGCTTGTAATACTTTCCTGCGATCTTCGCCATTGCCACCATGCCGCTCATGGCGCCCACATGCGCCAGTTGTGGCAGCCCTGCCACAATGTCGCCAATCGCATACACGCCCAGCTCGGCCGTCTCCTGCACCTCGTTCACCTTCACGAATCCGCGATCAAGCTCGACTTTCGTTTTCTCCACGCCAATCCCATTCGTCAGCGGCCCGCGGCCCACAGCCACCAGCACCTTCTCGGCTTCCTTCACCTGCGCTTTACCGTTTGCATCCGTGTAACTCACGCGAACGCCGTCCGCAGTCTTCTCCACCTTCTCCACCTTTGCACCCGTCTGCGTCTCGATCCCGCGCTTCCTGAACAGCCGCGCCAGTTCCTTTGAAATCTCCTCGTCCTCCACCGGAACCATGCGCGGCAAAAACTCCAGAATTGTCACCTCGGTTCCAAAACTCCTGAAGATCGACGCGAACTCCACGCCCACCGCGCCTGCGCCAATCACCACCAGCGACTTCGGCGGCGCGCTCAAGTCCAGAATCTCGATATTCGTCAGAATCGTTCCGTCCGCCTTCAATCCCGGCAGCAGCTTCGCCTCCGACCCCGTCGCCAACATGACGTTCTTCGCCTTTACTGCCGACTTCTGCCCGCCCGCCTCCACCTCCACGGTGTGCACGCCGTCTTTTGCGCCACCCGTCAACCTCCCGAACCCAGAAATCACCGCGATCTTGTGCTTCTTCATCAGGAATTCGAGGCCCTTCACATGCTTCGTGATGATCGCGGTTTTCCTCGCCATTACCGCCGCCCAATCCAGCGTCCGCGCTTCAACGCCCTTGATCCCGAACTCGTCGGCGTCCTTCAGGTAGTCCCACAGCTCTGCATTAAATAGCAGCGCCTTCGTCGGAATGCAGCCCACGTGCAGGCACGTCCCACCAAGTTTCGGGCTCGCGTCAATCAGCGCCACCTTCAGCCCGTACTCCGCTCCGCGAATCGCCGCCGTGTATCCCGCCGGTCCGCCACCAATCACTGCTACGTCATAAATCGTTTCAACATTCGTTGCCGCCAATGAATTCTCCGATCCGAAGCTTCGCCTCGCTCACTGAACACAATCATGGGTGCCCCATCCTAAACGCGCAGTTTGCGTTTAGGGTGGGATTGCACCAAGGCCTAGTTTAAATTGGCCGCGTCTTTGACAAGCGCAGCCGCCGCCCTCACCGTCTCCGCCTCTTCCCCGAACCCTTCAATCCACCGCACTTCCGGCTCTCTCCGGAACCACGTCATCTGCCGCTTTGCAAAGTTGCGATGTCCCTGCTTCGCCGCCTTCACCGCGTCCTCCGCGCTCAAGGTTCCATCCAGCACGCACAGTGCCTGTCTGTACCCCAGCGAGTCCAGCGCCTTCACCTTGCCGTATTGCTCAACCAGCCCGCGCGTCTCCTCCACCAACCCCGCGGAAAACATCTCTGCGCAGCGCTCATTCAGCCGTCCGTAAAGTTGCTCCCTCGGCGGATTCAGTCCGATCCTCAGCAGCTTGAATCCCGTCAATGGATCCCGCGCCATTACCTCCGACATCGGCCTCCGCGCGGCCACGCACACCTCAATCGCGCGAATCAGCTTCGGCGCATCGTTCGCGTGGATCCGCTCCGCCGTCGCCGCATCCATTCGCCGCAACACCCGATGCAGCCACGCGCCCCCGAGCCGCTGCGAGCTGCGCCGCAATCGCGTCCGCAGATCTTCCTGCCGCGCCGGCCCGGCAAACAATCCTTCCGTCAGTGCCCGCAGATACAGCCCCGTTCCACCCGTCACAATCGGCAGCCGTATGCGCCCCGCAATCTCGCGCAATGCCATCCTTGCCTGCCTGCTGTACTCGCCTGCGGTAAACGCCTCATCCGGCGTCGCCACATCAATCAGATGATGCCGCACCCGCGCCCGTTCCTCACGCGTCGGCTTTGCCGTCCCCAGTTCCATGCCGCGGTACACGGCCACCGAATCGCAGCTTACGACCTCGCCGTTGAACCGCTCAGCCAGCGCCAACGATAGCGCCGTCTTCCCACTTCCCGTCGGCCCCAACAGAATCACCGCGAGCGGCGATGCCCCGCGATCTAGATTGCTCGTACCAGGAATTCTCTCCTCCAAAGGATTCGCCGTCCGCGCAGGACTCAAGGCCGCCACCACCCCGGCGGCGCAATCCACTTCGGATTGGTATGCACCAGCCACCACGCCACAATCGCCGCCGCCACCATCAGCAGCCCAAACACCTGGTTGCGCCGATACAGCCGCTGCTGCTCCTCACGCTTTGCGCGTTCAGCCTCCTGCTCCGCATACGGCTTGATCCGTGTATCCACCATCATGCCTCGCCCGCAACAATCCCATGCGCTGGCACCCGCCCCGCGCATCCCGCCTCAGTATAGGGGAACGCAATCTCTCCGGCCGTTTCTTGGTTGACTTCCCCTGCCTCCGTTGCCGACCATAGCCTTTCGGGCTCACCCCATCCCGAGCGAAAGGTCCAGTGACAATGAAAGTCCTCATCCTCGGTTCCGGAGGCCGCGAGCATGCCCTGGCCTGGGCCGTCGCGCGCAGCCCCCGCGTCTCTCAGGTTGTCTGTGCGCCCGGCAATGGCGGCATGGCGCAAATTGCGCGTTGCGTTCCCGTCGATCTCAAAGACCTCGACACCATGACCCGCCTCGCAGAAACTGAGCAACCCGACCTCACCATCGTTGGCCCAGAGCTTCCGCTCTCACTCGGCATCGTCGACGCGCTCCAGTCCGCCGGGGCGAACGGCCTCCGCGTCTTCGGCCCCACACGCGCCGCCGCCATGCTTGAATCCAGCAAAGGCTTCGCCAAGCGGTTCCTGCAGCGCCACAACATCCCCACTGCCAACTATGCCGTCTGCGTCACCGCGGCTGAAGTCGAAAAGGCCGTCGAGATGTTTCATCCACCGATCGTGGTCAAGGCCGATGGCTTGGCCGCGGGCAAAGGCGTCATCATGTGTTCGTCGCGGAACATCGCCGCCGAGGCCGCCAAAGACCTGTTTTCCGGCGCACTTCTCGGCGAAGCTGAACGGCAAATCGTCATCGAGGAGTTCCTCGAGGGCGACGAAATCAGCTTTCTATGCCTCAGCGACGGCAAGCACGTCACGCCGCTCCTGCCTTCGCAGGACCACAAGCGCATCGGCGAGGGCGACACCGGTCTAAACACTGGAGGCATGGGCGTCTACTCCACAGATACGCTGCTCGATCCCGCCATGTCCGAGTGGATTCTGCACCACATCGCCCAGCCCACCATTCGCGGCATGGCAGAAGAGGACACGCCCTTCACCGGCGTCCTCTACTGCGGCCTCATGATGACGGCGCGCGGCCCACAGGTGCTCGAGTTCAACGCCCGCTTTGGCGATCCTGAAACGCAAGCCATCCTTGTGCGCCTCGAAAGCGATCTTGTCGACACGCTCGATGCCTGCGTCGACGGACGTCTCGCCGAAACTACGCTGCGTTGGACTCCCGGTGCCTCCGCCTGTGTCGTGGCCAGCTCCGGAGGTTATCCCGGCAGCTACAAAACCGGCTTGCCCATCACCGGTCTTGGCGCCGCGGCGCAGGTTCCCGGCGTGCAAGTCTTCCACGCGGGAACCACTCAGGTAGGCGGCCAATTGCTCACGGCAGGCGGCCGCGTGCTGGGTGTTACCGCTGCTGCCGATTCCCTCGACGAAGCCCTCGCGCGCGCCTATCAAGCCATGGCGGAGATATCGTTCGAAGGAATGTACTACCGGCGCGACATTGGCCATCGCGCCTTGAAAGGAGCGCTATGAGCGTCGGAATTACGCTGCAAGAATTGCTCACCTGGAATCAGCAGTCAGCCGATTTTTGGAAAACCCATCTCGATGCCAACCCCTCACTGCTCGATCTGCCTTGTGGCATCGGCGGTGCCGCAAGTGTCCAGGAGTTTGTCCGGCACATCTGGGGCGCCGAGCTGCGCTGGTGCGAACGCCTCGCCGGTACGCCGGAGACGCCAAGAGAAAGAATTCCTGCCGGCCCCCTTGATGCGCTCTTCTCAGTCCACCTTCAGGCCATCGAGATTTTTCGCAATCTGCTTGCAGCTCCACAAGAAACGTGGGACCAGCCTTACGTCCTCAATTTCGATTGGGTGCCTCCGGAAGAACGAACCGTCTCCCGCAGAAAAATCGCGGCGCACGCGCTCTTTCACAGCCAGCGCCATTGGGCGCAACTGGCCACTCTCGTTCGCAACGCAGGATTCCCCTCCGGCTTCCGGGGCGACCTGCTCTTCGCGCGCCTGTCTTGAAGCGCCGAGGCCGCCGGCCGTCGCAATGGGATTGAACGCCTTCCCGCAGCAGCGTTGACCGTCTCTAATCCCGCGCCGGAGCAGGTTCCGGCGACTTCCCCGCCTTCTGGAAGCACGACCGGCACAGCACCGGCCTACCCTGGGTCGGCTTGAACGGAACCGTCGTTTCCGCGCCACACTCTGAGCATGTTGTGCGCGTCTCGGGACGCACTCGTTGCGATCCACGGGCGCGCTTCGCCTTGCACTGCTTGCAGTGCTTGGGATCGTTTTTAAATTGTTTGTCGTGGAAAAAGACCTGCTCGCCCGCTGTAAATACGAACTCCGCGCCGCAGTCTACGCACTTCAGCACTCTATCCGCGAACTCCATGGCCGGCTTCCCTCATAGGGGACTCGCACCGAAATCGGCCACGGCTACATCCGAACTTGCCGGTCCCGGTTCCCTGTTCTTGTTCCTAAGTGCACAACAAGGGCCCGGACCGCTCTCAAAAACTTGGCGGCATTCAAACTTTTGCCCGGTCAACCGGGCAGCTTTAAACCTCGCACACATGTCGCGTGCTCGGCGATCTTACGCGATTCTCCAGTGCCTGTGCGGGTGCAGCAACGTGCCAAATGGCTTTCTCGGTAGGCACATGCCAAAGGACTGCCACGAATTCGATCGACAGAAACTGGAAAAACGCCACAGTAAGTTTTGCCGCCGCGCTTGCCGTCCCGATCGCCCCTTTTTGGGTGTCTGGCGGCATCCGTTATCTTGCAACGTGAGCCGCCGGAACGGTGCTTAGCGCGGTGGGTTAGAAAATCAATCCTGTTCCTTGCGAGCCTTCTTGCGGTTCCGCTTGCGCGCCAAAGCTGCCTTGACGCGACGCTTCTCGCCGGGCTTCAGGTAGTAGGAGTGACGCTTCACTTCCTTGATGATGTCCTCCTGCTGAACCTTCCGCTTGAACCGGCGCAGCGCGTTTTCCAGCGGCTCGCCTTCCTGTATGCGAACCTCTGCCAACGGGTTCACACCTCCCAACCTGCCTGATCGGCTTAAATCATCATACCCTTACTCAGTGTTCACAGCCAACCACTGACTTGCTTGGGTTTTTGACAGACGTGCGTCCCCTTTGATCCGGCCCTGCTTCCGCTGCATTTCACCGCTTAAGGACTCAAACGAATCATCTTCCCCCACCTTGTAAACTCTCATGAGAGGCCGCCTCAGAGGTTTCCATGATCCGAAGCTACCAGGGCCATGCGCCCCAGATCCCCGCCAGTTGCTACGTCGACCCCTCTGCCCAGATCCTTGGTGACGTCGTCCTCGGCGAGCGCTCTTCCATCTGGATGAATGCCGTCTTGCGCGGCGACGTCAACTCCATCCGCGTTGGTTCCTGCTCCAACGTTCAGGACTGCTCCGTTCTCCACGGCCAGCGTAACCTCTATCCCGTCATCGTGGGCGACTGGGTCACCATCGGCCATAACGCCACCGTTCACGGCTGCGTCGTCGAGGATATGTGCGTCATCGGCATGGGAGCTCGGGTCCTGAATCACAGCCATATCGGAGAGGGCTGCATCATCGCCGCCGGCTCCGTCGTCCCCGAGCACGCCGTCGTTCCTCCACGCACCCTCTGGGCCGGCGTTCCCGCCAAGCTTCGCCGCGAACTCGCCGACAAAGACCGCGCCCTCATCCTCGAATACGCGCAGAATTACCTCGACTATGTCGACATCTACCTTAAGGACCCTCCAAAGCAACTCTGATCCGCGCCGTCTCGCTGCATCCTCCGGCCCTTCCGCATGTCAATTCCCGGTATTGGTTGACCGTCTTCCTGAGGTTGTGCTATCCAAAGCTTGTCCCCCTCCCAGGCTAGGTACGAGATCCCTGTTCAGGAGGAGATATCCATGCTCAACCGCCGCAAGCTTCCTATCCCCGTTCTCGCCGCAGCCTTTCTCTTCGCCGCTTGCTTCGCCAACGATGCCTGCCGCTCTTCTTCCAATCCATCCGGAAGGCCAGCCGCCGCTTCATCGTCCGCTACTCCCGCCTGGGTCAACTTCCAGGACCCTCTTGAAAAAGCCTTCGCCGCCGAGGTCCCTCAGGGTTGGGCTGTCCGAGGCGGCCTCTTTCGCATGGGATTTTCTGACGAACGCCCCATGATCGATCTCACATCGCCCGACGGACAAACTGAAGTCCGTCTCGGCGATCTTTCCATTCCCGCTTACACCCTTCCTGTGCCTCTTCACCCCACCGAAGGCCAGATCGTCGACCTCGGATCGCAGGCCCAACTCGTGGTCGCCAAATATCGCACTGGTCCTGAATTCGCGGTCCTCTATGCGCACGTTCGCTTCTATCAGTCCTGCAAAAATCCTGCGGCCGACACTGCCGATGTCAACTTCACAGTTCCCGATTACATTCCATTGACAGGAAGCGTAACGCAATCGTCTACCGGCCGCATCGCTTATCTTTGCGGCTCAGGCGCGAGCCAGCGGGTCACCTTCACCGCCGCGCGCACCACGCTGACATCGAGCATCTGGACTGTGCCCACCCTCGCCAGTTTCATCACCACTCCCGGCCAGCTCGCCCTCGCTCGTTCCATCCTGCTCCACTGCGCCCAGACCTTCCGCCTTAACCCCGATTGGATTAACTACCAGAAGCAGATGGATGCTTACGCGCTCCAGTATCAGCAGGCTCGCCAGCAGAACCGCATGGCCCAGCTCGCGCAACAAATTCAGCAATTCGATGCGCAAATGCAGGCTATGCGCAGCCAGGTGAGCGCCTTCGAAAGCCATCAGAACGCAGAAGTGGGGCAATTCCAGAGCTTCGACAACGCCATCAACGGCGTCACTCCCACCGTCGATCCCCTTACCGGCGAATCACGCAATGTCTGGACTGGCCCACAGAGTGGCTACTGGACCAACGGCGTGGGCGACGTCGTCAACTCTGCAACTGCGCCGTCAGGCGGCGGTTGGCATCAGCTCCAGGTCACTTCCCCTTAGTCTCGAGTCATTGCGTTCTGGGGCGTTCGCATTCAAAAAGGACATCCCGCCAAAATTGGTGAAGATGAAGATGCCAGCATCTTCGTTCGATTTTGTTGACATTTACCTGCCTGGAATAGTCCGATAGATACTACTCAATGTCTACGACTCGCCCCAAGCAGCCTATACCGCAAGATCCAGTCCTTCGCCGCCTTCATTTCCGTTCCGCTGCGGCGAAGGAAGCGGCGCTGGCCCAGGCGGCCACGAAGGAGGTTTACCTGACGGACGACGGCCTTGCGGCGAAGTTGCCGGAAGGGATGCCCGAACAGGTCCAGGCGGCGCAGGACCTTCATGTGACGCCCGGCGCGTCCGGCTGCGTACGCCATCTGCCTATACGCGCGCACGGACAAGCCGACGACGGACAATTATAAGGCGGGGCTTTTTGTGACGCTGGACGTGAAGGACGGCGCGATTTGGCAGGTGACGTTCAAGGGCACTGACACGATTCCAAAGAACGTGAATCCGCCGGCTCAAGCCCAAGGACGGCGTGTTCAAACTGCTCCTGTGGCGCGCGCGCGCGGAGGGACGGGAAGGACAAACTATATTGTGAGCGTGAACGGGCTATAACCAGTCGGAGACCGGCGGCATGCCGCCCAAGGCCGGCAACGGCGTGGGCGTGGCGCTGTCCGGCGCCGGCATGGATTTCGGCCCGATTGCGCTGTCGGAGGTGATAGCGCCGTGG
>CAWJDG010000045.1:0-4446 GCA_963841365.1 uncultured Acidobacteriaceae bacterium
CGACAACCGGCTACTCGGAAGTAACCATTTGATCATCAACTGAGACTGCCCGATTGAATGGGTTGGAAGCAGCCTGACGCGTGCGAGGTTGTCAGCACCCTTGACCTCTGCACTAAACAGACCTCTGCCTTTTGCGATTCGAGGGTGCTGGCGAGGGTGCTGAAGGTGTCTTAAGGGTGCTCTAGGGTGCTTTTCGGTGCCGCCAATCCTGCGAGTGCGCACAAGCCGCAACATGAGCAAACACATCCTTGTGGTTCGAGCCCTCTCGCCTGTCGCCGGTCCGGTTCCGGGCTACTGGAACTGCCGGATCATGTCGGCTACGTAATACGCGATCACAACCAGGCTCATTGCCCCTAGTAGCCACAGCGCCACTCGCTGCAAGGGCTCGACCTTTTTCAGATGCTCAGCAATGGCTGACTGCTCTGCCTGCAAATGCGACAGGCCCGTATGCAGCAAGACCTGATCGTTTTCATCCCGGCCAAGACTCATAACATAAAGCCGGATTCCAATGTAGAAAAAAGCAAGAATAGCCCACATGGACCACATGACAACCGAGAACTGCATTTTGCACCTCCGTACAGCTCTTGCCGCGCGGGAAGCCCGTTCGGTACTTCCAGTCGCGCTGATCATAGCCGCGTTCCGGCGGTGAAAGAAGTGATTTACATCACCACTCCCTTTTCCGGGGCTGCTTAGATGAGTGCTTTCAATCACGGAAGAAGCACTCGATCTTTATTGGAATGGCGTCGGTTTGACGACCTCGAACTTGGCGCCCGGGATGCTGCTTAGCATGTCATGTGGATTCTGGTAGGCACAGCCTTGAAAAGCCTATGGGTTTTCGCTCCTGCGCCTTCCCAAACGCCACCGGTTGCTGCTATACATCAGTCAGTCTGAAGCGGCCAGGCCGTCTACGGCAGTCCTTCCCAAATTCAGGGCTTCTCGATTCCCCCGGGGACGGGACCACATCAGGAGATTTTTATGTCTGAGCATTCTCACACGCACACCCACGAAAACGTCACACATACGCATGAGCATACCCACGACGACGAATACCACGATCATACCCATGAGCCACCCGTTCCTCCCGGCACAACGCACAGCCATGAACACACACATGGCGTGATCACACATTCTCACCCTCACGATCATGATCACGACCACGAGCATAGTCACGAATAGCACCCGCCAGAATCATTTGTGCTGATGCGGTGATGAGAAAAATCCCGGTTTAGTGCTGTCGGCCTAAGATCAATCTGGTTTCCTGCTGCGCTAGAAACCGGGACACATGCCGCAGATGATGGTCTTCTTTGAGAGCGTTTCTATGAAACTCGACGCCCGTGAGAAAGTTCTGCGCATTGCAATCCTGCTTCTTGCCGCACCGTTGACGGCGTCATCGCAGACGGTGGTACCGCATCCACTGTCCATTCCGCTTCAATGTAGTGAGGGGGATTGCCCGTTGCTCAAAGGCGTTCCTCAGACAACAGGAATGCGAAGCGGTTTTGTGCGTCTTTTGCCTGGCACGACGGTTGGCTGGCATACTACTGGCAAGAACGAGGAATCGCTAGTCATCCTGCACGGCCAGGGCGAGGCCCTCATCGAAGGCCAGCCGAAGCAACCATTCATTGCTCAAGCGTTCGTCTACATTCCGCCCGCAACGCGCCATAACGTCGCCAACACTGGAAAGGAACCGCTTGAATACGTGTACGTCGTTGCGCCCGCAAAGCTCCAAGAGTGACGTCTGCGATCCACAATTATGTCCTCCAGGCTTAAGTCGTAGAGTCGACAGTCGAGCACCTGAGCGCCTGCAGACCGGAATGCGGCGCAATTAGTTCTGTGAAATGCAAATGCTCAAGACGCCGAGAGGAATTCTCGCTTTACGCTAAATCGCCGAGGCGCGAAATGAGCGCCTGTGTGACGAATTCCGGGGTTCCGGGAGAATTACCGGCTATACGTAAGGTTTGAGCAACAACTCGGAAGGGATCGATCACGTCTGAAGCTTTAGCAACCGGAAAGTAGGCTGGCGTTCGCTGATCACGCCGGTATTGGTTGTCGGTTTGTGGATTGTCGCGTTTCTGAAGGTATAGCTTATAAAACAACCTCACCGCTCCCGTGGTCAACGCGGACGGCATTTTCCACCTCGGCTCCCTCGGTGCAATATCGATCACGGGTGGATAGCGGGTAGAAGATTTTTTCCGAATGTGCTCTAAGTGAATCAAATAATGGTGGCCGGGGACGGATTGAACCGCCGACGCCGGCCTTTTCAGGGCGTAAATAATGAATACTTCCAACTACTTACACGACGCTGGAACACGCCTAAGTACGCCGAAATACGCGTAAGACGCGCCAATCACGGGTGGAGATTTTGACTCCAAATCCGCTTTCGAATCGGAGAGGCAGTTCAGACGAATAGAACGGAATGCCTCAAATGCCACTTCGGCTCACTTTTGAATAGCCGCAAAATCCAATAAGCTCCTTGCAGCGGAGCAGTATTGACCAAGCAGTAATTCCCGGAACAGCCGCATCCTGGGGTTTGATGACAGTCATGTGCGGTTTCTCTACCGCGACAAGCTGGACGATGATCGCGTCCACGAGGCTACCGTCCGCACCGAAGAGTTCATCGGTCGTCTGATCGAGCATATTCGGGAGCCTTACCAGCATGGCCTCAGGCACTTTGGTTTGCTGTCGCCGCGAGCCAAGTCCACTCGCTACCCTGCCTTCCTGCGCCTGTTGGGCCAGCCCGAGCCGCGTCCTGTGCGCCCGCTACGCTGGGCCGAGGCGCGGTACCTCTCCTTCGGTGACGATCCGCTCGTCGACGATGGGGTAATCCCATGACCTGGAGCCACAGCCTGCCAGCCCAGCTTCCCGCCCCCGAATCCTGAGCCAGGAACCGCACGACCGGATTCGGCGCTCAATCTTGCTGAAAATCCCTCGCAGAGAGAGGCCAGCGTGTGTCTCAATTGTGCCGGGGAGAAAACGGGAATTTGACGGAAGCTCCGGTTAGGACCGCTCACCGAACGCGCTTCGATCAGCTTTCGACAAAAGTAACGGCGGTTAATGACAGATTCCGCCCTCTGCGAACTCACCTTCACGAGGCGGATCGCCGGGATCATCCTCAGATTCCGTGATCTTGATTTTCCTAGAGTGCAAGCAAACCGTTGGTGGAGTCGCTCGAAGCCTGGAGCAAGTCCGGAGTAATCGAGTCGTTGAGGCGGGCAAGGCCCATCTTCCCCGATGAGTTCAGCGACCGGCAGCAGGATATCAGCGAGCCGCTCTTAGCCATTGCAGACGATGCCGGTGGGGAATGGCCCTCCAGCATTCGGCGCTCACTCTTGGCATTGTTTCGCTCGGAGGCTTCGGAGGATTCCTCGTTGGGTGTTGCCTTGCTGCGGGATATTCGCAGTGTCTTTGATTCACGTAGCGGCATAGACGCTGACCGGATATTCTCAGTCGTCCTCGTTCACGCGCTGACGGAAATCGAAGGTTCGCCTTGGGCTGATCGTGAAAAGGGCAGGGAGTTCACGGCAACCTCGCTTGCGAAAGTCCTCAAGAAATACCACATCCATCCAAAGACAATCCGCATTGCGGACTATACGCAAAAAGGCTACATGCGCGATTGCTTCTCTGAAGTCTGGAGCCGATATGTGCGAGACACCGGGGAAGTGACCGTGAAACCCGTCACACCCGTAACGATCCCGATTCTTGAGGATTATTCACCCTTTCGTGAGCCGTCACAACTCCGGTCTGTGACGGCTCGACGAGGCAGCAGAGCGGCCACGTCAAGGTCCGACTGTGACGGCTGTTACCCCTGTTACGCCTCCAGAGCGACAACAGCACAAATCGTTCGTAGAGGGAGTTGTCTGAGATGCAAGCTCGTGAAATCCTTCGGGCCGTGGAGTGTGCAGGAGGGGAACTTTGGGTTGCTGGCGAGTCCTTGGGCTACCGGCTGCCAGAATCGGCCCTAGTGCTTGTCGAGGCCCTGCGGGCCAGCAAAAGGGAACTCTTGGAGTTGCTGCGCAAGCGCCCTGCGATGCCAGTAGGGGTAAGGCTGGTGCGCTGGGAGCCTGTACCGTTGCGAACGAGATGAGCGCTTGAATCATCATAAGAAGCTTTGCCCATGAGGACAGAACCGGAGAGTCTGTCGGAGAAAATGCAGTGCTCGTATTGAAGGCGAGGAATAAGTAATCCACGAATCCGGGACTCCAGGATTGCTCCCGCAGACCGGCTTTTCCCTCAATGGTTGAGAGTCATCTGCGGAAACAGAAAAGCACCATCGATGTGGACGCCGCGCAACTCGCGGGCCCGGGGGCCTCCGGCATCAAGCCGCCAGTACCATGATGCGAATACGAGGATGTTCGCGATCCACAGGGCAGCTGCGGAGCGCAACAAGTCCTGGGGCAATTCCTTATGTAAAGGCAACGCCGCTACAAGCAAGCCAAGTGACCATACCAT
>CAWJDG010000046.1:0-6196 GCA_963841365.1 uncultured Acidobacteriaceae bacterium
CGACACCCGGCGGTACCCCATTACTGAAATGTCAACAGGAGAAAGCATTATGCACGAATTCAAAGAATGTCGTCACGTCATGCCCAATGGGCTTCACTGCAAGTCGCCTGCCATGCGCGGCAGCGCCTTCTGCTACTTCCACGGACGCACTCTAAGACCTGCGCTTCAGCCCCGTCCACTCGAAACAAACATTGAGATTCCTGCCGTCATCGGCTCGAATGGGTGCGCCGGCGCACTCAACCAGATTTTGCAGGCTCTGGCCAACAACCGCATCAGCTCCCGCCGCGCTGCGATCCTACTGCAAGGCGTGCAGATGGCCTCTGGCATGGCCTTACCTCGCTCGTCCGAGCTCGGCGGCGCGCTCGAAAATCTCCTTCGTCAAGGATCCAAGCCAAAGCCAGACCAAATGATCGAATAACCCCTGCTCCGGGTGGGATACTCGTAGATGAAGTTTCTCCTGCGAGGAGATCAATGGAAACCGCCTACGTTCCCGATCCCACCCGCTACGACCACGCCACCTTTCGCCGCTGCGGCAATTCCGGCCTGGTGCTGCCCGCCATCACCCTCGGCCTCTGGCAGAACTTCGGCGGCGCCGACGTATTTGAAACCGGCCGCGCCACCATTCGCCGCGCCTTCGATCGTGGCGTCACCCACTTCGATCTTGCCAACAACTACGGCCCTCCCTACGGCTCGGCCGAAGAAAACTTTGGCGAGATTCTTCGCAAGGACTTCCGCGGTCTGCGCAACGAGCTCATCATCTCCAGCAAGGCCGGCTGGGACATGTGGCCCGGCCCCTACGGCATCGGCGGCTCACGCAAATACCTGCTCGCATCGCTCGACGACAGCCTCAAGCGCATGGGCCTCGACTACGTAGACATCTTCTACGCACACCGACCGTGGAAAGATTGTCCTCTCGAAGAAACCATGGGCGCGCTCGTTTCCGCCGTCCACCAGGGCAAAGCGCTCTACGTCGGCATCTCTTCTTACAGCCCCGAGCGCACACGCCAGGCAGCAAAAATCCTCAAGAGCATGGGAGTTCCACTGCTCATCCACCAGCCGTCCTACTCCATGCTGAATCGTTGGATCGAAGACGGCTTGCTGGCCGCGCTCGACGAACTCGGCGTCGGCTGCATCGCGTTCTCGCCGCTCGCGCAAGGCCTTCTCACCAGCAAATACCTGAAAGGCGTCCCCCCAAACTCCCGCGCCAAAGCAGAAAATTCCTCGCTCCTCAGAGACTTCCTTAATGAAAAGAATTTGAAGTCTGTGCGCGCGCTGAACGAGATTGCGCGCGGCCGCGGCCAGACTCTCGCGCAGATGGCTATCGCCTGGGTGCTGCGTGACAAGCGTGTCACTTCGGCTCTCGTTGGCGCACGCAACGTCGAGCAGCTCGACGATTCGCTCGACTCTCTCAAGAAGCTCAAGTTCACCGCAGCGGAGCTCAAAGAGATCGATCGCCACGCGCAAGAGGGCGACCTTGACCTTTGGCGCGAGGCTCGCGAGTCCATGGAATAGCTCGCTTGGCTCAACCGCGATCGTCCACAGAATCAGCTCTTCGCTTCCAGCACATCGCGCAGCGCGAAGCTGGTTTCCAACCGAGTCACGCCCGGCAATCGCGACAGTTCGTTCTGGTGCAACCGGTTGTAGTCGTCGATTCCGGCCACTCGAGCCACCAGGATGTAGTCGTACTGGCCAGCCAGCAAATGGCAGCTCACAATGTCGTGGCAGTGGCGCGCTGCGGCCTCGAAGGCGCCCAGCACCGCCGCCGACTGGCGCTCCAGCGTCACGCGGATGAACACGGTCATGTGTTTGCCGAGCAGGCGGTCATCGATTAGCGCCCGATAGCCGAGAATGGCCCCCGAAGTCTCCAGCGCCAGAATCCGCCGCGAAGCCGCCGAGGCCGACAGTCCCACCGCTTCACCTACCTCATAATTGGTGGCCCGCCCATGACGTGCCAGGTAGCGCAGGATGGCGCCGTCCAATTCGTCCAGCCCGGTACCCGAACTAGTGAAAGATTCAACTTCTGGCACCTCTGTGGTTGATTGTTGCAACGTACCGGCATTTCTATCACGTTTCGTTCCCATTTTGCCGTTGTACCACAAACTTTGCACACATTAAAAGGGAAGAGATACGTAGAATCTGTGGCAGTTGCAAGCCGACCGCGCGAAGGCTCCGAATTCAGCCCTCCCACAGCAACGAACTTCGGCGCCAGGCTTGCCAAATTGCAGCCCTCCCCGCAGCCCTCCCCAGGGAGCGTCAAAAGAGCGATTGAAGCCATTCCGCTTGAAGGAGAAAGAAACATGATCGTCGGCGTTCCCAAGGAAATCAAGGATAACGAAGCGCGCGTAGGCGTTACACCCGCAGGCGTCAAGGCGCTCACCGAGGCCAGCCACACAGTGCTGGTCGAGACTCAGGCGGGGGCGCAGTCAGGTTTCCCCGATGCCGAGTACCAGAACTCCGGGGCGGAGATCGTCGGCGATGCGGGCTACGTGTGGGGGAAAGCCGAGCTGGTCGTCAAGGTCAAGGAGCCCATCGAGAGCGAGTACGTCTACTTTCGCGAAGGCCTCGTCCTCTTTACCTACCTGCATCTGGCTCCTCTACCCGCTCTCACTGACGAGCTTCTCCAGGCAAAGGTCATCGGAATTGCCTATGAGACGGTGCGCGATCGCCAGGGGAATCTACCGCTGCTTATGCCAATGAGCGAAGTGGCAGGCAGGATGAGTGTGCAGGTGGGCGCAAGCTACCTGGAGAAGGAGCGCGGGGGACGCGGCATTCTGCTCGGCGGCGTGCCAGGCGTTCCTCCGGCCCACGTCGCCATTCTGGGTGGTGGGGTTGTAGGCACAAATGCGGCGCGAATTGCGCTTGGCTTCGGCGCCAAAACCACACTCATCGACATAAACCTGAACCGCCTGCGCGAGCTGGATGACGTATTTGGCGGACGTCTCTACACCCTCGCGTCGAACAGCTACAACGTCGCCCAGGTTACGCGCGAAGCCGACCTGGTCATCGGCGGAGTGCTGATTCCGGGAGCTACTGCGCCTAAGCTGGTGACGCGCGCGATGGTCTCGCAGATGAAGAAAGGTGCAGTGATTGTAGACGTGGCGATCGACCAGGGAGGCTGCGTAGAAACGGCGCGGCCTACGTCACACTCCAACCCCAGCTTCACCGTGGATGGCGTGGTGCACTACTGCGTGACCAACATGCCGGGTGCGGTGCCGCACACCTCCACGCTGGCGCTCACCAATTCGACGTTCCCTTATCTGCTGCGCCTGGCCAACCTGGGCGCCCGTGAAGCGCTCCGGCAGGATGCTGGATTGGCCGAAGGGCTGAACACCTGGCTGGGCACGCTCACCTATCGCGGAGTAGCCGAGAGTCAGCAATGCGCTTGGACGGCTGCCGCAACCGCAATCGGCTGATCCCTGCCTTTTGTGTTTTAGACAACGCTCCGGCCGACTCGCTTCAGATTTTCCTTGACACGCTCGTTGCGCGTTTGTAAGCTTCGTTGCGCGGAAAAAGACTAAGAGAAATCCACCGCCAAATACCGCTTCTCCGGAGCAGCTTGTCAGAGGGTGTGCGCCGGGGCAAGTCGTTTGTGTTTGGGGTGGATTTTTTGTCTTTTGCGCGTTTTTCACGGCACGTTGTTCGATGATTAACGCCCGTGAACAACGATAGCAGCGACGACACATCGCGAACAAGACACGTAGAACTCGTTGACGATGAGGTCCTAACCGTTGTTGAAACAAGCACGTTGGGAGGCAATATGAATTCGACAAATCGATCTGTCGTGCAGCAAGTTGGAGCGAAATGCGGTCTTCATAGTTTTAGATGGATGTTCCTGGTTTTGGCGCTTCTTTTGCTGCTTCCTTGGCGCGCGGCCTTTGCCCAATACGACAATGGCAGCCTCGTGGGCACCATTCACGACTCCAGCGGAGCCGCGGTTCCAAACGTCACCGTGACGATCACGAATGATGCCACCGGTGTCGCCTCGGTAGTCAAAACGAGCGATTCGGGCGACTATGAGATTCCGTCACTGCGCGTAGGCGTTTACACAATCTCGGCAAGCGCCCCCGGCTTTGCCATTGCTGAGGCAAAACAGATCACCATCTCCGTCGGCGCGCGCGAGCGCATCGATCTGGTACTGAAAGTCGGTACGGCCCAGGCCACCACGGTCGAAGTGAGCGATGTCGCGCTGCAGCTTCAAACCGAATCGAGCCAACGCGACCAGACCATCACCAACTATCAGACGCAGTCTCTGCCGCTGGTGAGCCGCAACTATTCCGACCTGGTGGATTACGTCGTTGGCGCACACGGAGCCCCGGCCGACGCCACCACCACCTCGGTCACCTCGTTTACGCGCGCCGGATCGTTCAATGTCAACGGTCAGCGCAGCATGTTCAACGATTACATGATCGACGGCATGGACAACAATGCCTACGGTGAAAGCAACCAGGGCTTCGATAACCAGATCATTCAGCCTCCGCCCGACTCCGTCGCTAACTTTGAGGTGATCACCAACAACGAGAGCGCCGAGTACGGTCGTTCGTCCGGAGCCACCGTCAACGTGGCCACCAAGAGTGGCGCCAATGAGTTTCATACCACGCTTTACGAGTTCATCCGTAACACCGATTTGAACGCTTTTGGCTACATCAAGCCGATTTCGGTCAATGCCCTCACCGGCACGCAATACCCGTTTTTCAAGCCGCTCTTCAATCGCAACCAGTTCGGTGCCAACTTTGGCGGGCCGATCGTCAAAAATAAGTTCTTTTGGTTTTTTGATTACGAGGGATTCCGGCAAACGCTGACGCCTACAGTGATCGATACCGTTCCAACGACCAACGAGCTCAACGGCAAACTCGCCGTTGCAGTGCAGGATCCGTGGAGTCCCGGCACTTACATACCGGCAGGCACGCCGTACACAAGTTGGCCCGCTCAAGCCAAGGCCGACGCCGACAAGACCGCTTTGACGATTGCAGGCCTGTATCTCGGCGCGCTGCCCGGCAAGTGCACGGTAACGGCCGGCCTATCCACGACGGGCGTGGCCACAAACGACTGCCCGCTGAACGCGCCTTTCACCGATCGCGCCGACAAGGGCGATCTGCGACTGGATTTCCAGCAGAGCGCAAATACCTCTTGGTTCCTGAAGGTCAGCGATCGCAAGGAAACAGGCAAGAATTTTAACCTTTTGCCCGAGCCGATCGACATGCAGACCAACGGCCACATTCTTATCCATGATCGGCAAATTGCGCTCGGCTTCAACCATGCTCTTAGTATCAACAAGTTCCTCGATGCGCGCCTGGCCCTCTCCGGTACCAGTGCGGGAAAGTGGACCTTCGCTGTCGGCAACACTTCGTTTCCGTCCGGCACCATCCCCGGCTTGCCGACCATCTCTGGCGTCTCCGGCGGTTTGCCCTCGATGGCCATCTCCGGGGGCTTTACCTCCTTCGGCCGTCAAAGCACGAATCCGCAGTGGCAGAATCCTTCGCTGCTCGATCCCAAGGTCAACTACTCCTGGGTGCATGGCCGCCACTCACTCAAATTCGGCTATGAATACGAAAAGGTATGGCAGGAGATCGAGGACTCGAATCCGCTCTACGGCTCCTTCACCTTCGGCAGCGGCTACAGCAAGTGCCCGACGACGGCTGGAACTTCCTGCCCCAACACCAGCGCCGTAGCCGACACGTATTGGGCCGACTTCCTTTTCGGAACGAGCAGCGCATATTCGCTGGCCACCTATTTCATCACCCACGTCTACCAGACGATGGACAGCGCATACGCTCAGGACGACTGGAAGGTCACGTCGAAGCTGACCCTGAATGTTGGACTGCGCTGGGAGTACGGTTCACCCTGGTGGCAGCGGAACAACTACATTTCCAACTTCAACCCGGCCACTGGAACCATGTGGACGCCCCGAGCGTGCCGGCGCCGACCTCGTCGGCCCGGAACTCGCGCGACCTCGAGATCGCGAGCTGGACGAGCATCGCCGCGATCGGCGCGGTGATCAGTGCGAGTACCAGGACGATCGGGTTGACCCCGCTGCGGTTGTTGGACCCCCCGAAGAACATCGAGAAGAACGCGATCTGCGCGGCGTAGGAGATCGCCCCCGCCACGGTCGCGGCGAACGTCATCAGGAGGACGTCCCTGTCCCGGTAGTACTCGGTGGGCGAGCTCGTGCGCGAGCACGCCCTTGAGCTCCCGGTTC
>CAWJDG010000047.1:0-18161 GCA_963841365.1 uncultured Acidobacteriaceae bacterium
GGCCACGCCAAGATTGATTGCTTTGATCTTGGCCTCGTTAACTTCGCGTTCTCCAATCACAATATCCTGTGCCAAACTAACAAGATATTCTTTATTGAGCCACGGAAAAGAAGAGAACGAAAATCCAGCCCATTCACGGACTCGGTTAGTTTCCAATTCCGCCCCGACCCTTGACATTTCTTGCCCTGTTTTTTGCATCCTCGTTTTAGCTGCTGCAAGGGTTTGCTTGAAACGGGTGTATTCTCCTAGCGCCAAATCTCTCTGTTCCTGAACGCTCTTTTCTGTCATGTGATACCCCCGGCTTTGGAGTGTATCGCTAGAGCAAGAATCTCTCATGTGCATATCTCGATCTGTCCATTATTGGACTTTCGGCCAGCAGCGACGCGGATTGCCCGCAAAGCGATTGAAACCTCAGTGACCTGGGTACGCTTGTATATCTACTGGCCGAGCTTGTTAGCCTTTCGGCTTGCTTTGTATCTCTTGGCAGCTTCTTTGCTCTTGGCTTGGTACTTCGCCTTAATTCTGGCGCTAATCTCTGCCTTAGAGAGCGGTTTGGCGTCCAACATACGGCCTAAAATCTTGTCGAATTTAGCAGCGTCTACCTTGATTTCATCGGGCATGGGAGTATTCTAGTGCCGTTCAAGAAAGGAAATTATGCCTCAGGTACCCTTCACGCCTGTCCAAGCCCTTACCGAGAAAGCCGCAATCGAGCAAGTTAATGCAACTCTGCGCGGAATCCTCAATGAACTGGAAAAACTGAATAAAACGCTCTCATCTGTAGCCTCTTCGCTCAACAAACGACCCAGTAATATGCAGCGTTCCGTCGCGTTCAAGCAGTAGTTTCGCAATATCCAAAGCAGCCACGGCGTCTATGGGAGCCGTATCCCCGAGCAAAGTTAATAGCTTATGCGCTAACGCCGTGATTTCTTCTCTTTCTTTGTATTGAAATTCCAATCATCCCCAAACTCGTGTCTATCCCTTGATTTAGACTAAACATGCGTCAAGTAGATAATCATTACATCGTCAGCTTCAGAGGCCTTCTGAGACGCGTTTGGCCGCCCGCAGTGCGTCCTCAATGGCCTTGGCGGCACGGCGCTCGCGAGCATCAGGAGTCTCATAATAAAAGATGCCGAGCAAGTGTCCTCGGCGCTGCGTGGGCGTCATCGCATCCCACCCTGCCCGGGCCCGAGGATCACGCAGGAACGCGGCGCGCAACACTGGCGGCGGCTCCTCCTCACCCTCCATCGCCTGCATCAGCCGCTCGGCCATCTTCTCAGCGCGCTTGCTGCGCGTTTCGGCGGTTTTGGGCTCGGCGGCCCACTTGCCGATCTCGCGCCGCATCGAGTCGCTGAGCCGATCGAACCAGCGTCGCAACCGTGGGTCGGCGTTGAGCGAACGCGAAAGTTCCACCGGCAAAACAATGGCGCGCTCTTCCAAATCGGGCTCCAGCCAGATGCGAACCGTGTCACCCGCCCGCGACTGGGCCCCTGCCTGCATCTTCTTGTTCACAAGCAGAATCTGACCCTCACCGCGCCGATCGGGAAACAGCGAGGTGCGAAACGCGAAGCCCTCGATCTCGCCCTTCACGCGCCGTCCTTTGCGTTCCGGCCATACCTTGGCAATGTCGAATGGCACACGCGCAACCACCCACCGCAATTGTGTCCCATCCGGTTCCAGCAGCGCAGTAAACGATCTCCGGACTCCTCTAGCGCGGCTCGCCATAGGGCACATCCTTGGGATCGTACGTGGCGGCGTCAGTGAAAGTGACCTTGCTACCATCTGCAGTGCTGATGTTGTTGTCGCTGAAGGTCCAGTTTTTTGCATTCGCAATCGTGCCCGCATGCGCGGCCTCAATCTCGAGATGATCGAGGCGGAAGTTCTCCAGCGGCGCATTTGCGTACGCGCTCACATTGAAGGCTTGGCGCGCGCCGGTCGCCTTGATGTTCCAGATGTGCACGTCGCGAAAGTGTGGCAGCCCTTGCGCCTCGGGCACAGGCGTGGTTAGAACTTTGTAATACAGGGGCACCTTGGTAAGGCCCGGAGGGATGACTGCGTAGCTGTAACTTGGGTCCCAGTTCATGGTGATGTGAATTGGGATCGCGACGCCCTCGAGCGTGAGGTCGTGGATGCGAATATCCTCCGCGAAGCCGCCCCGGGTGCGCGCCGACTTGAACAGCACTCCCGAAGGCACGCCACTGAGCGCGGTGATGTTGTATGCCTCAATGTCGCGGAATCCGCCCGACGTCTCGCTTCCGATGGTAATCGCCGCGGCGCCGTGGCGAATGATGGAATCACGCAGCACGATGTGCTCCGTAGGCCGATTCACGCGCAGGCCATCGGAGTCGCGGCCGGCCTTCAGGCAGAGCGCGTCGTCGTTCACATCGATGTCGGCACGCTCCACTAGCACGTTGTGCGAGGAATCGATGTCGATTCCGTCGGTCGATGGGCCGCGCCCGCCCTCATTGTTGCGGATCGTGACGCCATCCACATGCACATCGTGGGAGAAGAGGATCTGCACGGTCCAGAAGCCTGAGCGCTTGAGAAGAATGCCGCCGCCCAGGTGAATCGAGGACGAGTTTTGGACGAGGATGAGGCGCGGCCGACGGCAGTCGTAGTCGGCGGCCCAGCGCAGGCCTTTGGGCTCGTACGTCGCACGGAGGTCCCAGTACGACTTCCACCAGATGGGGCCGTCGCCGTCAATGGTTCCCTTGCCGGTGATTGTGACGTCGTGCTGGTCGCGCACGTTGATCAGCGCCGAGGGCCAGGTCATCTCAATGCCGGCGATGCGCGTGGGCAGCATGGGATAGTCGTCGAGGCTCTCGGAGCCGATCAGCGTCGCGCCTTCGGGAACGTCGAGTGTAATGCCGGACTTGAGGAAGAGCGATCCTGTGAGATACGTACCAGGGTTGAGTGTGACTGCGCCGCCGACAGCAGCGGCGGCGTCAATGGCCCTCTGGATGGCTGCGGTGTCGAGAGTGTGTCCGTCGCCTTTGGCTCCGTAGTCGTTGGCGACGAAGGTCCTGGGTGCGGCGAAGGCTATGGATGCGAGGGCGAGGGACAGGATGGCGAGGCTGCGCGCAAAGGTATTCATGACTAGAGTGCCGTTTCTGCGCCGCGGAAGAGGGCTTTGAGCGCGCTCCAAATCCAGCGCATGAGCAGAAGAGCGATCACGACGAGGACTGCGGCGATCGCGGCAGCGATGTAAGGCTTCCACGTCGCAATCCAGGTGAGGAAGACGGCGAGCGCGTCTTCGCCGAGACTGAGCGTGATGTTGGAGAAGGGCTCAGGAGACGGAGTGACTGCGGCTCGTACCGCGGTTTTGCCTCCGTGCGCGATAAAGGCGATCAAGCCGCCAGCGAGAGTGGCGGAAAGCTGTTCGCCGGGCGAGAGAGATGTTGTCGCTTGGTAGGCGAGGAGCGCGGCGATGGGAACGCGGATGAAGGTGTGCAGCGCGTTCCAGATGAGATCGAAGGCGGGAATTTTGTCGGCGAAAAATTCGATGCCGAAGAGGACGGCGCTGGCGATGATGATGGGCCAGCCGGCAAGAAGGTGCAGGCCGGGCGGCAGCGCCAGCACTCCGAAGCGGCCGAGGAGGCCGAAGGTAGCCACAGTGGCGTACACATTGAGCCCGGCGGCGAAGCTGACCGCAATCAGAAGCGCAACAAGTTCATTGCCTGGAAGGGTCATCCCGACAGTATAGGGGCACGACAGTGGGCAGTGAACAGTGGACAGTGATCAGAAAAGCTGCAAGTCAGCAAGTCGGCCGGACAGCGAGTCAGCTGTTTGCCGTCGGCCATCAGCCACATTAGTGCGGGCGCAATCCGCTCGGTCGTTAGGCGAATCTCACAGTTTCACAGTCCCACAGTTTCACAGGATAGACCCCCCCACCCCTTTTTGGGGACAAGTGCTTTCCTTTCAATCAGTTGTACCCTTGATCATTCCTTCTAGCCCGCTGATTCCAAAGGGGTTATTTCGTAAGATACGGCTTCTAAAGGAGTTGCAGGCGCTCTTTCTCGCTATTCCCTCTGAGCTTTTAGCCTTTTCGCCTTCAGCTCCTCGGGTAGAGATTTTCAATTTGCTCTCAGTATGCGCCAAAAGCTCGAAATTATCTGCAAACAGTGCTTAGGGCTCAGGGGTCAGGAATCAGCTGGCGAATCATAGATTTAGCAGGCCATCCAGGAAATGCATGGGGGCTGCGGGGGTTGACAGGACCGACAACGGCTTGCGTTAAGATATATCTTGAGATATATTGTGAGATATGTTTTGGAACTGGAGGTTCTGAGCTATGCATTCGAGTGAGAATTTTGAATTTGCCGGGCGTCGCGGATGCGGTGGACGACACTTTGCCGGGCGCCAGGAAGCTTGCGGCCCGCAAGGATCGTATGAGGGCCGGTTTGCGTGGATTCGCGGAGGGGGGTTCGAGATACCGGGCGGTTTTGGTCCGGGCCACCGCGAAGGATTTGGCCGGGGCTTTGGCCGAGGCCGCGAGCGGATGTTCGATGCCGGCGACATCAAGATCGTGATCCTGAAGCTGCTCTCGGAGCAGCCCAGCTACGGGTACCAACTGATGAAGACGATGGAAGAGCGGTTGGGCGGCGGTTACACCCCGAGCGCCGGCGTCGTTTATCCCACGCTGACCATGCTGGAAGAAGAGGGGCTGGCGTCAACTTCGACTGCCGAGGGAAAGAAGGTGTACAGCGTGACGCCTGCGGGCCTGGAGTACCTGAAAGCGAATGCGGCGCGCGTTGACCAGTTGTTCGAACGGCTGGATGAAGCGGGACGCGGATTCAAACGCGGGCGCTCGCCGGAGATTCTGAAGGCGTTCATGGACCTTCGCGGCGCGGTGATTTCGCGCGTGTGGCGGCGGAACGCGACTCCGGAGCAGATCAAGAAGATTGCGGAAGCGATCCACGCGGCGGCGGAAGCCATCGATAAATTGTGAAACAGTGGTGAGTGGTCAGTGGTCAGAAAGGCCGCAGTGAGCCTGTAGCCAGTGGCTGGTTGCCGGGAGTCGGCGAGCGAGCGTCGGGTCCCACATTAGCCACAAAAACAAAAACGTGGCGAAGTCCCCCCCATTGACGTGGACTTGTGAATCGGGACTCCGGAGGTGGGGCACCCATTTTTCGATCATCGGATATGCGACAACCGTCTTATCATGGGCTGCGAGAGGTCCTGATCCCCATGACCCCAGACACCCCGAAGCAATCCGATGTATGGCCCGCGCTGCCGCAGGGCGCGTGGAGCGACACCTGCGCCACGCTACAGCTCTGGCTGCAAATGGTGGGCAAGGTACGGATGGCGCTGACGCCTCCGATCAACCACTGCTGGAATGTGACGCTCTACCCCACCGCGCGCGGCCTGACGACGATGCCGATGGCGCATAACTCACGCATCCTGCAAATCGACTTCGATTTTCTGGATCACGTGCTGCTGGTGCAAACCAGCGACGGCGGTCGCAAGACCATCCCTCTGCAACCGATGACAGTGGCCGAGTTTTATAGCCGGTTCATGATGGCGCTCGACGGCCTGGGCACGCTCTGCAAAGTGTGGCCCGTGCCGTGCGAGGTGGCAGAGCCGATTCCATTCAAGGAGGATGAGGTACACCGCGCATACGATCCCGAATACGCGCAGCGTTTCTGGCGCGTTTTGTTGCAGGCCGAGCGAGTGATCCAGGAGTTTCGCGCGCGATTCATCGGCAAGGTGAGCCCGGTTCACATTTTCTGGGGAGCGATGGACCTGGCGTGCACGCGCTTCTCCGGCCGCACCGCGCCCCGCATCCCAGCATGCCGGGGCTGCCCGATCGCGTAACGCGCGATGCCTATTCGCACGAGGTGAGCAGTTGCGGATTCTGGCCAGGCGCGGCGGGCGCACCGAGCGGCGGATTTATTGAACCGTTCTTCTATAGCTATGCCTATCCCGAACCGCCCGGCTACCGCGATTACGCAATTGCACCCGCGCAGGCTGGGTTCGACAAGAATTTCGGAGAGTTCATTTTTCCGTATGAGTCGATGCGCCAGTCGGCGGATCCTGACGATGCGCTGCTCAAGTTTTTGCTGAGCACGTATGAAGCCGCGGCGAACTGCGCGAAGTGGGACAGAGCCGCGCTGGAGACAGGGACGTAGGGACCAGGGACGGAGGGACTTAAACTTTGCTCGTGGCGAAAAAGGCACTTTCAAGCGGCACGGTGCATCCAGTGCCGGCGGATTTAGAACGGGCGCTTCTTGCTTCTGCTGCCGCGCAGGCCGCGTGGGAGGACATCACTCCGCTGGCACGCAATGAATGGATCTGCTGGACGATTTCCGTGAAGAAGCCGGAGACCCGGAAGCAGCATGTCGAGCGGGTGTGCTCGGAACTCATTGAGGGCATGCGGAGGCCGTGCTGTTGGCCGGGCTGCCCCCATCGCCGCAAGTGACCCGAACAGGGAACAGGGGTCAAGCGACGACGAATTCGAAATCTTGAATTAGGGTGCCCCACCCTCGCCGCGTCTTTGTTTTTGCGGCTAGGGTGGGTGGCTACTATTCCTACCCATATTCAGAGCGTGGTGAGGTCCACTTCGCGCCCGTAACCCTCCTGAGCCTTTAACCCCGCGCGACGTCCTGCGGTCCAGGTCGATTCGATTTCGACGACTCCCAATTCCCCCGTCAAGTAGTGCTTGAAACTCGACCAACGCCAATCTTCCGGGCGAAGAGCCAACCCGCGCTTGACCGGGTTGCGGTGCATGTAGCGCAGTTTCTCGGTTCGTTTGGCGCTCGTGAAGACGTTGAAGTCGAAATATCGAACCTGCCAGAAAGGCCTTTGTCGTGATTGCTTTGACACCGAGGTCTTCAGCGCCTGAATGACGCGGTCGAGTCCTCCCCGCTTCGGTTCAGTGACAAGAAGGTGCACATGCTCCGGCATCACAACATAGCCGAAGACGAAGAACACGTACCGCCTTCGAGCCGCTTCGAGTGCGCGCTCAAAGAGGTCGCGCGACGCTGCGCTGGCGAAATACGGCTGCCGGTCATGACAACTGAACGTGACGAAATGGAAATCGCCGGTCCGCTGGTAGCGCTTGAGTTTAGAGGGCACGTTGAGTGGAAGTGTACGCCCACCCTAGCCGCAAAAACAAAGACGCGGCGAGGGTGGGGCACCCGGTTTTGTGGTGAGCTGGTTTCCCAGGACTGCGTCGCGAGGCGACTTGTCCTGGGCTAACGTCTTGCGCTCCGTTCGGGAGCTTTCCCGAAGATCCCGGGTTGTAGGGCTCTCTAAGCACTTTGAAAGAGTCTTCTAACCCGAGTTCTCATAGCACCTCGCCTGTGATCAAATAGTAAGGATGGGTACTCCTCGGAGGGCGACGGTGCGTGGGCGGGCAATTGCGGCTCGGCGGAAGGTGCGCGAGTACGCGATGGTGGTGCACGCGCTGGCGTCCACGGCGCATCCGGTGCTGGCGCAGATTATTCCCACGCGCTTTTGCAACCTGAGCTGCGGCTACTGTAATGAGTACGACAAGGTGAGCGAGCCGGTGCCGCTGCCGGAGATGCTGCGGCGGATTGACCACCTGGGTCGGCTGGGCACCGCGATGATCGGCATCTCGGGCGGAGAGCCGCTGACGCATCCGGATTTAGATGAAATCATTCGCCGCATGAGAAAGACGGGCGCGATTGCGGGGATGATTACGAACGGATATCTTCTAACCCCCGAGAGAATTGAACGGCTGAACATGGCGGGCCTGGACCACATGCAGATCTCGATTGACAACGTGATGCCCGACGAAGTGTCAAAGAAGAGCCTGAAGGTGCTGGACAAGAAGCTCGAGATGTTGGCCGAGTTTGCCGAGTTCCACGTGAACATTAATTCGGTGGTGGGCGGGGGCTTCAAGGATCCAAACGACGCGCTGGTGATTGGCAAGCGGGCGCTGGCGCTGGGGTTTGAATCGACGATCGGGATTATCCACGACGGGGACGGGCAACTGAAGCCGCTGAAGGCGGAAGACGCGCGCGTTTACCACGAGATGACGAACCGGAAGAAGACCAACTACGCGCAGTTCGACAAGTTTCAAGAAGCGATTGCGATGGGACGTGCGAACGACTGGCGCTGCCGGGCGGGGTCGCGGTACCTCTACATCTGCGAGGACGGGCTGGTGCACTATTGCAGCCAGCAGCGCGGGTATCCGGCGGTTCCGATTGCGGAGTATACGACGGCCGATGTGAAGCGCGAGTATTTGACGGCGAAAAGTTGCGCGCCGAATTGCACGATCGGGTGCGTGCACCGCATCAGCTACATTGACCACTGGCGCGGGCCGCAGACGCGGATGGTAGCGCCGGGCGGGCAGGAGCTGGTGAAGATCCAGACCAGCGTACAGTGATCAGTGGTCAGTGATCAGCCGGTAGCTTGTAGCCTCTAGCTGACAGACAAGAGCGGGCGACGTCCAGTGGTAAGGAAGTAGTTGCCGGTTCACAGTTCTTAATTCACACTTCAAAATTTCTGGCTGGTCTGGTTTGGGCTGTCGGTTGTTCGCTGCCCGCTGTTTGCTGCAAGCAGGCGGCTACTGGCTTGTTTTGGGGCGAAGCGGCGCGCGGCCAGGGCGATGGGAAGCCCCACGCAAACCATGTGAATGGCGATGCCGATGAGGGTGAGCCGCAGCGAGAAGCGCTGGCGGGCGAAGCGCGAGAGCGGCAGGACGACGAGCTGCATGAACCAAAAAACTGCGATGCCATAGAGTGGTCCGGCGAGCGCGGGGCGGCGGGTGAGGAAGCCGAGGAAACGGGCGGCGAGCACATAGACGGCGGCCGAGCCGGTGGCGATAAAGAACTCAAAAAACAGGCCGAGGAGCGCGGTGACCCAGCCGCCGGAGAAGGAGCGCGGGCCGAGGAGGCCGGAGGCGATCCCTTGCAGGAGCGGGATGGGGCGCGCGCCCATGGCTCCGTAGACAACGAAGGCGGCTGTGATGTCGAGTGCGCCGCAGAGGAAGCCGCCCCAGAAGATGGCGCGGAGGGGCGCGGGCTTGGGGCGCGAGAGCGGCGTGCGCGTGGGGCTCATGGATGGTTGAGCGCGGGCGGCGGGTTAGTGGCCGCGAGTTTCGGCGAGGGCCTCGTCGATGAGCTGGAAGAGCTTGCTGCGGTCGACGACTTCGACGAAGGGCGAGGCGTGGGAGCCGTTGGTGACGACCCAGATGGTGGGGGTGTGCTCGATGCCGACGCGCTGGCCGAGTGCGTAGTCGGCTTTGACCTCTTCGGCGAGGCGGCCCATGGGGTCGATAGCGAAGGGCAGGGCTACGCCGTGGGCGGCGGTAAATTTCTGAGTGAATTGGCGGAGCTGGTCGGGAGTCTCGATGGAGACCTGGTTAGCAAAGATGTAGTCACGGTAGTCGTCGCCGAGCTGCTTGCTCTTGGTGTCGAAGAAGCGGGCGTTGACGGCGGCCTGGAAGCTCCAGTTATGGAAGGGGAGCGGAAAGTCGTGGCGGATCCAGGGGATGTGGTATTTTGCTGCGGCCTCTTTGAGGAGCGGGTTGGCGTTGGCGCAGTCAGGGCACTCGAGGTCTTCGAATTCGACGATGGCGACTTTGGCGCCAGCCGGCGGCTTGAGGGCAGAAGAGTCGTGGACCGGGGTAGTGGGCGGCGCGCCGAATTGGGCGTGTGCGGTGGGCGCGGCAAAGAACAGGGCCACGGCGAAGATGGCCGCGGGCGCGAAGGCCAACAAGATGCGGGCGCGGATTGGGCGGGCATGGATTTGGTAAATCTGACACAAGCGGGCACGGTTTGGGTGCGAGGGGAAGCAAGAGGCAAGGGTCATATTTGTTGGACGGCTCCCTAAATCCATTGTAACGGGAGAGATGCGGAAGGCAGGGAGCAAGGGAGCGAGGAAACGGGAAAGCGGGGATGAGTGAATTGAGAACCTCGACCCAAGGGGAGCTATGGTTGAGGCCCGAAGCAGAAATCGGAGACCAAGGACTAATCGTCGGTGTGGGGACTGATGCCGTTGTGATCGCGGCGGCGGGCGGCGATCCATTGGCGCCATTTGTAGTCGGCATAGACGGAGGCGGCGACGAGTGCAATGGCGACGATGATAAGGAGAAGCTTCATAGAGACCAAAAGCGAAGGAACAAGGAAACCAAGGCTCAGTGAACCGTTTGCCCGGAATCCATACTTTACCTTAACCCGGCAATTGCAGCCTCATGGATTACTCTCAAAGTTGCGAATCATTCACGCATCGGGGAGTCAGGATTGCGCATTGTTCTGTCGAACATTGGAACGTTTGGGGATATCAATCCACTGATTGCGATTGCGCTGGAATTAAAGCGGCGCGGACATGCGCCGGTGATGACGTTGCCTGAGTTGTACCGGCCGAAGATCGAGCCGCTCGGTCTCGAATTCCACGCTCTGCGGCCGGACATCGATCCCAAAAACACGTTGCTCGTGGAAATGGTCTACGACGTGAACAAAGGCACGGAAACAGGACTGCGCCAGTTTCTGTTTCCCGTGCTCGGGCAAACTTACGACGATCTCTTCGACGCCGCGACCAAACCAACGCGGGCCGACCTGCTGCTGCTGGGCGAGTTGAACTACGCAGGACCTATCGTGGCGGAGGTGACAGGAATCCCGTGGGCGAGTTACGTGCTTGCGCCGTTTTCATTTTTCTCGGCATTCGATCCACCGGTGCTGCCTCCGTATCCACGGCTGGCGCGCGCCGATAAGCTGGCGGGTATGGGGCGGGCGATGCGGCGGCTGGCACGATTTGTTACGCGCAAATGGCCCGAGCCGATTTACGAATTGCGGAGCGAGCTCGGTTTGCCCAAGGGCAAGAATCCCATCTTCGACGCCAAGCATTCGCCGAATCTTGTGCTGGCGCTTTTTTCACGCGTGCTGGGCGTGGAGCAGAAGGATTGGCCGGCAAATACGCTGATCACTGGTTTCTGTTTTTACGACTCCGACGCGGGTAACGCGGCGCTCCCTGTGCAGCTGGAGAAGTTTCTTGCGGCCGGTGAGCCGCCCGTTGTCTTCACGCTCGGCTCGGCGGCAGTACTGGCAGCGGGGAACTTTTACGAGCAGTCGGCACGGGCCGCGACGAAATTGGGCGTTCGCGCGGTGCTGTTAATCGGGAACGATCCGAAGAACCGGCCTCAGATGCCATTGCCGGATTCGATCTGCGTGGCGGAGTACGCACCATACTCGGGCTTGTTTCCACGTGCAGCACTGGTGGTGCACCAGGGCGGCGTTGGAACGACGGCCCAATGCCTACGCGCTGGGCGGCCGATGCTGATCATGCCCTATTCGCACGACCAGCCGGACAACGCGCGGCGCATGCGGCGCATGGGCGTGGCGCGCGTGATTCAGCGGGCGAGTTACAAGCCGTGGCGCGTAGCGAGAAAAGTGCGGGCGATGCTGGCTGAGCCGGAGTTTGAAGCGCGGGCGCGCAGCGTGGCCGAGGAAGTGGCGCGCGAGAATGGCGTGAAGACGGCGTGCGACGCGCTGGAGAAACTGGACGCGCGCATGCGCGGCTGAAAAAGCTGACTGCCGTCGGCCCTGGGCCTTGAAACGATCTATTGCGGGGCGGGAAGATTCTCGGAGACTTCAGGTGGCTGGACGGCGGCGAGGGATTCGGTTTCTGCGGGCAGCGCAGAGGGCAGCGGGCGTTCAAGCGCGAGTGCCAGAACTTCGTCCATGGTGTCGACGAAGTGGAGCTTCATGGCGTTCTTGATATTGTCGGGGAGCTCGGAGAGATCTTTCTCATTGGCGCGGGGCAGAATGGTCTCGAAGATGCCGGCGCGGAGAGCAGCGAGGAGTTTTTCCTTGAGGCCGCCGATGGGCAGTACCTTGCCGCGCAGGGTGATTTCACCGGTCATGGCGACGTCGCGGCGCACGGGAATTTTGGCGAGCGCGCTGGCGAGGGCGGTGGCCATGGTGATGCCGGCCGAAGGTCCGTCTTTGGGGATGGCGCCTTCAGGAACGTGCAGGTGCAGGTCGACGTTGCGATAGAACTCTCGCGAGAGGCCGAGCGCCTGCGCCTTGCTGCGGATGTAAGCCAGCGCGGCCTGCGCCGATTCCTGCATCACGTCGCCGAGCTGGCCGGTGATGGTCATCTTGCCTTTGCCGTCGAGGACCTGTACTTCAGTGGTAAGAATGCTGCCGCCAACTTCAGTCCACGCGAGGCCGGTGACAAGACCGACTTCACTCTTTTCGTGCGCCTCAGAATCGCGGAACTTGGGCACGCCGAGAAATTCGGCGATGTTTGAGGCAGAGATTTCTTCTTTGTGTTTGGCGCCGGCCTTGACCACTTTGCGCGCGACCTTGCGGCAGAGGTTCCCAATTTCGCGCTCTAGATTGCGGACGCCGGCTTCGCGCGTGTAATAGCGGATGATTTCGAGAATTGCGTCGTCTTTGAAGACGATATTTTTCTCGCTCAGGCCGGTTTGCTCACGCTGCTTCTTAACGAGGTATTGGCGCGCGATTTCAAGCTTTTCCTGCTCGGTGTAGCCTTGCAGGCGGAGAATCTCCATGCGGTCCTGCAGCGCGGGCGGAATGGTGTGGAGGACGTTGGCCGTGGCGACGAAGAGAACCTGCGAGAGGTCGTAGTCGACGTCTAGATAGTGGTCCTGGAAGGTGACGTTCTGCTCCGGATCGAGGACTTCAAGCAGCGCGGAGGCCGGGTCCCCGCGGAAGTCGGAAGAGATTTTGTCGACTTCGTCGAGAAGGAAGACGGGATTCTTGGTGCCCGCGCGCTTCATGTGCTGGATGATCTGGCCGGGCATGGCGCCGATGTAGGTGCGGCGATGGCCGCGAACTTCGGCTTCGTCGCGCACGCCGCCCAGCGAGAGCCGGACGAACTTGCGCCCGGTCGATTTTGCGATGGACATGCCCAGCGAAGTTTTGCCCACACCGGGAGGTCCGACGAAACAGAGGATGGAGCCCTTGGGATTCTTGACCAACTGCCGGACGGCGAGAAACTCGAGGATGCGCTCCTTGATTTTTTCCAGGCCGTAGTGGTCAGTGTTGAGAACTTTTTCGGCGTAGTCGATGGAGCGGGTTTCCTTTGACTTCTTCTTCCAGGGCACGGCCAGCAGCCAGTCAATGTAGTTGCGGCTGACGGTGGACTCGGCCGACATGGGCGGCATGGCTTCGAGCTTCTTGAGCTCCTGGATGGTCTTTTCAAGGACTTCCTTGGGCATGCCAGCAGCATCAATCTTCTTTCGCAGTTCGTCGAACTCGCTTTTTTCGCCGCGGCCCAGCTCTTTCTGGATGGCCTTGATTTTTTCGTTGAGGTAGTACTCTTTTTGCGCCCGCTCCATCTGGCGCTTGACGCGGGACTGGATGTTGCGGTCGAGGTCGAGTTTTTCGATTTCGACATCGAGGACGTCAGCGATGCGAGCGAGGCGAGCAGCCGGATCGAAGATTGCGAGCAGTTCCTGTTTCTCTTCGATGCCGATCTGCAGGTTGGCCGCGATAGTGTCAGAGAGCTTGGCCGGCTCATCCATCTTCACGGTGGCGATGATGGTCTCGTAATTGAGCGACTGCTGGAGCTTGACGTAGTTCTCAAAGAGCGTGGTGACGCGCTGCATGAGCTGCTCGGCGGCGGGCGTCATTTCGAACTGGGTTTTGCCGGTGCGCACCGTGGCTACAAAGAAACCGTCGCGGTCGTTTACCTCAATGGATTTGGCGCGCTCGACACCCTCGACGAGAACCTTGATGTTGCCGTCGGGCATTTTGACGCTCTGCACGATGTTGCAGATGGCGCCGACCTGGTAGATGTCCTTGGCCTTGGGTTCGTCAATGGAGGCGTCGTGCTGGGTGGCGAGAAAGATTTTGCGATCCGCATTGAGCGCTTCTTCGAGGGCGCGGACGCTGGACTCGCGGCCGACGACGAAGGGAGTCATCATATAGGGAAAGATGACCATGTCGCGAATAGGCATCATGGGCAGCTTGCGCGGCTCGTTTTTTTCGCGGGTTGCGGTCATCGGGTCACCTGCGTGCACTCAACACCTGACGCCAGCCCGCTCTGCCGGGCAAGTTGAAGCGTCATGTAGGGATTGTACAGCGGAATGGGCAGTGCGGCGAATGGGCAGGATGGACTGTTGGGGTCATGACGAAAGTCATGGATCGATGCAAGAAAAATGTAAATGCCACGTGCTTTGGGATTTGAAGGTCAGTTTGCAGCCGGGATTTTTGCTGCTTCGTCGATAACTATTACGGCTACATTTTCTTTGCGGCTTTCGATTCTCAATCCCAACTGATCTTGCAGGATGCGCTGCCACGACGTGAATCCATCCGTACCAAGCTCAGGGCGCATGTCCACGCCGAAGTCAAAAATACCCGTAAGCCCGGTCTTGTCCAATACCGGGATCTGCGGGCCATCCGCTATGACCGGTTCACTTGGACTGCTTGCCGCCGGCATGGTGAACATGATGGCGAGAAAGTCCGCGAACTTGCGCATGTCTCCGTGAAAACGAGATCCAGAGTTTGCCGCTGCATTTTCTCCGTCGTCTATCGGGTGGATTTTTGGGCCGGACCCGGCGACGACCAAGTCGTATACGCGCATCTCTCGCGTCTCGCCATGCTGCTTCAAATTGAATCGTTCGGCAAGAAGGATGCGCAGCATCAGCGTCATTTGCTCTCTGGGGGTGCCTTCTGCTGTTCTTGCGTCGATGTTGTACTCATTCTGGTCAATCCAGCTCGGTCCTGATATCTGGCTCAATTGCAGGCGATAGGCCTCCGCTATGAGGCGCTTCAGCGTGACGTTTCTGGCTGTGACTCCGGTGGGCGTGTATGCGATTTGATTGTTATAGTCCGGTCCGACCTGGTGTTGACTCGGCTTCACTGAGGCAACTTCAAACGCCGGAGCCGATGCAGAGGATTGGCCGAAGGCCACGGAGCTCGGGAGCGCGAGCCAGATGAGGAGGGGTAGGACGTGCATGGACCTGAGCATAGCCGCCTGCAGTGGTTCCGGCAAACTGCAAACAAGCGCAGATCCTTCGACATTCGGCCCTGCGGACTTAACCTGCGGACGAGAAATGTGCGTATGGTCTCGCCGTTCTATGATTCGTGTGTAGGAGACAAACGAATGTCAGAACCCGCGATCGCGCAAAAAGGCCCTTACGCTGTAGGGATTGAGGCCGGCAAAAGCTACTTCTGGTGTGCCTGCGGCAAAAGCGCAAACCAACCGTTTTGCGACGGTAGCCACAAGGGCAGCGGCTTTACTCCCGTAAAGTTCGAAGCAACAGAGACGGAGACGGCGTATCTGTGCGGATGTAAGCACACGTCGAATAAACCGTTCTGCGATGGAACCCACGGCGGACTTTGAGAACGTGCGATCCTAACTCGCAATAGATCGGCGGGCTCTCGGCGCACCTGCTTTTGCAGGGCTGCGAGGATTGAAACGAATAGCGAGTCAATTTTCAGGCGGAATAAAAGAGCCGCTCCCTAGGAAGCGGCTCTTTGAGTAGCTTTGAGTCCTGGTTGCTCTATCCGGCTTTTTCAAGCAGGCAGAGGCTTAGGTCGCGGCGTTCGACCATATCCTTGGTAATTTCAAGGTCGCGAACACGCTTGTTGCTCGGCAGGTGGTACATGAGATCGAGCATCAGCTCTTCGAGAATCATGCGCAGGCCGCGCGCGCCGACTTTGCGGGCCAGAGCTTCGCGGGCGATGGCGCAGGCTGCCTCCTGCGTGAAGTGCAGGCGGACGTTCTCGTACTCGAATAGGCGCTGGTACTGCTTGAGGATGGCGTTGCGCGGCTTGGTGAGAATTTCGATGAGCGCGGGCTCGTCGAGCTCGTCGAGGACGCCCATGACGGGCAAGCGGCCGACGAATTCAGGAATAAGGCCGTACTTGATGAGGTCCTGGGGCTCGGTTTTGCGCAGCAGCTCAGTATCACGATGGGAGCGGGTCGTTGCCTGATCGGCTTCGGCGTCGACCGAGCGGAAACCGAGAGCCTTTTTGCCCACGCGACGGCCAACGACGCGCTCAAGGCCGACGAAAGCGCCACCGCAGATGAAGAGGATATTGGTGGTATCGACGGCAGTGAACTCCTGGTGCGGATGCTTGCGGCCACCCTGCGGAGGAACATTGGCCACCGTGCCTTCGAGGATCTTAAGGAGGGCCTGCTGCACTCCCTCGCCTGAGACATCGCGGGTAATGGAGGGGTTTTCGTCCTTGCGGCCAATCTTGTCAATCTCGTCGATGTAGATGATGCCCTGCTGGGCGCGGGTGACGTCGCCGTCGGCGGCCTGAAGAAGCTTGAGGATGATGTTTTCGACATCCTCGCCGACATAGCCAGCCTCAGTGAGCGTGGTGGCATCAACAATGGCGAAGGGCACGTCGAGCATCTTGGCCAGGGTGTGCGCCAGGAGGGTCTTTCCGGAACCGGTAGGACCGATGAGCAGGATGTTGGACTTGGCGAGCTCGACCTCGTTGTTGCGCGTGCGGTTCATCTGGATGCGCTTGTAGTGGTTGTAGACAGCGACGGCGAGTTTTTCTTGGTCTGGTCCTGTCCGATGACGTAGTCGTCGAGGAAGCTCTTGACTTCAGTTGGCTTGGGTAGATGACCGGCGGTAGTGGCAGGAGCGGCGTCAGTGCGATCGTCGTCGAGGATGGAGTTGCAGACGGCCACGCACTCATCGCAGATATAAGCGCGAGGGTAGTCGCTGGGCGAAGAGATCAATTTGGCTACGGCATCCTGCGACTTATGGCAGAACGAGCAGCGCAACGCCTCTTCGGGTCCCGTGCGCGTCTTCATACTGGTTGCTCCCCCTAAACGAGTCTAATCCAAATCCTGTTATACGGCTACGTTACGGCTAGGTACGGGGCCGGTCAATGATTTCGTCCACAATTCCGTATTCCTTGGCTTGTTCGGCGTTCATGATAAAGTCCCGCTCGACGTCGCGCTCAATGCGTTCGAGGGGCTGCCCGGTGTGGCGGGCGATAAGGTTGTTGGTGATCTCGCGGATGCGGAGGATTTCGCGGGCGTGAATGTCGATGTCAGTGGCTTGGCCGCTCAAGCCGCCCATGGAGGGCTGATGGATGAGAATGCGCGAATTGGGCAGGGCAAAGCGCTTTCCCTTGGTTCCCGCTAGTAGAAGAAAGGCGCCCATGCTGGCGGCCTGGCCGATGCAATAAGTCACCACATTGTTTTTGATGAACTGCATGGTGTCGTAGATGGCCAGGCCGGCGGTGATGGATCCGCCCGGCGAGTTGAGGTAGAGCGAGATGTCTTTTTCAGGATCCTCACCCTGGAGAAAGAGCATCTGGGCTACGACTAGATTGGCGATCTGATCGTCGATGGGGGTACCAAGAAAGATAATGTTATCGCGCAGCAGACGGGAGTAAATGTCGTAGGCGCGCTCGCCCCGACTCGTCTGCTCAACCACCATGGGAACTAATGCCATTACCTTATTTGCTCCTGGCTTTCAGCTATTAGCCTTTGGCTATCAGCTATTCGCCTTGTTCGTGCCTGCATTTGCGCTGTCATTCAAGCCGGCAGCAGCGGAACCCAGACTTGCAGAGCTCGCCTATGCGGGCAGTCGATCGTAAAGTGCTGTTGCCGTTTTTTCGCGTTTCAATTGCTCCCTGATCCTAGCCAGTCCCCCGTCATTGGTCAATCGCGCTTTCAGGGTATCCAAAGGCTCGCGAGACTGCAGTGCGGCCATTTGCAATTCGTGGTCCATTTCCTCGTCGCTCACGGTGATATTTTCCTCGCCGGCGATGCGATCGAGAAGGACGTTGGCTTTTACTTCGGCGACGGCACTGTCACGCTGCGCCGCGCGAAGGCGGGTGAAATCGAGCTTACGCATCTGTTCGGTCTGCATTCCCTGGGCTGCCAGGGCGCGCAGACCGCGCTCCAGGCGCGTGTCAATCTGGTCTTGCACCAACGACTCGGGAACCGGGAAAGTATAGCGATCAGCCAGCGCGGCAAAGAGGCGATCTTTGGTCTCGGCCACGACGGAGCGCTGCTTACGACTGGCCAGGTACTCTCGCACGCTGGTTTCGAGAGCAGCGTAACTTTCGTAATGGCCGAGTTCTTTGGCGAAGTCGTCGTTCAGCTCGGGCAGGGTGCGCTTCTTGATGGCCTTGATTTCAACATCGTAGGCGACCGTTTTGCCGGCCAGCTTGGTCTGGGCATAATCAGCGGGATAGATGACTTCGACTTTCAATTCCTGACCGGGCTTGGCGCCGCGCAGCGCGGTAGTGAAAGCT
>CAWJDG010000048.1:0-7766 GCA_963841365.1 uncultured Acidobacteriaceae bacterium
TCAGCTATTCAATCATGTTATAGCCGCGACTCGACCGGGATCTCCACCTCGCCGTGCACCGTTTTGAAGGTACCTCTCAAACTACTGTCCCTCAACTGCCACGAGTCATGCCGGTTTGTGCGCTTGGCTGCCGTGCCTTTCCCATCGGCCACTGCTCACCGCTGCCGTGTCGGTTCATGGTAAATCGCCAAACCACTCATCAAGAACTGATAAGTCCTGATACGGCTTCTCGGTACTAAATCGCTGGGTTTACCGCAACTCGCTCCGGGCGAGCGACTTAGCTTCTTGATGCCAATGGAATTGGGAGACATCCGGACCACAGGTGTTGGGGGCAAAGTCGGCGGCTCAGCGGCTTTGCGGGCGGCCAAACAGTGCATTGTGATGCGCTGCACACATCTGGTCGTCAAGCCGGCGCGAGAATAACCCAAACGCTCACTTCATAGGGCTCACGTGCCGGAATCACGTGCATAATCCGTTGCAGCCGGCGAAGACCCTGGAAAGGATCAGAAACTGAGATGAGTTCACCCCAGCCCACTCCACTCATTCTCAATCTGGACAGTCCCCAGGCAACGCTCGAACTCGTCGGCGGCAAGGGAGCATCGCTGGCGCGAATGGCAGCGGCCGGACTGCCCGTTCCGCCGGGCTTTCACGTCACCACTACCGCGTATCAGCGCTACGTGGACGAAAACCACATCGGCGACAAGATTCTCGCCGTCGCGGCGCAGGCCGATGCACCTGCGAAGCATGATGAGGTATCAGCGCAGATTCAATCGTTGATCGAAGGAGGCGCAATCCCCGATGACATTGCCGCTGCGATCCGCCAGCACTACGAGGCATTAGGCGCGGGTACTCCTGTGGCAGTGCGCTCTTCGGCGACGGCGGAGGATTTGCCCGGCATGTCGTTTGCCGGCCAGCTCGAAACCTACCTCAACGTGCGCGGAGCCGATGCGGTCGTCGATGCCGTCAAGCGATGCTGGGCGTCGTTGTGGACGGGCCGCGTGATCGATTACCGCCAGCGCCAGGGGATTCGCTCTGAAGATGTCAGCATCGCCGTTGTTGTGCAGCAGCTCGTTCCTGCCGAAGTGGCAGGCGTGGTCTTCACTGCAAATCCGATGACAGGCGCGCGCAACGAACTAATGATCAATGCGGCATGGGGTTTAGGCGAGGCCATCGTCAGCGGCCGCGTCACGCCCGACACCGTCGTCATCCACAAGCCCGATGGCGCCATCGTATCCCAAGAGATCGCGGACAAGGAGATCATGACTGTGCGAACGCCCGAGGGCACGCGCGAGGAGCCAGTCCCGGCCCCCAGGCGTAAAGAAGCCGCGCTTCAGCCCAAGCAAGCCGCGGAATTGGCTCGCCTCGGCGTCCAGATCGAGCAGCTTTATGGCCAGGCGATGGATATCGAGTGGGCGCTGTGCGAAGGGGAAATCTTTATTCTTCAGGCACGCCCGGTCACCGCACTGCCCCAGGCGCGCGCCGCGCTTGATTGGAAGGTCCCGCACACACATGGCCGCTACTTCCGCATGGGCGTTGCCGAGATTCTGCCTGAGCCGCTTTCTCCTCTGTTCGCGACGCTCGCCTTACCCGCATACACCGCGGCAACGCAGCAGCTCATGGCGAAGGGGAATTTCCTCCCACCCGGCTCGATCCGGCTGATGACGGTCCACGACTACGCCTACTACGAGTTGGCGTTGACCGCAGGCCAAACGGTGCGGTTTCTTCTCGGATTGCCCTTCTGCTTGCCCTGGGCGACAAGGATGATGCGCACGGCGAACGCGCGCTGGGCCGAGGAAATCGCGCCCGCGCTTCGCCAGCGTAACCAGCGAGTGGTCGGCTCGCGACCTGGCCGCAACTCCGGCGCGGGATCTGCTGGCCGGCGCGCAGCAATTGGTGGATGCCGCCGCGAGCTATTACGCGAGCATCCAGGGCGTCCTCGGCATCACGAACATAAGCGAACCCGCCTTCAACGCCGTGTACAACCGGCTCATCCGACGCAAAAGCGATCCGCCCGCGCTCACCTTCCTCCTCGGTTTCGACAGCACGCCCATCCACGCTGAAAGGTCGCTCTACGACCTGGCCATGTGGGCGCGCGGCCAGGCCGATCTCGCCGAATACTTCTCGCAGACAACAGCCAAAGATATCGCCGCGGCCGTCGTACCGCCAACCGAGCCTATCGCCGATGCGGAAAGCTGGCGCGAGTTCACTCGCCGCTTCAACGAGCATCTCGGTCATTTCGGTCATGCCGTCTACGATCTTGATTTCGCCAAGAGCGTTCCTGCGGACGCACCTCAATCGCAGCTCGAAACGCTCAAGTACTTCGTCGCGGGTCAGGGCCGCAATCCCTACGAGCGCCAGGCCTCGGGTGCGGAAGCGCGGGAACAGGCCGCCGCAATGCAGCTCGCCCGTCTCGCGCGGGTTGCGCCTGCGGCTCTTCCGGCGGCGTCCTCGGCTTTGCGCAGCGCTGGGCGCCGCGGCGCGAAGACGCGCTCGCCGACGTTGGCCTGGGCTGGCCCGTGCTGCGCCGCATGCTGCGCGAAATCGGCCACCGCATGGTCGCTGCCGGCGCCATCGACGAGCCAGGCGACGTCTTCTGGTTGACGCGCGAGGAGCTGGAGGCCGCCGCAAGCTCTCTCGATGCCGGCCAGCCTGGCAGGGAATATCGCCCCGCGATTGCCGCCCGCCGCCAAACCTGGCAGTCGGAGCGGGCCGCTACGCCGCCGGTGGCGCTGCCCATCAAAGGCGGCTCGCGTCTCTTCGGCATCAACTTCAGCCGCTGGATGCCCGCGCGAAGTGGCCAGGCATCCGGCAACACGATCAAGGGATTCGGCGCCAGCCCCGGCCGCGTCACTGCTCCGGCCTGCGTCATTCACGGCCCTGAAGAGTTCGACCGAATGCAGCCCCATGACGTTCTTGTCGCCAAAATCACCACGCCGGCATGGACACCGCTATTCGCGATGGCGTCCGGCATCGTCACCGACGTGGGCGGCCCGCTCAGTCACAGCTCCATTGTGGCGCGCGAATACGGCGTGCCCGCCGTGCTTGGAACCGGAGTAGCCACCCAGAGAATCCAGGGCGGTCAGTCCATTACGGTGGATGGAAGCGCCGGAGTTGTCATTCTGGGCGGATAAGGGAGCTACGACGACACAGCGGCCGCCGTGCCGTGGCGTCTGTAGGTGGTCCGGCGAACTTCCGATGTCCAAGGGTTCGCCTATGCCGGAGGTTCAGAAGACAACTTCATGATAAGAAACTCTTCGCCTTGGCGCCGGGATTCCTCCCGACTCTTTGCCAGCGTATTGAAGACTTTGTAGGCGTGTTGAAGTGGCTCCAGAGGGCGGGAGAGGCTTACGAGGATTTGGGGAAACGGCTGGCTGTTGAAAGAATTGTACACCTTGAACTGATCGTCAGCGCGAGAAGATTGGCCTTGACCGCCGATAGGCGCGGGCGCATAATCAACCCTCATTTCCCGATCTGCGATGCTGTCCGGCTCCATGAATTTACATGCCCTCCTCAGCCGGGCTTCTACGAAATCGTGCGACCGGACATGCGCTTCTACTCATTCGCCGATTTCCGGGGGGTCGTATGGATTTTGTTGACAAAGAGCTGAAAGTGCATCGACTGCGGAGCCGCGTTTGTGTTTACGGCTGGTGAGCAGGTGTTCTTTCACGATAAAGAAATTTCAGAACGACCCTAAACACTGCAAACAATGCCGGGCGAAGCGCAACCGTGATGCCCGGAAGCCGCGTTCGCACTGAGACCCGATAACGTGCGCGGAATGCGGATCGGAGACTACGGTTCCTTTCACGCCCAGGCAAGGCAGGCCCGTACTTTGTCGAGAATGCTTTCAGAAAAAGATTGCAGCAAGCTGACCCCACAGAGCTTCAACACGTCAATGCGGCCCGTGACTGTCTAGCGGGTGCGGTGATCCCATTCCGGCAGGAATGCAGTGCGATATCAGCCGGACTTGCTCACCTTGCACAGGTCTATCAGCAGGAACGGAATACGCAACAGAACCTTCTTCAGGAAGCGCAGAGAATGGAAATTCTGGGTAACGAAGGCAGGAACTCGTGGCACAGTTCAAAGGAATAGTTAAGCGGTTTAACAACGCCAAGGGCTACGGATTCATCGGACGCGAAGACGGGCCGGATGTATTCGTCCACCACTCGGCAATCCAAATGGATGGATACAAAACGCTGAAAGAGGGCGATGAGGTTGAGTTCGATATCGTCGAAGGACAGAAAGGTCCACAGGCAGATGCAGTGACCCTCTTCAAGCACACCACCGACAGGACAGCTTGACGGCGCAAGTTCCGTCTATGTGCTGCGGTGATCCTGTATCACTGCATGCTGCAGAGGCACCCAATTGGGCAGTCGGTGCAACTGATCCGCTTCGGCAATATGCTCTCGTGATAATCAAAGCGAGTTGGAGTGGTTCGTTCTCGCTGTTAAGGAGGAACTTGCATGACGTTTCAGGAACTTCCCTTCAGTGCTTATCCCGGTGGTGGCCGAGAGCAGCTAAATCAGAGGCCCGGATTCATTACACGTCACGCGGACGGCCCGGAGTTCATGAGGATCACGGGCGTGAAACACTGTGCCTATTGCGGACTAAACATGACTGCAAGATTTCAAGACTGGCTCACAATGGTACTGGATCATGTAGTTCCAGTGAGCGTTTGCAAGAATATGGGAATTGATGAAGGTTGGGTGTGGAACTACTCAAATACGGTATTGGCATGTGGCGCGTGCAATGGTTTCTGCAATCGTTACAAGCCAAAAGAGGATTGCTCCGGGCCGATGACGTTGCCCGAGTTCTATAACCTCAGGGACAGAATCTTTCTGGAGCGACGAAAGCTAATTCTGGCAAGAAGAGAGAAAGAGCGCACATATTTCGAGACGAAACCCTGGGCCTCCACTTTTCACCAAACCGTGCTTGAGGTTCATTCCGCCAACACCGACCCCGAACTCACTGAGTGGCTTCGGTGGGCGTCCGAAAGCGGTGAGACTCCGGGCTTCGTCCGGGCCATCGCCGAGGCTGCATTTCTCACGGACTTGCCGAACTACACCCTGATGCGCCCCGTGCTGCTCGAACTGAAGCGGCAGAGTCCCCGTGCGCCGCGGGTTTCCGATTAGGTTCAATCGATCCACCGTACGAGGAATAGCAACCGTTCCGGGTAAGGATAACGGAGTATCGATTTTGGAACATATGGGTCGCCAAATTCAAGCTCCTTGAAGTTCCGCGACGCGTTGTACCTCACCGTTTGAGTACGATCAGCACCTTGGGGCTTGAATGCGGCTCCAAGGATTGCGTCTCCACCGGCATTGCGAAGCTGAGCCTCATCTAGACCGATCATGTTCAAAGCAGATTTGTCTAAAGCGGAAAGCCGGCTAACGGACTTTCTTCCAACTCTCGTTAACAAAGCAGTGAAGAGCGATTTATCGTCAAAGACTGAGACTTCAATTGTTTTCGGGACGGGCCTCGGGACTCGTTCTTGGAAGATGTAGAGTTGGAATTTCACACCGTCAACATCTTTCCTCCAGCGGAAACTCTCATCCGTCGTTTTCTCCCAGCGCAATCTGTCGTGGAATATTCGCATACTGTTTCAAGTTCATCGCGGCCAACCGTCTGCCGGGTTTTTCTTTTGCAGAGATTCTTTCATGGCATCCTTCCATCTTTCCCAAATTCTTAATACATCCGACTTGGCGCCGCACTTCAAGCCAGCCGCTAGAGCCCAAATCAGAACAGAGATGCCCGTTGCACTAATGCCACCTTCTTCGGCCAGAACACGCCGACGATCACCCAAGTCTTGGGATGCGCCAGTATAGTTCCGACGTAAAAATGAGTATCCCTGTCGGAAGCACATACCTGCTAAATCAACCCGGCGGAGTTCGTCTAGGGTTTTATCTGTGACCTCTATCCCACTCGCCGCGGGCGCGCAACTGCGAGATTTCCTGCAGAGCCATTTCCTGGGCGCTTCCGTAGTCCGGCTTGACCACCCGGTTCAGCGGCATCTGGCCGGGTTCGAGAATGATCCAATGGCGCGGCCGCATGTAGGACGGTAAGGAACGCGCATGCCGATCTAGTTCCTGCCGGTTCAGCTCAACCCCGGGTTGCTTCTCCACGACTGCCACGACGGCTTCTCCATCAGGGGCTTCCGAACTTGGAGTGCCCCGGGAAGCTCGTACCCGTGGATGTGCGACGACCCGCCTAATCCGCCTCTCTTCCCCTGTCGCATCTAACGGACTATTATGGTCGCGGCTCCGGCAGGTGCGCGGAATCGGGCCCTGGAGTCTTCACGGACTGGGTTGCATCCTGGAGGTGAGTAGCCGACCATCCAACCGGAACTTGGAAACGCGAATCTGCGCTCTCGTCAGCAGAGACTTTGTTCCGGTCTCACGTGTAGTTCGGTGATCGCTAATTCTCCGTCGGCCGCTCCACGTGATCGACGACGAGAGTGTCTACCGGCCCTTGGCCGGAACCAGTTTCAATCCCAGCTGTTCTTCAAGCGCGGTAATAAGCGTCGGCCCGGCATCGGGCGATCGTTGCTGGTCATCCGGGGTCCAATGGAGGGTGAAACTGTATCTTACCCGCAAGACCGGTCTTATCCACCACAATACGCCCCAGTTGACCTGATAGGTTGTACGCCAGCCACTCGATCGGATAGCTTCGGCCCTCCCAATGCCCGTTCGATTCTGTCAACCCGCTGTTTTCGCTTGTGCTCGATTCCTTGAGTTTGGACCCGCCTTTCGCCATCACCAGATTCGTAAACAGGCCCTTCTCTTATCTCGTAGTGAGTCCGCAGTTGAAAGCGCTCCGCCAGCGCCGCTCGCAACAAAGGTTGGTGCCGCTGCATTAATTGCATCAGCGGGAGATTCTGCACGGATGCGGCGGCATCCGCATCCATCTTCGCCTCGACATTGAATGGTTCCGAGTAAGCCCATCCCGGTAATCTTTTGATCTGGTCGGACAAGACAATCCCCTGGTCGGACGCGGTGAAGCGGTGGTATGCCATGGAAATCAGTTGCACTAACGGTTCATTCTTTGCCGAAAATAAGCCGCCGTTCACACGGTCCCCACTGCTGGAACTACCGGAATTGTTTGGCCTGATGGAAACAACCTCATAGGCCGGCGGCCCAGCGCTCGCGCCTGGCGGTGCTGGAGCGGTGGATTGGCCCAGCACAGGCAGAGCCATAGCAGCCAGGCCGGCAGCGGTAAGCAATAGTTGAAGGGGAGATTTACGAGGCGCGTAAACATGTTCGGTCATCGTGCGACCATGCCTTTCTTGAGCGGTGCCTTTATTGTCTATCCATCACGATGCAGACGGCAACCCGCCGAGCACGGCAGGCGCAGCGGCAGTCAGTCAGTTCTCCGAGGGTCGCTCGATGTGGTCGATGACGATTAGGTCAACCAGGTTCTTCTGCGACTCTCGTCTCAGCCCAATCTGCTCCTTCAAGGCCGCGAAGATGGAAGGCCCCGCATCAGGCGTCTCTTGTCGCCCATCCTGCGTCCACTGGAGCGTGAAATCGTACACGCCGTCGCGCAAAACTGAGTTATGGGCGATTGACGGATGGGCGACAATCCGACCGGAACTCAAAACACACTTCAGTTTGCCTCAATGGGCAAGTTGGCCTGTACGCGACAGCTGACATCACGGACGCGGCAGTTCGCCGGACCCTGGCGACTTCGCACTGCCAATGAAACATTAACGCCGAGCATCGTCAGTAAGACTGGCAATTGGCAACTCGTTATGCTCACGCCTGCACCCAACC
>CAWJDG010000049.1:0-5970 GCA_963841365.1 uncultured Acidobacteriaceae bacterium
AGTCATTATGGTGTGACCGGCTCGATGCGCTAGTCGAGGGTTAGGCTGAGTTTGTTTTAGGAACTTCAGTCCAGAGCCACAAGCGGAGGGAACCGGTCATGAGAGAGAAGGTACGATTTTTGGGTTTGGATGTCCACGCCGAAACGATCGCGGTAGCCGTAGCCGAGCCAGACGGTGAGGTGCGCAGCCTTGGCACGATTGCCAACCGCGAAGATTCGATCCGCAAGTTCGTCAGGAAGCTTGGCCCGACCGAGCATCTGCGTGCCTGCTATGAAGCGGGGCCGACCGGATTCGTACTGTACTGGCAGCTGACCCAGTTAGGAGTCGAGTGCGCGGTGGTGGCGCCGAGCCTGGTTCCGAAGAAGCCTGGAGACCGCGTGAAGACGGATCGGCGGGACGCATTGAAGCTGGCACGCAGTCACCGGTCCGGTGATCTAACCGCAGTGTGGGTTCCCGATGAAGATTCCGAGGCGTTGCGCGATCTTGTGCGGCAACGGGAGGCGGCCAAGCAGGATCAGCTGCGGGCGCGGCATCGGCTGACCAAGCTCCTGCTGCGTACGGGGCAGCGTCCACCACAGGGGCTGAAGCCATGGACAGAACGCTACATGAGGTGGTTGGCGCAGGTCCGCTACACACAGCCGGCACAGGAAGTCACGCTGATGGATTGCCTGAACGAAGTCGAGCACATGAGTGCGCGGGTCAAGCGGTTGGAAGAGGCCATCCTGGAAGTGGTGAAGCTGGCCCCACAGCCCATGCAGGAAGTGATCCGGGGCCTGCAGGCTCTGCGCGGCGTGGCGCATATCTCGGCAGTGACGATCGCCTCCGAGTTGGGCAACATCTCCTCCCGCTTCGAGAGTGCACGCAAGCTGATGGGTTATTGCGGAGTATTTCCGAGCGAAGACTCCAGTGGCAAGCGCATTCGAAGAGGCGGCATTACCAAGGCCGGCAACGCGCACCTCAGACGAATCGTGGTGGAATCGGCCTGGTCCTATCGACACCTGCCCTGCGTGGGGGAAAAGCTGCGCAAGCGACACGAAGGGATTCCGGCGGAGATCACCGAGATTGCGTGGAAGGCGCAAAATCGTCTGCATAAGCGTTATATGAAGTTGATGAACGCGGGCAAGGATCAGAGGAAGGTCATGACGGCAGTCGCACGCGAGCTATTGGGTTTCATTTGGGCCATAGGAATCAAGGTCGAAGCGAGGGCATGCAAGCAACAAATGGCGGCATGACAGGGACCGAAAGAACAAAAGCAAGAGCTTTCCAAAGAAGGAAAAAGCAAAAACGATTCAACACATGAATCACGCTATCCAACTCGAGGACAGGGTCAGCCGCAGCCGGAGCAAGCACGAAGGAGAATCCTCGGCGGAAATTTGCGACAGGCTCAGCCGGACTCGCGTCAGTAGTCAGAGGCAGCTCCCGACGGATCATGATTATGCGGTTCCGACCCGCGAATATCAGCTTGATCAATCGTCGCCATTACCTGCCACGGCTGCTGCTGATCCTGTCCTCGAAAAGACAAGTACAAAACCACCCCAACGATTCGAAGATGTTGACAGGGTCACACCATATCAATTTCCGGATAGCCGGTAATTCACTCACAACCCCGGAATTTGCCTCCCAGACGCTCGATTAGCGCCTCGGCGATTTCGCGTCAAGTGAGACGCTCGTGGGGGGCTGAGATCGGCGCAAAGGCGCCGAATGGGATTGATCTCCAAAATGGTTTGCCTGGTGGGGCCAAATTCGCTTCGCTGATCCTTCCAGCTGAATTTGCCAGCTTCGGCCTTGCGATACCATTGACTTTGCACTCTCCGTCGACCGCCGGTAGTACGAACGGAGGATTTTGCTCCGATGATCGGGCGAACAATCTCGCACTACCACGTCGTCGAAAGGCTGGGCGGCGGCGGGATGGGTGTCGTCTATAAAGCTGAAGATACGCGCCTGCATCGCTTCGTTGCCCTCAAGTTCCTGCCTGACGAAGTTGCCGGGGACCCGCAAGCGCTCGCGCGCTTTCAACGCGAAGCCTACGCTGCGTCAGCACTTAACCACCCCAACATCTGCACGATTTACGACGTCGGAGGGGACGGGCAGGCATTCATCGCAATGGAGTTTCTGGACGGGCAGACACTCAGGCATCGCATTGCGGGTCGTCCGCTGGAAACCGAGCTGGTTCTAGCCCTCGCCATTGATATCGCAGATGCGTTGGACGCTGCCCATTCCAAAGGGATTGTGCATCGCGATATCAAGCCCGCCAATATTTTTGTTACTGAGCGCGACCACGCCAAGATTCTGGATTTCGGGCTGGCTAAAGTTACGCCCGCAGGGGGTTCATCGATGAGTACCTTGACAGACCCTCTGGATGAGCACTGCGTGACAAGCCCTGGAACTATGCTCGGGACCGTCGCCTATATGTCTCCGGAGCAAGTGCGAGCCAAAGATCTGGACGCCCGAACCGACCTGTTTTCCTTTGGCGTAGTGCTCTACGAGGCGGCTACTGGCGCGATGCCCTTCCGGGGCGAAAGCGTGGGCGTGATCTTCGACTCCATCCTGAACCGCGTGCCGGTTCCCCCGAGTCGACTGAATCCCGATCTCCCAACCGAACTGGAACACATCATCACGAAGTGCCTGGAGAAAGATCGCAATCTCCGGTACCAGCGCGCTTCTGAAGCCCGCGCTGACCTGCAACGGCTGAGGCGGGATCTAGGGAAAGCAAACGACGCCATAGTTACACCCGCAGTAAAGGAAACTACGCTAGCCGTCCTTCCCTTCGTGTTCCTGAACTCTATTGAAGAACGGGAGTCCCTGTCGTTGGGTTTCGCGGACTCCTTGATCACGTCGCTCGGAACGCTCGAAGACTTCATTGTTCCGCCAACATCCAGCATCCTGAAATACTTGGGCGGGGCCGATCCTGCATTAGTGAGCCGCGAGTTGCAGGTAAGGTACGTTCTGCAGGGCAATATTCAGAAAATGTCCTCTCGCTGGCGCGTCTCAGTTCAGCTCATCGACACTGAGCGCCACAGAACTGTCCTTTCCGAAAAGCACGACCTGATGCTCGACGACATCTTTGAAGTGCAGGATGAGATTGCCCGTCAGGTTGCGCGTTCGCTCGAGGCCCGCCTCACCAGCGGCTCCTTCAGAACACGCGAACGGTATAGCACCGACCGCATTGCCTATGAAGAGTATTTGCAGGGCCTGAAGCTCAGTTTTTCGGACACGGAACGGGACATGGATTTCGCACTTGAGCATCTAACGAATGCTGTAAAGCGCGATCCCGATTTTGCTCTTGCGCACGCCGCGTTGGCGCGGGTTTTCGCCGACAAGTACCGAATCTACGACCCTCGCGCTCTCCTGGGGGAAAAGGCTGATTACCACTCCAGCCGTGCCCTCGAACTCGATGCCAAACTGCCCGAGGGGCATGCGGCGAGAGGCTACCTTCTCTGGACGCAGGCAAGAAACTACGCACACCGCGAAGCGATTGCGGAATTCCAAAAATCACTTGAGCTGAACCCAAACGTCGACGGCGTGCACGGTCAACTGGGGCTAATCTATTCGCACATCGGGAGATTCCAGGAAAGCTTCACAGCCTTTGAGCAGGCGCAGCGCGTAAATCCACTTAATGCCTGGGCGCGCTGGCTGGGAATGGCACACCTGTGGGCAGGAGACTTTGAGGCAGCAAATCGTGAGTGCGAAATCTGGCTGCGCGAGCGCCCCGATGCCAAGTACGCCTATTGGCTTCGCCCCCAGCCCCTGCTGCTGATGGGCGACCTCAAGTCGGCAGAAGCAGTTCTTCGCGATCCGCTCACGACATTCCCCGATGAGCCACTGTTCATCTCGCTTGACGGCATGCTCCATGCGCTGCGTGGCGAGCCGGAGCCGGCACTCAACTGCGCCAAGCGCGCGTGCGATTCGCCTCGTTCTTTCGGCCACACGCATCACACTTTGTATCAGGTGGCGTGCATCTACGCCATACTGGGCGAGAGCCAAAAAGCACTCGGGTGGATCGATCAGGCTGTGAATACCGGCTTTCGCTGCTGGCCCTTCTTTCGGGTTGACCCCTGCTTGAGTAACTTACGCAAATCGCCGGAGTTTCAAGACTTCATTGCCGAGATAGAAAAGGATTGCAGCCATATTCTTATTCGGCGCTTCTGACTCCTCCGAATTACGACCCGTTACCGAGTATCACCGCACTATGGACTTGAGGGAAGCGATGTCTGCAACTGCCATCAAATGACAGTGGATCCTGGCTCTTTTGTAAGCTAAGGTCGAATGTTGCGAGCGGCCTTTAACATGAATGGGGTGCTCGTTGGGCACCTGACAGTAGCTGAATTGGCCAACTCCTGGTTTGTCGCCAATCAGGAAGTAACCCGGAAATGCACCAAATTTGGGTTATTTCTGTATTGCCGGTCACTCGCCCAGAACACAGAAACGCGGGATTCGTCGCCTGGGTTCTCGACGAACGACTTGACATCATCATTGGAACCGTTTTTATGTTTTGAGATTGGTCGGCTGTTGCTTCGCGGCGCCGCGCCGGCGGCGCATTCGCCTCTTTCCGCCCTCTTACAAAGTCCTTAGAAGTTGACTGCTCCATCCTTACGTGCGGCGGTCTCCCATGGGGAAGGAGAATCTTCCATTCCGAGGCGCGCCCAGTAGCCTCTCGCCACGCCTTTTGGATGCGGTACCGGAGGGCATCCTCATGGTCGATTTCGATCTCAAGCTGCTTCTCATTCCGGTGGGCCTGGCGTTGGCATTCATGCTTTGGGTGATTTGGGCGCTGGAGAAGGAAATCAGGCGGGATCACCGCCACTCTGACGCTATCGCTCGCGCGAAGGCTGGGTCCGATCGTCCGGCTCTCAATAGTGCAGCTCCGGACGAGCACAGATCAGGCCCAGGCGGCTTCTGAAGCGTCGCGACTTCCTCCCGATAAAAGCGCTGAACCTTCATCCTTCCGTAACGTTGCGATCTAGCTCACGCCGCGCTTGTGGTACAGCCAAAACTGAGTTAGGGACGAGTAGCAGGTAATCCGGGCGCAATCCCAGGCCGACTCGGCGAGGTTCATCTCCACCGGCTGACTTCTCATTGGTGGCAGTGAGCAGACTCTAATGCTTCACCAAACTGGCAAGCACTCCGTTCAATGAATCGTTCCACGCATGAGCGATCATTCCAGGGCGAATGGTTCCGCGCCAATAGGCCAGAATTCCGAACATTGCTCCGTACAGGCCGATCAGAATCACCATCCGGAAGCCTTGGTACGCGTGAGCCGCGCCGAATGCTGCGGCAGAAAGGAAAATGCCGACGGGAGCGCTCTTAGTCAGGGCCATGAACTGCGGCTGTAGGTAACCTCGAAAGATGGTCTCCTCGCAAAAACCGGCGGTAACGGAGAGCGCGATCCATACCGTCAGTTCGAGCCCACGATGCGGGAGGATGAACTGCAAATTGCGACCCAGCGCGGCGATGCGCAGGAGCCAGCCAATTATCCAAAGCAGCACCCACGTAACGACCCAGAACCCAGCAGCAATTCCAATGTTTCGCAGCACCTGGCGGAGGGAATGCCATCGGTCTCCCAGAATGATGCGCACAGGCGTGCCACTAAGCCGCACGCCCGCCACGACTAGAAGGAACAAGAGCCATTCAAAGAAAAGGATACCCAGATAAAAGCGCACGCGGTCCGGATTAGCCGCGGTGCTCAATTGATCTACGGAGGTCTTGTGCCAGAACGCCCAACCGGCCAACGCGGCGAGTACCAAAATCGTGTGGATTGGGCTGGCGACTGCGGGATAACGGTCTGACGTGGGCTGAGCCGGAGCAGAAGTCTCCATTAGTCCTCCTCAGGCTTGAATGTCAGCCTCGTGAAGTTTAGCAGCGTTTGTGTAACGAGACCCTGTATTTCAGCGGTGAGAGAGGCACAAAGACCTTGATGCACGAAGAAGCCGCCGGCACATTCCGGGTGGATTGTCGTCGATCCGGAAGTGT
>CAWJDG010000050.1:0-41071 GCA_963841365.1 uncultured Acidobacteriaceae bacterium
ATGGTGTGACCCTGTCAACATCTTCGAATCGTTGGGGTGGTTTTGTACTTGTCTTTTCGAGGACAGGATCAGCAGCAGCCGTGGCAGGTAATGGCGACGATTGATCAAGCTGATATTCGCGGGTCGGAACCGCATAATCATGATCCGTCGGGAGCTGCCTCTGACTACTGACGCGAGTCCGGCTGAGCCTGTCGCAAATTTCCGCCGAGGATTCTCCTTCGTGCTTGCTCCGGCTGCGGCTGACCCTGTCCTCGAGTTGGATAGCGTGATTCATGTGTTGAATCGTTTTTGCTTTTTCCTTCTTTGGAAAGCTCTTGCTTTTGTTCTTTCGGTCCCTGTCATGCCGCCATTTGTTGCTTGCATGCCCTCGCTTCGACCTTGATTCCTATGGCCCAAATGAAACCCAATAGCTCGCGTGCGACTGCCGTCATGACCTTCCTCTGATCCTTGCCCGCGTTCATCAACTTCATATAACGCTTATGCAGACGATTTTGCGCCTTCCACGCAATCTCGGTGATCTCCGCCGGAATCCCTTCGTGTCGCTTGCGCAGCTTTTCCCCCACGCAGGGCAGGTGTCGATAGGACCAGGCCGATTCCACCACGATTCGTCTGAGGTGCGCGTTGCCGGCCTTGGTAATGCCGCCTCTTCGAATGCGCTTGCCACTGGAGTCTTCGCTCGGAAATACTCCGCAATAACCCATCAGCTTGCGTGCACTCTCGAAGCGGGAGGAGATGTTGCCCAACTCGGAGGCGATCGTCACTGCCGAGATATGCGCCACGCCGCGCAGAGCCTGCAGGCCCCGGATCACTTCCTGCATGGGCTGTGGGGCCAGCTTCACCACTTCCAGGATGGCCTCTTCCAACCGCTTGACCCGCGCACTCATGTGCTCGACTTCGTTCAGGCAATCCATCAGCGTGACTTCCTGTGCCGGCTGTGTGTAGCGGACCTGCGCCAACCACCTCATGTAGCGTTCTGTCCATGGCTTCAGCCCCTGTGGTGGACGCTGCCCCGTACGCAGCAGGAGCTTGGTCAGCCGATGCCGCGCCCGCAGCTGATCCTGCTTGGCCGCCTCCCGTTGCCGCACAAGATCGCGCAACGCCTCGGAATCTTCATCGGGAACCCACACTGCGGTTAGATCACCGGACCGGTGACTGCGTGCCAGCTTCAATGCGTCCCGCCGATCCGTCTTCACGCGGTCTCCAGGCTTCTTCGGAACCAGGCTCGGCGCCACCACCGCGCACTCGACTCCTAACTGGGTCAGCTGCCAGTACAGTACGAATCCGGTCGGCCCCGCTTCATAGCAGGCACGCAGATGCTCGGTCGGGCCAAGCTTCCTGACGAACTTGCGGATCGAATCTTCGCGGTTGGCAATCGTGCCAAGGCTGCGCACCTCACCGTCTGGCTCGGCTACGGCTACCGCGATCGTTTCGGCGTGGACATCCAAACCCAAAAATCGTACCTTCTCTCTCATGACCGGTTCCCTCCGCTTGTGGCTCTGGACTGAAGTTCCTAAAACAAACTCAGCCTAACCCTCGACTAGCGCATCGAGCCGGTCACACCATAATGACTACTAGTTGATCAACAGTGCGGCAAACAGGCGGTGCCAGTACTTTCTTCGTTCCCCTGAAGCTCACGTTGGCAGCATTGCATCGCTCTGGTCTGCCTCCTCGACTCGGGCCCGAAACACGCATCTTAACCCCCAAACTGCGCCGCTTGGAAGCTGTCTGCGTGGTCGGCTGGGTTTTGCGGCGGGGAATGGAACGCGGCTTCGCCGCGTTCTTTGTTTCTCAAAGATGGGGTGAGCGTTTTCGGCGTGACTGAAAGTCATGCCCTGATACAAAGCATGTGCTGGTTAGCGATGCGGGATGGTTTCGCTGCCGCCGGGGCTGAAGCCTCACGCTCCCTCCGTTCCGATCCCACCCAAGCGGAGCTTGAACGGGGCACCCGGTGAACCAGAGGCTGAAGCCTCAGGCTCCCTCCGTTCGGATCCCGCCCAAGCAGAGCTTGAACGGGGCACCCCTTTTCGAGTTGAGTTGAGAGGGGTGAGTTGAGGTTGGTGCGATCCCGCCCAAGCGGAGCTTGAACGGGGCACCCCTTTTCGAGTTGAGTTGAGAGGGGTGAGTTGAGGTTGGTGCGATCCCACCCAAGCGGAGCTTGAACGGGGCACCCTATTTTTGAATTGAGTTGAGAGTGGGGAGTTGAGATTTGTGGTATCCCACCCTAGAGCTGGTTGCATAAATGCCTCAAGGCGATGAGAAGGCAGGCGCAGTGGAAGAAGCCCTGAAACACGGTGAGGATGCGGTCGTAGCGCACTTGGATGCGGCGGAAGTTTTGCAACCAGGCGTTGGTGCGCTCGATTTTCCAGCGTTTGCGGTAGCGGCGCAGTTTGCGTTTGTCTTCAAAGCGGCGGTTGCGGATGGACTTTCGGTAAGGAACGATTAACTCTGTTTGCCGTTTGTGGAAGCGCATCCGCAGCGCGTCAGAATCGTAGCCGCGATCGGCAATGACCCGCTTCAGATGAGAGCGCGGTCGTCCCCGGCCTTTGCGCGGCACCTTTACAGTAGCCAGCGTGCTTTCCGCGAGCCGACACTCGGCCAACTGCGCGGACGCAAGTTGCGCTCCGACAGGTACGCCGCGGCCGTCGACCACCACCATGCACTTCGTACCTTTCCCGCGACGGGTTTTGCCGACCGCCGAGCCCCCTTTTTGGCGGTGATGAAAGTGGCGTCCAGGAAGGCTTCTTCCCAGTCCAGCAGGCGGCGCTGGTCCAGCATGGACAGCAGTTTCTGCCAGGCCTTCAGCCAAATGCCCTGTTCTTCCCAGCCGCGCAGACGCCGCCAACAGGTGGAACCATCGGGATACTGCTCGGGCATATCCCGCCACCGCGCCCCAGTGCGCAGAACCCAGAGAATCCCCTCCAGGCAATCGCGATTGGGGGCCCACGGGCGGCCGCGTCTGTCTTTGCGGCGCTTCGGTTTAGGAAACAGTGGCGCTAAAATTTCCCACTGGGCTTCGCTCAACAACACCTGCCGCTTCTTCATACAAGAAGCTCAACAACAAACCTGCCTCAGATATAAGTCCCTGTCTTGAGGCCGAACCTATTTATGCAACCAGTTCTAGCGACAAAGACAAAAACGTCGCGAGGGTGGGGCACCCCGTTCGAGTCGAGTTGAGGATGGTGAGTTGAAGTTGGTGCGATCCCGCCCAAGCAGAGCTTGAACGGGCACCCGGCGAAGGTCGCATTCCGGTGAGACGTGATATGTATCACTGATCGGCAGGCATCGCCTTTTTGATACTGGGGCATCCTACTCAGGAGATTTGCCCGTGAATCGGTTCTGCGCGTGTATGTTCGGTTCCACGCTGTTCGTTTTTCTCTTTTTGGCTGCTGCCGTCCAACCTGCCATTGCTCAGCAGGATCAAGCCACGCATATCATGCATCGGCTGATTCCAGCCGGGGATACCTGCGCCACCTGCCATAAGGCGGTGTATGACCAATGGAATGCCAGCCCGCATGCCGCCAACGGTGTCGAATGCACCGTGTGCCATGGCGAGACAACAGCAAAGGACTTCGCGAGCAAGCCTGCGTTAAGCGCATGCGACATCTGTCACACCGATCAGGTGGCACAACTAAAGTCTGATCCATTTATGAAAGGCAAGACGTGTGTGACCTGTCATCAGGCACACATCTTCACAGTGCACAAGAGCGCGGCCCCGGCAGCCAAGTAATAACAATTTCCAGGCGTCGCATTCTCGCGCCTGCCGGCCGGCGCATCCGCGCTCACCGCCCTGGAAATGTGTCATCTCACGACCGGTTGCCCTGAAAACCAGCAGATCGTGCGTCCAGAAAATTCCGCCAAACACGCGGATGTTCCGCAAACGCGTTTGCCGCTACTGCGAACCGGAAGCTGCCGGGGCTCCCCTTCCATTTGTCTGTTCTGTTTGGGCAAACGCGGAACGATGAAGTCGGGCAGTTCGCTAATTGGCGTGAACATCACCAGTAATCCCAATTTGCGCGATAGCTGCTGGACGTCGACAATCAGGAAATACCCCCGATTGCACGCAGCTCCTCGGATAGGCCCCCTGAAGTCGGCTTGCGGGAAGCGGTTCTTGGACGCGCCCGCCTGGAAGCTGGCTGCGTGGTCGGCTGGACTTTGTGGCGGGGCATGGAACGCAGCCTTTTCGGTCCCCGTTCGACTTCGCTCAGGGCAGGCTTTAAAGCCGTGCCCTTGTTACAAAGCTCCCTTCCGCAGGTCTTTTTCACGAAGCTATGAAAGTCGTGCCCTGATACTTGGCATGTGTTGGTTGGCGATTCGGGATGGTGTCGCTCCGGCCGGGGCTGGGGCCCGCTCTTGTTGCGGGCCTAATCCGTGAGGCTGAAGCCTCACGCTCCCTCCGTTTCCCGAGGCACCGGAGTTGGCGGAGGTAGTCTCCCCACTCATGGCGCGATGGAACCGCGCCATGAATGGGGTACCGAGGCTTGGAGGAGGGCAGAGAGCTTCGATTCGGAATGTGTCGTTTTCCTCCCGGTCATTTGCTCATTGTCTCTACGGCTGGTACTCCCACAGGTCGTTCAGGTTGGAAGAGGTATTTGCGACCGTCCAGTATCCGAATCCGCCGAACAGCCAGAAATTCCCGGATGCATCGGTCCAGGCGGCGGCACGGTACCGCGCCCCAGGTATGTTGCCGGCGGCAATCTTCCCCTCAGTCCCGTACGTCCCGAGTTGGTCATTCACGTTCGGACCACCTACCCAGGCCCATTGGCCGGCGCTGTACTCCCACATATCGTTGAGCCAGTTGCGCGAGCCTGTCGAGTCAGCACCATATCCGCCGAAGAGCCAGAAATTTCCGGCGGCATCAGTCCAGCAGGCCGGCAGGTATCGTGCTCCGGGAACATTCGCGGCCGCGGGTTTCCCCAGGGTTCCGTAAACTCCCGCCTGGTTGGCCAGATTTGAGCCGCTCACCCAGGTCCATTGGCTGGTGCTCGGGCTGTACTTCCACAGGTCGTTCAGTTCGCCTGATGTCCCCGCTGAATCGAGGCCGCTTCCGCCGAAGACCCAGAAGTTTCCGGCCTTATCGGTCCAGCCGCACGAAGAGGCTCGAGCGCCGGGAATATTGCCTGCAGCGGCAGTTCCCAAAGTTCCATAGGTCCCGGACTTGCTGGCGACGTTTGACCCGCCGGTCCAGGTCCATTGGCCGCTGGTCGGGCTGAACTCCCACAAGTCGTTCAGGTCGGCGTAGGTTCCGGCCGAATCGAGGCCGTCTCCTCCGAAGAGCCAGAGGTTCCCCGATTTATCGATCCAAGTGATGCCGGCTTGCCGCGACCCAGGAACATTGGCGGCAGCGGCCGTTCCTTCGGTTCCATAAGTTCCGACGATGTTCGATGTGTTTGAGCCGGAGACCCACGTCCACTCGCCACCGCTGTACTTCCATAGGTCGTTGTCGAGCAAAGTAGGACCCAGGAAGACGGTGCCGTTTCCGCCGAAGAGCCAGAGATTTCCCGACGCATCCAGCGAGCCCATTGCATTCGATCGTTGTCCTGGAACATTGCTCGCCGCAGCGGTTCCCTTGGTCCCATAGACGCCCGCCGCTCCTGCAGCATTGGAGCCGCCCACCCAGGTCCATTCTCCCGCGCTCCACTTCCACAGGTCGTTCATGCTGCCAAAGTTTCCGGAGCCGTCGTAGCCCGAACCACCGAACAACCAGAGGTTCCCTGCGGAATCGGTCCAACTGGTTGAATAGCTTCGCGACCCCGGAGAATTCGCCACAGCGGCTGTCCCCATGGTTCCGTAGGTGCCGGCGGTGTTGTTGGTGTCGGCTCCAGCCGCCCATTCCCACTCGCCGGCCATGTTGAATGTGCAGGCGACAGCGACGCTGGTCACGTTGGCGGTTGCCGTTCCGCTGCCGTTCGTGACGGTGCAGTTCTGCGCAGGGGTGGAAGGCTGCGTGAGTACCGTGACGGCATACGCATTGCCGCTGTTGATCGCCGTCGTGAAGACGAAACTTCCGTCCGCGGTAACGGACAAGTTGTTTCCGCCGTTGTCCTGGAGAACCAGCCCCGCTCCCGAAAGACCGGAAACCGTGCCGCCGATGGTGTAGGTGGGGACAGGAGTGGTGCAGGCTACCTGAACGCTGGTGACATTCGCAGTGGCCGTTCCTGTGCCGTTGGTGACCGCGCAGGTCTGGGTCGGACTCGATGGCTGGGTCAGAACCGTGACAGCGTAGGCGCTGCCGCTGGCGATTGCAGTCGAGAAGGTGAAGCTTCCGTTGGCGGTAATGGTGAGGTTATTGCCGCCGTTGTTTTGCAAGACCAGGCCGGTGCCTGAGAGTCCGGAGACTGTGCCTCCAATGGTGTAGGTGGGCGTAGCGCAGGCCACTTGCACACTGGTCACGTTGGAGTTGGCTGTTCCGCTGCCGCTGGTGACCGAGCAGACTTGGGTTGGGCTCGATGGCTGCGTGAGAACTGTGACAGCATAGGCGCCGCCGCTGGTGATTGCCGTGGTGAAGGTGAAGCTTCCGCTCGCGGTAACCGTGAGATTATTGCCGCCGTTATCCTGCAACACCAGGCCCGTGCCCACCAGGCCGGAGACTGTGCCGCCGATGGTGTAGGTGGTAGGAGTTGTGGTTGTGGTGCTGCCGCTCGATTTGCCGCCACTGCACGCGACAACCGAAGTCATCACGGTGACGGTTACGAGCAGAAGAACGGCTATGCGAAGTGCCGGCGGCACTGTCACGCAGATTTGTGAAATCAGTCCGGTAGACGCATGGCGATGAGAACCTGCAGGCAAAAACACACTTGTAGCTTGCACGACGACCTCCTGTTGTGGGGCGAGCGGGAAATTTGGTCCGAGAATTTGCTCTACTGTCTAATGCGGAATCCGGAGACAAAAGAGCGCAACTATCTTTTAAAAAATTGTGGGCTTATATCAACGGGGCGAGTGGCGCGGGGTTTGGGGGCGGCGGGAAAGATGGTGGCAAGCCGCAGGACAGGGGTCAGGGTTCATGGGTCAGAGAGCCGCGCAGCCGGCCAGCCGCTGAATTTGGGATAATGGAAGGCCGAGAATGAATGACGACACATCATCGGCGGCCTCGGGACGCGACACGAATTCGCGGCAGGGCGCCGCGAAACAGATTGAGGTGATCGGTGTGCCGCTTGACCTGGGACAACAGCGGCGCGGTGTGGATATGGGACCTTCGGCACTGCGGGTCGCGGGCCTGGAAGCCAAGCTGGAGGCGCTCGGCCATACAGTGACCGATCGCGGGAACGTGCATGTGCCGGTCGCGGAGACGAGGGGGCGAGGCGACGCGCGGGCGCGGTTTTTGAAAGAGATTGCGCAGTGCGACCTGGAGATTGCCGAAGGCGTGCAGCAGGCCTTGGCACATCATGCGACGCCAATCGTGCTGGGCGGGGACCACTCCGTGGCCGCGGGCACGGTGGCCGGCGTGGCAAATCACTTTCGCGCGCGGGAACAGGCTGTGGGGCTGATCTGGATTGACGCCCACTCGGACATCAACACCCCGGAGACATCGACATCGGGCAATGTGCACGGCATGCCGCTGGCAGCGCTGCTGGGAATGGGCCCGGCGGAGTTGAGCAATTTGCTGGGCTGGTCGCCGAAGGTGCAGCCGCAGCACACGGTCCTGGTGGGCATACGCGATGTGGATGAGGCGGAGCGCGAGAACATCCGGCGCGCCGGGATTACGGCTTACACCATGCGCGACATTGACGAACGCGGCTTGCGCGCGGTGATGGAGAAAGCGATTGAGGCAGCGGCCAAGGGCACGGCGGGATATCACGTGTCGATGGACATGGACTGGGTTGATCCGGAAGAGGCGCCGGGGGTGGGCACGCCTGTGCCCGGCGGAGCAACCTATCGCGAAGCTCACCTGGCGATGGAGATCCTCGCCGATCATGGGGGCATGCTGAGTCTCGAGGTTGCTGAGGTGAATCCGATTCTGGATGAACACAACCGGACGGCGGAGCTCGCAGTGCAGTTGATCTGCTCGGCGTTTGGGAAGAAGATTTTTTAGGCAGGCGGTTGCCCATCCGGCCGGGCCGGGGACCCGCGCTTTATGGTCCTGCGTTTGGACGGGCCGGTTCGCGGGCTATGGAGTTGCGGGGGCTTCGGCGAGCTCGGCGATCATGGCGGCGTCGAGGGTTGGGTTGAGCTCGCCATCGGAGGTAGCGATAAGTTCCCTGGGCACGACGAGGATGACAGGCAGAATGAGCGTGTACGTCGCGGTCATGGTAATGACGCAATAAAGAAAACCGTGCGTAGGACTGAGGGCGTAAATCTTTGTGCCCAGAACGTCGCTGACGCGGCCGGCGAGATTGTTGACTGCATCAACCGCCATCATCAGCGTTCCCTGCAGGCCGGGCGGGCATGAGCGGATGGCGAGATCGTAGAAGGCGCACTGGCCAATGGCGCTCATCATGCCCATCATCGCGGCCATGAAAAGAGCCTGCCGGCCTGAATGGATGAAGGCGAGCGGGATCATGGAAGGGATTCCAGTGGCCGCTCCCCACCATAAAAGTTTGCGCAGCGGGAACCGGGTGCAGAGAAAGCCGTAGAGAATGACACCGGGAATATAAGCGCCATAGAAGATGCAGTTGAAATAAGAGTAGATGGCATCGGGCGCGTGCAGTTGGTTACTGAGGTAGTACTGCATGGGCGTGTTGAAGCCGGGCATGAAGTTCCATATCAGGATGATGGCTACTGCGGGGTAGACGGCGCGATGCTGCACCAGCCGTTTGACGTCGCCGAGAAACGTTGTGCCGCGCGCATGCGGATTGTCGTAGGCATGACTGAAGACGGCGCGAGGCTTGAGGAAGCCGTAAAGGCAGAGCGGGACAGTGACCGCGGCGGCGAGAAAGAAGGTCTGATGAGGAGAGAGATGTCCGGTGATGAATCCCGAAGCGAAGTAGGCCGCGATGAAGGAGATGTAACGGAAGACCATCCACAGGGCGCTGAGGCGGCCGGACATGAGCTCTTCCTGACCGATCAAAGAGATGAGGCCCGAATAGGCAGCCATGAGAAAGCGGAACGAGATCATCGCGAGAAACATGCCAATGAGCAGGCCCGAATAAGAGAGATGGGTGAGCGCAAGCCAGGCGAAGACAAGAATTGCCAGCGGGCCGAAGAGGCGGAAGTATCCGCGATCGCGCAGGCCGAAAGGGTCCCAAAGGTCGCGGGTCATGCCGAAGGCGAAGCCGACGTACATCGGGATCCCCGTGAAAAGGCGGAAGAGCGACACCTGCGACGCCGTGGCATGGAGGTGGTTCTTGAGCATGTAGGCGGTGGGAATGTCGAGCAGGATATCGGGCGGGATGGCGAAGATAATCAGCGTCAGCGAGCTGAAGTAGAGAAAGAGCCGTTGATTCTTAGACAGCCTGACAATGGAAGGGGCCATTGGGTTGTGCTGGTTGGGCCGTGGGGATGCGTTAGTCTAGCACGGCGGGGGGAAGGCAGAGAACAGAGATTAGGGTGTATCGACATATACGGATGGGCAGCGTTGCGAGCGAAAATCCGGCCAGACGAAGCCGAGCCCGAAGGCTGTGGCGGGTCCACCGTCGAGGGCGAGAATGAAGTATGGCCGGATTTCCACCCCAGCGACAAAAGCGGTCGCCGGGGACCCCGGATTTTCGCCGCAACCCGAAGGGACGGGGCCATTTTCCCCCAGCTCTTCGTCTATCGTCGCTAGCAGACACCCGGTATGCGTCGCTCCTCATTCCTCGATCTGAGAAAAAATGGCTCCCGTCGCTGCCTACCCGTATATGTCGATATACCCGAGAGAATAGAGATCAGATTAGAGAACAGCGACCGGCGGCCAGGAGGGGGTTTATTCTTGCTGGATTAAAGAGCCCAGGGGATCAGGCCAGAAGGAAAAGACGGAGCAAGAAACGTGGGAACGATTCTACCGCTTGGAGATGCGTCGCGACGGACACGCCGGTTCGCGGTGGTGACGCTGCTGATTATTGTGGCAAACGCGTATGTGTTTCTGCACGAGCTAGTGGGCGGCAACGCGTTTGTGGATCGGTGGGCGGTGATTCCCGCGGCGATTTCGCACGGACACGGGTTGATCACGATCATTACCGCGATGTTTATGCACGCGGGATGGCTGCACATTATTGGCAACATGGTTTTCCTGTGGGCATTCGGTCCGGAGATTGAGGACGCCATGGGCCGGATGCGCTACCTGGCGTTTTATCTATTGGGCGGCGTAGTGGCCATGGTGTCGCAGGTCGCGGGAAGCCCCAGCTCGACGGTTCCCTGCCTGGGCGCGAGCGGCGCGATCGCGGCGGTGATGGGCGCGTTTATCGTACTGTATCCGCGGGACCGGATTCGGACGCTGGTGTGGTTCTTGATCTTCATCCGGATCTCGTATATTCCGGCGGTACTGCTGATCGGGATATGGTTTGTGATTCAACTGCTGGATGTGGGGTCAGTGGCGAACGTGCAAACAGGCGGTGTGGCGTATCTGGCGCATGTGGGCGGCTTTTTGTTTGGCGTATTGACGGCGCGGTTGTGGGCGAGAAGACAGTGAGCAGTGGTCAGGGGTCAGTTCACAGTTCATCGTTCGCGGTTCTTAGTCGCGTGAGAGGGCGAGTGGCTTTGTCGAATTCAACTTTGCAATTCATGGGGTCAGCGGCGGTACGGCAGGGCGTATTGGTGCGCGCGGGTGCGGCGTGCGTGTTGGTGGCGATGACAGTGGCGGCGCATGCGCAGTTCCAGCGCTGGTATGACTTGAGCGAGCAGGCGGAGAAGCTCCACGAGGCGGGCAACGATGCCGCGGCGTTGCCGTTGGAGCAGCAGGCGGAACAGGTGGCAGAGGCGACGTGGGGACCCAATGACCGGCATGTGGCGCTGTCGTCGAACATGCTGGGCATTCTCGATATGGATCTTGAGAAGTTCAGCGATGCGGAGACGAATCTGAGTCGTGCGCTCGCGATTGATTCCAAGGCGGGAGGCGCAGAGAGCAAAGACCTGGCGACCGATCTAAGCAACCTGGGATTGCTGTATCAAGACGAAGGAAAGTATCCGGCAGCGGAAAAGGCGACGGCGCAGGCGATGGCGCTTTACGAAAATCTGCTGGGTGAGAAAAACGAGAACGTGGCAACGTGCGCGAGCAACCTGGCGCTGATTGATTTGAGAGAGGACAAGTACGCTGACGCGGAGGCTCTGTACAAGAAGGCGATTGCGATCGACCAGGGGCTGGGGTTGGGTGCTGACGTGGCGAGCGACCTGGGCGGATTGGGCACACTTTACATCGACACGAACAGATTTGCGGATGCCGAGCAGGTGTTCAACCAGGCCCTGGCGGAGGATTTGAAGGCGCTGGGGCCGCAGCATCCGACGATCGGATTGTCCTACTTCCACGTGGCAGAGGCGTATCGGTTGGAGGGGAAATTCGCCGACGCGGAGCAGACATACGCCAGGGCGATGGCGATTGAGCAGAAAGCAAGCACTCCGGACCAAGCCACGATCGCGGTGATCGAACAGAGCGTGGGAGCGCTGTTTCGCGATCGAGGGGAAATACGAAGCGGCGGAGGCGCTGCTGCTGCAGGCACTGAAGAGCCGCGCGCAGGCGCTGGGACCGAATCATCCCGATGTGGCCTCGGTGCTGGCGAGCCTGGGCGCGCTGTATGAATACCAATTCCGTTACAGCGACGCGGAGCGGGCGTTTCGCGCGGCGCTGGCGATCGATACGAAGAGCCTGGGGCCGCAGAGCCTGGAAACGGCGCGGGCGATGGTTGATCTGGCGAATCTCTACGCGTCGCACGGGCAGTGGGGCCAGGCGGACCCGTTGTATTTGAACGCGATTCCGATTTATGTGAAGGTGCTTGGCGATTCGAATAAGGACGTGGCGGACGCGTTTGCCGATGCCGCGCAAGAGATGCTGAACGAGCAAAAGCTGGACGCGGCGGCGAAGCTGTTTAATTCGGCGGGCCAGATCTATCAACATGCGGAAGGCGATGCGGGAACGGGCGTGGCGAAGTGCCTGGACCGGCTGGGCACGATTGCCGAGGACGAGGGCAAGCACGATGACGCGGAGAGGCTGCACAAGAGGGCGCTAGCGATTTATGAGAAGGCGTCGGGACCGGACAGCGTTGCCGTGACGGCGGCGCTGGAAGGGCTGGCGAGAATCTACAAGATGGAGAAGCGGTTTGCCGATGCGGAGCCCATGTACGAGCGGGTGTTGAAGATCGACCAGGCGAAACTGAAGCCGAACGATCCGGGGCTGCGGGACGACGAGTCCGATATGGCGGCACTGTATTTTGTGTGGGACAAACCGGCGCAGGCGGCGCCGCACTTTCAGTCGTACCTGGGGCGATTGATTGACGAGTTTCGCGCCAATGCAGCGACGATGAGCGAGCGGGACCGGATCATTTACTTTTCGACGCAGCGAGTGGCGTTTCCGATGTTCTTCAGCTTCGTGGTGAAGTATCACGAGCCAGATGCCGGAGCTGGCGGGGCAGATGTACGATGCTCTGCTCGAGGAAAAGGGGCTGATTGCCGCGAGCGCGGCAGCGATGCGCGCGGCGGTAGTGGCGAGCGGCGACAAAGATGCGCTGGCGATGCTGGACAAACTGGCGAGCGACAGGGCGCAGGTGGCTGCGCTGGTGGAGTCAACGGTGGGGGATCCGGCGAATCATCGCGCGCAGCTTGACCAGGTAGCGACGGAAGCGAACACGCTGGAGCAGTCTCTGATGAGACGTTCGGCCGCGTACAGCCAGCAGAAGACGCTGAACGCGGCGACGTGGCGGGACGTGCAGAAGGCGCTGAAGCCGGGCGAAGCTGCCGTCGAGGTGACGCGTTTCCAATACAACAACGGGTTCGGGCCGACGGCTAACTTGATTTATGTGGCGCTGGTGGTGACGCCGGAATGCAAGGAGCCGGAAATTGTGGTTCTGGGCGACGGCAAAGGACCTGGAAGCAGCGCCGATGTTGGCTTATCGCGACGATGTGGGGCAGACACGCGGATTTGAGGCAGAAGCCGCGCCGGCAGCGCCGGGGCCGGCGGCGCGGTCGAGAATACGAGCGCGGCGTATGCGGCGTTTTGGAAACCGCTGGAGCCGGCGCTCGCGTGGAGCGAAGCGCGTATATGTTCGCCGGATGGCGTGCTGAATACGATTCCGATGGGGTTGATGGCGGACAGCGACGGAAAAATGCTGATGGAGAAGGTGCAACTGCGGATTTTGAACAGCACGAAGGAACTGTTGGCTGCCGGCGCGCGTTGCGCAAAGACGAGGAGCGCGCTGGTGGTGGGGAATCCGAAGTTCGATTTGACGGCGGCGCAGCAGACGAAGCGCGATTGCGGAGTTGCGGCGGCGGAACGGCGGGTGCTGCGGCGGGCGGGACGCAACCGACGCAGGCTGCGGCTGCTGAGTGCGCCGATTTCGAATGCGGGCGCGGCGCAGTTTGCATCGCGCGGCGGAGATTTGAAGGGTGGGGATCTGAATCCGCTGCCGGGAACGCAGGTGGAAGTGGATGCGGTGGACAAGCTACTGAAAAAGGCAGGTTGGCAGGCGACGGAATACACGGGCGAGCTGGCGCTGAAGGACACGATGACGCAGGTGCAAGGGCCGCGCGTGGTGCACATTGCCACACACGGATTCTTTTTGTCGGATGAGGAACTGACGGCAGACTGCAGAGGAGCGCGGAGAAAAAGCGAATGTGAATGAGGATCCCATGCTGCGGTCGGGATTGTTTTTTGCCGGGAGCAGATCGCGTGCGGCAGGGCGCGGCGCCGGAGCACGGCGTGGACGATGGAGTGTTGACAGCATTACGAGGCGAGCCAGTTGAACCTGGAAGGGACGGAGCTGGTGGTGCTGAGCGCGTGCGAGACGGGATTGGGAAAGGAACTGAACAGCGACGGCGTATTCGGGTTGCGGCGCGGACTGCAGGAGGCGGGCGCCGAGGCGCGGTGATGATGAGCATGTGGTCCGTGCCCGACAAGGAGACGCAGGAACTGATGTCGCTGTTCTACCGAAAGTGGCTGGCCGGAATGGAAAAGCCGGAAGCGCTGCGGCAGGCGCAACTGGAGGAGCGCGAGACGTTGTGACGCAAGCGGTACGGCAAGGATCTGCCGTTTTACTGGGGCGCGTTTGTGCTGGTGGGGCGGTAGAGCGCGGGATTCCCACCCTAGCCGCAAGTACAAAAACGCGGCGAGGATGGGGCACCCAGACTCTATGATCGTGAATATGCGGTTCGACATTGTGACCATCTTTCCTGGGTTCTTTGAGAGCATCTTTGCGCACGGAATTGTGCGCAGGGCGCTGAAGGAGGGACTGGTGACGGTGGAGGCGCACGATCTGCGGGCGTATGCGCATGACCGGCATCGCACAGTGGACGACCGGCCGTTTGGCGGCGGCGAAGGGATGGTGCTGAAACCGGAGCCGCTGGCGGAAGCGCTGAAGGCAATCGGGGTTGGAACGAAGGCTGGGCGGCTGCCAAGCGAGTTAGCGAGTCAGCGAGTCAGCGAGCCAGCGAGCCAGTCCGCTGCGACGGGTGAGCCAGCGGCGGATCGGGAATCGCCTGAAAAACAAAATGCAGGTCCTTCGGCTTGGTTTGGCGCTGGAAGCGCGCCAAACTCCGCTCAGGATGACATTACGAATAGGACGTGGGTGATTTTGCTGTCGGCGCAGGGGCGGCTGTTTACGCAGGCTGCGGCTCGAGAGCTGGCTGCGCTGGAGCGCGTGGTGCTGGTGTGTGGACGGTATGAGGGCGTGGACGAACGAATCAACGAGCTCTACTGCGACATGGAGCTTTCGATTGGGGATTACGTGCTGAGCGGCGGCGAGCTGGCAGCGGCGGTGGTGGTGGACGCAACGATGCGACTGATTCCCGGGGTGCTGGGGAACGAAGCTTCAGGCGAGTTTGAGAGCTTTGGTGTGGCGGATGCGGAGATCGATGTGGATGTGGAGGGGGTGCCGCGGTCGCAGCACGGAGCGGGAGGGCTGCTGGATTATCCGCAGTACACGCGGCCTGCGGAATTTCAAGGGTTGCGTGCGCCGGAGGTGCTGATGAACGGGGATCATCTGCAGATCAGGCGTTGGCGGCGGGAGCAGCAATTACGGAAAACGCTGAAGAACCGGCCCGATCTGCTGGAGGGCGCGGAGTTAAGCGCGGAAGATCGGAAGCTGCTGGACGCGATGCGGCGCGAGATCTGACACGCGCTCAGGTTTGGCGCGGCAGGGATGCTGTAGCGAGGGCGCAAATTTCCTGCAGGCGAGCCTGGTTTGGCTCGACCACTTCAGCGTTCACGTACAGCATCCCAGCGTGCGGTGGGGCTAGCGGGCGATGTTCACAGTGAGGTTGAGGTCGACCGGTGTGGGTTGGTTATCGACGGTGCCAGCGCGATAGTGGAACCTGCTGACGGCGTCGATGACCCGGGCATCCCAAAACGGGGTGAGGGACTTGACCACGCGAATGTTCTGCGGGTGGCCGTTTTGATCGATGGTGAGGGAAAGGCCGACCTGAGCATCGGCGGGGAGGTCAACGACGGTGAAGCCTGCCGGTAAGGTCAGGGAGACGGAGTCAAGAATCGAGGGGGCGACCACGCCGGTGCTTACGCGGGCGGGGGTTGGGGCAGAGGCGTCGTCCACGGGCGTGCTGGCAAATGCCGCTGCGGGGAGAGTCAGCGAGGAGAGCAGGATGCTGGTCGCGAGTATACGGCGCATAAAATACCTCCATGGCGACGATAGTCACCGTCATTATTCTCAAACGAAAAATATACATTTGTCAAGATCAATTTAGTTTGCGATTATTTTTCAATATTTTAATGATGGATTCACATTGGATTCTTTGTCGATGGTATTTTCTGCGAAACAGTTTTCCACAGACGTAGCTGGGAGATATTTCGGCGGCGCAGCAGGTCGAGCAGCGCGTGGGCAGCGGTGCGGTGGAATTCGATCGAGAGGCCAGAACTGCTTATTGCGCGGACTTTGGATGCGCCATACGCGCGAAGCTAAAAGGGTTTGACAGGCCCGGGCTGTGCGAGGCCGACCTGGCCTGCGGCGATGGCGGCGACGTAGAAGTTTTCGCCGCGGATGGGGCTGCCGGCGAGGCGGCGAAGCATGGCGAGTTGACCGGTGTGGGTGAGCGCGTCAGCGATGGGACCTTGGAAGAGGCGCTCGGCAGGAGCCTGGAGCGGGGCAGAGGAAGCCAGGTAGGCATCGAAAGCGGCGAGTGCGGCGAAGAAGCGCTGCTGTTCCGCGGGCCAGTCGAGGGGCTGCGAGTTTTGCCAGCGCTGATTCCCCTGAGCAATGGAGAGCGCCCAATGGAGCAGGTCGCCCATGTGGGCGAGGATCTGGATGGGGCAGCGGCCGGCACCGTCGAAGTTGGCTAAGGAGGCGGGCGCGTTTTCAAGGGTGCGGGCGGCGCGGTAAGCAAGCGTGGCGAGGGTGTGGCGAAGGAGCTGCCGTTTTTCGTCCATAGAAGAACCTCGGCGCAGGGAGTGCGCGCATGGGGGAACTATAGCGCATGGGATTGGACTGATGCGGTTCGATCGTGGGTGAGCTTGAAAGAACTTCCCCTCGGGGGCTAAAGCTCGCGAGTACTTTGCTCGATTTATGTACGGGCTGAAGCCCGTACCCTTCCCAGCTGGGGATTAGGCGATGCGAGGAATCTTTTGATAAACTGAAGGTTCTGAGTTCAACCACAGGAAATCACAGAGAAAGTTCGATCGCAGGAAAACACCATGTCAATCCATCCCGTAATGCAGCGCCTGGCCGACAAGCTGAAGCGCACCGATTTGCCGGAGTTCGTGCCCGGCGACCAGATTCGCGTGCAAGTGAAGATTAAGGAAGGCGATAAGGAACGTTTGCAGGCCTTTGAGGGCTTGGTGATCGCCGTAAACAAAGGCGCACAGGGGTCGTTTACTGTGCGCAAGATGAGCTTTGGCCAGGGTGTCGAGCGCATCTTTCCGTTCAACTCGAAGGTGATCGACAAGATCGAGAAGGTCCGCAGCTACAAGGTGCGAAGGGCGAAACTGTTTTATCTGCGCGGGCTGCGCGGCAAAGCAGCGCGACTGAAGGAAGTGGACCGCGAAACCGGCAAGGTGCGGGCGTAAAACAGGGATCAGGGAACAGAGCTCAGGGATCAGTTGGCCCGGTTCGCGGTGAAGAAGAATTTGCATAGCTAAAAAGGGCCCCGGCGAAAGCCGGGGTTTTTACTGCCCGACGTTTCAGTTCACAGTTCACAGTGGAAACGTTCGGGGATCAGGGTGCAGATCGCGGAGTGCTGCGGTTTCCACATCAGATGAAAAATGGACGAGCGCGGCGGGGCGTGTGCTTCCTATACTTAGGGCATGGCGAGAGCCGCTGAATGCGCGCCGGTGTGCGGATGGAAGCTGGAACGAGCGGCGTGGCGTTGCGGCGCTCTGCGCGTGGCCGGGCTGGATGAAGTGGGACGCGGACCGATGTTCGGGCCTGTCGTGGCTGCTGCAGTGATCCTGAAAAAAGGCTGGCGGCTCGAGGGCCTGACGGACTCAAAACAATTGACGGAAAAACAGCGAAATGAATTTGACGTGGTGATCCGAGCGGAGGCGGCCGCGTGGGCAATCGCAGCCGTAGATGTGGAGACAATCGACCGTATCAATATCCGGCGGGCGTCGTTGCTAGCGATGCGCATGGCGGTGGAGCAACTGGCCGCTGCGCCGGATTCTCTGCTGCCCGACTATCTACTGATTGACGGATGCGACACGATTGACTGGCCATGCCCGCAGCAGGCTGTGGTACAGGGCGATGCGCGAAGCGTTTCGATTGCGGCTGCGAGCGTGCTGGCGAAGGTGCATCGCGACCGGTTGCTCGTGGAACTGGATGCAGTGTATCCGGGATACGGGCTGGCACGGCACAAAGGCTACTGTGTGGCGGAGCACTTGGAGGCGCTTCGACGGTTGGGGCCGACTCCGCTGCACAGGAAGAGCTACCAGCCGGTGGCGCAGATGGCGTTGCAATTCACTGAGCCCTGAGGAGCGCAAGATGCTTTTCGTCAGGCGGCGTTGGTTGTGGGTGATACCGGCAGTTTGCCTGCTCTTGAGCGGGTGCCCGGAAGACGAGGGGCCCCGGAAACCCGACCCGACAAAGGGCACCGTTGCTGGAATTGTTCTTTGCACCGATACCGGCAAACCCGCGCGATTTGCCGAAGTGCAACTGCTCCCTGCCGCGATGTTCAGCCGAGGCAGTCAACCCGGAAATGGCAACCAGGATCTGGACGAGACTGCTGTTACCGGCCTCGACGGGCGGTTCACGATTGAAGCCGTCCCGCCGGGCGACTACTACGCTTATGCCACCCTCAATGGATATCTCGACCCGGAGCGTGGCATCGACTTCAATCGGGCAAAACAAAAGGCCAGCGACGACGAGCAGATTCAGGACGCGTTGAATCAATGGAAGGATCACTTCGTCGAATTGACCGTGAGCGCCCAGCACGTCAGCGATTTGTCACTAGACATCGAGCGTGGCGCGGAGATCGATGGGACGGTGAGCTATGACGATTCCAGCCCGGCGATCGGGATGCGGTTCGAACTGCTGCGCAAGACCTCACAAGACAACTGGACAGCGGTGGGCGATAGCGGCAGCGGCTGGGCGCTGGAGGAGAAGAGCGACAGCCACGGCCGTTACAGGATCACCAATCTGCCGGCGGGAGAGTACAAGGTCTGCACACTTTTGCCAATCAGGTCAGAGGCGGCGGCACCTCACGTCTGCCTTGGCGGAACGTTTCGCAGGAAGAATGCGGATGCAGTGAAGGTGAGCGCAGGGGAGACCCGCGGCGGAACGGACATCGTGATTCCACTGACGGGGATGTACTCGATCTCAGGCAATGTAACCGTAGCGATGGACGGTCACGCGCCGGAACAGGCCCGATTGCATTTGCTGTATGCAGACGACCGCGAGGAAGCGCGATCGACAGCGATGCGGAAGGATGGCAGCTTCTCTTTCGCTTACGTACCCGCGGGTGAGTACATATTGCAAGTGGCCGATGCCCAGGATTCGAGCGCACCGGGGCAAGCGACAAATCCGAACAGCGGCGTGGCTGGAGCGGTTGCGGCTCCCCAGGTTCGACCTTACGCCGACAAAGAGATTCCCGTAACCGTGCAGGGTGAGATGAATGATGTGGATGTCTTGCTTGTTGAAGCGGCGAGGGCAAAGTCTGCCGGCCAGTGATGGTTCATGCGGCAACCGCGGCGCGGGTTTTGCGCTTTTGAGTCCAGGCGAGGATGGGGCGCGCTAGGAGAAGCACAGCAACGATGACGGTGATGGTGATGGGCGTGATGACGCCGGTCTTGACTTGCCACCAGTAGTGGATGACTCCGCAGATTGCCGCGAGATAGATGAGCTTGTGGAGGCGGTTCCAGTTTTTGCCACCCAGCTTGCGGATAGACCAGGCGGTGGATGTGAGCGCGAGGGGCAGCAGCAACAGATAGGCGGCCATGCCCATAGTGATGAAGCGGCGCCTGGTGACGTCGACCAGCATGGCGTGCACGTCGAAGTTGTTGTAGAGCGCAACCCAGGTGAGCATGTGCAGCGTGGCGTAGAAGAAGGCAAAGAGGCCGAGCAGGCGGCGGAAATCGATGAGCCAGTTGAGGCGCGGCCAGATGCGGCGCAGGGGCGAGATGGCGAGCGTGATGGCGATGAGGCGCAACGTGGCGAGGCCCGTGGAGAAGGCGATGGTGGCGGTGGGGTCGGGACCGAGATTGTTGGTAACTGCGCCGTAGACGAGTCGCGCTACGGCCATAAGGCAGGCAATCCAGACGGCGATTTTGAGAAGAATCAGAGTTGAGCGTTTCATAGCGAAGCAGCAAGTCAGCGAGTTAGCGGTTGTGGTTTTCCACCCATGAGATTCTCTGCGTGGACCACCGAGGATCTCATGGATGGGGCACCGAGGCTTTTGTTTCCAACGCTCGATTGCCAGTCCCAGGTCTCAGAATCGAGACCTGGGGCACCCAGGGGGTCAGCGAGTCAACGAGTTCCCTTCTCTGCCTCAAAAGTATTTGCGCAGGTTCATGCCCGCGTACATTGAAGCGACCTGGTCGGAGTAGCCGTTGAACATGAGGGTAGTGCGGCGCTGTTCGTAAAACGGTTGTCCGATGCGGCGCTCGGTTTTCTGGCTCCAACGCGGGTGGTCGACGTCGGGATTCACGTTGGAGTAGAAGCCGTATTCGTTGGGCGCCTGGTCGTTCCACGTTGTCGGTGGCTCCTTGTCAATAAACTTCACGGTCACAATCGACTTGGCGGATTTGAAGCCGTACTTCCAGGGCACGACGATGCGGATGGGCGCGCCGTCCTGATTGGGAAGGGTTTCGCCGTAGAGTCCGAAGGTGAGCAGGGTAAGCGGATTCATGGCCTCGTCCATGCGCAGGCCTTCGGAGTATGGCCAGTAGATGGTCGCATCCTCTTCAGCCCATTTTTCGATGCGGCGGTCGAAATAGGAGAGGAACTGGACGTACTTGGCCGAGGGCAGCGGATTGCACTGCTTGATGAACTCAGAGAGCGAGTAGCCGACCCAGGGGATGACCATGCTCCACGCCTCGACGCAGCGATGACGATAGACGCGGTCTTCAAGCGGATGGAGCTTGAGCAGGTCTTCGATGTCGAAGGTGAGCGGCTTGGCAACTTTGCCTTCGACTTTGACGGACCAGGGACGCGTGGGAAGGGCGGCGGCGTTTTTTGCGGGGTCACCTTTGTCGACGCCGAACTCGTAGAAGTTGTTGTAGTGGGTGATGTCGTCGAAGGGCGTGAGCTGTTCTCCGGTGGTAGTGAGCGGGCTTTGAACGGTCTGGAGCTTGGTGCCAGCGAAGACGGAGGTGCGCGGCGAAACGAGTTGGGCCACGCGATTTGCGCCGAGGACTGCGGCGCCGGCCGCGGCGGCACCCTTGAGGAAGCGGCGGCGGCTGAGGTAGCGGAGATAGGCGTCGCGGGGAGTGATCTCGGAAGACGGGATGTCTGGCGGTTTGCCGATCAGCATGATGTGACCTCGCAAGGGGAAGCCTGGGGCTGCATTTATTAGACAGCGCGGAGGCCCTTTGAGTTACAGGATTCGCGTCAATTGTGTTGGGCGAACGGCCATTGGGCGAGGCGGTGGGCGCGGATCAGATAAAGGAGTGTTCCCGAGGCGGCGATGGCGGCGGCAACGGCAAGTTCGCCGATGGCATGGGCGCGGTTGACGAGGATGAAGGCGAATCCGGCCATGGCGGCAAGCGGCGGCAGCGGGTAGAACGGCATACGGAAGGGACGCAGCAAATTTGGCTGGCGGATGCGGAGAAGAATGACGCCCACTTGTTGCAGAAAAAACTGGAGCAGAATACGGGTGATAACGAGCATGGTGATGACTTGCGTGAGTGAGAAGAAGCAGAAGAAAGCTCCGACGAGACCGAGAGCGACGAGCGAGCGATGGGGAATGCCGTGTTTGGGATGCACCGCGGCGAGAAAGCGGAAGTAATTGCCATCGCGAGCGGCGGCGTAAGGGACACGGGAGTAGCCGAGGAGCAGCGAGAAGACGCTGGCGAAAGCGGTCCAGACGATGAGGGCGGCGATGGTGTAGCCGGCCCAGCGACCAAAGGCGGAGCGAGCGATGTCGGCGACGAGCTGCACGCGGAGTGCGGCGGATTCGGCGGCATGCGATGCGGCTTCGCGCAGGGAAGGCAACGCGGCGAGGTTCATGGCGATATAAAACGCGGAGACGAAGAGAACGGAGAGGAGAATTGCACGGGGGATGGTGCGTTCGGGACGGCGGACTTCAGAGCCGAGGAAGGTGATGTTGTAGTAGCCCCAGTAATCGTAAGTAGCAATGAGCGTGGCCTGGGCGAGTCCGCCGATGGCAAGCGCGGCGGGGAGCGCGGGCGCGGCGGGCATATGCCAGCCGCCGGTGGCTGCAGCGTGAGCAAAGCCGGACACGATGACTCCGGTGAGCGCGGCGATGACTCCAGTGAACAGTACCCAGGCGAGACGCGTGATTGAGCTGAGGTTCCGGTAGAGAAGCGCGGTGACGAGCAGGCAGGCTGCAGCGGCGGCGAAGTTGGCGTAGTGGAGCGCGGGAATGGCGGCGATGGGCGCGGATTCGAGACCTGGCCAGAAGACGGCGAGAAAGCTGGAGAGGCCGATGCAGCCGGAGGCAATGGAAAGCGGGGCGGTGAAACTCAATTGCCAGACGAAGAGGAAGCTGAGCCAGTTGCCGGCGCGCTCGGGGCCGTAGATTTCGCGGAGGAAGGCGTAGGAGCCACCGGCGCGCGGAAAGGCCGCGCCGAGTTCGGCCCAGACGAGGCCGTCGGCCACGGCGATGACGGCGCCCAGCACCCACGCCCAAACGGAAAGGCGATACCCCGCTGCGGCGATGATGAGCGGCAGCGTGATAAAGGGGCCGACGCCGATCATCTCAAGCATGTTGAAGAGCACGGCCGAGCGAAGGCCGATACGACGCTCCAGCGTGGAGGGGCCTCCGGCGAGCGACCTCTGCTCGAAGGGGTGGCTCGCGGAAGTAGAGGTGGGTTGGATCATCAGGCGGCTGTTGAACAGATTACGGCGTGGAGCGGGGCATTGACGAATGACTGCGCGTTGCTGGAGACTGGGGGGTACCTTACACGTGTGCAATGCGGAGTTTTGGCATGTTTGAGAAGGACAGGGGCAAGGCGGCCAGCGTGGCGCAGACGGGAAGCGGGAAACGAACGCCGCGGCAAACTTCAATTAAGGACATTGCGCGGCTGGCGCGGGTGTCGCACCCAACGGTTTCGCGTGCGCTGCAAAACAGCCCACTGGTGAATGCGCAGACAGCGGCGAAGATCAGAAAGATTGCCGACGAGACAGGTTATCGCGCGAGTGCGGTGGCGCGCGGGCTGGTGACGCGGCGAACGCGGACCATCGGGCTGGTGGTGACTACGGTGGACGATCCCTTTGCGGGCGAGGTCGCCTGCGGGATTGAGCAGGCGGCCAACGATCATGGGTACGCGGTGTTCCTTGCCAGCTCGAACGCCGATCCGGAGCGGGAGCGCAAGGTGGTGCAGGCGCTGGCCGAACGGCGCGTCGATGGTATTGTTGTGACTTCGTCGCGAGTGGGCGCGCTGTATGTGCCGTTGCTCAAGGAATTGAATGTTCCGATTGTTCTGTTGAACGATCAGTATCCCGGCGCGTTTGTGCACTCGGTACTGATTGACAATGTGGAAGGCAGCCGGGCGGCCGTGGAACATTTGATCGCGCTAGGACACCGGCGGATTGCGTATGTGGGCGACCGGAGCGGGTATCAATCGGACGCGGAGCGGCTGTCGGCTTACAAGCATGCGCTGTCGGCGGCGGAGATCGAGTTTGCTGCGGCGCTTGCGGTGGAGGGCGACGGACGGCCCGAGGCAGCGATTGAAGCCGTGGACGGACTGCTGGCAATGGCCGCTCCTCCGACGGCGATCTGCTGCTACAACGACATGACGGCGCTGGGAGCGATGCGGGCGATTCGCGCTCGCGGGCTGCGCGTGCCGGAAGATGTGTCGGTAACGGGATTCGACGATTTGTTTTTTGCGGCGTACCTGCAACCGCCGTTGACGACGGTGCGGCAGCCGATGCGGCAGATGGGACAAATGGCGATGGAGAACCTGCTGAAGCTGATGTCGGGTGAAGACTCGGTGGCACAAATCAAAGTGGAAGCGGAGCTGATCGTGAGAGGCTCTACCGGAAAGGCGAAGACCGACCCAGGTCTCAAAAGCGAGACCTGGGGCACCCGCGAGGAGTATCGCCATGGGTGAGGGCGGAGGGAAGAACGGGACGCCTGCAGCACTGACGCCGTTAAGCGTCTTCTGCAAGGAGTCGCCGATCCTGCCGGCCATTCGCAAGCCGGAGCTTCTGGAGCAGGCGATTGCCTCGCGCAGCAGGCTGATTTATCTGCTCACCGGCGATCCTGACAATGTGGAATCGATGATCCAGAAGATTCTTGGCGCGCAGAAGGTTGCGATTGTGAATCTCGATCTGCTGAACGGGTTCTCGCGCGACAAGTATGCGGTGAATTACCTGAAGCGTGTGGGCGCGGGCGGCATTATTTCCACGCACCTTGACCCGCTGCGGCACGCGCTGGCGATCGGGCTCTACGGGATTCAGCGGACGTTTCTGCTGGATTCGGGCGCGATGGATACGATCAGTAACCAGTTGAAGAATTCGCCGGTACACGCGTTGGAGATTTTGCCAGCGCTGGTGGCGCCGAAGATGCTGGAGCGGGTGCGGGCGATTTCTCCGGATTTGCCGGTGGTGGGCGGCGGTCTCATTCAGACCATGAAGGAAGTGGAGGAGTTGCTGGCGCAGGGTCTGAGCGCGGTATCGACGAGCCATCCGGAGATGTGGATACGGTAGAGCGGAGTTAGCTGGGTTAGCGGAGCTCGCGGAGTTTGTGGCGTAAAGAGGGAGCGTCGGTCCGATCTTCACCGGCGGAGCCAGCATTTGCTGTCCCACTCGCCGGGCACGCATCCGGCTCATCGAGTGCGCATATTCACGGCGCAAAACCGCCTTCATTGAAATCCCTTGTAACTACAGGCGAAATGAAAGAGACTTGAGTTGTTATCTTTCCCGACTCATCTTTACGGTTTTCTCTCGAACTTTCCCTTTCTTATTCTCTCGACGTGTGCATAGGGTTCAAATGACGTACCCAGCCGGGACCACCTTTCTGCTCATCTGAAGGCTTGTGAGCAGACAACCTGCCGGATCGTTTCGCACCGGCTCATGATCCGTTCTATCCGGAGACGCTGCCGTGGAAATTACGAGCAAGGACACGCAGGCTGGCGCGGCTTCCCCGGCGCTCGGTTCGCGGCGACAGATCGGCCAATATCAGGTCACCGCCAAGCTTGGCGAGGGCGGCATGGGCGAGGTGTACCGCGCGCACGATGCGAAGCTGGGCCGAGATGTGGCCCTGAAAATTTTGCCAGCGGCCATGGCGCATGACAGCCAGTCCCTCGCTCGCCTTGCGCGCGAAGCTCGCACACTCGCCTCGCTGAGCCATCCCAACATTGCAGTCATCTATGGCCTCGAAGAATCCGAAGGCCTGCGCGCGCTGGTGATGGAGCTGGTGGAAGGCGAGACGCTGGCCGAGCAAATACGCGGACGCGCCGGAGCCAGTTCAAAAACTCTTTCCTCCGACGAATCTCTGCCCATGGCGAGGCAGATTGCCGAGGCGCTGGAGTACGCGCACGAGCACGGCGTGATCCATCGCGATCTGAAGCCAGCCAACGTGAAGATCACCCCCGAAGGCACGGTGAAGGTTTTGGACTTTGGTCTCGCCAAGGTAGTCAGCGATCAGGACTCGACGGCGCAAGTCATCCCGGCGAACTCGCCCACCATCAGCGTGCTGGCGACGCAAGCGGGGATCATCCTTGGAACAGCCTCTTACATGGCGCCGGAACAGGCCAAGGGCAAGCAGGTGGATCGCAGGGCCGACATCTGGGCGTTCGGCTGCGTGCTGTTTGAAATGCTCTCCGGGAAGAAAGCCTTCGACGGAGAGACGATTTCCGATGTGCTGGCATCGGTGCTCAAAAGCGAGCCGGACTGGACGGCACTCCCTGCAGATACGCCGCCGGCAATCAAGAGACTGATTCGGCGATGTCTTGTGAAGGATCCGAAGCAGCGGCTGCGGGACATCGGTGACGCGCGCATTGCGATCGAAGAGACGCTATCGAGCACGACGACTGACGCCGAAAGCTCCATCTCCGCAGGCCGAACCCCTGAAGCTAAACGCGCCTCGCTCCTGCGCCGTGCTTTTCCGTGGGCGCTTGGCGTCATCGCAATCACCTGCGCAGCCGTGGCAGGCTGGCTCCTGCTGAAACCGCAGCCGCATCCAAACGTCTTTCGGTTCGCGGTTGCGCCGCCTGAAAACATGGCTTTCATCGCCGGCGGAGAGATCAGCATTTCACCAGACGGCCGCATGCTGGTATTCGTTGCCGAGGCCGGAACAGACAAACCCACCGCTCTTTGGTTGCGTCCGCTCGATAGTCTCACGGCGCGGCCGATTCCAGGTACGGAAGGTGCCCTCAATCCGTTCTGGTCGCCTGACGGCCAGCAGATCGGGTTTGCAGCAAACGGCAAGGTGGAGAGGGTTTCTGTGCAGGGCGGGACGCCACAGACGCTTTGCGACGCGAGCAGCATTGGCGGTGCAACGTGGAACCGCGACGGCGTCATTCTCTTTGCGAGCCAGGGCAGTCTTTACCGCGTCGCCGACACGGGTGGAACGCCCGCGCTTGTGCTGGCCCCTGATTCATCCCACCACGAAAGTGGGTACTGGTTCCCGCAGTTTCTCCCCGACGGCAGGCACTTCATCTTTCACGAGACTGGAGACCCATCCGATGGCACCTTCATCGGGGCAGGCTCGCTTGACTCAAAGACGATGGAGCGTCTGGCGGACATCAATTCCCAGGCCCTCTTCGCTCCGCCCGGCTACCTGTTTTATGTCGATCGAACCACGCTGATGGCGCGGCCATTTGACGCCAACGCATTGCGTTTCACTGGACCCGCCGTTGCAGTCGCGCAGAACATCGCGAGTACGCTGTACTCGACCTACGCTTACTTTTCCATCTCCGCAGCAGGCGTTTTGGCCTACCAGACCGCAGCGGACGTGCTCTCAAATCAGATGGTCTGGTTTAACCGCGCCGGAGAGAAATTGGGCACCGTCGGCCAACCCTCCTTTTATACGGCTCCCGCACTCTCCGCGGACGGCACCAGGCTGGGTGTCGCAGTAGGGTGGTTCGGCAAGCGCGACATTTGGGTTTATGACCTCAAGCGCGGCACCGCTTCACGCCTTACTTTCAACCCCGCAGATGACACCAATACCGTCTGGTCGGCGGATGATTCGCGGATCGTGTTTTCTTCCAATCGCACCGGGCCGTTCGACATCTATCAGAAAGCCGCCAATGGCCTGGGGAGCGAGCAGCCTGTTTTTCAGTCCAAACAGGAAAAGCACGTTGACGACTTGTCTTCGGATGGCCGTTATGCCATCTACGACACGGCCGCGGGCAACACTGAGCTTTGGGGCTTGCCGCTCTTCGGTGATCGCAAACCCTTTGCTTTCGTTCAGGGCAACTTTAATGCAATTTGCGCCCAATTCTCGACCAACGGCCGATACATCGCTTATGCGTCAACCGAAACGGGAGGCCTGGAAGTGTATGTTCAAACCTTCCCTGAGCCACGCGGGCAAATGGCAGATCTCTGCCACGGGCGGGAATGAACCGGTGTGGAGTCGCGACGGCAAGGAACTCTTCTATCTCGATCTCGACGGCAAGCTGATGGAGGTCGACGTAAATACCAATGCGACCTTCCAGGCCGCCATTCCTAAGCCGCTTTTTCAAACCCAACTCAACGGGAGATATCCGGGCAGAACCATGTATGTGGTATCGCCCGACGCCCAGCGGTTTCTCATGATTGTGCCGGCGGGAACAGTCCAAACCCGAGCCCCTAACGGTGGTCGTGAACTGGCCGGCGCTATTGAAGAAGTAGCGGTGGGTGGGGGAGCAAGGGGGTCGCAGACTGGCGGCATGGACGCCGCCAGAACAGCCGGTCTGGAGACCAGCGCTACGATGATTGCTATTCCGTGTCGGGGTTGGGCAGGATGATGTCGCGGATGATGGCGTTCATTTCGGCAACGGCGGCGATGAACTGGCGCAGTGTGCGGCGGGTTGAGCCGAAGGTATCGAATTCCGCAAGAGTCAGACCGTCCTCAGTGTAGGCACGCTTGAAGTCGGGGAATTTGTCGAGCAGTGTTTCGACGATGCGTGGGTCAACTGGTGTATCGATGCGGGAAATGACTTCGATGTCAGATTCGTTGTATCGCTTTTGCCAGGCGCAGGGCGGAGAGATAACGACGTCGCCGCCGATGAATTCGCTCCAGTGCATGTGATTGCGGAATGCGGCGGAGAGCAGGCGCGCGCGGTAGCCGCGTTCACGAAAGATCTTGTAGGCCTTTTTGAAGACGGCGACACCGGCCCATTCCAGGTAGCCGGGATCGACGGAGAGATTGTGCTTGTCGTGGAGGACCTTGAGCCAGTCGTCGAGGCGGCCGACCATCAGGGTGCAGATGGGGCCCATGGTGGCGATCGGGAGGCCTTCGGCTTCGCGGCGCTTGAGGCCGCGCTCTACTGATTCTGCAACCGCGATGGCCTGGGGGAGGGTGAAACTGACGGTGGCGTTGATGCTGATGCCGCGCCATGTGGCTTCTTCAATGGCGGCGATGCCGGCGCGCGTGGCGGCGATTTTGACGATCATATTGGGCGCGAGACTGCTGAAGCGGATGGCCTGCGTGAGCATGGCCTCGGCGTTGCGGTAGTTGCGCGGATCGGTTTGAATCGACAGGCGTCCGTTGCGCCCTTTTTCGCGCTCGAAGATGGGCAGAAGGAGACGGGCGGCGTTGGCGGAGATTTCTTCAACGATGCGCCAGGAGAGATCGTCTTCTGTGAGGTTCGGTTCAGCGGCAGCCAGCTCGAGGATGCGGGGTTTCCAGGCAGCCATTTCTTTTTTGAGCACGGAGACGGCGATGGAGGGATTGCAGGTGGCGCCGACGGCTCCGTGATCGATGGAGTAAGTGAGGTCATCGATAGCGGCCGAATCGTTCCAGAGGCAGGTGGAAGTGGTCTGCGTCATTTTGTGGAGCGGGCTTTTGAACTGGAGCGCGGAAACGGTGGGAGCCATGGAACCTCCGGGGCTGCAAACGTGTGCATAAAAACCCTAGCACCGCCGGAAGTTGCGGGTCAAGACGGAATGCGAAGCTAGCTCTGGATTGCCGGTTTTGTTCTTGAGAATGGGCCGCGATTCGAATGTGGGCTGGCAAGGGTGGCGGTGCGGGCAACCTGGGGAATTGTTATCTATGTTCGCCTTCTCTTCATTTTCAGGGTGCAGAAAAATAACCGGCCAGAGACCGTTTTCTAATTGACAGGAAGGGGCGAATCGGAGATGATTTGTGAGGTGATGCACACGTGTGCATCGGGCCCCCTGTTGTGCTTTTGTCCGGACCCCCAACCAGGCCGGAACTTTGAAGACATCTTCCTTTAGGTGTCGCAGGAGAGAAAAGGTAAATGAGTGAACTACTAATCCGTTCTGAAGCGTTCAGGAATCGGATCAATGACTTCGGATATGAGTTTTTGTCTTTTGAAACACGCAAGCTGGAGCCGGGCCAAACATACTATGGCGAGACGGCCGGCACTGAGCTGGCCATTGTGGTGCTGGGAGGGATTTGTTCGGTTAAGAGCTCGCGCGGCGAGTGGCTGAACTTTGGCAAGCGCGCGACGGTTTTTGACGGGCTGCCGTACACGCTGTATCTGCCCGTCTTCTCCTCGTTCACGGTGACAACTGACGCAGGGTGCGACCTGGCCTTCTGCTACTGCAAGGCCGAAGAGGAATATCCGGCGCGGCTGGTGACGCCAGACAAGGTGGGAATTGAGATTCGCGGCGGCGGCAACGCCACGCGACAGATCAACTCCATGCTGCCGCCGAGTTTTCTTGCGCAACGTTTAATCGTGGTGGAAGTATTCACGCCGTCGGGGAATTGGTCGAGCTTTCCGCCGCACAAGCACGATGTTCACAACCCGCCGGGCGAAGTGGATCTCGAAGAGATTTACTACTACCGAATCCAGCGGCCGGAGGGATTCGCAATCCAGAAGGTGTACACCGCGGACCGGCGTATCGACGAGACCATGACGGTGCGCGATGGCGAGTTGGTGCTGGTGCCGGAGGGTTATCATCCGGTGGTGGCCGCACATGGATACAACGTGTATTATCTGAACGCGCTGGCGGGGTCGGCGCGGTCGCTTGCGTGTTCCGACGATCCCACTTACGCGTGGGTGAAGAGCGAGTGGAAGGAAAAAGACCTGAGGTTGCCGATGGTTAAGAGGTAGAGAAGCAGGGACCGAGGGAACAAGGGACCAAGGGGACGAGAAAGCAGCGCGGCGGGCAAAGGAAGCAGTCGAGGCGTTCAGGGGAGAGAGTATGAAGACGCGGCGCATGACGATGGCGCAGGCGCTGATTCAGTTCCTGAAGCAGCAGTATGTGGAGCGGGACGGGCGCGAGCACCCATTCTTCGCCGGCATGGTAGGAATCTTTGGGCACGGCAACGTGGCCGGGATCGGCCAGGCGCTGCAGCAGAATCCCGATTTTCCTTACATCCTGGTGCGCAACGAACAGGCCGGCGTGCACATGGCCGCCGGATTTGCCAAGGCCAGCAACCGGCTGCGCGCGTTTGCCTGCACATCCTCGATTGGGCCGGGCGCGACCAACATGATTACCGGTGCGGCGCTGGCCACCATCAACCGGCTGCCAGTGCTGCTGCTGCCGGGCGATATTTTTGCGCGGCGCAACGTGGCACCGGTGCTGCAACAAATTGAGTCGCCGGCCACGCAGGACACGGGCGTGAACGACTGCTTTAAGCCGGTGTCGCGGTATTGGGACCGCATCTACCGGCCGGAGCAACTGATTACTGCACTGCCGGAAGCGATGCGGGTGCTGACGTCGCCGAGCGATTGCGGCGCGGTAACACTGGCGCTGCCGCAGGACGTACAGACCGAGGCTTACGACTATCCGGAAGAGCTTTTTTTAAAGCGCGCGTGGCTGATCCGGCGCGGCGAACCTGACAAGATTTCATTGGAACGCGCGGCGAAGGCGATCGAAGCTGCCGAGCGGCCGTTGATAGTGGCGGGCGGCGGCGTACTGATGAGCGAAGCTTCGCAGGCGCTGGATGCATTCGCGACAGAGACCGGGATTCCGGTGGCGGAGACGCAGGCGGGCAAAGGCGCGTTGGCTTGGGATCATCCGCAGGTGGTGGGCGCGATTGGGGCGACGGGCTCGCTGGCGGCGAACCGACTGGCAAATGCGGCGGACCTGGTAATCGGCATTGGAACGCGCTATTCCGATTTCACGTCGGCATCGATGACGGCGTTCCAGAATCCAGACGTGCGGTTTGTGAACATCAACACCGCGGAGTTCGACGCCTACAAGGTGGGCGCGGTTCCAGTGGTGGCGGACGCGCGAGTGGCGTTGGAGCAGCTTGGCACGGCAGTGTCCGGGTGGAAAGTGAGCGCGGAATACGCGGCCGAAGTTACGGAGCTGAAGACGAATTGGGACGTGGAGGTTGACCGGCTCTTCCATTTGAATCAACCCGTGAAGCCGGCGCAGAGTGAAGTGATTGGCGCGATTTGGGAGGCACCGGCACACAAACCGGCGCAGAGCGAAGTGATCGGCGCGATTTGGGAGGCGTCTGGCCCGCGCGACGTGCTGCTGTCGGCAGCGGGCAGCCATCCCGGCGACCTGCACAAACTGTGGCGCACACGTACCCCGAACGGCTACCACATGGAGTACGGCTACTCGTGCATGGGGTACGAGATTCCCGGCGCGATGGGCGCGAAGTTGGCCGATCCGAGCCGCGAGGTGTTTGTGTTCCTCGGCGACGGCACCTACCTGATGATGCCGACAGAGATTGTGACCTCAGTGCAGGAGGGGATCAAGATCATCATCGTGCTGGTGGACAATCACGGGTTCGCCAGCATTGGCAGCTTGAGCCGCTCACTGGGGCAGGAGGGATTTGGAACGCGCTATCGCAGGCGCAATGCGAAGAGCGGTCAGTTGGATGGCGAGGTACTGACGGTGGACTTTGCGGCCAACGCGCGCAGCCTGGGGGCACATGCAATCAAGGCGGAGACGCTCGGCGATCTGAAGAAGGCCCTTGTTGAAGCTAAAGCGCAGGACCGCACCACGGTGATTGTGGTGGAGACGGATACGGCCGTTGGCGTGCCGGGGTATGAGTCGTGGTGGGATGTTGCCGTAGCGGAAGTGTCGGAGCTGGCCAGCGTGCGCGAGGCGCGCACAAGGTATGAAGAGGCGCGCAAGCGCGAACGGCATCACCTATGAGGACGGCGGAGCGAGCGGAGTTAGATCGGCGCCAGCGGGGTGAGGTTTCATACGCGGCGCGCCGGAAACGTCAGTGAAGGAATATGAGGAGGTAAACGGTATGGAGCGGCTAAAGAATTTCGTTGACGGGTCATGGCGCGCATCAAGCGCTAGTGAGGCGCTGAAGGTGATCAACCCGGCATCGGCGGAGGCGATTGCCGAGGTTCCCCTTTCGCCGGCAACAGACGTGAATGCGGCAGTGGAAGTGGCGGAGCGCGCGTTTTTGCAATGGCGGCGCACGCCGGTGTTCGAGCGCATCCAGCCGCTGTTCAAGCTGAAGACGCTGCTGGAGCAGCATAAGGACGAGCTGGCGCTCTCAATCACGAACGAGTGCGGCAAGACGCTAGCGGAGAGCAAAGGCGAGGTTCTGCGCGCAGTGGAGAACGTGGAGACCGCGTGCGGCATGCCGATGCTGATCCAGGGAACGAACTGTGAGGATATTGCGGCGGGCATCGACGAGCACATGATCCGGCAGCCGCTGGGGGTGGCGGCGGCCATTGTGCCGTTCAATTTTCCGGGCATGATTGCGTTCTGGTTCTTTCCCTACGCGGTGGCGGCAGGAAACTGTTTTCTGCTTAAACCGTCAGAGCGCGTGCCCATTACGTCGCAAAAGATCTTCAGCCTGATCCAGGAAGCGGGTTTTCCGCCGGGCGTGATGCAGCTTGTGAATGGCGGGCGCGACACGGTGAACGCGATCCTGGATCACCCGGGGATTCGCGCGGTGAGCTTTGTGGGATCGACGCCGACGGCGAAGTACATCTACAGCCGTGCAGCAGCCAATGGAAAACGCGCGCAGTGCCAGGGCGGCGCGAAGAACCCCGTGGTAGTGATGCCGGACGCAGACATGGAGATGACGACGCGGATTCTGGCTGACTCGGCGTTTGGATGCGCGGGACAGCGGTGCCTGGCAGCATCGGTGGCGATCTCGGTGGACGATGGGCGATCCAGTTTTATGGAGCGGATTGCCGCGGCGGCAAAAAATCGCAAGACCGGCTATGGTGCGACTCCGGGAGTGGAGATGGGGCCGGTAATCTCTGCCGAGAGCAAAGCGCGGATCGAGGGACTGATTGCCAAGGGCGAGCAAGCCGGAGCGCGCGTTGTGGTGGATGGGCGCGGAAAGAAAGTGGACGGGTACGAAGATGGCTACTTCGTGCTGCCCACAGTGCTTGATGACGTTCCGCCAGATTCCGAGACAGCGCGGACGGAGATTTTTGGGCCGGTGCTGAGCGTGATCCACGCGCAGACGATTGAAGAGGCAATTGCTCTGGTGAATGGACGGAGCTACGGCAACATGGCGTGCATTTTCACAACGGATGGCGCGAATGCGCGGCGTTTCCGCTACGAAGTGAACGCGGGCAATGTGGGTATCAACGTGGGCGTGGCGGCTCCGATGGCGAACTTTCCGTTCAGCGGGTGGGGCGACAGCTTCTTCGGCGATCTGCACGCGCAGGCGCACCATGCAGTGGAGTTTTTCACGCAGACAAAGGTGGTCGTGGAGCGCTGGCCAAAGGAGTGGAGCAGGAAGTTCTGAGAGACAGGGAAAAAGGGAACGAGGAAATAAAGCGAGGTAAGGAGAGCGCATGAAAGAACTGTTAGTGGGCAATGCGCCTTGTTCGTGGGGGTTGCTGGAGAACCAGGACCAGAGCAAGGCGATCAAGTACACGCAGATGCTAGACGAGTTGGTGGAGACGGGCTACACGGGAACCGAGCTGGGCGACTGGGGATTCATGCCAACCGACCCGGAGATGCTGCGCAAGGAGCTGGCGCGGCGCAACAACGTGGTGATGCTGGGTGCGTTTGTGCCGGTGGCGTTGAAGAATCCTGCTGCGCATGCTGAGGGAACGGCGAGAGCTGTCAAGACGGCCAAGCTGATTGCGGCGGTGGCGACGACGCAGGCGCCGTTTCTTGTACTGTCGGATGATAACGGCACCGATCCTGTGCGGACGCAGCTTGCGGGGCGCATCAGGCCCAGCGTGGGACTCACCAAAGACCAGTGGAAGACGTTCGCGAGCGGCGCGGACCAGGTTGCGAAGGCGGTGTTCGACGAGACGGGGTTGCGGACGGTGTTTCATCACCACTGTGCCGGCCACGTGGAAACGCCGGATGAGATTGCGACACTGCTGGACCTGACGAGTCCGGAGCGGCTGGGACTGGTGTTCGACACGGGGCACTACGTGCACGGAACGAGCAGCGAGGATGTCGACCTGGTGGCGGCGCTCGACCGCTTCAAGGAGCGCATCTGGTACATCCATTTGAAGGACATTGATCCGAATGTGGCGCGACGCAGCCGCGAGCAGGAGTGGGATTACTTCACGGCGATGCGCAACGGTTTGTACCCGGAGTTGGGCAAAGGGTGCGTCGACTTCCCTGCCCTGCTGCACTGGCTCGCCGGGCGCGACTACAAGGGATTTGTGCTGGTGGAGCAGGACATTTTGCCCGGCATGGGAACTCCGAAGGAGAGCGCGGCGCGGAATCGCGAGTACATTCGGTCGATTGAAGCGAATTTTTCATAAGGACAGCTTTTGGCGTTGGATCAAGCGAAGCTGTGTGCCGCAATTGAGTTTTGTGTTGTTCCCACCCTAGGCGAAAAAACAAAAACGCGCCGAGGGCGGGGCACCCAGTGAACGTTTCGTGTGAGGGGATTATGAGCAAGAGGCTTCATTTTGGAATTATCGGGGCAGGACGCATTGGGCGCGTCCATGCAGAGACGCTAGCTTTCCGCTTGCCGGAAGCGGAGATCGTGGCTATTGCGGATGTGAATGGCGAGGCCGCGCAAGCGGTTGCGGCACGTTGCAACATTCCCAGAGTGGCTACCTCGGCAGACGAGATTCTTGGCGACAAGAAAATTGAGGCAGTGCTGATTTGCACGTCGACAGACACGCATGCCGAACTGATCGTGAAGGCGGCGCGAGCCGGCAAGCACATCTTTTGCGAGAAGCCAATTTCACTGAGCCTGGAAAAGATCGACAGCTCGCTGGCCGCGGTGAAGGCAGCAGGAGTTCAGCTTCAAGTCGGGTTCAACCGGCGTTTCGACTCGAACTTTATGCGCGTGCGGCAGGCGGTGGCGAGTGGCGAGATCGGCAAGCCGAGCCTGATGCACATCATCAGCCGCGATCCGGCGCCGCCGCCGATGGCGTTTGTTCGCACCTCGGGGGGAATTTTTCTCGACATGATGATTCACGACTTCGACATGGCGCGTTATCTCATGGGCGAAGAAGTTGAGGAGATTTATGCTGCGGGCGGAGTGCTTGTGGAACCGGCATTCAAGGCCGAAGACGATTTGGATACCGCGTTTGTGGTGCTGCACTTCACGGGCGGCGCGATCGGCACTATCGACAACAGCCGGAAGGCGGTATTCGGGTACGATCAGCGCGTGGAAATTCTGGGCAGCAAGGGCAAGATCGCCAGCGAGAACCGCTATCCCAACCAAGTTGTGGTCAGCGGCGAAAAAAATGTATACACTGATCTGCCTCTGAACTTCTTTATGCAACGGTACACTGAAAGTTTTGCGCTGGAGTTGCAATTGTTTGTGCAGGCCGTGCTGGAAGGCAAGCCGACTCCGGTGACCGGCGCCGATAGCCGCGTGCCGGTGGTGATGGCGCTGGCGGCGCGCAAGTCGTATGACGAGCACAGGCCGGTGCGGCTCAAGGAGGTGTCGGCGTGAAGCGATCGAAACTGATTTGCATTCTGACCGACGTACATCTTTGGGTGCCGGTGGCGGTGCTGATCCTGGGAATTACGCTGCTGATGACCTTGAGGTAAGCACATGAGCGAAAGGACGGTCACCGCGGCAGCGCGGTCGACAATTTCACTGCACAAACTGGGCGTTTTTTGCGGGCTGGCCGCGGCGGTTTGGCTGGGCAGCGCGGAAGCGCCCACCAAGCTGGTGAATGAGGGATTCTCGCCGTTCCTGATTTCGATGGGAATGGTAATGGGCGCTTTTGTGGCGCGCTGGACGGTGCCGACGCTACTCAAGGGCACGGGATTCCTCTTCAACGACCTGATTGAAAAACCTCACCTGCTGGTGTGGGCACTGCTGGCGGGAATGCTTTGGGCAGTGGGCAACACACTCACGATCTTTGCCGTGCGCAACGTAGGCCTGGCGATTGCGTTTCCGCTATGGAATACGAATAGCCTCGTAGGACTGACGTGGGGATGCCTGCTCTTCAGGGAATTGCGCGGATCGCGACCGAAGGATTGGGCCAAGGTAATCGGTGGAGCTGCGGCAATTGTTTTCGGCGCCGCGGTGCTGGCCATCGCCACTGCGCAGCAAAACGCGGGCACACCGGGCAGGGCCGCAATCGGCATCATCGCCGCACTGGGCGCGGGCTGCATGTTCGGCACCATGTACATTCCCTACCGCAAGGCGTACATCAGCGGCATGAATCCGCTGTCGTTCGTGACCATCTTTACCTTTGGCGAACTGGGAACAATTCTGACGCTGGGTTGGATTTTTTATGGCGGCACGACGCCAATGCTTGCGGAGTTGCACCGAGCGCGGCCCATGCTTTTCTGGCCGTTCCTGGGCGGATTTTGCTGGGTCATCGGCGACCTGTTCCAGCAATATGCGGCGAAGTATATCGGCATCGGCCGCGGCATTCCGCTGTCAAACACGAACCAGCTTTGGGGATTGGCGTGGGGCGCGCTGGTATTTGGCGAGTTTGCCGGGATGGCAACGGGCGGCAGGCTGCTGATTCTGACTGGATCGACGATCATGATTCTGGGCGCTGTGTCGATCAGCATGGCCGAGCCGCCGCCGGGCGAGATGGAGAACTGGAACGCAGCAATGCATCGCGAGTGCAATCGCTACGATCTGGACGCGGAGAATGTGGCAGCAGTGGTTGCGGGCAATGATCCGCTTGCCGACAACAAACACCCGCGCCGCTGGTGGGAAGTGCTGATTGTGTGCGTGGCCACAGGTATCTTTGTCTGGTTGGCCATAGGAACACGTGCGCAGCACATCTATGTAAATGTGCTCTGGATGATGGTGCTGATTGTGGGCACGATTATTCCGCTGGGATTGTGCGGGACGCTGTTGTGGCGGAGGACGCGGTTCTCGTAAAGCGCAAGTCAAAGTTGCGATGAGTTCTGTTCAGTCGGATGAAGAAGCCAACGTACAGCGACTATTCGCCAGGCGCTATTGTAATGAAGGTTTGAAGTGTGGCGCGTTAGGCGCCTCATGTTCCTGGCATTTTTGCGATTACATCGCACCCGTGGCTCGTGATTCCCGATTTGTCATAATCCGGGAAAGGGCACGTGGCAAAGCGCGCCCAGTAGCGCACAATATTCTTAACAACGAATACAAGAAATCGGGTCCTTCATCATGTTGAAGCGCGGCATTAGTCCGTTTCAGGTCCTTTTCGGAATTATTTTGACCGGCTGCGCAATTATCCTCTGCCTGATGCTGATTCCAATCCTCACCGTTACTCCGATGCCGACCGCTGATCCACGCGCTCCGTTTGGGACGATGTTCAATTTGAGGAACTCCGGAGTTGCGACTTTGCACCAGGTCACCTCTACCGTTTGCGTAAACAGTGTCACATTCCCCGGCAGCGAGGTACCAGCGACGGGTGACATTGTGAACCACGGAAATGCGGATGAAGTCGTGGGCTTGAGCGATCTCGAATTCGGCGATGAGGTTCCGCTCCCGTTCGAGAATGCGGCGCCCGGCCCTCCCGGTTCGGAGATGGATCTTGTGTTCGTGATCCGGTTTCAGCCGGGGTGGTGGTTTCGGAATGAAGAGAGGCGATTCCGCTTCGAAGGTACCGAAACCAGCGAGAAGTCCTGGGGGTGGAAACCTGTGCCCCTCGCGGGTCCGTGCGGTGGGTGAACGGGCGCGTGCGACCGCTGTTGCATTTTCACCATATCTGATTGAAACAAAATAACTTATTATCAACCTCTGACCTCTACGACCGCTTTGTCCGCCGTTGGGTGTGCGTGGCGCCAGACCCGGAGCGCCGCCGGGCTTCGAAGTGCGCCGTAGAACAGCCTAAATGCAGGTAATCCAACGGCTTCCCCGGGCCATTCTTGAGTGAACTTGGTCACATCTAGTGCTGCCATTTGGGGCATAGAATTACGGTTTTATTTTCCCCCGCTTCGTTTACCGATTGTCGATAATGTTGTATATTGTATTTATATGGAAATGGTTTCTGGCAAACTTATTTTAGCTTTCATTATTTTAACTCCTGTTTTTTCTGTATTGGATATTTAATTTTATAATACTTTATCACTTGGCGCGATTTGCGTTAGATCTAGCCTAAAACTTTTGCGGTCGTTTTTCTTTTGGGTTCGGTTTTATTATTTTTTATAAGCGTTTCTCTTTTTGCCAGTTTGGATTTTAATTCATTAAAACTAATTTTTACAGAATCAAATAACTCTTTTGAGGGCGAAGAGAATGGCGAAAAAGTCATTCTGCTTTTGCGTCATCACCCCTTCGTTATTTTGATTAAATTATTTATGTTTTTATTATTAGCTCTTCTACCGATATTTGCTAGTGTTTTATTTTCTTCATTCTTTTATTCGCACAATTGTTTCGGTTTCTCTCCTTTTTTCTTTCCAGTCTTTGGTATCTTTTTCTCTGGTCGGCCATTTTTTATCTTCTTACCATGTACACTCTGGATGTTTGGATTGCGACTGACCGCAGGATAATAGACAGCACTCAAAACGGATTTTTTAACAGAACTATTTCTGAGTTGCATATGACTTTGAATTCAGGATATTTCCGTCCAAACTCATGGCGTCATTCAAACCGTTCTAAAATTCGGCGACCTGCATGTGCAGACGGCCGGCACGGAAGAGAGATTCGTCTTTTTGAAAATTCCTCATCCCAAAAAGTGAAAGACGAAATAATGAAATTAGCCGAAACTCATCAACCGGTTCACCCATAGTTAAACTTTTAATTTATCTTCGGCTCTAGTCATAAGAACAATGGCGATGACACCAACGGTCAATTCCGGCAAAGCGTCTATCCCCGGCAAAGCTCCAATTTCTAGCGCTTGAGTACCCATAGCCGCGAAGTTTTTGGGATTTTTAGCGAAACTGACATCGTGCATCTTAAACCATATCCAAAAACCAACATCGGCGCAGACCGAAATAACGGGGCTGACAAATTCTCCTATCAAAAGAACATCTAACAGCGCTTCAAAAATATCTATGCAGGCGGCCACGGTTATCATCAAGGCTGCGGTGATTTTTGTTATTCTTTCCTTTTTTTCTTCCGGCTGTTGCTGAAATTGTCTAATGGGTCTTATTATGGGAGTTTTGTTTTGTGTTGAGATTTCATTCATATATACGAAGTAACGAATAAGTTGACGAATTGTTTAATGATGCGAATAAAATTTTAAGATTCGTAGCTATTCGTTAATAAATTCGTTATTTCGTATTTTCCAAATCTTTCTTCTTTTTTGAAGTGGCCAAAATTTGGGACGGGTCGGAGGTGATGATTTGGTCTTCGGTGTAGGAGGCGATGATTTTGATGGCCACATGTTTCAGTCCGGCAAAAAAAATGCCTTCCCCGACGCCGGATTCCAAAAGCAGATATTTTTCTTCGTCGGTCAGATTGAAAATTTGCTGCAGAATATCAATAGTGCTCGGAGATTGTTTCAGGAGAATTTGAATGGAAGAGTTGGTGATGATCGGCACGCCGTAGGGAGATTTCAAAAAATCGTCCGCATCTTGGGTGATGGTGGCAAGTCCGAAATAATATTTTCTGCCTCTTTTGGCGAGGAAAACAGGAAAGAGGCGGTGTCTTCCGATTTCATCATCCACCAAGCCTCATCCACCACCAGCAGTCGTTTTTTCAGATTTTTTCGCATGGCATTCCAAATATAATGCGTGACGATATACATAGCGACCGGCTTCAATTCGTCTTCCATATCGCGGATGGAAAATACCACGAATTTTTTATTGATATCAACATTTGACGGCTTGTTTATGAAAGTCTGACCAGGTGCCTCTGGTGTATTTGATCAATCTTTGCGCCACAGAATCGCCGCCTTCCATTCCCGAAAGCACCATTTCAAAATCGGAAAGAAGCGGCGGTTCAATATTTGAAAAATCGGAATCGGCAGTGATGTCTTTCATCGCGTAAGTTTCGGTAATGGCGCGGTCAACAATGGCGTCTTCTTCCGGCAGTCAGTCCGCCCATCATCAATCGGAAAAGTCCGACCAGATTTATGATGTTGGAACGCAAAACATCTGCGGCTGTTTCGTCTTCTGCTCGGAATCGGCAAATCAAAAGGATTGATATGGTGATCGGAGTAAAGGGAAATATTAAAATATCTTCCGCCGACCGCTTCCGCCAAATATTCATATTCGCTTTCCGGGTCAATGACGATAACATCAGTATCAAACATCAAGAGATGCGCAAAATTTCCAGTTTGGTAGTGATAAGATTTTCCGGAACCGGATTTGGCAAAAGTGACTGAGTTGTAATTTTCCAAAGAAAATCGGTCAAAAATAACCAGAGCTGGAATTGTGGCGGTTGATGCCGTAAAGAATTCCTTTGTCGGAAGTGAGGTCAAAAGAAATAAAAGGAAAAATGCTGGAAAGCGGCGAGGAATTTAATTTTTGATGGACATTCAGCACGTCTGTGCCGATCGGAATAATGCTTTTGAAACCTTCTTCCTGCTGGAAAAGCGCCGGTTTGATATAAATCAATTTTGATTCAAGAATTGATTTTATTTCGTTTTCAACTTTGATCAAGCTCCGCTTCGTTGTCGGCGTAAATGGTGATATAAATGCCGACATCAAACATTTTTTCCTGCGCCTGCTGAAGCTGTCGCGCAAATCTTCCAGATCTTGATAAGCTGTGTCCAGCATCGGGTCGCGCACCAATCCCTTCTCTTCCCTTGATTCTGATCTGGCTTTGCACTTCGGCCACTTTTTTCTGAAAATTTCTCAGAATCTTAGCGGTTTCCAGGGGATGGATAAAAATGGAAATATCAAAAATTTTGTCCATATTTATAATCGGCGAGAACCAATCTTCCGAAAGAAATCTGGGATAGGAAATGACAAAAAAATTTCTGACCAACTTTTCTCGGCCGAATTCCTTTGGTGTTTACTTTCAGGGCGCTGGGCGCCAAAATATCCGCAATTCCAGTTCTGGACTCTCGGTGACTGGATTTGGGCAATATGGAAACTGCTGTCAGGCCCTTCTTTTTTTTCTTTTTTGCCAAATGGCCACA
>CAWJDG010000051.1:0-23578 GCA_963841365.1 uncultured Acidobacteriaceae bacterium
CATCGAATCGCTCCGACTGGCATATTTCGAACTCAAACAAAAAGCTGCGCCGGGCGTCGATGGGTTGACGTGGAGCGACTACGGAGCAGGCTTGGAGGGCAACCTTGCGAGTCTGCACGACCGGGTTCATCGGGGAGCGTACCGGGCGCTACCGTCGCGACGACGGTACATCCCGAAGCCGGACGGACGGCAGCGACCGCTGGCAATCGCTGCGCTGGAAGACAAGATCGTCCAGCGTGCGGTCGCGGCGGTGCTGAATGCCGTATACGAAGAGGATTTTCTTGGCTTCTCGTATGGCTTCCGGCCTAGGCGCAGCCAGCACGATGCGCTGGATGCGTTGGTCGTCGGAATCACCGGCAAGAAGGTGAACTACATCCTTGATGCGGATATCCAGAAATTCTTTGATTCGGTCAGCCAGAAATGGCTTGCCCGATTTCTGGAGCACCGGATTAAGGACCCGCGCATCCTCCGCTTGATCCAGAAGTGGCTCAAGGCGGGAGTTCTGGAAGACGGAGAGGTCAAGATTAGTGAAGCAGGAACGGGGCAAGGATCGGTGATCTCGCCGTTGCTGGCCAACGTCTACCTACACTACACCTTCGATCTCTGGGCCGAACGCTGGCGACGGCGCGAGGCCACGGGCGACATGGTTTGCGTGCGGTATGCCGATGATATTGTGCTCGGTTTTCAGCACGAAAGCGATGCCTGTCGTTTCCGGGACGCGATGCGCGAACGGTTGCGGGAGTTTTCGCTGACGCTTCATCCAGAAAAGACCCGGCTAATCAGGTTCGGTCGTTATGCTGCGCAGCAGCGTGCAGAACGTGGACTTGGCAAGCCGGAGACTTTCGACTTCCTCGGCTTCACCTTCATTTGCGGTAAGTCGAAGCAGGGCAAGTTCCTGCTCTGCAGGAAGTCTCGACGAGATCGCATGCAGGCGAAGCTTAAGGAAGTCAAGGACGAGTTGCGGCAGCGAATGCATCACTCTATCCCGGAACAAGGGAAGTGGTTGCGGCAAGTCGTGGGCGGCTTCTTTGCGTACCACGCTGTGCCGACGAACAGCCATGCACTGGCCGCGTTTCGACATCATGTGACCGACCTCTGGCGGCGCTCGCTCCGGCGGCGTAGTCAGAAGGACCGGACCACATGGGAACGTATGGCACAGTTGGCGGATGCTTTTCTTCCTCAACCGCGCATCCTTCATCCTTGGCCAAGCGATCGCTTCGCCGTCAATCACCCAAGGTGGGAGCCGAGTGCTTGAGATAGGCCCGCTCGGATCTGTGCGGGGGGCACAGGGTAACCTGTGTCCCTACCGCGATCCGTAGCGGCTCTGGCGGATGGCGAGCACCTGGCGCAGGAGATTTTCGGAGTCGTGATAGCGGCCGCGCCGGTAGAGGTCCCAGCCGAGCGCGGCCTGTGATTTGAGAGTGTCATCGTTTTCGGGGCCGAGCTGCTTCAGTCGGATGTCCGCGGCCTTGCGGTAGAGCGACTCGGCGCGGTCGTAGAGGCCGAGGTTCTCGTAGGTCAGACCCATGACCATCATCATTTGCGTTTGCAGTTGGGGATCAGTGGCCAGACCGGTGTCGATTTGCGAGGAGGCCTTGTCGAGGATTTCGCGAGCGGTGACCTGATTGCCGCGCGCCTCGCCGGGATCGGAGACCTTGAACATGTTGGTCATGAAGTCAGTGATGCGGCTGGCGCGGTCGCGCTCGCGGGTGATACGGCGGAGCTGGAGGGCTTCAACTACAGCGAAGGCGGCAAGCAAGACCACGAGCACAGCGGCAATGCTGACGGCAACGCGATGGCGGCGGACATACTTGCCGGCGCGGTAGCCGACACTGGCGGGCCTGGCGAGGACGGGTTCATGGTCGAGATGGCGCGTGATATCGGCGGCAAGCTCGGAGGGGGTTCCATAACGACGCACGCGTTGTTTCTCGAGCGCCTTCATGGTGATGGAATCGAGATCGCCGTGGAGCAGGCTGCGGAGTTGTTTGGGATCCGTGGAGCGCAGCGTTGCGGAAGCCGCGGAGAGATTTTTTTCAGAGGAGATGCGCATGCTGGGGCGCGGCGGATCCTGTTCGCGGAGCTGGCGGAGAACTTCATCGAGCGGCTGCTTGCGCCACTTTTCGCTATCGAAGGGAAGCGAGCCGGTAAGGAGCTCGTAGAGAATTACGCCGAGCGAGTAGACGTCGGTGCGGGTATCGATGTCGAGGCCGCCGGCCTGTTCCGGGCTGATGTAGCCGGGCGTGCCAGCGATGCCCCAGGCTCCGGTGAAGATTGACTCGCCAGCCGCGAAAGGCTCGGCGGCTTTGGCGAGGCCAAAATCAATGATGCGCGGCGTCGGCTTTCCGTCGACTTCAACGACAAGAATGTTGGCGGGCTTGAGGTCACGGTGAATGATGGCCTTGAGGTGGGCGTGCTGCACGCCGTCGCAAACCTTGACGAAGAGCTCGAGGCGCGCGGGGACAGAAAGCTTTTTGTGATCGCAGTAGGTGGTGATGGGCTCGCCGGGAACGTACTCCATGACGAAATAAGGCTGGCCCTGCGATGTGGCGCCGGCATCGAAGACCTTGGCGATGGCGGGGTGGTCCATAAGCGCGAGCGACTGGCGCTCGGCCTGGAAACGGTGGAGGAGCGCGTCGTCGAAGGCTCCGGAGCGGATGAGTTTGAGCGCGACCTGGCGGCGAATGGGCTCGGACTGCTCGGCAAGCCAGACCTGGCCCGTGCCTCCCTCACCGATTTTTCGGATCAGTTTGTAAGGACCGATGGACTCGAGGGGCTGCGCTTCATTGGTTCGGTTGATGGGGAGCACGGGACTGGAAAGGCCGCCGGAGCTTTCGTAAGCGGCGAGCAGGGACTCGATTTCTTCGCGGAGTGAGACATCGGAACCGCAGGCACTCGACAGGAACCCGGCGCGCTCAGAGGGATCATGCTGGAGAGCGGCGTCGAACAGCTCCTTAACTTTCTCCCATTGGCCGGTCTTCTCCATGAAGGCCTCTCCCCACCTCGCGCGTGAGCCAAGCCTTAGCCATACTCCAGTCGCGCTTGACGGTGGCAGGAGAGATGTCGAGGGCAATGGCAGTTTCTTCAACGGTGAGGCCGCCGAAGAAACGGAGCTCGACGATTTTTTCCTGCTGCGCGTCGCGACGGGAAAGCCGATTCAGCGCGTGATCCAGTAAGACGATATCAACGTTCTGCGATGCGGGGAGGTAGAAGCTCTCATCGAGCTCGACTTTATATTGAGGGCCTCGTTTAGCGGCGGCACGGCGACGAGCGTAGTCAACGAGAACTTGCCGCATTAATTTAGACGCAATGGCGACAAAGTGTGCACGATTCACGGTGGGCGGCGGCCGGTCGCCCGCGAGGCGGAGATAGACCTCGTTGACAAGCTCGGTGCTCTGCAGGGTGTGATCGGGACGCTCAGCGCGAAGGCAGCGATGCGCAGCTCGTCGCAACTCCTTATATACAAGGGGGATAAGAGCCTGCAGCGCCTCCTGATCCCCGCTGTGCCACCGAGCAAGGAGTAGAGTTGCCGATTCGGACGGCTGCGACACGAGACGCCCCCGGGGGAGTTCTATTGATACGAAGATAGCTGTGCCACGGGAGATGAGTCAACGGAAAGGCAGGGAGGTTAGCGGAGTGACCGTTGCCAGCAAAGTCAGCGGAATAGCGCAGGAGCCGGCTCACGGGCAGGGACTCGATTAATTCCTCAAAAAGGTTGAGCTCTTTTTGGCAGGGATTCCGCAACTAGTAAATGAGAGCCGCAGTGGGAGCGTGGTTGGAATAGTACTCCGGGGGGGGAACCAAGCCGCGCTCTCGGCTTTCATCCCAAGCCAAAGAGGAGGTCATACAAATGAAACTACATCCCGTTTTGTCTGCAAGCTCGTCGCGCCACACGCTGGTTTCCCGCAGCATGCCCGTCCGGCTGGGGGCGCTTGCCTTGGCAGTTTTATTCACCACAACCCAGATGCCGGCGCAGGGCGCGCCAGCTACGACTCCAGAGGCCACGACTCAACAGAATATGAATGACCACGCAAGTACGGCCCAGGCACCGGCAGCGAACCCCACGACGGCTGCCGCTTCTGGGTCCGAAACCTCAGGCGCTGCGAAAAGTGAACTGAGCGCGCTGCCGGAGGCGCCTACGGCGCAATCGGGGACCAGCGAGTCCGCAAGTCTGAATATGCCACCCGAGATGAAGGCGATGATGGACGACGCAAGCCAGGAAAGCCAGGCTCTTCAATCAAGCCCGAAAACCACGAAGAGCAAGGCGGTCCAGCGGCCGGGAATGCTGGTAATGGGAATTGCTGGAGTGCCGCTGATTGTTCTGGGCACCATGATTTTTTCACTCAATGTGGGTGGTAAGGAAACCGGATTGAGGAATGGCCTTGGTACGGCGTTCCTCGCGCCGGGCGCAGCGATGTCTGGATTGGGTTTCTACTTTGCATTTCACAAAAAGAATCAATAATTAAATTCCCGACTGTGAAAATGGAATGAGAGGGTCTCCGGTGCCAACGGAGACCCTCTTGGATTTTCTGACGAATGAAGGTTGAAGGCGCGGCGGACGTGGCTTGAACCCGTTGTGTGGATTACGGCTGTCATGCCGCGCAGGGGTCAAACAGGTTCCGGAACGGTGGGGAAGAACGGGCGGAATTCCATCGAGAATTTCTTCCGCGCCTAAAGGCCGTGCTAATTCTGCGGGCCTTGCGCGGGGGTTGAAACCTCCGCCTCCGTCCGCCGCGAGTTTTTCCGCAGCCGCTAAGGCATCGTCCCTAAGTGACTCGCAACAACCTCATGCCATCCATCCCCCGCTGAAGCGCGGGCTAACGAATGCTGCGCCTCCGGCGCGTGAATCTCGTGCCGTTGTTGAAACTGCGACGCTTAAAAAATGCTCTTGCAACGAATGGGAGAGCGCGCGCTTTTTCGGGACGCAGCCTATTTTCGCAGCGCCTTGGCGCGGTGGCGCGCGCGGTCGATGACCAACTGGAGCAAATAGAGGAAGATCAGGATGTTGATGGTGAGGAGGCTGACGCGAATCCAAGTGAGGCGGCGGAAGATCTCAACAACCTCAAGGGGCAGGAATGAAGCGGTGATGGCAAGAGTGAGAAACTCGCCCCACGCCCGCTCGAGATAGAGGCCGATGCCTTCAGCGAGGGAGATGCCGGCATAAGAAAAAGCGACGAAGCCGATACGGCGCAGGGCGGGGTCGTTGAGAAGGGAGGCCTTGTCAAGAACGAAGTCGACGAAACGCGACTCGGGATCGAAGTGGAGATGATGAGCCAGGAGAATGATCTGGTCGGCGATGTCTTTGTGAAGCAGGCGGCGGGCGCCGAGGCCGATGGCGACGAATAACAGCGCATGGAAGAACTTATCGGCAGCAATGAGGAGGAGCCAACGATTATGGTGTTTGCGGCCGGATTGGGATTTGGAGGAAGCGGCGGACATGAGGGCGGGGATCGATCGCTACATTCAAGGGTAAACGATGGGGGGTGGGGCGGCGGAGTTGGCGGAGCTAGCGGGGTTAGCGGCGTTAGCGGGTCGGCCGGCGAGCCAGCGTTCGTGGTACCCCAGGTCTCGGGATCGAGACCTGGGGTACCCAGATGATTGTTGGGTGAGTTTGGCGTTTTCGAGAAGGGTGACGGCTTCGCCCTCGGGTTCTTGTACTATGGCGAAGCAGGTGAGATCAATATGAATTCAACTCGTCGCCGGCCAACGAGACGCAGATGGAGCGGGGCGGCACGCGCGATTGGCGCGGGCCTTTTGATTCTGGTGGTCATGCCGCTGAAGGCGCAGATGACAAATGCCACGGCGAAGCAGTTGCGGGAGAAGATTGTGCGGCGTTGTTCGTTCCGCGAGCCTTTGCCGGATCTCGATGCGAAGAACTACGGAAGCTTTTCGCCGGAGCCGGGCGTGATGGCGGAGCGCGTGACGTATGCGACGGAGTACGGGTTGCGGGTTCCCGCGATTGTGTACCGGCCGGAGAAGATGCGCGGCAAGATTCCGGGCATCGTGGTGGTGAACGGTCACGGCGCCGACAAGACGAGCTGGTACTCGTGGTATACGGGCGTGGAGTATGCGCGCGCGGGCGCGATGGTGCTGACGTACGACATGATTGGCGAGGGCGAGCGCAACGACGAGCATAAAGACGGCACCAGCGAACACGACAAGCTGATCGACGTGCCGGGCGTGCCACAGCGCATGGGCGGGCAGATGCTGACCGACGTGATGCAGGCGGTTTCGTATCTGAGGAGCCGGCCGGAAGTGGATGCGAAACGTATTGCGGTGATGGGATTTTCAATGGGCTCGTTTGTAGTATCGATCGCGGGCGCAGTGGACGATCGCATTCATGCGGTTCTGTTGACGGGCGGCGGCGATCTGGATGGGCCGGGCGGATATTGGGCCACAAGCCACAATGTGATGTGCCAGAGCGGACCCTACAACGCGCTGGAATTTCTGGGCGACCGGGGAGCGGTGCTATTTGCGCTGCAGGCCAAGCGCGGGCCGACATTCATCATCAATGGGACGAACGACACGGTGGTGGCGATTCCGACGCACGGACCGGATTTCTTTGACGACCTGCGCAAGCGGACGATTGCGGAGCTGGGATCGGACAAGAATGTGTTCACGACTTACTTCGACGCGGGTGCGAGCCATCGGCCGGCATGGGTGACGAAGATTGCGGCGCAGTGGCTCGCGGACAATCTGCACTTTGCCAACTGGAAGAGCAGTCAGATTGCGGCGCTGCCGACGATCAGGATTGGAGACTGGGCGGCGAAGAACGACGTCGTAGTTCAACAAGAGCGCGCAGCGCGAGGACCGCGACGCCGGGCTGGTGGCGGTTGATGTGGACGTGCCGAAGCTGACGCCGGAGCAGTTGAGCGTGCTGCCCATGGCGGAGTGGGAGAAGCAGCGCGAAGAGTTTGTGTACTCCGCGTGGGCACGGGATGCGATTGCGGATGCGGAAGGAGCAGGGAACGAGAAACAGGGAACAGGGAACAGGAGCCTTCGATGCTACCTTTTCAGGTGCAGAAGTGAGTCGCGGTCCAGGACTTCGCCGTTGAGGACGATGGTGGAGATGCGGCGGGTGTTCCAGATGTTGGCAGTAGGGTCGGCGTCGAGGACGAGGATGTCAGCGCGGCGGCCTGAAGCGATAAGGCCGAGCTCGTTCCAGCCGAATTGAAGAGAGTAGTTGTTGGTAGCGGCGGCGAGGGCCTCGCGAGGCGAGAGACCGAGGCGGACGAACATCTCAAGCTCAGTATGGAGCGAGATCCCGGGCATGGTGCCCATGGCGTCAGCACCGGAGCCGGCGAGGTAGTGGGGAAATGCGGAGAAGATGGTCTCGTTGATGCGCCAGAGCCGCATGGCGGCCTGGCCGGATTTTTTTTGCAGATCCTCTTCCATCCAGCGCTGGGCAACGGCGGGCAGGCGGCGCGACCAGGGCGGTAGCGGGTACATCATGTCGCCGGTGGCAGGGTCAGTTGGATTAAACATGCGGCCGGGATCGAGGAGGGCAGCCGCCGGCTCCTTCCAGAGATTGCGATGTCCGGGCAGCTCGACGTAATCGAGGCTGAAGGTGGGCATGAGCGCAGCGTGGTGCGTGGCGAGAAAGTGCGCGTAGTCGCGCAGGCGACGATCGGTGGGCGGGATGCGCTCGGAGTAGTCGGATGCAGTGGCGGCCGCGGAGCCATCGGGATCGTCGACGAGCGGGCCCTGCAGCTCATCGGGAATGACGCCGAGGCCGTAGCGGTCCATGTGGACGAGCGCGTCGACTCCAGCCTCGACGCCAACGCGGTAGGGCGTGGAGACGAAGTCGCCGTAAGTTGCGAGGCCCAGCTCGTGGGCGCGCGCAATGATCCACTGAGAGTTGGCGGCTGTGAGATGGGCCGTGAGGAGGAGGACGCGCGTGCCGAGGTGCGCAGTGTCGGCCATCTGGCGGGCGGTATCCTGCGGGGTGAGCTCGACGGGATGCGCACCTTCGCGCTGCTTTGATACCCATTGCGGCTCGCGGGCCAGGAGGCTCCAGTTGTCGGTGACGCCGATGGTGTCAATGGGGTAGATGTGCGGGCTGGGCTGGGCGTTGAAATCGATGAAGCCACGCTCGCTGTCGGCGCGGGCGATGACTGTGGTGACACCCATATATAAGTTGGCGTTGGCCTGACCCTGGGAGTTCATGCCGGCGAAGCCGTCGATGAGGCCCGGGATGAGGAATTTTCCGGTGCAGTCAATGACGCGCGCTCCTCTAGGGATGGTGACTGCGCCAGGGAGGCCGACATCGGAGATGCGGCCCTCGCTGATGACGACGATGGCGTCGGGAATATCGCGCGCTGAGTGGCCCCAGTTGGTGACATCGACCACGGTGCCGCCAGCAAGAACGAGAGGAACCGGGGGGAGCGGGGACTCGGGTTGAGGATGGGCCGGCAGGGCGGCCAAGGCCAGTCCGCAGGCGAAACCAAGGAAATAACGTTCAAGTCGCATCGAAAATCAGTCTGATGTGGATTGTAGAACAGTGGTCAGTGAGCGGTGGTCAGTGGCCAAGAGTTCGTGCCAGGCGAACAGGAGTTTGCGAGTCAACGAGTTGGGTAAGTTCGTTTAGGGTTTTCGCGGCGACAGTGAAGAGCAACCGAAACCCCTTCGACCTCGCTCGTCGCATTGAACTTAACTCAAGAGGCGACGAGGGTGGGACGGCGGCGGCTTGCAAGGAGTGGCAGCACCTGGGCGAAAGCGGCTTCGACAGTGAGGCCGTAGCGGGCGCGGAGCTGGTCGATCTTGCCGTGCTCAATGAACTGGTCGGGCCAACCGATGCGGACGACCGGGATGGCGCGACACAACTCGGCAAATTTCAGTTCTTCCAGGGCCTCGACGACGGCGGTGCCGAAACCGCTCATTTTGACGTGATCCTCAAAAGTGACGAAAGCGGCGACGCGGGAGGCAAACTGCGCGAGCATCTCGCGATCGAGCGGCTTGACGAAGCGGGGATTGATGACGGCGGCGGAGTAACCATCGCGCTCGAGGCGTGAGGCCAAGTCCTGAGCGAGCGAGATCATGGGGCCGAGGCCAAGGATGGCGACGTCGGAGCCGTCGGCGATGACTTCTGCTTTGCCGACGGGTAGGACTTGCGGCTCAGGCTTGCGAGCCACGCCTGCGACCGCTCCCCTTGGATATCGGATGGCGCTTGGACCGGGAATCGCGAGGCCAGTCTTGAGCATGTCGGCCAGCTCATCTTCATCTTTGGGAGCCATGAGGACCATCTCAGGGATGCCGCGGAGGTAAGCGATGTCAAAGAGACCGTGGTGCGTGGGACCGTCGTCTCCGGAGAGGCCGGCGCGATCCATACAAAAAAGGACGGGCAGTTTCTGCAGGCAGACGTCGTGAACGACGGGATCGAAGGCGCGCTGGAGGAAGGTGGAGTAGATGGCGCAGACGGGCCGATAGCCGCGCGTGGCCATGCCTGCGGCGAAGACGACAGCATGTTCTTCGGCGATACCGACATCGAAGTAGCGCTTGGGATGGCGAGGGCGGAAGAGATCGAGGCCTGTGCCATTGGGCATGGCGGCCGTGATGGCAACGATGCGAGGGTCCTTCGATGCCAGGTCAGCGAGCGTATTGGCGAAAACCTCAGCGTAAGTGGGCACGCCGTCAGGGGTCTTTCCGGTTTCAGGATCGTATGGGCCGAGGCCATGGAATTTCTTTTGCCCGACGAGCGCCGGCTGAAAGCCGCGCCCTTTCTGCGTAAGTATGTGCAGGAGAACTGGATGATCGAGGGACTTGAGAAATTTGAAAGTCTCAACGAGCAGGGGAAGATTGTGGCCGTCGATGGGGCCGAAGTACTCGAGGCCGAATTCTTCAAAGAGGATGGAGGGCCACAGCATGCTTTTTGCGGCCTCTTCGGCACGGCGTACCACTTTAACGGCAGTCTTGCCGGCGAAGCGCTCGACGAGGCGCTTGGCCCGGTCGTGCAGATGCTGGTAGTGCTCGTTGGTGACGATGCGGTGCAAGTAGCGGGCAACGGCGCCTACGTTGCGGTCGATGGACCACTCGTTGTCATTGAGGACGACGATCATTCGCCTGGTTTGGACGGCGATGTTGTTGAGGGCCTCAAAGGAGATGCCGTTGGTGAAAGCTGCGTCGCCGGCAACGGCGATGACATTTTCGTGGCCGCCGGCCAAGTCGCGAGCCACGGCCATGCCAAGAGCGGCGGAGAGAGCGGTGCCTGCGTGGCCTGCGCCATAGCAGTCGTGCTCGCTCTCAGTGCGCAGCATGAAGCCGTTGAGACCGCCGGGCTGGCGGATGGTGCCAAATTGCTCGCGGCGACCCGTGAGGATCTTGTGGATGTACGCCTGGTGGCTGACGTCGAAGAGGATTTTGTCTTCAGGGGTATCAAAAACAGCGTGCAAGGCGAGGGTAAGCTCGACTACGCCGAGATTGGGGCCGAGATGGCCACCGGTCTTCGAGAGAGTCTGGATGAGGAAGCCACGGATTTCCTCCGCAAGAACGGCCATCTGCTCGTAGTTGAGGAGTTTAAGGTCAGCAGGAGAATGAATGGACTCCAGCAGTGATCCCATGTGCGTCCTTCTCCCGGGAAATGGCCGGGCAACCAGGGGAAGCTCCTAAGTTAAAACGCCCCCTGGAGCGGGGGTCTATTGGTTTTGGGGCCTTACGACGGCTCCAGGGTGACTATGGCCGTCTTTGTATGTCTTCACTTTCGGTGAGCCCGGCGCTTCCACCCCGGCGAAAATGAGCCGTTTCTGGTGATGCCGGGTGGTTGCGTCGACTTTTGAGTGACGCGAGTCCGGGGAACAATACCTTGAAGCTGCTACACGGCCCCAAGTGTTGTCATCCCCTAGTATACCTGCGGGCAAGAGCGCGGTTTACAGGATTAGCGGCTTGCAAAGACCTAAGTTGTGGGCGAATGTGGGCGGAGCGGAGAGCAGGAAAACGGCTATACTTGTGCCGCGGAGAGACGGGCGGGTGCGCGATGGGCAAATGGGTGACTTTGCTGCTTCTGGCGGGAACATCGTGGCCGGCGATGGCAGCAAAGAGCGTGTCCATTGAGCAGTTTGAGCAGATGTTGTTCGCTGATCAGGGCAAATCGGACGAGAAAGTGGCAGAACGGCTCTCAGACGTTGAGCTAACGGAGCGGGTAAGTCCGGCCCGACTGGCGAAATGGGAGAAGGAGTTTCCTGGGAGCCGCACCCGCGAGGCACTGATGGAACTGGCCGATGCAGCGGCCTTTCTGGAGCCACCGGTGGATGACGTAATTCGCGATCCAGCACCGGACAACGAGACACAACAGAAGATGCTGGACCTGGCTCTGGATTACGTAAGAACGACGATGAGGCAGTTGCCGAACTTCTACGCGACGCGCCAAACAACGCACTTTGAGGACAACCCGTCGCAACAGACGGTTTATGCAACGGGACTTACGTCAACGGGATCGGGGATGCGCGCGATGCGGGCGCCAGTGATCGGCTTCGGCAAGACGGATTACAAGTCGATGCATAACACTGGGACAAACAAAGTGATGGTGACGTATCGCGATGGGGCCGAGGTTCATGACACGGAGGCAGGAAAGCCGAAGAAGGAGGACAGCGCGCCGAGCGGTTTGACGACCAGCGGCGAGTTCGGTCCGATTCTCGGCGTGGTGCTGGGCGACGCCCTGCGCAGTAACCAGGTGGCGTGGGCCCACTGGGAGCAAGGTACGAGCGATCCGGCGGCGATCTTCCGGTATGCGGTAGCCGCGGACGAATCGAATTACCTGGTGGGGATACCAGACGGGACGAAGCTGGATCAGGTTTATCCGGCATACCATGGCGAGATTGCGATTGATCCGGCAACGGGCGCCATTTCGCGTTTGAGCGTGATGGCGGAGTTGGCGCCGCCTCATGAGACGATGCAGACCGCATTGCTGGTGGAGTATGCGCCAGTGGAGATCGGAGATCGGACGTACATGTGCCCGGTGCACGGCGTGGCATTTTCGAAGACTCCGGTGGGGAATGCGGCGGCGCAGACACAAAACTCGACGGTGACGGTGCAGACGCAGTTGAACGACGTAACGTTTACGCAATATCACCTGTTCCGATCGGAATCGCGGATTGTGGTGGACGGGAAGGGCGCGGCAGGTTCACCCGGGCCAGATGCGGCACCTGCGCCAGCGAGTGCGGCTCCCGCCGCTCCGCGTGATGCGACTGCCGGCGCGCCGCAGGCAGATCATGGCCGATAGCGGCGCAGCGACCGGAAGAGTGGCCGGAGTCGCGATGGGACGCGCCGTAAAGTCATCCCGGTGAATATCGGCCAGCGCGGATGACGGCATCCACGAGTCCGCCCGCATTAAGGCAGAGGGCCTGCTTAACTCTTTTTCGAAGTCACCGCGGAAAAGGCCAAGACCAGTTGCTCCACATGTTTGCTACCGCAGTGTGGGCACACCACTTTGCTTTTTTCGCGGTCGGAGATGTGCAGAATCCGGGTAAATTCCTTCTTGCAATCGTGACAGAGGAAAACATATTGAGACATGGTCATTCTCCAGCGAGAACATGATAACGCCGATGGGAAGCATCGCGGAGCCTATAAAGCGGTGAGGCGGCAATTGAGCAGGAAAGCAAGCAAGCGCGTGAGTGCAGAGACCGCAACGGTGCGGCTGAGCGTTGTAGGATGGGCGCTGGAGCACACTTGACGGAGGGTGAAGTTCGTGGCAGGAATACGGAATCTTCTTTCTTGTTTCGTTGTGATTGCGGGATTGGTTGTGGGAGTGATTTCGAGCGCGGCCCGGGCGCAGTTGCCGGAACCGGGAATGACGCCGGCTGCGCCGAACCCGCTGACCGACTCGACAGTGAAGCCGGGCAAGATACTGCTTTTTAGCCTGGAGATGCGCTTTGCCAAAGACGTTCTGGAGCGAGGCGGAGCGGGGTTCGCCTCATGGTTTGCCGACGACGGGGTGGCACTGGGTAACGGCGCGGCACCTCTGATCGGCAAGGTGGCCATCGTGAAATCGGCCAATTGGTCGCCGAAGGACTACCAACTGACGTGGACAACGACCGATGCCATGATGGGGCCTTCAGGCGATATGGGCTATACGTGGGGACATTATGAGGGCCGAAGCAAGGATGCGAATGGCAATCCGGTGCTGACCAGCGGGCGATATATCACAATGTGGCGCAGGGAGCCCGATGGAAGCTGGAAGGTGGTACTCGATGCGGGCGCCAATGAGCCGCCTTCGGCAGGCGACTGCTGCAAGCTGCCTACTCAGTGATCGGTGGTCAGAGGTCAGAGCTCGTAGATCGGGGAAGTGAAGCGGGTTTCTACGGTCGATTGAGAGACGATCGTGGCCAGTAACATGTGGCGGGTGTCCATCGTAATGCTTGAGTGAATCGGTCGCACGAAAAAACGCGGGTACTTCGGTTGTACCTTGTTTTCCACTCGTTAACCGTATTGTGGAAGAGCCAAGTTGATCAATCTTTCCGATACTGACAATCGGGTACCTCTAATTATGTGCGCGATGCTCGGTTCGCAAGCCGGAGAGAACCAGGATCCAGTGGTGCGCCCGGAGTTGAGCATCTTCGATCGCAACCCCGATCCCGCGTTGGATGAGCTCGCCGAGCTCGCGGCGGTGTTGTGCAACGCCGACTATGCCTACATTGGCTGGATGGATTTCAACCGGCTGTGGTTCAAGGCCCGCTTCGGATTCAAGGCGACGGAGCAGCCACGAGCGTCGACGGCAGATCAGTGGATGCTGGACAAGGGCGAGCCCATGCTGATCACGGATGCGGGGCGTGATCCGCAATTTCCCCCCGAGGGCATTCCGCTGGCCGGCGCCAGTCCCTGCCTGTCATACGGTGCCGCACCGCTGGTTTCGAGCAACGATCAAACGATCGGCACAATGGCGATATTGGCGCGCAGACCGAACGCCTTCAAGCCTGAGCATCTGACACTGCTGGAGATTCTGGGACGCCAGGCGGTGACGCGGCTGGAGCTGTATAGCCGCATCCGGCTGCAGGAACAGGCGCAGCGGCAGCGCCAGCGCACGGAGCGGGCACTGGCCATCGAGCGATGCTTTGTGGCAGCTACTCTGGATTCGATACCGGCCCTGGTTGCGGTTTTGGACACGGCCGGGCGGGTGGTGCGGATGAACTACTCCTGCGCACAACTGACCGGACTGACATTGGCTTCCTCCGTGGGCCAGCCGTTTGTGGAGGAGTTTCTGGGGGCGGACGACCGCGAGTGGGCGAAGGGCAAACTGCGCGAAGCGTCGGCGGGGCAGGAATCGGGACCGCACGAGACGATTTGGCGGACGGCGGGAGGTGGAACGCGGCGGGTAAGTTGGACGCTCAGGCCGCTGCAGGGGCCGAGCGGCGAGATTCAGTACCTGATTGTGAGCGGCCAGGACGTGACCGACCAGCGGGCGATGGAGCAGACGCTGCTGCAGAGCGAGGCCCGCTATCGTGAAGTGGTAGAGAACAGCCTGGGTTTTGTCTTCACTTGCACGATGGAAGGCCGTCTGACTTCGTTGAATGCGTTTACAGCTGAGACGTTGGGCTATCGTGCCGAGGTGCTGGTGGGCCGGATGGTGACGGAGCTGATGGACGTGGAGGGAGCGGCTGCCTTCCGGGATTGCCTCAATACGCTGGAAAGCGCGGAAGAATGGCAGGGCGCATTGCCGCTACGGCGCAGCGACGGCGTTTTTCGCCGGATCGTAGTACGGAGCCGTCGCATGCAACTGCCCGGTGAACGGCCGTTTGTGCTGAACCACGGCATGGATGTGACCGAGCAGCACGAGGCGGAAGAGGCGCTGCACCTGGCGACGCGGCAGCGCGAGTTGATTCTAGAGGCGGCGGGCGACGGCATCTACGGAATCGATCTGGACGGCAAGCTGAGTTTCATCAACGAGACGGGTGCGAAGGCTTTGGGTTACACGGCCGACGAGCTGGTTGGCCGCGACGTTCACGAACTCATCCACCACAGCCACGTGGACGGAACGCCGTATTCGAGATCGACCAGCCCGATTCTGCAGGCGCTACGGCGGTGCGAGTCAATTCGCATGCGGCACGAAGTTTTCTGGCGCAAGGATGGCTCGGCGATTCCGGTGGAGTACAGTGCCAATCCGATCATGGACATTGGGCGCATCAGCGGAATGGTGGTGTCCTTCCAGGACGTGAGCGAACGGCGACGGCTGGAAAAGATGAAGGACGAATTCATTTCGACTGTGAGCCACGAGCTGAGAACACCGCTGACGTCGCTACGCGCGTCGTTGGGATTGGTTCAGTCGGGTGCGCTGGACAAGCGGCCAGAGAAACAGCGGCAGATGATCGACATCGCGATTGGCAACTGCGACCGGCTGATCAGACTAGTGAATGACATCCTCGATTTTGACCGTGGAGAGAAGGGACGGCTGGCATTGCATCGCGAGCCAGTGGAGGCAATGGTCCTGCTGCGACGCGCGGCAGATGTGGCGCACAATGCGGCCACGCAGGCGCGCATTGATTTCCGAATCGAGGCGAACGCACCGCCAGTCTTTGCCGATGAGGAGCGGGTGCTGCAGGTGCTGAACGAACTGGTGAGCAATGCCCTGAAGTTTTCACCGGAAGGCACGACGATCCGGCTGGCTGCTCAGGCAGTGAGCGGCAACGCGCAAGGATCGAGCGTTTCAGGGGCCGGCGAAGTGTGCTTCATGGTGGAGGATCAAGGACGCGGCATCGCGCCGGAGAAGCTGGAGCGCATCTTCGAGCGATTCCAACAGGGCGACGCATCGGACTCGCGTGCGCTAGGCGGTACGGGGCTGGGATTGGCGCTGTGCCGCAGCATCGTGGAGCAGCACGGCGGACGCATCTGGGCGGAGAGCGAACCGGGCAAGGGAAGCCGGTTCCTGTTTACGCTGCCAGCGGCGACGGGGATGGATGAGCAGCGGTAACGATCTGCCGCCCGATGGAGCGGAAATGCTTCGTTTCCTGAATTTCCACTTGATGCAGGATTTCCTTGGTAATACCTGCGTCTGGAGTGGCGCGCGCGTGCGTTGCCATGCTGCCATCGCAGCTTTGAATACCCTCGGCACCGGATCCGAATCGGGTCTATAATCAGGCTGCAAATTCCATGGATGTTCGTCGTGCAAGTTCGCCTTATCCAGGGCGCCCGCCAGCCGCTCCGCAGGGCCAGTTCTTTCCTCGGCGCGCACAGAATTTCTGGCACCGAGTTTCGGAGGGGATGAAGCTCGACGAGCTGTGGAAACAACTGCGGAGCGACGCGCGCTCAACCTATCAAATCTATTCCAGGGAGATCGATGCCGCACGGCCAGCTGGACAGCCCGGGGAAAAGCATGCCTTCCTGGTGGCGAAGCAATTCTTTTGGGCAATTTTGGAAAAGCTGACCCCGGCGCGCCGCGTGGTGTTGCTGGTGGCGCTTGCATTATTCCTTGCTCCCATATTTACGATGAGCGGCGAAGGAGGTCGTCCGGGGGAGTTCCGGTTTGAGCCTCGATTCGTGTGCGGTCTGTTGTTGTTCGGACTCCTGGTACTGGAACTGACGGACCGCGTGATTATGAAGCGGGATCTCCAGATCGCAAAGGAGATCCAGGCGTGGCTGCTGCCGGCACGACCGCCGGAGGTACCGGGATTGGAGATCGCGTTTGCAACGCGTCCGGCAAACACGGTGGCAGGCGATTACTACGATGTGTTTCCGCGGCGCGGGTTCGATACTTCAGCACCTGAAGCTGCAGGCGAGAGATTTCTGATCGCAGTGGCCGATGTGGCGGGCAAAAGCGTTCCGGCGGCGATGTTGATGGCAACCATTCAGGCGAGCTTGAGGACGCTATGCATGACGCCAGGATCTCTGACGGAACTGGTTGAGCGCATGAACAAGTACGCGTGCAGCAACAGCCAGAACGGCCGCCGATTTACTACTGCGTTTGTTGCCGAATACGAACCTGCGTCGCGTGTGCTGAATTACGTGAATGCCGGCCACAACCCTCCTGTTCTGCGGCACCGGTCAGGAGCAACGGAAGAACTGCGCACGGGAGGACTTCCGCTGGGCATCATGGAAAGCGCCACGTACGAGAGTGACGCCGTGACACTTGAACAGGGCGATTTGCTGGCGGCGTTTACCGATGGCCTGGTGGAGGCAGAGAATGTACTCAGCGAAGAGTATGGCGAAGCGCGCTTTCTCTCATTGCTGCAAGCAAACGCAGCAGCACCAGCAGACGTGATTCTAAGCACCGTGTTGTTCGACATCGATCGCTTTGTGGGCACCGCGCCGCAACACGACGATGTGACACTGATGCTGTTGAAGGCAGAATGAAGCACATTCTGCGACGAGTTTTACGGAAGCGCAGATTCTTCTAATTCCTGGGCGAAGCTCTGCCGTGAGACACTGGCTTCGGCGGCACTTCGCCCGATGAATCCCCTGCCGCCGGCAACTCCCGATGGCTGCAACTACACGCATCTTGAATCTGCTCTTTGGGCGGCCGCTGGCCACCAGCGAAGAGCGGGCCGAGCACATCGGTCCCGTGGCCGGGATTCCAGTGTTCGGACTCGATGCTCTAAGTTCGGCCGCGTACGGGCCGGAAGCGGCGCTGACGCTGTTGATCCCGCTTGGCCTGGTCGGGGTGCATTACATCGTCCCGGTGAGCACGGCGATCGTGATTCTGCTGGCGATTGTGTTTTTCAGTTACCGGCAAACCATCGAGGCTTATCCGCGCGGTGGCGGCTCATATACCGTGGCCAGCGAGAACCTGGGCAAAGGCGCGGGGCTACTGGCAGCAGCGGCACTAATGATCGACTACGTGCTGACGGCGGCCGTGGGCATTTCAGCGGGGGTGGGCGCGCTGATCTCCGCGGTGCCGAGTCTGCAACCGCACACGCTTGAACTCTGCCTCGGGGTTCTGGCTTTGCTGACGATTGTGAACATGCGCGGCGTACACGATACGGGCGTGGTGTTCATGATCCCGACGTATTTGTTTGCGGCGACGTTACTGATTGTGATCGCGGTGGGCGCGTGGCAGACGGTGCAGGCTGCGGGACATCCCCATGCGATTGCAACGCTGCCGGCGGTGCCGCCGATGACCGCAGTGGTGAGCTGGTGGCTGCTGCTGAAGGTGTTCTCATCAGGCTGCACGGCGATGACGGGCGTGGAGGCAGTGAGCAACGGCGTGATGGCGTTCCGCGAGCCGACGCGCAAGAACGCCAAGATCACGCTGACCATCATTATCGTGCTGCTGGCGATTCTGCTGGCAGGCATCGCGCTGCTTTGCCGCGCTTACGGGATTGCCGCGACCGAGCCGGGAAGCACGGGCTACGAGAGCGTGCTCTCGATGCTGACGCGCGCAGTGATGGGGCACGGTTGGTTCTACTACGTGACCATCGCCTCAGTGCTGCTGGTACTGGCGTTGAGCGCCAACACGGCATTTGCCGATTTTCCGCGGCTGACGCGGGCAATCGCGCTGGACGATTATATGCCGCGGATTTTTCTCATTCGGGGCCGGCGGCTGCTGTATTCGTGGGGCATTTACGTGCTGGTGGTGCTGACAGCTCTGCTGCTGATCATCTTCGGCGGGGTAACGGACCGGCTGATTCCGCTCTACGCCATTGGCGCGTTCATGGCCTTCACGCTGTCGCAGGCAGGAATGGTGATGCACTGGAGGCGGCAGACACCGGGCCATGGAAACGAGCTAGTTCCCACTACGGCGGAAAAAGCGAGTTCGAAGGGCAACCCGGTTGCAGCCAAGGGCCACAATACAGCCGTTCGGGTGCGCATGATGGTGAATGCCGCGGGTGCCGTGGCGACGGGCATCACGACGTTGGTGGTGTTGGTGGCCAAGTTCGCCGAAGGTGCATGGATCACAGCGCTGCTGGTGGTGGTGATGATCCTGTTCATGCGCGCGGTGAAGCGCCACTATGTTCGGGTAAACCGTGAGATCGATCTCGACCGGCCCATTGTTCCCGCGGAGGTGGGCGAACCCATTGTGGTGGTGCCAATCGACCGGTGGAGCCGCATCAGCGAGAAGGCGATTTCATTTGCGTTGTCGATGTCCTGCGACATCCGCTGCGTTCATGTGCGAACCAGCGACGATCCCGACCCGTTTTGCGACGAATGGGAGAAGGATGTTGCCGAGCCGCTGCGGACGGCCGGGAGGTGCGTACCCAAGCTGGTGACCTTAAAATCGCCTTACCGATACGTTTTGCAGCCAATTGTGGACTATGTGCTGAACGTGGAGCGCGAAAGAGAGACTTGCAAGGTGTGTGTGCTGATTCCCGAGTTGGTGGTTCGGCATTGGTGGGAGGGAATGCTGCATAATCGGCGTTCAGACCTGCTAAAGGTGGTGTTGCTGTTACGCGGCAACCGGCGCATTGTGGTGATCAATATTCCCTGGTACCTGGAAAAAAGGTGACCCCCGAAGCGAACAACCCGAGCTGGAGCGACCGCGCAGAGCGCGCTGTGAATCGCTTTGAGATTGATTCGTGCCCTTTTGGTGGCAAAGCCAGTCAAAGACTTGGGCGATTTCTGCGGCGGCCGGGCTTCGTGAAAGGCGGGGGGAAAGGGTAGTCTAAGAAGGTACCGGAAACCAGCCATGATGCCTGCGCCGGAGCAAAACCCGGGAGCGGCAGGTTTGTTCGAACACGGTATGGATTGAGGAGAGTTTTCAAGTTGAAGAGGACGTTATTTTTTTTACTTTTGGGCGCGGCTGGGGCCTTGCTGGGAACGATGCCGGCTGCAGGCCAGGTGAATCCGGAAGCGGCGCCGGGTCCCACACAGGCACCTACATTCAAGTACGAAGCATACGTGGGTTTTGCCTACAGCCGCCTCAGGCAGGTTCCCGTTTCATACAGCGGACTGCTGGGCGGAAAGGTGTCAGTGGCCCGCGATTGGGGAAAATATTTTCAGCTCATGGGATCGGCGGACTATTACAGAGTGGGGACTGGCCACAGAAACCTACCCAATCCCGGTGACCCTTCGATTTACACGTTCATGGTTGGGCCAGCACTGCACGCTACGCTCTATGAGAACCTTAGCGGACAGTTTTTCGCGGAACTGGGCGGAGAACATACCGGGGGCGAGAGCATGACCCCCGTTATCTCCTTTGCAGGGGGCTTTGGCGGAGGAATGGCCTATAGCGTGAACCACAGAATGGCAGTGCAACTTACCGCCGACCGCGTTGCCGCTTCGTTCTCGCTGCCCAACAATACTTCGCAACTGGGCTACTCAACCCACAAGACGTGGAATGTGCGCGCAACCCTCGGCGTGGTGTACCGGTTCTGAAAGTCAGGGAACAAGGGAACGAGAGGAAAAGGCACGTAGGGCCCAGGGTGTATCGACATATACGGGTGGGCAGCGACGGGAGCCATTTTTTCTCAGTTCGAGGAAAGAGGAGAGACGCATACCGGGTGTCTGCTAGCGACGAGAGACGAAGAACTGGGGAAAAATGGCCCCGTCCCTTCGGGTTGCGGCGCAAATCCGGCCATACTTCATCCTCGCCCTCGACGGTGGACCCGCCACAGGCTTCGGGCTCGGCTTCATCTCCACCCCACGGACCAAGACCAGTCCGTGGGGGCCCCGGGGTCTGGCCGGATTTTCACTCGCAACGCTGCCCACCCGTATATGTCGATACACCCTAGGGACGAAGAGTCTGTCGGGTTGGCGAAGGCACGGAAATGAGGCGGTGGGCCGGGCTACCGGCGATGAGCCGCGGGACGACGTGCAGACGGTGCGTGGTACACTTCGTGCCGTTATGAGAATTCGCATCTGTATCCTTCTCAATTTGCTGTTGTATCTTGGCGCCGGAGCGGTGTTGCTGCGTGCGCAGGAGAATGGAGCGCCGCATCTTGAGAAGCGCGGTGCGGCAACGCAGCTCATCGTGGACGACAAACCGTTCCTGATGCTGTCGGGCGAGCTGCACAATTCGTCGTCGTCGAGCCTCGAGTATATGAAGCCTATCTGGCCCAGACTGGAGGCGATGGGACTGAATTCGGTGGTGACGCCGCTGAGCTGGGAGCTGGTGGAGCCGGATGAGGGCAAGTATGACTTCACGCTGGTGGACGGGCTGATCGACCAGTCGAGGCAGTCGCATGAGCGGATCGTGTTTCTATGGCTGGCGTCGTGGAAGAACGGGATGTCGAGCTACGCGCCAGTGTGGGTGAAGCAGAGCTCGCGGCGGTTCGAGCGCGTTGTGGAGCACGGGAACGAGGTAGAGATTTTGAGCCCGTTGTGCGCAGCGACGCAGGAGGCGGACGCGCGCGCGTTTGGGGCGGTGATGCGCCACATCAAGGAATTGGACGGGAGCCAGCACACGGTGCTGATGATGCAAGTGGAAAACGAAGTGGGCGTGCTGGGAGACTCGCGCGATCGCTCGGAGGATGCCAACAAGGCGTTTGCGGGCGCCGTTCCAGAGAAGTTGACCGCCTATCTCAAGGCGCACAGAGACGAGCTGTATCCGGAGTTGCGGGAATTGTGGGACGCGAACGGGGCGAAGACTGCGGGGACGTGGACTGAAGTGTTCGGCGCCGGCGAGAGGGCGGACGAGATATTTATGGCCTGGCAGTACGCGAGCTACATTCAGGCCGTGGCGGCGCGTGGGAAAGTCGAATACAACATTCCAATGTATGTAAATACCTGGCTGGCGAAAGACGACGAGCCTCCGGGCGAGTATCCGAGCGGAGGACCGGAGCCGCGCGTTTTGGATGTGTGGAAGGCAGCAGGGCCAGGTCTGGATTTCTACTCGCCGGATTTGTATGCAACGAATTTTGAAGAGTGGTGCCAGCGTTACCATCGCGATGGCAATCCGCTGTATATGCCGGAGACGCGCGGCGGCGCGGCAGGCGCGGCAAGCGTGTTTTATGCGCTGGGCGAGGAGGCGGGACTGGGATTCTCGCCGTTCGGCATCGAGTCGGAAGCGAGCGAGAGCGATCCGCTGGGCGAGACCTACAAGGCGATTGCAGGGTTGGCGCCGCTGCTGCTGGAGCACCAGAGCGCAGGCGACGTACACGGATTTTTGCTGGACCACGACCGGCGCGCGGTTGATTTTGCGATGAATGGATACACGGTGCACGTGAGCCTGGACAGCATTTTCGGAAATACCGTGGAGAGCGGTTTTGGGCTGATTATGGCCGACGGGAAGGATGCGTTCCTGGGCGTGGGCAAGGGGTTCCGAGTGTCGTTTACGCCGATTCCTGCAAATGGTCCGCGGGCCGGCATCGGGGAGGTGACGGCGGGAGGGTTCGAAGACAACAATTGGGTTCCAGGGCGGCGGCTGAACGGAGACGAAGACGACCAGGGAGCATACTGGCGATTCGATTCCCGCCAGGTGCGGACGGAGAAGGTGACGTTGTACCGGTTTGAGTAATGCGGTTCTCCCGCCGCACCGTGATGCTGGGGAAACTCAGGGAGCTTCCCCAGCCGTGGATCATTAGAAGGCGACGCGCGCGCCCACCTGGAACTGGCGGGCGAAGGTGCCGCTGTACACGCCGCTCGTGGTGCCGAAGGAACTCGACGTGGGGCTTACGTTCGGCGTGTTGTACTGCGGGCGATTGAGCAGGTTGAAGGCATCGAGACGCAGTTGGATTTTCAGGTTCTCCCAGGTATTGACTTCTTTCTCCAGGGTGGCGTCCCAGTCGCTGGTGTAGTCCTGGCGCAACAGGTATTGCGGGAAGGTGCGGTAATTGTTCCCGGTCGGTTGGATATTGGGATTGTAGGGGCTCGTAGCGCTCACATTGGTGGGGTCGTTGTTGACAGCATAGGCGCCGTTGGCAACTGTGCGCGTATCGAACACCCCAGTATTGAATACGTGGCCGCCGGTTACATTGGCAGAGCTGTGCTGCACGTTGTGGAAGTCCCGATAGCCGGTCCCCGTATAAATGACGTTGCCCCACGACATCGGCGTGATGTAAAAAGCCGGCAACTTCTACGGCGGCCATATCGCGCGTGTGCTCGATGGCTGGAAAATCGACTACGCCTCCATGTCGAATTGGGGCAACGCCCTGGTGGCTCTGATGGTGGACGACCGTTTCAACGGCGGCCTGCCCGCCAATCTCACCCCCGCGCCGGGCGTGAACTCCGGCTTCAAGGGCATGCAGTTGAGCGTCACCAGCCTGGCCTGCGCCATCCGCCAACTGGCCGGGCCGAGTTCCATCCATTCCCTGCCCACCGAGCAATACAACCAGGATGTGGTCAGCCTGGGCATGCACGCCGCCGTAACCGCCATGGATGCGCTCGAATGCCTGCGCAACGAAACCGCCATGGTGCTGCTGGCCTCGGCGCAAGCCGTGGACCTGCGCGGCGGCCCGGCCAAGCTCGGCCGCGGATCGCGCCGGGTCCACCAGCGCGTGCGCGAAATGGCGGCCTTCCAGGACAAAGACCGCGCCATGGAAAATGAAGTGGCGGCGGTCGCCGCCGCCATCGCCGAGGGCGATAGCGCCATCACGGGAGCGCCAATCTCCTGATTGGCGTCATGGGCCGCAAGGCAATCACGTGTTTCCCGTACAGCGGGCCTCCGGCCTGCCACGCCGGCGGCCTCGCCGGCGTTCTTCGGGCCGGCGTTCTTCGGACGGCCGGATGTATACTCAAAGTAGATACATATGCGAAATGAAACCATCGTTTCGAAATGGGGGAACAG